>PKRJ01000023.1 GCA_017577365.1 Gammaproteobacteria bacterium | reverse complement strand
CGGCGGACCAGGTTCTGATACATCGCCTCGCTGATGAAAGGCACGAACGGCGCGAGCAGCCGCGTCAGGGTCTCGAGGCACTCGTAGAGCGTCGCGTAAGCGGACGCCTTGTCGTCGCCGCTCGCCGCCTTCCAGAAACGGCGGCGGTTGCGCCGCACGTACCAGTTGCTGAGCTGATCGACGAAGCGCTCGATCGACGTTCCTGCCGTCAGCGCGTCATAACGCTCGAGCGCGTCCGTCACGGTCCGGACCGTCTCCTCGAGCAGCGAGATCACCCAGCGGTCGATCTCGGGGCGTTCCGCATAGGGCACGGTGCGCGCCCCGTCGAAGCCATCGAGCCGTGCGTACATCACGAAGAAGCCGTACGTGTTCCACAGCGTGTTGATGAAGCCGCTCGCGACGTCCGCGATGATGTCGACCGAGACGCGCTTCTGCACGTCCGGTGCGACGCGCGCCGTGAAGTGCCAGCGCAGCGCGTCGGCGCCGACCGAGTCGAAGACGTCGTACGGATCGACGATATTGCCGAGCGACTTCGACATCTTCTTGCCGTCCTGGTCGACGATGTGGCTCAGACAGACGACGTTCTTGTACGCGACGCTGTCCGACACCATCGTCGCGATCGCGTGCAGCGTGTAGAACCAGCCGCGCGTCTGGTCGATCGCCTCGCAGATGAAGTCTGCCGGGAAGCTCCTTTCGAAGATCTCGCGGTTCTCGAACGGATAGTGCCACTGCGCGTACGGCATCGAGCCCGAGTCGAACCAGCAGTCGATGACCTCGGCGACGCGACGGTATTCGCGCCCTTCGTGCACGAACGTGATCTCGTCGATCGCCGGGCGATGGAGGTCGAGCCCTTCGAGCTTGCGGCCGGTGCGCTCCTCGAGCTCCGCGACGGAGCCGATGCAGATGAAGTCGCCCGCGCCGTCCGTCCAGACCGGCAGCGGCGTGCCCCAGAACCGCTCGCGCGACAGCGCCCAGTCGATGTTGTTCTCGAGCCAGTTGCCGAAGCGACCGTCGCGGATGTACTCGGGCACCCAGTTGATCGTGCGGTTCAGCTCGACGAGCCGGTCGCGGAACGCGGTCGTGCGGATGTACCACGCGTTCTTCGCGTAATAGATCAACGGATCGCCGGTCCGCCAGCCGAACGGATAGTTGTGCTTGTAGCGCTCCGCACGAAACAGCAGCCCGCGCTCGCGCAGCAGCTCGATGATGACCGGATCCGCGTCCTTGAAGAACTTCCCGGCGACCGGCGTGACCGCGG
Organism: Gammaproteobacteria bacterium; assembly: GCA_017577365.1. GTDB lineage: Bacteria > Pseudomonadota > Gammaproteobacteria > Steroidobacterales > Rariloculaceae > ZC4RG20. Next base: position 54,350 of record PKRJ01000023.1, on the reverse strand, counting down.
GCAGAAAGTAGCCGTCCTCGCCGACGCCGTGCAGCACGGGCAGCCCGTGCTTCTGGCCGAGCTTCAGGTCGTCCTCGCCGTACGCGGGCGCGATGTGCACGATGCCGGTGCCGTCCTCGGTCGTGACGAACTCGGCCGTGCGGACGCGGCAGATATCGCCCTCGACCGGCAGATAGTCGAACAGGCGCTCGTAGCGCATGCCGTCCATCTCGGCGCCGCGCGCCGTCCTGACGATCTCGTAGGCCTCGTCGCTTCCTAGCACCGTCTCGACGAGATTCCTCGCGAGGATCAGCGTCTCGTCGCCGCGCCGGACCCACGCGTACTCGACGTCGGGATGCACGGCGAGCAGCAGATTGGAAGGCAGCGTCCACGGCGTCGTCGTCCAGACGAGGAACGCCGTATTCGGCTCGCCGGCGACCTTGAAGCGGACATAGACCGAAGGATCGTCGACCTCGCGATAACCGAGCGCGACCTCGTGCGACGAGAGCGTCGCGCCGATACGCGGGTCGTACGGCACGACCTTGTAGCCCTGATAGATCAGGCCGCGATCCCAGATCTGCTTCAGCAGCCACCACACCGACTCGATGTACGAGTTGTGCAGCGTCGAGTACGCATCGGCCATGTCGACCCAGTAGCCCATGCGCTCGGTCATCGCCTCCCAGTCGGCGATGTAGCGCATCACGGACTCGCGGCACATCGAGGTGAACTTCGCGATGCCGACTTCTCTCTCGATGCGCTTCTTGTCGAAGATACCGATCTGCTTCTCGACCTCGTGCTCGACCGGCAAGCCGTGCGTGTCCCACCCCGCTTTTCGCGGCACGTAGTAGCCGCGCATCGTCTTGTAGCGGGGATAAAGATCCTTGAACGTGCGCGCGAGCACGTGATGGATGCCGGGTTTGCCGTTGGCGGTGGGCGGGCCTTCGTAGAAGACGAAGCGCGGACGGTCGCGCGTCGCGTCGAGCACGCGGCGAAACACGTCTTCACGCCGCCAAAGATCGAGGATTTCCCTCTCGAGCGCCGGACCGTCGTACCGCGGATTGACTGGTTCGAACATCGATCCTTCCCACGTTCCCTGCAAAAAAGGGGCTTGCCCCCGTTTCCTCGCATGGCACTGACGCCATGGCTCTGCACGCCGTCCCGGCCGACGTAAAGGGCCCGATGCACGGACTTGGAAGACTTCGAATGCCCCTTCGATCGGCGCCGGGGCGACGGGGATCGCGGTACCACCCGGCTTCGCCGCTGCCTCGCGGAAGCGGCCTCGTGAGCTGAGCGGCGCCCAGCTCGGCCCTGTCACGTGAGCCACACGTCTGCGCTTACTGGCTGCCTGGGAAGAAAGGCTCGCCGCCTCGGCTGGCGGCGCCGCGCGAGGCGCGCGGTCGCGTTCGGCACAGCAGCTCCGGGGTGATATTCGCCGGGCCGCGGCTCAGGGCTCGCACCGTCCCCTGATCGCTGTGGCCGCGGTGGACCGGTTACTCGTCCCCATCACAGCTTTTGGGCGTTCGAGTTTACGCGATTCAAGCGGCGGGCGCAGCCCGTCGGAGCGCCGCGCGGGCTTCGCCGACGTCGACGGCGATCTGCGCCTTCAACGCTTCGAGCCCGTCGAAATGCCGCTCCTCGCGCAGGCGCTTCACGAAGTGCACGGTGATGTGCTCGCCATAGACCTCGCGGTCGAAGTCGAAGATCAGCACCTCGAGGAGCGTCGGGCCGCCGCCGACGGTCGGACGCGTGCCGATGCTCGCGACGCCGTCGAGCAGCTTCGGGCCGAGGCCGCCGACCCGCACGGCGAAGATGCCGTCGACCGGCGCCCGCCGACGCTTCAGGCCGATGTTCGCCGTCGGGAAGCCGAGGCGCTTGCCGAGCCCGAGGCCCCGAATGACCCGTCCCGACATGCTGTAGTCGCGGCCGAGCATCGACTTCGCCTTCTCGAGATCGCCCGCGGCGAGCGCGGCGCGAATCGCCGTGCTGCTCACGCGCTCGCCGTCGAGCATCACCGGCTCGACGACGGTCACGTCGAAACCGTGCCGCTCGCCGGCGCGGCGCAGGTCGTCGAGCGTGCCGCCGCGGCCGTAGCCGAAGCGGAAGTCGTGACCGACGACCACGTGACGCGCGTCGAGACGCTCGACCAGCAGCCGCTCGACGAACTCCTGAGGCGTGAGCCGGCGAAGCTTGCGAAAGCTCGGGCAGAAGAACTCGTCGATGCCCGCCGCGTCGAGCAGCTCGAAGCGCTCGCGGAAGCACGTCAAGCGCGGCGGCGGATCGTGCGGCGAGAGCACCTCGCCCGGCGTCGGCTCGAACGAGCAGACGAGCGCCGGCCGCCCGGCCGCCCGAGCGTCTTGCATGAGCCGGTCGAGGATCACGCGATGGCCGAGGTGCAGCCCGTCGAACGCGCCGATCGTCACGGAGCGCCCGCGCTCCGCCGGCGGCAGCGAGTCGACGTGGCGGTAAAGCTTGAGGCTCATCCGTCCGCCCGCTCGTCGGCCGCGTCGACCTCCGCGCGCGGCTCGGCGCCGAGCGCGCGCAGCGAGAGCCCGCTCGCCAGGCACGTCGCCGCGTAGATCGACATCCCGCCGGCGACGCACGCCAAGAGCCAACCGACGCGCTCGAGACCGCCGATCTGTGTCCAATCGCCGAGCGCACCGAGCGCGACGAGCAAGAATGCCGTCATCGCCGCGCATGCGAGCGCAACGCGCGCGACGAGCGGCAGCCAGCGGATCCGCGTGCGGTAGACGCCGGAAGTGACGAGGCCTCGCAAGAGCATCGCCGCGTTGAACAGCCCCGTGAGGGAGGTCGCGAGCGCGAGGCCTGCATGCGGCGGAGCCCAATCGGTTCGAAACAGCAAGTTCACGAAGATCACGTTCAGCACGACATTGAGCAGCACCGTGTGCATGCCCACGCGAACCGGAGTCCGCGTATCCTGCCGTGCAAAGTACGCGGACGCCAGCACCTTGACGAGCACGAAGCCCACGAGACCCGGAGCGTAGGCGACGAGGCTCGCGGTCGACATCGCGAGATCGCGTTCGTCGAACTCGCCGCCGTAGAAGATCGTCGCGAGAACGGGCTCGGCGATCAGCAGCAACCCGATCGCGGCCGGGACCGAGACGACGAGCACCCACCTGAGCGCCCAATCGAGCGTCGCGCCGAACGCGGACGGCGAGCGGCGCGCGTGCTGCTCCGAGAGGCTCGGTAGGATCACCGTCGCGAGCGCGATCCCGACGACGCCCAGCGGAAACTCGACGAGCCGGTCGGAATAGTAGAGCCAGCTGATGCTGCCGCCGGCGAGGAACGACGCGATCAGCATGTCGAGCATCAAGTTGATCTGCATCACCGACGCGCCGAAGAGCACCGGCGTCATCAGGCGAACGATGCGCACTACGCCCGCATCGCCGAACGCGAGCCGGAAACGCGGCAGCAAACCGAGTCGAACCAGAAACGGCGCTTGAAAGCCGAGCTGCACCAAGCCTGCGACGAGAACGCCGGCCGCGAGCCCGATGCCGGGCCGCTCCATCCCGGGCGCGACGAACGCCGCGAACACGATCAGGACGATGTTGAGCAGCACCGGCGTGAAGGCCGGGACCGCGAACCGACGGTAGGTGTTGAGTATCGCGCCGGCGAACGCGGTCAGCGAGATGAAAAGCAAGTAAGGCAGCGTCAGCCGGAGCATGTCGGTCGCGAGGCCGAACCGATCGTCGTCGTCGACGAAGCCCGGAGCGAAGACGAGGATCAGGAGCGGCGCGGCGATTACGCCGACGAGCGTCACGCCGAACAGCACGACCGCGAGCGTGCCGGCCACCTTGTCGATCAGCTCCCGGGTCTCGCCCGGCGAGCGCGTGCCGCGATACTCGGAGAGCACCGGCACGAAGGCTTGAGAGAACGCCCCTTCGGCGAAGAATCGCCGCAGCAGGTTCGGGATCTTGAACGCGACGAAGAAGGCGTCCATCGCCGCGCTCGCCCCGAACCAGTGCGAGAACCCGACGTCCCGGGCGAGCCCCGTCGCGCGCGACAGCAACGTCATCGCGCTGACGACGCCGGTCGAGGCCATCAGCCTCGGTTGTGCCTCCTCCGCCGGCGCGACGCTCATTGCCGAGGTTCCAAGGGCCGCTCCGCTTGACTAGGCTTCCGCCGCTTCAAATAATACCGGCCCTTTCCCGGCGGTCCGCCGATAAGCCAACGGAAGCGAAAATTGGCCAACACGAAGTCCGCAAAGAAGCGCGCTCGGCAGAACGAGGCTCGGCGCGCCCACAACCAGGCGCTGCGGTCGCGCGGCCGCACCGCGATCAAGAAGGTTTTGAAGGCCATCGAGGCCGGCGACAAGGAGCTCGCGCTGGCGCGTTTCCGTGAAGCCGTGCCCGAGATCGACAAGCTGGCCGGCAAAGGCCTGATCGCGAAGAACCGGGCTGCGCAGTACAAGAGCCGCCTCAACGCCAAGCTACGCGCGATGGCCTGACCGGCCGCCGGTCTCCGTCGGCGGACGATCCGAGTCCGCCGACGCCGGCACCGACGCCTCACTCTCCGCCTCGCGTAGACGCTCGAGAAAGCGCATCGTGTCGCGGACGAGCGTCTCGATCCCCTCGCCCGTCAACGCGCTGATCCCGTACGCGGGCCCGGACCAGCCGCACGCTTCGGCGACGCGGCCCACGTGCGCATCGCGCTCGTCCGCGGGCATCAGATCCAGCTTGTTCAGCACGAGCCACCGCGGCAGCGCGGCAAGCTCCGTCGAATAGCGCTCGAGCTCGGCGACGATCGTGCGGATCTCGGCCGCGATCTCGTCGTCCGGACGGTCGGGGTTCGCATCGACGACGTGCCAAAGCAGCCTCGTCCGCTCGAGATGCTTCAGGAAACGGATCCCGAGCCCCGCCCCTTCGGCCGCCCCCTCGATCAGGCCGGGAATATCCGCGATGACGAAGCTGCGTTCGATGCCGACCCGCACGACGCCCAAATGCGGGTGCAGCGTCGTGAACGGGTAATCGGCGACCTTCGGCCGCGCCGCCGAGACCGCGCGCGTCAGTGTCGACTTGCCGGCATTCGGCGCGCCAAGCAACCCGACGTCGGCGAGCACCTTGAGCGCCAGCTTGAGATGCCGCGCCTCGCCGGGCTCGCCGCGGGTGAACTGGCGAGGGGCCCGGTTCACGCTGCTCTTGAACGACGTGTTTCCGCGCCCCCCGCGACCGCCGCGGGCGACGAGCAGTCGATCGCCCGGCGCGACGAGGTCGCCGAGCATCTCGCCGGTATCGAAATCGAAGACCTCGGTGCCGACCGGCACCGGGATGAACAGATCGGCCCCCGACGCGCCGGTCATGTTCCGGCCGCCGCCCGGCTGGCCGCTCTCGGCCTTGAACCGCCGCTGGACGCGGAAGTCCGCGAGCGTGTTCACGCCTTCCTTCGCGACGAGATAGACGCTACCGCCCCCGCCGCCGTCGCCTCCGTCGGGGCCGCCCTTCGGGATGTACTTCTCACGGCGAAAGCTGACCGTGCCGTCGCCGCCGCGGCCGGCCTCGACGCGTATATCAGCCTCGTCGACGAACTTCACGACTGCCCGAGCCTGCAGGATGCGGACGCGGAACGGCCGAGGGCGATACGGCCTTCCGCGGCCCGGAGACGAAAAAGCCCCGACGCGCGGGGCTTTTCGGCGTCGCGATCGAGGCGGAGCTCAGTCCGCCACGACGCTGACGTGCAACCGATTCTTCGGTCCCTTCGTCTCGAACACCACCCGGCCGTCCTTCAGCGCGAACAGCGTGTGGTCGCGGCCGAGGCCGACGTTCGTCCCCGGGTGATAACGCGTGCCCCGCTGGCGCACGATGATATTGCCGGCCAGGACCTGCTCGCCGCCGAAGCGCTTCACGCCGAGCCGTTTCGATTCCGAATCGCGGCCGTTCTTCGAGCTGCCGCCTGCCTTTTTGTGTGCCATCGCCGAATGTCCTCGATGTTCTCGGACCTATTGCCGGACCGGCCGGCCCTTCCAAGACTCTACTTCCGGAAGACCCTCTTGCCGAGCCCGCGCGGCTACGCCGCGTCTCCGCCGGAAATGGAAGTGATCTCCACCTCCGTGTAAGGCTGCCGATGCCCCTTCGTCCGCCGATAGTGGGCACGGCGCTTGAACTTCACGACCTCGATCTTCTTCGCGCGGCCCTGACCGATCACCTTGGCCTGGACCTTGCCGCCGGGCACGAGCGGTGCGCCGATGCGCACGTTCTGCCCCTCGCCGACGAGCAGGACCTGGTCGAAATCGACGGTGTCGCCGACCTCGGCGGTCAGGCGCTCAATGCGCAGCTTGTCGCCCTGACTTACGCGGTACTGCTTACCGCCCGTACGAAAAACCGCATACACTGGGAAAGCTCCTCGGCAACTGATGCGACTGCCGACCGCAAGGAACGCGATGCAGCCGACCGCAGGAAGCGACGCATTTTAGTGATCGGCCGGATAAGGGTCAACGCGGCGACGAGTCCCGGAGTTCTGAGGAGAATACGCGGCGGCGCGGCGGACTCCGCGTCGCAGGGAATCGGACTTCTGCTCGCCAAAGAGCGTCACATCAGGCATCATTCCGCAAATGCATGTTGCCCCGAGCCAACAACTGGCGCCGTCGCTCGACGCGCTGAGACTACTCGTCGGCGACGATTGGAGCGGGGTCAACGGCGTCATCTATCGCCGCCTCGGCAGCGACGTCGCCCTCGTCAACCAAGTCGCTCATCACATCATCCACAACGGCGGGAAGCGCCTGCGTCCGCTCGCGGTGCTGCTCGCCGCGCGCGCGTGCGGCTATCGCGGTGAGGCGCACATCTCCGCCGCGGCGATCATCGAGTTCATCCACACGGCGACGCTGCTTCACGACGACGTCGTCGACGGTTCCGGGCTCCGCCGCGGTCAACGCACCGCGAACGTGCTGTTCGGAAACCAGGCGAGCGTGCTCGTCGGCGACTTCCTCTACTCGCGCGCGTTCCAGCTGATGGTCGAGCTCAACGACATCAGAATCCTCGAGGTGATGGCGAATGCGACGAACACGATCGCCGAGGGCGAGGTGTTGCAGCTCATGAACTGCAACAACCCGAACATTACCGAAGCCGATTACATGGAGGTCATCTACCGTAAGACGGCGAAGCTCTTCGAAGCCGGGACGCGGATCGCCGCGATCATCGCGAACCAGAGCGAAGCCGTCGAGCAGGCCCTGATCGGCTTCGGGCGTCATCTCGGCCTCGCGTTCCAGCTGATCGACGACGCGCTCGATTACATGGCGAAGCCCGAGGAGCTCGGCAAGAACATCGGCGACGATCTCGCCGAGGGCAAGCCGACGCTGCCGCTGATCTACGCCATGGACCACGGCAGCGCGGCGGAGCGGCATATGATCCGGGAAGCCGTCGAGACCGGCGGCACGCAGAACCTGAAATCGATCCAGCTCGCGATCGAAAGCTCGGGCGGCCTACGCTACACGATGGAGCGCGCGCGCATCGAGGCCGAGCATGCGATCGCGGCGCTGTCGGTGCTCTCGCCGTCGAAGTTCCGCGACGGCCTCGTCGGCCTCGCGCAGTTCGCGATCCATCGCCGATACTGACGCCCGCCGCGGCCGCCGCGGCGGGACAACGACTCGCCTTCAGCCGTGCCGCTTCTGCGCCTCCTCGAAGCGCGCGAGCTGCTCCGGCGTCGCCGGAGGCTGATACTTCGCCTTCCATTCCTCGTACGGCATGCCGTAGACGCGCCGGCGCGCGTCCTCGAGATCGACCTCGATACCCCGCTCCTTCGCCGCCTCGACGTACCACTTGCTCAAGCAGTTGCGGCAGAAGCCGGCAAGGATCATCAGGTCGATGTTCTGCACGTCCTTTCGCTCGTCGAGGTGCTTCAGAAGCCGCCGGAACACGGCAGCCTCGAGCTCGATTTGCGTCCTTTCGTCCATTTCGCTTCAGCTCCTCCTTTCCGCTCTGGACTTCCTGGCGATCACGCTCCGTACGCGTAGCGGCGCGCTTCGGCGAGAATCTCGGGCCAAAGCGCCGCCGCGCCGGTGCCGGCCGTGCGTCGCTCGAACGCCTCGACCAGCCGCGCCGCCTGCTCGGGCGAGAAGCAGCTCCGCCAATCGCCGATGCCCCCCTTTCGAACGAAGTCCGGCATCCCGGGCGGCCGCTCGCTCGACCAGCGGCGCTGATCTCGCCGCATGCTGCCGAAACTCGTTTCCGCGGCGATCCAGTCGACGCGCGCCGCGTCCTCCGCGGTCTCGAGCGCCGTGCCGCCGAGGAATGTCGCGACGTCGACAATGACGCTCCGGGCGTCGGCGTGCATCGCCTCGTACGTCACGAACAGCACGTTCGCCTCGTCCTTGCGCGCATACCACGATAGCAGATGATCGAAGTAGTCGCCGAAGTCGACGCGGCCCTCGATGAAGCACTCGAAAAAGTCGTCGAACGTGCCGTCCGCGAAATCGTAGTGATGGACGAACCCTCTCGTGTGATGGAAGAACGAGACGGCGCAGTCGAACGGATTGCGCACCACCCAGACGTACTTCGCGTCCGTGTTCCAAGGCACCAGCGAAGCGGACAGATGCGTCTTGATCAGCCTCGGCTGGGGAAGCGTCCCGATCGTATCCGCACCGACTTCCTCGAGATGCGGGAACAGCTCCGTGAGCCGATCGTCGGCGCCGAGCGAACGCCCTCTGACGAGCAACCAGACGATGTACTGCATCCACGTCGTGCCGCATTTCGGGTACGTCGCGACGAAGATGTCGCCCGGCGCCGCGCGATAGCCGAGACCGGACTCGAAGCCCGCGACGGGAAACCCCATCGGCATCAGAAAACCGCCGTGGTCGACGTAGCGAGGACGCTTTCGCTCGTTTGCGCTCATACGGGAAAACCGTCGATTCGAATCGGGTTGCGGCAGGCGGTAGGATAGCCTCGAGGGCGGCGTCGCGCTCGCCGCGCATTCGGACGTCGCCGATTGCGAGAAGGAGGAGACGAGATGAGTAAGGACTGGATCGCCGTCGCCGACAAGAGCCGCTGCCGAATTTTCTCGCAGAAGGGCCGCAACGGGCCGATCGAAGAAATCGCGACGCTCGTCTCCCCGATGACGCGCCTCAAGAACCAGGACATCAACGCGGATCGTCCCGGCGCCGCCTTCGACGCCGGCGGCCAAGGCCGCCACGCAATGGGCGCATCGGTCGACCCGGTCGAGCAGGAGGCGATCCGCTTCGCGAAAGAGGTCGCGGCGAAGCTCGAATCCGGGCGCCAGCAGGGCGAGTTCGATCGCCTCTACGTCGTCGCCGAGCCGCGCTTCCTCGGCTACCTGCGTCAGAGCATCGCGCGGCCGCTCAAGGAGAGGATCGCCGCTGAGATCGGCAAGGATTGGACGTTGCAAACGCCGAAGGAGATCCAGGAACGCCTTCGCGAGGCGACGTTCGGTTAGCTCAGACGTACGCCATCCAGCGCCCGGCCGCCATGACGCCGAGCCAGAGCGCAAGCGAGAGCGTCGCGATGGCCTTGATGCGGCCAGGCGCGTGTCCGGACGCGATCCAGTCGGCCGAGCGCGTCGACAGCGTGAACACGAGCGCGTTGACACCCGCGAGCGCCATCAGCGTCATCTTGAGCCAGAACATTCGATTCGTGCCGAACGACGTCGCGCCGTAGACGAACATCAGCGTGCCGGTGACGACGTTGATCGCGAAACCGGCCCACACCCACGGCAAGAGGCCTAGGATCGGTGGCAGCGGCAAGTCGCGCGCGAAGCCGAGCAGCCGCAGGTCGATCAGCATGATGCCGCCGACGAGCATCGCGAGCCCGATATAGTGCGTCGTCTCGAAAGCCGGATACATCCACGGCGTTTCGCGGATCGCCTGCGCGATCATCGTGCCTTCGAGCCAGGTCAGCGCATCCATCGGAGTCGGGAAACCGTCAAGGCGTATAGGCGATCAGGCGGCCCGCGATCACCGCACCGATCCAGAACGCGAGCGACGCGGCCGCGAGCGCTTTCGTCGGCGCGTCGGCCTCGACCGCGAATTCGCCCGACGATTCGGCCCTCGAATCGGGGAAGATCTTCCGAGTCACGAAAGCCGCATCGAGCCCGCCGAGCGCGATCAGCACGAGCTTGATCCTGAACGTGTAGCTACTGAAGAAGTGCACGGCATCCGACGTGAAGAGCGCGACGCCCGATATCGCGTTGAGCGTGAACCCGATCCACGCGAGCCTGAGCAGCGTCTGCATGCCGGCGATCGGCAGCGCCGGCTTGTAGCCCAGCACCCGCAGGTTGATGAGCCCGAGCGAGCCGACCAGCATCACCATGCCGACGGCGTGCAGCGTCTCGAGTAACGGATAGGCCCAAAGGGTCTCCGCGACGGCCGTCGCGAGCGCCGTGCTCTCGAGCCACGCCAAGAAGTCCATCCGTGCTCCCCTCAACGCCGGACCTCGAGACCGAGGCCGCGCTTATCGCGTGCCGTCACTCCCCCGACGCGCAACGCGAGGGTTGCATTCTAGCTGGAGGCACGAACGGGTCGGAACGCTATCCGCGCATCGATTCGGAAGCAAAACGCCCCGCCGTTGCCGACGCGCTCACCACGCGATGCCGTAGTCCTCGCCGTAATCGCTCGCGCCGCCCCACATCGTGCCGTGCGTTTGATCGAAGTAGATCGCCGTGATCGGCCCCGACGTGTGCGTCGCGGTCTCGATCAGGTAGCCCATCCGCTCGAGCTCGGCGCGGACGTGCCACGGCGTGTCGTCGCGAACAAGCAGCCGTCCCGGCTCGGAGCGATGCGTGCCGAACGAGCTGTGCATCTGATAGCTGTTGAAATTCGGCGCCTCTACCGCCTGCTGCACGTGCATCCCGAACTCCACGACGTTCAGGAAGAACTGCAGCAGGTTCTGATCCTGCGCGTCGCCGCCTTGCACGGCGAACGACAGGAACGGTTTGCCGTCGCGCAGCGCGATGCTCGGGCTCAGCGTGGCGCGCGGCCGTTTGCCGGGCTCGAGCACGTTGAACGGGTTCACGCGCGGATCCATGTCGAAGCTTTGCATGCGCTGCGACAGTCCGATGCCGGTTTCGCCGGCGATGAAGGCGGGCATCCAGCCGCCGCTCGGCGTGATCGACACGACCCAGCCTTCGGCGTCGGCGGTCTGCAGCGACGTCGTGCCGGCGCGGAAAGCCTGCTCGTCGGTCAGCGTGCGCGGCGTCTCGAGCCGGACGCCGCGCGGCCGCATCTCGATCCGCGGACGCCACTGCTCGAGGAGATCGGCGAACGGGTTCCGCTCGCCCTGGAACGGGTACGGATCGCCCGGCTTCACCGCCGGATTGTTGCGCCGCCAATCGATCTCGGCGAAACGCTTGCGCGCGTATTCCTTCGACAGCAGCCCCTCGATCGGCTCCTCGGGCGGGAAATACGGGTCGCCGTAATAGAAATCGCGATCGGCGAACGCGAGATTCATCACCTGATAGAGCGTGTGGATATAGCGCGCACTGTTGTGGCCCATGGAACGCAGATCGACGTTCTCGAGCATGTTCAGCATCTGCAGCAGAACCGGTCCCTGGACCCAATGCGTCAGCTTGTAGATCTCGATGCCCTTGTACGTCGTGCTGACCGCGTCCTCGACGTAGACTTTCCAGCTCGCGAGATCCTCCTCCGTGATCAATCCGCCGGCCGCCTGCACGGATCTCGCGATCTCCCGCGCGATATCGCCGCGATAGAAGCGATCGTAGGCCGCCATGATCGCCTCCTCTCGGCTCTTGCCTTCGGCGAGCGCCGCGCGCTCGGCCTCGATGAGCTTCATCAGCGTCCCGTAAAGCTCGGGCTGCGAGAAAATCTGCCCGGGCTCCGGCGCGGACCAGCCGCGCGGGTTGGCCGGGTCGTGATTCGGCAGCAGCACCCGGCGCGAATCGGGCCATCTGAGGAGCACCTCCTTGCTCGACTCGATCGATTCGGCGGCCTGACGCTCCATGGGGTAGCCGCGCGCCATCTCGAGCGCCGGGGCGAGCACCTCCTCGAGGCTCATCGTGCCGAACTCGGCGAGCATGACCATCAACCCGCCGGGCGTGCCGGGCGTGACCGCCGCGAGCGGGCCGAAATCCGGAGGTTGCGCGAGGCCACGCGAACGGAAGAACTCCGGCGTCGCGCCAGTCGGTGCGACCCCGAGCGCGTTGATCCCCTTCACTTCGCCCGTGCGCGGATCGTGAATCAGCGCCTGCGTCTCACCGCCCCACGCGAGCGTATCCCACATCGTCGCGGACGCGGCGAGCACCGCGCATGCCGCATCGACGGCGTTGCCGCCGCGCATGAAGATCTGCGCACCGGCCGTCGCCGCCAGCGGCTTGCCGGCGACCACCACCCAGTGCCGGCCATGCAGCGTCGGCTTGACGGTATCGACGTTCTCCTGCCCCGCCGCGACGGCGAGCCACAGCCCTGCAACGCCGACCGCAAGGCCGGCGAATCCTCTGCGGCGCGCGCTGCGGCCGCGGATCGTTTTCCGATTCATGGGCCGAGTGTACCCGCGTTTCTCTCCCCGCGGCTCGATCGACGTCGCGGGCTCCGATGCGTTCGTCGGGCGCGGGCTCGGGGATGTTCCCGTCCCGGCGCCGGCGGCGCTCGGCGGCGGGTTACAATCGTCGGCCCGAGACTACGAGATGTCCGCGGTCGTGCCCGCCGATACACGCCCCTCCCCAGCTCCGAAAAGCGCGCCGCCGCTGGCGCACCTGCTGCGCCCGTCCACGCTCGACGAGTTTCTCGGCCAGGAGCACCTGCTCGGCCCCGGCAAGCCCCTGCGCGAGGCGATCGAGCGCGGCGAGGTCGGCAGCATGGTCCTGTGGGGACCGCCGGGCAGCGGCAAGACGACACTCGCGCGCCTCATCGCGAACTACACGGACAAAGCCTTCGAGATCTTCAGCGCCGTGACCGAGGGCGTGCCGCGCGTGCGCGAGATCATTCGCGAGGCACAACAACGGCTCGCGACCGAGGGCCGCGGAACGATCCTGTTCTGCGACGAGATCCATCGCTTCAACAAGGCGCAGCAGGACGCGTTTCTGCCCTATGTCGAGGAAGGCGTCATTACGCTGATCGGCGCGACGACGGAGAATCCGTCGTTCGAGCTGAACTCGGCGCTCTTGTCGCGACTTCGCGTCTTCGTGCTCCAGCCGCTCGCCGACGAGCACATCGCGAGCATCATCACGCGCGGCATCGCGCGCCTCGACGAGGATGCGCGCGCCGGGCTCGAGCTCTCGCCCCAAGCGCTCGAGCTCTTGGTCCGCCAATCGGACGGCGACGCGCGCCGCGCGCTGAACCTGACCGAGGCCGTTTGGCTCCACGCGCGAAACGCGCTGCCGCGCGGCGCGAAGGAGATTTCCGCGGAGCTCGTCACGCGCGTGCTCGAGCGGCGAATCCCGCGCTACGACAAGAGCGGGGAGCAGCATTACAACCTGATCTCGGCGCTGCACAAGGCGGTGCGCGGCAGCGACGTCGACGCCGCGCTCTATTGGCTCGCACGAATGATCGATGCCGGCGAGGATCCGCTCTATATCGCGCGGCGGGTGGTGCGCATGGCGGCCGAGGATATCGGCCTTGCGGATCCCCGCGCGTTGACCCTCGCGCTCGCCGCGAAAGACGCCTATCACTTTCTCGGCTCCCCCGAGGGCGAGCTCGCGATCGCGGAAGCCGTGATCTACCTCGCGACCGCGCCGAAGTCGAACCGCGCGTACGTCGCATGGCAAGGCGCGCTCGAAGCCGCGCGCGAGCACCCGGCCGAGGCCGTGCCGCTCCACATTCGCAACGCGCCCACCCGCCTGATGAAAGATCTCGGCTACGGGCGCGGTTACCGGTACGATCACGACGAAGGCGGCTTCGCTGCCGGCCAGGAATACCTGCCCGAGCGCCTCCGCGGCAGCTCGTGGTACTCTCCCACGCGCCACGGCTTCGAGAAAACGATTGCCGAGCGCATCGAGTGGTGGACTCGAATGAAACGGAACGCGCGCGCGAACGAGGAGCGATGAGCCCGACGACGGTACAGCGCGCGTTCTTCGCGGCCCTCCTCGCGATCGTCACGATCGCGTTCTTGTGGCTGATCCGCGGTTTTCTGCAGCCGATCTTCTGGGCGGTCGCGCTCGGCATCATCGTCTATCCGCTGCACGCGCGCATCGAGGCGAAGCTCGCGCCGAGGCGCGCGCTCGCGGCGGCGACGAGCATGCTGCTCGTCGTGCTGATCGTCGTCGTGCCCCTCGTCGGCGTCATCGGCGCGGTGACGGCGGAAGCCACCGCGCTCGTGCAGCGCTTCAATCAGCAGCAGATCGAGCTGAACCAGGTTTATGCCGCGATCAGCGCACGCTTGCCGCAGCTCACGGCATTGCTCGAACGGCTGAACATCGATCCCGCGAGCATCGAAACGCGCGTCGCCGAAGCGGCCGTCGCCGCGAGCCGCTTCATCGCGGCCCGCGCCCTCGCGATCGGCCAGGACACGGTTCGCATCACCGTGTTCTTCTTCCTGATGCTGTATTTGCTGTTCTTCTTCCTGCGGGACGGCCCCCGGATTCTCGACGGGCTCGTGCGCGCGCTGCCGCTCGGCGACGAGCGCGAGCGACATCTGCTCGGGCGTTTCGCGGAAGTTTCCCGAGCGACGATCAAGGGCACGCTCGTCGTCGGCGTCGTGCAGGGAGCGATCGGCGGGGCCGCATTCTGGATGCTAGGGCTCGCGGCGCCCGTGATGTGGGGCGTCGTGATGGCGCTGCTCAGCATCTTGCCCGCGGTCGGACCCGCCCTCGTCTGGGCGCCCGCGGCGATCTATCTCGTCGCGACCGGAAGCCCGTGGGCCGGGACCACGCTCGTGCTGGTCGGCGTGCTCGTGATCGGTCTCGTCGACAATCTCCTGCGGCCCGTGCTCGTCGGGCGCGATACGCGCATGCCGGATTACCTGATCCTGCTGTCGACGCTCGGAGGACTCACGGCATTCGGCCTCGCGGGCGTCGTGATCGGGCCGATCATCGCGGCGTTCTTCTTGAGCTGCTGGGAGATGGCGCAGGAAGAATTCGAGTCGCCGGAGCCCGCGGTCGGCGGCGCCCCGGTCGGTGCAGTCGTCGAGCGCGCCGACGATGCCGCCGAGGATACGAACCGCATGGCCGCGCCCGCATTTGGACGGCGCCCGGCCCATGCGGGGCATGGGTCGGTCGCTGCTCGGCGGCAAACCGAGGTCGACGAGACGGATGACGACGACGACGAGCTGACCGAGGACACGGTCGAGCTCGCGCGTTTCAGTCCCTCGGACATCGATCGACCGACCTGATGCGCATCCTGCTGCTCGGCGCGAGTGGACTGATCGGCGGAGCAGTGCTCGCGCGCCTCGCGGCGCAAGGTCACGAGATCATCGGCATCGCACGGCGCCGCGGAGCGGCACTCGAGCGCGTGCGCTGGGAGGGCCTCGATCTCGCTCGTGCGACCGAAGCCGAGCGGTGGCTCGGGCTTCTCGACGGCGTCGATGCCGTCGTCAACTGCGCCGGCGTGCTCGCCGGCGACGACGCGCGCGCCGTCCACGCCGACGCGGTCGCCGCGCTTGCCGAGGCGTGCGAGCGCGCGGGCGTGCGGCGCTTCGTGCACGTCTCGGCGATCGGCGCGGACCGCGAGTCCGTATCCCGCTTCTCCGAAACGAAAAAGGCCGGAGACGACGCGCTCGCGGCGCGCGAGCTCGACTGGGTGATCTTGCGCCCCGCGGTCGTCGTCGGCCGCCCCGCATACGGCGGCAGCGCGCTGATGCGCGGGCTCGCTGCGCTGCCCGTATTGCCGGTGCTTCCGGACGCGGGCCCTTTGCAGATCGTTCAGCTCGACGACCTCGTCGATACGATCGTTTACTTCGTCGAGCCGACCTCTCCTGCCCGTCTCGCGCTCGACGTCGCGGGCCCCGAACGGCTCGCGCTCGACGACGTGATAGAAGCCTACCGGCGATGGCTGCGCTTCGGACCGGCACGCCGGGTGCGCGTGCCGCGATGGCTCGCGGCGTTCATGTATCGGCTCGGCGATATCGTCGGCCTTCTCGGCTGGCGGACCCCCATCCGAAGCACGGCGCGTCGCGAGCTCATGCGAGGTGCCGTCGGCGATCCGACCCGGTGGACGGAGACGACCGGCATCGTGCCGCAGTCGCTCGCGCAGGCGCTCGCGGCCGAGCCCGCCTCGGTGCAGGAGCGCTGGTTCGCGCGGATGTACTTCGTGAAGCCGGTCGTGTTCGCGGTCTTCGCCGCGTTCTGGATCGGCACCGGCTTGATCTCGCTCGGCCCGGGCTGGGACGTGGGGATCGAGTACATGCAGCGCGGCGGCGTCGGCGCCGTCGCCGCGCCCGGCATCATCGCGGGCGCGCTTGCCGACATCGTGATCGGTATCGGCATCGCGATCCGTCGCACGGCGCGCATCGCCCTTTGGGCCGCGCTCGCGATCTCGGTGTTCTATCTCGTCGCGGGCACGATCATCTTGCCCGAGCTCTGGGCCGACCCGATCGGACCGATGATGAAAATCTGGCCGATCCTCGCATTGAATCTCGTCGCGCTCGCGATCGTCGACGATCGCTGAAGCGTGACGACGCCGATGTACTACTTCGTCTTGCTCTATCTCCACGTCATCGGTGCGGCAGTGCTGCTCGGCACGGGCGCGGGCATCGCGTTCTTCATGCTGGTCGCGCATCTGAGGAAGGATCCCGCCGTGATCGCCGGCGTCGCGTCGATCGTCGTGCTCGCGGATTTCGTCTTCACGGCGACCGCGGTCGTCGCGCAGCCGATCACCGGATTCCTGCTCGCGCGGTTTCTGGGCTATCCGATCTTGGATGGTTGGATCGCCCTGTCGCTGCTGCTCTATGTGTTCACGGGTGCCTTCTGGCTGCCCGTCGTGTGGATGCAGATTCGCATGCGCGATCTCGCACGCGCGGCCGCGACTCGCGGCGAGCCGCTGCCCGCCGCCTATCATCGACTCTTCCGGTGGTGGTTCGCGTTCGGCTTCCCGGCCTTCTTCGCGGTGCTCGCGATCATCTGGCTGATGATCGCGCGGCCGGTCTTCTCGCTCTATTGAGGCGCTGCGTCGCTCGGCGCGAGACCCGCCGCGCGGGGCTGTCCCGGCCGCACGAGCTTCGATTGCATGCGCTTGGCATTTTCGCGCGCCGGGCCTTCCTGCGGGCGCTGGAAACTCTTGACGCCCGCCGGACGCTCGACGCTACAGACGAAAACGTCGATGCCGCGCACGCGGCCGTCCGGTCGATAGACCGGCGCGAAGTGGTGCTGGAAAGCGCGCCGCTCGCCGGCCTGCTCGACGAGAAGGACCCGCCTCAGCGGGCTGCCGCCTTCCAACAGCCGCTCGAGATCCTCGGCGACGGCCGCCGCAACGGACGGCGCGAGATCCGCGAGCCGCCGCCCCGTCGCGGCCTCGGGCGCGACGCCGTACGCGGCCGCGAGCCACGGATTGATCTTCACGCAACGCAGGCCGCGATCGAGATAGACAAAACCGATCGGCGCCTTGCGTAGCACGTCGTCCAGACTTCGGTCCATCGGCTCGACCGCAGCGGGTCGGCGATATGCGTCCAGCCGGACGACGGTCGACTTCGGCTTCGAGCTCATCGGGCGCTCCCGCGGCCCTTGTACTACGAGGACTTGAGCATAGATGGCTTGCCCTCCGCCCGACGTGACCGCCTCCACAAACGACCGCCCCCCGTGCACGAACAGAAATCACGTTTCCGAGGCAGCTTTCCGGCCTTGCCAGCCGCTCCGGCGAAGCGTATAAGGTGCGCCTGCCCGAGAAAGCGATCGGACCAAACGCCTGGAACGTCGGATTCGCGCGACGTCAATCTGTGAATCCGGCGCGAAATCGAGCAAAATTCATCGTCCGGGACAGGCCGGAGTTCCCGACCGGCCGACACGACGTCCCGGAGCGGAACCGCGAGTCGGGGTGTAGCTCAGTCTGGTAGAGCACTGCGTTCGGGACGCAGGGGCCGTAGGTTCAAATCCTATCACCCCGACCACTTAACTCCTTGATTCCC
The DNA here is from genome assembly GCA_017577365.1 of Gammaproteobacteria bacterium. Classification (GTDB taxonomy): domain Bacteria; phylum Pseudomonadota; class Gammaproteobacteria; order Steroidobacterales; family Rariloculaceae; genus ZC4RG20. Next base: position 36,402 of record PKRJ01000023.1, on the reverse strand, counting down.
TTGGGCACGACGAATCGGACAAGCCGATCTGTGCCAAATCTGTGCCACAGCCTTCCTCCCCCGGGCGTATAAACCGCGACGCGCGGGAGCGCTCCTTGACATTCCTTTGTCGCTGATATGGCCGTACTACACGGTTCACATGTCCTTACCAGCCACAGCTGCGGGAGAATCACGCAGTACTGGCGAGGGAAACCGCTACGTACGTCAAGGGCCAACGCGGACTAGGACTCGGGGGCGGCTGGTCCCGGTTGGACGATGTGCGACGAAAAGCGCTTCGAATCGTTAGTCGATCATGTCTACCAAGCCACGCTGAACGCCTCCCCGTGGCCCGAGTTTCTTTCGAAATTCGCCGACGCGCTGAACGGCACGCACCCCGGTAACGAGCAGTTTGACGAGCTCCGTTCGTCGCGTGACGCGGAGCTCGTACAAAGCTTGTAGGCGTGTCTCGGGAAGCGATGGTGTCGATTGCCAATATCACGACGCAGGGTCGCGCACATACAGGGCTAGACGCCGCGGGGTGACCCATTCGGCACGAATCGATACCGTCTAGTGCCTTTCCCCGCCAAATATCGCTCCGTGCGCCGGCACGCGTGTCTTACTTGGGGCCGCTAACCTTGGCGATACTGCGCCACTGATCGGTTGACACCGGCGGCGCTCCGGCTCCTCCACCCACGCGGAAGCTACCGTGGCGTGATGCCAAGCCTCGTCGAAGACGACGGTTCTGCTCCGCCCTTCTTCCTTCGCATGATAGAGCGCCACATCCGCCCTCCGCAGGAGGGTACCCAGCGGCACCTCGGCCGAACGGACCGAAGCCACTCCGACGCTGGTCGTGGGGCGCACGCGCTTGAACACGGCTTCTTCGCTCGTCGCCAGGTGGCGGTGGATGCGTTCTGCCACGGCGACTGCATCGTCCTCCGTCGCGCCGGGAAGCAGCGCCGCGAACTCCTCGCCACCGTAGCGGCAGATCAGATCGCCCTCCCGGAGGGCATCGCGTGCGACGCGGGCAAAAGCCTTGAGCACCTCGTCGCCGATCATGTGGCCGTACGTATCGTTGATCGATTTGAAATGGTCGAGGTCGAACAGCAGGACCGCGTAATCGTTTTGCCGTTCACCGACCGAGATGGACATTTCCTCGACATGCCGGATGAATTCCCTCCGGTTCAGTAATCCGGTCAGGGGATCCTCGATGGCCAGGCGATGGGCAGCGCGGAGCGCGCGCTCCTTCGCAATCGCGGAAAGACAGAGACTGCCCACTACGATCGTGAGAGTCAGCACGATGGCAGCGTTCTCCGCGCCGAGGACCGTGAGAAACAGAGGATGGTCGACGCCCAACACGACCAATCCGATAGCTCTCACCAGATACCATCCCGAATCGAGCGCGCACATCACGGCCAGTACCCTGGCGTGCACGAGCGGGGGCTCATCGATGCCGCCCCGAGAGAACTCGAGGCTTGCAAGTGCCGAGAACGCGCTGAAGGAAAGAAAGAAGGGCAACGCCCCCGTCCATTCTCCGTTGGGCGTAGCCGCGATCCATACACCGACCATGATGAGCGCCGGTATCAGGAACGCGGTCTTCAACGGCAAGGAGCGTCCGTTGACGCTCCTTGCACCGACCCAGATGAGCGCCACTGCAAGTGTCGCAACCGCGTTGCCCGCAGGGTAGGCCCATAGCCACTGGTCACCGAGCTCTGCGAGACGGTAGAAGATGATTGCGGACGGTGCGCACAGGAAGGCGCCTCCGAACCAGACATAGAACGGCGATTCGGTAGTCCGCGGCCCGAGGAGAAACATGAGCCCGCAGGCAACCGAGATCAGCTGTGAAATGAGGAAAATCGTCGGCAAATGAAGTTGCATCGGGAGCCGTCAAGCGCTCATAGCAACAAGCTTCCGGCGCCAACTATAGAGACGTTGCCGCTAATCGGCTCCGCCCACTCCCGGCACTGTGATCGAAGTCACACTTCCTCGTGCGGCCGGCTCGCGGCTGAACGTTCTTGCGGGTAGCGAGTCGGCGCATTCGAAGTAAGGCCGTATCGGGGTAAGGCAGGAAACAGTCGAGCGCGTCTTGGCTATGTATCGCCCTCCACAGCGCAATGCTTACCTTCTTCCACGTAGGCAAGCTCCGAGTGCGCGACCGATGCTGGCGCGACAGCTGCTTCGAATGCGACCCGCGCCCCGGGGTGAGGCGTGCCATAGCTTATCCGCACGTAGTAAACCTCCCCTGCTGATGCTTCGAAGCCGAGATCCGGATACCTGACGTCGAAGCGAGATCGCGCCTTGCGTTCGCCTTCCGGAGGGTTGAACTCCACACGAACGATACCCGCGGGCACCTCGATCCGGCAGTACCTCATCTCGTCGCCCTCCAAGGCAAGGCCGATGGCACGCCCATTCACGCGGACCGGCAACCGACGTTTCACGGGGCGAAGCAGCACTCCTCGAACGTCGGGGTTCAAAACGACCGGATCGACGATATACACGTAAACGACCGCCAGATCCGCGTCGGTCGACTCCTGGGGCACGAATGGTTCCGGCGCTCGCCAGCGACCTTCATCCAGATCCATCACGTTGACGGTCCCTACCGTGGCGCAACCGGCGACCAGCAGCGGTCCGAGCGCGGTGCTGAACCGCGCTCGGACCCTGCTCGAGCACGACAGGCGCCGCCTAATCCGCTCGTGCCAGCTCCAGGAGCGCCCTTGCATCGAAACGGCGACTCGGCGATGGCTCATTCGTCACCAAACGATACCCGTCCGGAATGACAAACTGATCGTCCAGCGGTTCCTCGAAGCGAATGTCCACCAACTCGTACCGCGTTTGCCTTCCGTGACTACCCGTCGTCGTTGCCAAGAGCGGAACACTGAGTTCCGTGGACACCCAGATCTCCGTCTCCAATGTAACAGACGAAACCGAGGAACTGTTCACCTCGATCACTTGCGTGACGCGCTGTCCGGTCGCGTTGAATCCCGATACGCGCTTCGATCCCAAAGGTGTAATCGTCGACCGCCCCGCGGGCGTAGCCTCGGGGCTCGCCGCGGCGGCAAGATCATCGGATCTCTCGAGATCCCACGCCGCGCGCTGCCGTACCGTTTTGCTAGTCGTATCGAGCTGGAGATACTGCCTCGCCACCGGATCCACGATCAGGACCTTCTCACCCCAGTCGAAACGCAATTGCCCCCGGCTGTTTCGGTACACCTGCCAAACCGCCTTGGGCGATCCCGTCACGTCGGCCGGATCCGACGTCGCATGCTCGAAGTAGTGCGCAGTTGCCACGAATGCGACTTCGCCGGCCGCCTCCGCCCCCGCGCCGACGCTCAGCGTCATCATGAGAGCGCATGAGGCAGAAAAAACAAAACGAACTCTGCTCGTTCTCATTGGCATCGCACCTTGCTGAATGCTTTCAAAACGGAATGATCGTCAAAATATGTGACGCATCGTCGATGAGCAAAGTCATGTCGTCCACGTCGACCCCCACCATAGCGAACGCGCCGACCGCTTCGCAGGGGAACGTCGGCAGAAGTAAGCCGCACGCGGAGAAAGGTATTTCGAAGGGGTCGAGCTCGTGCCAACTCAACGCAAAGAGCGCAGCAATGAGACCGGGAACTCCGGGGACGGATATGGCCGGACCAAACCCGAGGTTCAGGTCCATCGGCGCTTGCTCGAAGCTGAGGTAGGGATCCCAACCGAGCAGAAAGCAATCGAGATCGTTACCCAGCGTGTATAGCTCGCCCGGAGGTGAGACTGGGTATATCAGGCTGGTCGACGTCTGAAGCACCCACACCGAAATCGCCACCTCGCTCGGCCAATTCACGAGCTCGCAGTCCGCCGCTCTCGCGCCTCTCGGCAAAGCGAAGCTCGCCACAACGAGCAACAGGCCAAGCCCCAACGACGCGCGCCGTCGTATCCATTTATCGCCCATCAAACCTCCTCCCGTTGGTCGATAAGTGACATGCAACCTACAGACGGTCAGTCAGCGACTGATCGTTAGCATGGTAAAATTTGGCGCCGTTCTGGTATTACCTGTATTCGGATTCTCTTGACCGATTTTCGGAACTTCCCCGTTTAATCTCCGCTCATGTCTCCAGATGCCGGAGGTAGCCGCCGACGGCGGTCATTGCGAAGCGGAAGCAGAAGATCGACTCCGAGGAGACGCGATCCAGGCAGCCGCATCGTCCGTGCTGCTTCCTTCCCTCCTGGCGTGGCCAAGGCTTCCCCCGGCCCGCGCCGATCACGTATATGCCTTCGTCGACGAGCGTTTCGAGCGCGCGCGCCGAGTCGCCGCCGCGTGGCGCGAGTCGGGACGGCTGATCGCGGTTCAGGGGGACATCACGCCTTTCTGGAGAAGAGGGCTCGAACGCGCAGCCCGAGAGAAAGCACTGTCACTGCGCGGTATCACCACCGAGTCCTTCCGCTTCTGTCTGAGCGTCCTGCTGAGCGAGCACGGTGTCGTCGATGCACGCGTATCCCGAGTCGACCAGGACCTGCTGCTTTGGACGATGCGTAGCGCCCCGAAGAGCTGAACGAGGCACGAAACCATGGCAGACCCGCTGCCCCCGGGCGTAACCGCCGAACAGATGGCCGAGGCCTTGGAGCGATTCCGGCAGATCGTCGGCCGAGAATGGGTATTCACCGATGAGAAGGTCGTGAGCTATCGCGACCCCTACACGATCACAACGATGAGAGTCGCTACCGGGCGCATGCGGCCGTAGCCCCGGATTCGACCGAGCAGGTGCAGGCGATCGTGAAGGTCGCCAACGAATTTCGAGTTCCGCTCTGGGTGGTCTCGCGCGGCAAGAACTTCGCATACGGCGGGGCGGCGCCCGTTCTCTCGGGCTCGGTCGTTCTCGACCTGAGCCGCATGAACCGCATCCTCGAGGTCAACGAGAAGTTCGGCTACGCGCTCGTCGAGCCCGGCGTCAGCTACTTCGATCTTTACCGCTACATCGAGGAGCGCGGGCTGAAGCTGTGGCTGGACGTCCCCGACCCGGGATGGGGCAGCGTCGTGGGGAATGCGCTCGATCACGGCGTCGGTTATACGCCGTACGGCGATCACTTCATGATGCAGTGTGGCATGGAAGTGGTGCTGCCGACCGGCGAAGTCGTGCGGACCGGCATGGGCGCGCTGCCCGGCAACAACACTTGGCAGCTCTTCAAGTACGGCTTCGGTCCCTATGTCGACGGCATCTTCTCGCAATCGAACTTCGGCATCGTCACGAAGATGGGCATCTGGCTCATGCCCGAGCCCGCGGGCTACCGGCCGTACCTGATCACCTTTCCGCGCGAGGAGGACATCGAGCAGGTCGTCGAGATCGCGCGCCCTCTCAGGCTCAACAACGTCATCCAGAACGCTGCCACGATCCGCAGCCTCGTGCTGGACGCCGCCGTATTCGCCGCGAAGAGCCAGTACTACCACGGTGACGGCCCCATTCCGGACAGCGTCGCGAGGAGGATCATGGAAGATCTGGAAATCGGCATGTGGAACTTCTGCGGCGCGCTCTACGGGCCGCCGCCGATCATGGATGCGCTATGGACGGCGATACGGGACTCGTTCTCGAGCATCCCCGGCGCGAAGTTCTACTTCCTCGAGGACCGTAAGCGTCGTCCGGATATCCTCGCCCACCGCGCCGAGACGATGCGGGGCATACCGAAGCTCACCGAGTTCGGCTTCCTCAACTGGAACGGAGGCGGGGGCCACGTGGGCTTCTCGCCGGTCTCGCCGACGACCGGCGAGGACGCCATCAAGCAATACCGTATGGTGAGCCGCCGCGTGCGCGAGTACGGCTTCGACTATATGGGCCTGATGGCGATCGGCTTCCGGGAGCTGCATCACGTGACGGTCGTCGTGTACAACCAGAACGATCCCGAGGAGCACCGAAAGATCGACGAGCTCTTCGCGCTTCTGGTGCGCGAGGCTGCCGCCGAAGGCTACGGCGAATACCGTACGCACATCCATTACATGGACATGATCGCGCGCACGTACAGCTGGAACGACAACGCGCTGATGAAGATGCACGAGAAGATCAAGGACGCTCTCGATCCGAACGGTATCCTCTCCCCGGGCAAGTCGGGCATCTGGCCGAAACATTTGCGTGAGAGGAGCGACGCATGAGGTCGGCCGTACGCACAACGATGGCGGTCACGTCGCTCGTCGGCGCCGCGCTGTCGGCGGCAGCCGCGGAGCCGACGGGCAAGGAAATATTCGATCGGCACTGCATCCACTGCCACGGCCCGGGGAGCGAACCGGGCACGCCACAGCTCTCGCGGACTCGGGGCGCGGAAAGAGCGCTGCTGACCGAGCGCAACGATCTCGCGCCGGAGTACATCCAGGCCGTCGTGCGCAACGGCCTGAGGTCCATGCCGCCCTTCGTCCCGAGCGATCTGACCGACGCACAGCTCGAAGCGCTGGTGCAGTACCTCACAGCGCCCCGCTGACCTAGTTCTGCTGCTCAACCTCCTCGGGCGCTTGCGGCGTAAGGAGCACCTCGATGCCCGGCCCCTCCCCGGCCTCGTCGCCGATGCGGCCGCCCGTCAGCCGGTGAATCAGCCCGAGGTCGTTGAGCAGGCTGTAAATGAAACCGAGGGCAATCAACAAAGCGACGAGCCGCGGCCATACCGCCGGTCGCTGACCGAAGCGGTCTCTCGTCACGAACCGTGCTCCACGCGGCAGCTTCGCAACGCCCGTCAGCGACTCGCCGAACGGCACGTTGAGACGCGCGCGAGCGTTCACGGCCCAGCCGTTCGCGTCCAGAATGGGACCGAGGTTGCGCTTTCGCAGCTTGAGCCATGCGATCAGCACGGACGGCCCGGAAATGATGAGCACGAGCACGGCAACCGCGATGCAGAGCTGCCAGAACGGCAGTCTCATCAAACCGCTGGCATAGCCCGCAATCGCCGCCGTTGCCGTCGCGAGCGCGCCGAAAGCGACGCCGAGCGCCGCGACGGTCCCGACGTCGATCTTCTTCGCTTGCTCGGGCTTCGTCTTGTCGACCGTCGCAACGGTCTCGGCAACCGCCTCGAGCTTTTGCGAGGCGGCAGCATCGGCGGCGGCAGCGCGCTTCGCGACCTGCTCCTCTATGAGCCGCACGAGCTTCTTGTATGGGGACCAGAACGCCTGCCGGATACTGATCGGGTTGTCGACGATCTTCGTGATCGTCGCATCCCAGTCTCGGCCTTCGCGGTCATAGAAAATGCCGTTCCGCCCGACCATCAGATTGTCCGAGTCGCCGTTCGTGACGGCCGCGACGATCTGCTTCTTCTCGCCCGTCGCGCGCCGCGTGATGTCGCAGTAGAGGAGATACGTGCCCGCCATCGACACCATGGGCGCCGCCTTCGCGGCGTCATCGACGTAGAGCGTCAGCTCGCAGCTTCGTTGATCGATATAGAGCGTGCCGGCCTGAAAGATCGCCTTCTCGCCGCTCGTGTAGAACTGCTTGAAGTTGACGAAGTTCTCGCAGAGATCCTTGAGGTAGCGGCAATAGCGGACGAAACGGTCGATGCTCTCGATCAGCGCGGCGGTGCCGGCCTCTGCCGTATCACGCTCGATCAGCGCACGCAATCGCTGCTCGGCCTCACCGCGCGCGATCTCCTCGAGCCGCTCCGTCGAGAGCGCGGCGCACTTGGACGCGGCGAGCTCGGCGCTCCATTGGATGTAGGGTGCAAGCTTCGCCTGTATGGCGCGAAACTCCTCCTGCGTGAGCGTCTCGCCGTCGCCCCCGAGCGGCACGACGACTTCGTCACGGAACCGCACGATTCGCTCCTCCCAAGCTGGGTTGATACCGGCGGTCAGATCGAGCGGCCTCCCGGGCTCGACGTGCGCAAGCGGCAACTCGGCGGTCTCGGCTGCGTGATGCACGAACGGCATCGAAGCGAGCGACTCGTAGAGCGTCACCGTGCCATTCATTGCCTCCGCGGCCCGCGGATCGAATTCGGCGAGGCGGCAACGCGCGAAGTAGTCCGAGATCTTGTCGGCCACGGCCGCCAGGGCCTCGGCCGCCGCGCCGGTAGCGTCACCGAGCACGCGGATCTCGGGATCCTCGGCCCGCGCTCGCACCGCGAGCTGGGCTCGAACCTCGGCCATGAACTCGTCGAGCTTGGCCGCCGACACCCCGACGTTGCCCGACGCCTCGGGCTCACCCCCGACGCAGGCGATCACGTCGGCGATCAGAGCGACGACGGCCTCGTCATCCTGCGCCGATGCTGCGGTCACGATGCCGTCGCCGTTGAAAGGCATCTGCGCGAAGCGCGCGCGTGCGTCGTCCGTGTCCGCAACGCTGATCGAGTCCGCCTCGGGCTTGCCGAGCAGCGCGAGCACATGCCGCGCCGCGCTTAGCACTGCAGCCCCCTCCTCGGACGAGTCGTCGATAGCGTCGAGCGACAATGCTTCCTGAGGCTTCAAGAGGTCGTCGGGATTCTTGAGTCTGGCGACCGCCCATTTGATCGCCTCGATGAGCTCCCTCGCGCGTACCCGTCCATCGCCGTCCGAGTCGATCAGCTCGAGCGTACGGGCGTCGAAATGCAAACCGAGAACCGGGCAGGCAAGCGCGGCCCAAAGCTTCTGGTCGAGCTCGTCGAGCGCCAGCAGATCGGCGCCCGAGGTCAAAGCGACCTGGTCGAAGTCGCCGGCACGAAAGAACTGCCAAACATGGCCAGACGTTGGCTGCTTCAAGCGCCACCTCGCTCTGCGAACATGCTCGTTGAAAGGAAAGGACCGGAATCGAAAGCTGCTCAGTCGCCCCCGCCCGGATTATAGGCCGGTCGCCTCACAATCGGAGAAGCCCCTCGGGGCGTGACGGTCAAGAAAGGAATACCGCCGGCAGGCGCCCTTCAACCAGCGGCCCTACGAGGAGCCCTTGCAGACGGAGATCCACCAAGGGCACCCGATAGCCCTCTCGCTGCGCACCGTCTCCAAGCTCACTGACGGACGCGCGCTGCATACGCCCGATGCCTTCGGCCGCTTAGGTCGTTCGAACGTCAGTTACTCGAACAACGGTAGAGTTCTGCCCAGGCGATAAACGACTGCCCCTTGTCATCCTGGGCCATCCTCAATCCAAGCCAAGCGGAAGGAGAAAACTCTTCCGCGCTAGCGCGGCGCCTGCCGCAAGAAACGAAGCTCAGGGGCGATCCCACGCTCGGCGCAGCCTCGAGTGTTACTTCGACTGCTTCGACGCCCGGCTTTGGTGACTTACAACCGCTGCACAGCCATGAGCGCTCGGCCTGATCACGCGCCTCGCGAGTCAAGTGACAAGGACTCATACTTGCAGAGCACACGTGATAAAACGTCATCTGGCCCATCTCGATGTTGCCTTCCATCGGGTTCGGCCAGACACCTTCCGCCACATTTTGCACCATCGAGCTTCCGGCACGGGTCGAGCAATGCCCTACGAGCTTCTGGCCGACATCGTCCTCCTCGTCCACTTCGGGATCGTCGCATTCAACGTCGGCGGACTCGTCGCGATCGTGCTCGGTAACCGCCTCGGCTGGCGGTGGGTGAACGATTGGCGACTCCGTATCGCCCATCTCGTGGCGATCGGCTATGTCGTCGTGCAGGCGTGGCTCGGGGAGATCTGTCCGCTCACGACGGTCGAGTCCTGGTTACGCGCGAAAGCCGGCGATGCCGGATACGAGACGAGCTTCATCGAGCACTGGCTTCGACGTCTGATCTTCTATGACGCGCCGCCTTGGTCGTTCACCGCGGCCTATACCCTGTTCGGCCTGCTCGTCCTTGCCGCTTGGTGGCGCTACCCGCCGGAACGACGTGCCGCGAGCAATAGGTGCTGAAAGCGCATCTCACGCCGGAGCGCGAAAGCGCCTCCTCGCCTCCTCGTACACATCTCGCGGCAACGGACCTTTGGCGGCAGCCGCCACGTTGGCTTTCAGATGCTCCACGTTCGCGGTGCCGACGATCGTCGTCGTCATATCCGGATGGCTGATCGTGAAGCGCAGCATGAACTCCACCGGGCTCATTCCGTCGAGAAGATCCTCGATCTTCGTCTCGTGCCACAGCCGTCGCCGCATACGAAAACCGGCCTGCAGGAACTCCGGGTATTCGTCGATGATCGACTCGTCCTTGACCATGACGCCGCGCGAGACGCCGCCGCGGATCACGATCCCCCCCCCGCGCCGCGCCGCTTCGCTGATCAGCGCTTCGTGCTCGCGCTCGAGCAAGGAGTACGGGATCTGGAAAACGTCGAAAACGCCCATGTCGATATGCTCGGGCAGCTCCGGAAGCGTGCCGGACATCCCGATGAAGCGCACCTTCCCTTCCGCCCGCAGCTTCTCCAGCTCGGCGATCGAGTCGTGCCCCTCGAGGACGGCGCGCGAGGGGCTCAGGTGAAACTGCACGACGTCGAGATAGTCGGTCCTCATGCGGACGAGGCTTTGCTCGACGGCGGCGCGGATGTTCTCCCGTGTAAAGCTGTGGGGCTTGCGTTTCGCGTACGGCACGTCGGGCGGCTCGACCGGGCAGCCGCACTTGGTCGCGAGATAGAACTCGCTCCGCCGGTGCGCGATGTGCCGCCCGATGAGCTCCTCCGAGTAGCCGTAGTCGGGTGACGTGTCGATGTAGTTGATGCCGTGATCGAGGACGCCGTTCAGCAGTGCGCTCGCTTCCGCCGCCGTGAGCCGCGCAAAGTGCTCGAGCCCGCGCAGCTCCATCGCGCCGTATCCGAGCTTGCTGACCTCGAGCCCGGTGCGGCCTAGTGTCGCCTTGGGTAACGTGCTCATCGACCATCCTCCGCTTGTGCTTACCTTCGCGAGCGGCGAGAAGAGCATCCGGCCGCTCGGCTACCCCGTCAGGCGAGCGCCCGGCTCTTCGCGGCCGAACGGGACGATGCAGATTCGCGGATGAACGACGCCACCGCCTGCCGCACCGCCGGATCGTCGTCCACGCCTCCGTGCGTCGTAGCACGCGTCGCCGCGGACCGAGCGTCCCACGAGCCGCCCGGACACGGTAGCTGACGAATCTGTGCATTCCACAAGCTCGTCGCCAGCGCCGGCACGAGGTGCCTTTCCATGCCGACGAGCGGCGTCTCCACCGGATCCTCGAACGACCGTGACACGAGGTATAGCAGCGACCGGCCGTAAGGGCGACACGATTCGTCGGTGCGCTCCGCCGCATCGGTCAAGTTGGCGATCAGCACCGGGATTCTGCCGTCCGCCACCCCGATCGGTCCGAGCCGCGCAACGAACTCGTCGAGGCGCAGGGCCGGTGCAAGGAAGGACAGCGACGAGAGCTCCAGCACACGCGCTTTTCCCTTTCGGTTCGCGATCCAGCGAGCCGCCCGCTCGCCGAGATGCGCGTGGACGATCGAGCCGGCAGAGTGACCGATAAGATGCAAGCGAATAGGGGCAATCGCGCGGCATATATCGTCGCGCTGGAACAAGCGGAACAGTTTCACCAACCCCGCGTGCGGATGTCCCGATAGGGCCGAAGCGTTCTGCTTCATCTCTCGCCACATCTTGCCGCCGGGGAAGCGAACGAGACCTTCGAGGCGGGCGTCCTTCCATTCCGACAAACGCTCCCTGAATCGCTCGAGGCGACCGCCCGCCGCGGCGAGCTCCTCCTCACCCTTCACGAAATCCTCGAAGAGGTTGCGCAACGTCTTGATCGCGCCGGTTTCCCACATGATGAACACGGGGAAGATGCGGTGCGTGTAGAGGTGCGGGATCCAGGCACGAGCCGCCGCGGCGGCGGTGTCCTCGTTCGTCAGCCCGCCATGGGCATAGATGGCGACGTCCACGGGCTCGCCCGGCGCGATCCCCCATCGCGCACGAGCGCAGCGCAAGTGCGTCAACAGAAGCGCTTCGAGATCGTCGTCCTTGGTGCGGAAGCGTCCCCTCTGGCTGAGACGCCCCTCGTTCTCCATGTTGATCACGAAGGGAGCGATCTCGTGATTCGCGAGCGTCTCGTTGCTCGATAGGACGGCGCGGCCGGCGGGTCCGATCCGGATCGTCGGCTCCCTGGCGACGGTCTCGTGCTCGACCGTGACGACGCCGAGCTGGACAACCCAGCAATCCATCGCGTTCTGCAGCCAATCCGAGTACGGCAGCACCGCGAGTCCCGCGCGCCCCCAGCAGGGTCCCCAGGAGTTCTGCACGATGAAGCCCTTCTGCGTATAGCCGACGATCGCGAAGGCGTGACCCTGGTCGGTATTGCCCTTGCCCGGTTCGATGATCGGCAGCTCGTCCGCCGACGTCGGCGGCAGCAACTCCTCGTCCCCGAGTAGCGCGTCCCAACCGTCGTGCGTGAATGCGCTCGCGTAGACCGCGCCGGCCTCGCGCAGCGCGACGTGAATGTCGCGGATGTTCTCGGGCGCGATGCGGTAGTACGCGCCCATGGGGCGCTTCACCGCATCGAGCCACCAATCTCCTTTCCACCACTCGGCCTTGCCGTTCTTGGGCTTTTTCGCCTTCGGCATCGGCAACGTCTTCCACAAGGCCTCGATGCTCGCACCGTGCCGCGCCCAACCCTTCAGCGCCCCCCGCAAAGACGACCCGGTGTCATCGTTCTCGTCCGCCTCCGACCATTCGTCGTAGCGGCGGGCCATGCTGTAGAGCATGAAACCCGAGATCGTCTCCGCGGGTCGACCGGCGCGAACGAGGAGGTACTCGATGACCGTCGCGAGCGCGAAGCCCGTGCATGCGTTCGTTTCCCCCTGGTCCTTCGGCCGCCGGGGATCGTTCGGAAGGAGCGTCTCGGGAGGCGCAACGGCGATGCTCGGCCGGTACTCCCAGTCGCGCAAATCGACCGGGTCCGGTCGCACGTTCCGGCGGCGAGCGGTACGGCGCTGAAAACTCTGCACGGGAGCGAACGCCGGGCGGCCCGGCGGCATGGCCGTTTTCGTGCGCTTCGCGCGTGTCCGGGCGGCCCGCGGCCTTTCGGCGGCGGGCTGCTCGGACCGTGCCTGCTCGTACGCCTTGCTCAGCTTGCCGACGTAGTTGTTTTTCGCGTGCGCTGGGCCGTTATAGGCGGCCGCAAAAGTCTCCCAATCCTTGCTCTTCAGCGCCTCGAGGAACGGCGGACGCGCAATGAAACGCGCGAAGCACTCGGTCTGCTCGTCGACGCCCGCGTATTGCATCGCGACGAAGGCTTCGACGTCGGGGCACCCGCAATACGCGTAGTTGAAGCCCATGATCTGGAACATGCCCCAGCTCGCGGACTGGAGCGCAGCCGGTCGGTTCAGCTGACAGGCCGCCTCGAGCCTTCTCCATTCCCCTGCGAGGCTCCCCGAGTACTTCTCTCGGCTCCACTTGCGATAGCTGAGGTTCGGATACTCGTCGTCGTAGATTCCGCCCGTCAGCCGGTGAAAGACGTGCCCCTCGAACAGCACCTTGGGCTTGGAGGAACTGGGCAGAAAGCCGCTCCCCGACGATTCGACGTAGGCGACGGCCTTCAGCACGGGCACTTCGATACCGAGCGAAGTCGCAAGCTTGTTCCAAAGCTCATCCGAGGGCTGGTGGGTCATAGAGCTGCTCTGCCTCCCCACTGCGGCGGCGCCGCAATATTGCCACACCCGGTTCCATCTTCAATACGATAGGATGAAGATCGAGCCACGAGCTGGCTACCTACGCTTTCGGTGGGCCTGGCTGCAAAGCAGCCGGTTCGATCAGAGCCGGCGGATCGAGAGCTATTCGTACGTGAGCGCCTCCATGGGCGCCGTTCGTGCAGCCGTCTGTGCCGGCTTGTAGCTCGCAAGCAGCACGACAACGCACACGATCAGCGCCGCGGTCGTCAAGACCGTGGCGTCGTGCGCGGATACGCCGAAGAGCAACGACCGAGCTACGCGGGCAAGCGCGATCGCGCCTGCAGCTCCCAATAACGTGCCGCATAGCCCGATAACTCCAACGCGCTTGAGCACCAATGAGCGCAGCTGCCGAGGATCGGCGCCGAGGGCGAGCCGCAGCCCGAACTCCCGCGTGCGTCGCGTCACGTTGTAGACGAGGACGGCGTAGAGCCCAGTCGCGGCAAGGACCGTCGCGAGCCCTGCGAACCCGACCGAGAGCGCAGCGAGCATCGATCCCAATTACGGGACGAAGCATTTCGAAAGCGAGACGAAAAGCATCGAGGCGCCCGCGCGTATCCTCTACGCGCGGGCGCCTCGATGGCCAAGCTCGGTCGAGGACGCTGTCGACGGGGGCCGTCGTTACACGTCGTCAGGTAGCGGGAAAACCGAAGCCGGCACCCAGTTCCCGTGGATCGCGTACTTGAGCCGCACCGGGATCTTGACCGTCGCGATCGGCCCTTCGTCGATCCGCTGCGCGTCGAAGATCAAGAGATCGCTGCGGTGCTCGGCGCGGCGGTTCACCACGCCCATGACGTAACCCTCGCCTTCCGGCGCATCCGGACTGCGCGGCGCGAAAACCGGCTCCTGAGTGCTCGACGTATCGCCGACGAAGTACGACTTCGTCTCCCCGGTCGCCATGTCGATCGACACGAAGGTATTGAAGAAGAAGCCCATGATCGGACCGGCCTTCTCCGGGTTGTACGGCTTCGTGTGGTCGGTCGCCTGCATGAACGCGTAGCGATAAGGACGGCCGACGTAGCGGTCATCGACGTGCGGGAATTCCGCCGCGACCTCTGCGATGATCTTCGCGGTGGGCTTATCGCCCTTCGAGCTCATATCGAAGCACCAACGCACGATCTGCGTCCGCAGGCTCGCGGGGTCGGGCGCGCGTCCGCTCGCATCCGGGAAGAACCAGAACACGTTGTCGTTGACGACCGGCAGGTCGAGGTAGACCTTGTCACCGTCCTCGAACGCGTTGATCACGTGGCCGGGGAAGGCGTTCGGCGCGCGGAAGAAGCGCGCGTCCTTCCCTTCGCCGCCGCGCGGAATCACGATGTAGACCTGATCGACCTCGGGATGCCACTGGAACAAGATGCCGCCGCGCCTGATGCGCTCGAGATCCATGAGCTGCGGAATGACCGCGAGCACGAGGTAGTTCGGGGTCACGCCGCAGTCGTGGATCATTGCGGCATGCGGGCTCTCGAGCCAGGTCTCCCAGACGAGCCGCCCTTCTTTGTCGAACGTATAGCAAGCGACGTCTTTCGTCGCCTCGCCCTTCGCGGCGTATGCATAGCCGACGAAATCGCCCGTCTCCGGGTCGATCTTCGGATGCGCCGTGAACGACGTCGCCTTCATCTGGCCGTTCCAATCCCAGAGCTGGCGCGTCTCGAGCGTCTGCGGATCCATCGCATAGGGCCGGCCGTCTTCCTTCATCGCCAGCAGATGGCCGGCGTGCGGCACGACGTTCGTGTTCGAGACCGTTCGCTCGATGCCCTTGACGCTCGGGTCGTCGGTGAAGGGGTTGCGGTAATCGCCGAAGAGACCTCGACGGGCCTTGCGCTCGGCGCGGAGGCGGTGCGTCATGACGTACCGGTGCTGCATGTCGACGTGCCCGTTCTTGAAACGGAACGCCGTGACGATGCCGTCGCCGTTGAACGGATTGGCGTCTCCCATCTTCGGCGGAAACGCCTGGTCGGGACCGACGCGGTAGAACGTGCCTTCGAGCTCGGCAGGAATCTCGCCCTCCACTTCCAGATCGAACAGTTCCCCCTCGAACCGAAACGGCTCGTCGATCGTCATGAAGGCCGGTGTCTTGGGAAAGGGCGTGGTCATAGTCTCTCCAGCTCTGCTCCTCGAATCCTGGGACTGCCGGGTCGGCGCGAACATCGTATTCGCACGATGCACCGAGTGTCGTACGTATTATTACGAGCACTCCGCTTGCGCCCGCATCGGCTCGGCCGTGGGCTTGGGCCACGGGAATGATACCCGAAGTCCGATCGCCCCCATGCACGTGGAGAAACGCCAAGCGCGGAGATATTTCAGGGCTACTCGCGAG
Source organism: Gammaproteobacteria bacterium (assembly GCA_017577365.1). Lineage (GTDB taxonomy): Bacteria > Pseudomonadota > Gammaproteobacteria > Steroidobacterales > Rariloculaceae > ZC4RG20. The sequence goes on along the minus strand of PKRJ01000023.1, from coordinate 20,574 downwards.
GCCGGCGATCGGCCCGAGCCTCGAGCGCCGAGCACGCGGACCTGCGCATGCCGAGCCATGCGGCAACCGCGAGCAGCGCGAGCCAAACGGCGCCGACGCTGCCGCCGCCTCCTCCGCCCTGCGCGGCGCGCGTTTCGACTCTCACCGTCCGCGTGACCGGCACCGCTTCGTTGCCGGCGCCGTCGACCGCGGTGTAGGTCACCGTATACGTGCCGATGACCTTCGTATCGACGGGATTATCGACCTTTGCCGTCAGCTCCCCATCGACATCGTCGGTCGCGATCGCGCCCGGGTCCTCGTAATCCTCGTCGATCTGCACGGCGATCTCCGGCTCGCCGACGAGCTCGATGACGGGCGGCTCGACGTCGCCGAGCCCGAGCGCGCCCAGACCGTCGTTGAAGAACACCGAGAGCCCGTTCGCTCCCGCGATCAGGAGATCCGTCGTCTCTCGAAGGCCGATGCGCGCCGCCGCGCCCTTCGCGCCGCCCGGCGCGACGAGCAGTGCCGGATCGAGCGTGAACGCCCCGTCGCCGTCGCCAAGAAAGCGCTGATGCGCGCCCGTCGCGTTGACGAAAAGGATATCGAGTCGTTCGTCACCGTCGAGGTCCGTGACGAGCACGTCGATCGTGGGCGACGCGCCGAGCTCGGCCGCGACGCCGAAACGGCCCGCGCCGTCGTTGATATAGACCGGATTCGACGGCAAGCCGTCCGGGCCCGGCACCGTGCGCGCGAAGACGAGATCGGGTGCGCCGTCTCCGTCGAAATCGCCGGCGGCGACGGCCCGAGTCGGGCCGGTTTCGAGCGGCACCGGCGGCGCGAACCTCGCGCCGTCGCCGTGATAGATCGACGCGTCGCCGTCCGCGTTCGCGAGCACGACATCCTGGAGCGCGTCACCGTTCGCGTCGAGCACCGCGACGCCGATCGACTCGCGCGGCGGACGCGGCAGCGGCACGGCCTCGAACGCATCGCCGCGGCGGAAATACACGACGCTCTGGCCCGCGTTCGCGACCACGATATCGGGCAGGCCGTCGCCGTCGAGATCGGCTACCGCGACGTCCCTCGCGTCGCTGCGCCCGTCGCCGAGCGGCACGGCCTCGGCGAATGCGCCGGACCCGTCGTTCTCGAACACCAATGCGGGCTCCCCCGGCGCATTGACGACCACGGCGTCGAGGTCGCCATCGCCGTCGAAATCGGCGAGCGCCGCCGCGGTATTCGCGACCGGATCGCCGAGCGAGAGCGAAAGCGTGGACAAGCCGCGGCGGGAGGCGCCGTTCTCGCGAAGCGTCGGATGCAGCCCCGTCGGGTCGACGATGTTGAGATGCAATGCGGCCGGCGCATCTTCGGGCGTGGCCGCGACGATATCGTCGAAACCGTCGGCGTCGACGTCGCCGGCAGCGATATCGAGCAGCCGTCCTTCGAGCTGCTGCGCGGCGTCGGTGCGCAGCTCCACGCCAACGTTCAATGCGGCCGTTGCGACGTCGTTGGCCGTCGTCGGATCGATCGGTCGATCCGCGCCGCCGCGTATCCGCGCGGTGACGTACACGTCGCCCGCATTCGGCGCGGTCGTCGTGACGCTCACCGTTTCGTTCTCGTCGGGCTCGACCGGCGATATGCGGCAGACGAGTCGCTGCCGCTCGTGGTCGGCTTCCGCGGCACACGGATGCGAGCCGAGCTCGACCTCGCTCCCCGCGAAAACGATCTCGAGCTCGACGTCGCCGCTTTCGGCCGGACCGCGATTGACGATCTCGAACGACCACTCGACCGGCTGCTCGACGATCGCCGGGCTCGGCGACGGCGCGATCGACTCGACCGCGAGATCGGCGCGCGCGAGCGCATCGATGCGCAACGCGAACGTTTCGACGGCCGTGCCACCCCGCCCGTCGCTCGCGCTGATCGAGACTTCGTACGGCGAGCCGTCGACGTCGGCAGGCGTGGGGGTCCCGGAGATCACATTCCCCGAAGCCGAGAACCCCGGCGGCAAGCCGGATACCGAATAGGACAGCGAATCGCCGTCTGGATCGCGAAACGCCCCGCCGAAATCGAGTCGGAATGGCGTGCCCTCCGTCGCGACCTGATCCTCGAGGTCCGTGACGATCTCGGGCGGCGCATTCGGGATGATCGCGATATCGAAGAACTGGTAGCGGTAGCAGAACACCTGGAATGCCGTGCACGACGTATCCTCCGACCGCAGCACGATTCCCGCTCCGCTGTCGCCGGCCGAAGGCGTGCCGCTCAAGAGCGCCGTGCCGTTCCCGGTTTCCACTAGCGTGAGCCACGGCGGCAAGCCGTTCGGCGCGGTGATTCGCACGCGGCCGAAGCCGGTCGCGACGACCTCGTAACGATACGGCAAGCCTTCGTGCGCGGTCGTGACCGGTGTGCTGACGAACTCCGCGTTCGCGCTACCCGCGCCGAGCAGCAAGGCGGCCGCAACGAGGACTCGCTCGACGCGCCTCATCGTTGACACGCGTCGCGCCTACGTACGCGTCCGCTGCGAGCGATCGCGATGGCCAAGGCGTTCACTTGCCCCCTCGCGCTTCTCCGTGTTCTCGAGAGTCCCTCGTCCCCTGGGGCACTCGCGAGGCTGCAAGGAGCATGCCACCCCTCCAAGTGTGAGCCGACGGCGAGTCCTACCGCTCCGACGCGATTACACTAGCCGCACCCGAGGACGGCGCACCGACGCCGGAGAAGAGCAACTTCGACTCTATGGATTTACTCGCAAGCGAACATACGGCGCCGATCGGCTGGCTCCAGATCGTCGTCCTCGCGATCGTGCAGGGCATCACCGAATTCCTTCCGATCTCGAGCAGCGCTCATCTGATCCTCGTGCCGCGCTTCACCGATTGGCCCGATCAAGGCCTGGCGTTCGATCTCGCGGTGCATGTCGGCACGCTGCTCGCGGTCATCGTGTACTTTCGAGCGGAGCTCGGCCGCATGGCCGTCGACTTCACGCGCTCGCTGTTCGCTCGGCGCAGCATCGGCGACAGCCGTCTCGCGTGGGCGGTGCTATGGGGCACCGTTCCCGTAGGCCTCGCCGGTCTGGCCTTCAACGATATCGTGGAAACGACGCTACGCTCGCCGACGGTCATCGCCGCGACGACGATCGGTTTCGGTCTGCTGCTCTGGTTCGCGGATACCCGTCACGGCTCGCGGACCGAGCACTCGCTGACGTGGCGCGACGTGGTGGTCGTCGGCTGCGCGCAGGCCATTGCGCTCGTTCCGGGCACGTCCCGGTCCGGCATCACGATAACGGCCGGGCTTCTCGCCGGCTTGTCGAGGGAAGGCGCGGCGCGCTTCTCGTTCCTGCTCGCGATCCCCGTGACGGGGCTTGCGGCCGCGCTCGAGGCCGGCGAGCTCGTCGCTCGACCTGACCCGGTCGACTGGGGGCCTTTCGCCGCGGGCGCCGCGCTTTCGGCGATCACCGCGTTTGTGTGCATCCACTTCTTCCTGAAGTGGCTAACGCGCTTCGGGATGCTGCCGTTCGTGCTCTACCGGCTCGTGCTCGGCGCGGTGATCCTCGCGTTGCTCGTCTGAGCGCGGTCAATCGTTCCAGTCCGGAAGCTTTGCGAGCTCCTCGTCGGTGAGCGACAGCTCCGCCTGCCTTCGACCCTCGACGAGCTCGATCTCGCCGATCGGAACGACGACGTCGCGATCGCCGAGACCGGGCAGGTTGCCCTCGAGATCGACGACCAGAGCGACGACCTCGTCGTTTCTTGCGAGCACGTCCTCGACCTCGCCGATTCTCTGGCCTTCGCGCACGATATCGAGCTCCTCGAGATCGTGCACGCTCATCCCTTCGTACGTGATGTCGGTGCGATCGTCATCGAGCTCTCGCAGCTCGGCGAGGTCGATATCCTGCGCGACCGCCGGACCAGCGGCGAGCAAGGCCGACACCATCAACCCCTTGATCGCCCGCAGTGCGGCTCGATGCTCGTTCATGGTCGGTTCTCCGTTTCGAATCAGGCCGCCTTGTGCAAGGCGCGTGCCATTCACCCCATCGAGCGAATGAATTCGCTCGCCTCGGCAATCGCGCGCTCCATCTCGGCAAGGAGCTCCGACGTCGCTTCTTCGATCGCATCGAGCTCCGTCTCGAGGGCGCCGATGGCGCGAGCGTTCAGGTTGTGCCGCAAGAAGAGCACCTGGTCCTGGAAGAGCTCGAGCACCGGGAACATTGCCGCTTCGGCGCGGCGCATCGCGGCGATGACGTCGCCGTAACGATTACGCGTCTCCGTGAGCAACCGTTCGCTGCGACGCCGAAGACCGGGATCGGAGTACTCGTCGAGCTCCCCTTCCCATTCGGCGAACAAGTCGCCGGCCACTCGCTCCACCGCGTCGATGCGCTCGGTCACCGCACGCGCACGCCGCTCGCTCGCCTCGTAGGATCCGTTGAGACGGTCGTACATCTCCTCCAGATCGCCGCCCTCGAAAGCGACGACGCTCCGGTACTGGTCGAGCGCCGAACGAAACTGCTCCGCCGCGGCATCCTGAGCGTCGCGGGCGTCCTCGACGCGGTCGACGAGGACGTCACGCTTCTCGATGCCGATGGTCTCGAGCGCACGGTAATAGGCCGCCGAGCAGCTCATCCCGCCGACCGCGAGGAACGCGGTGACGAGGACGCTCCCAAAAGGCCTTTGACGTATTCGCGCCATGCACGCACCCCCGGAACGGCATTTGCACGGCAGCAATCAACGTGCCAACGGCGGCTGGGAAGCGACGCGCCGCCGCTCGCGCCGAGGTCTCAGCTCCGCAAGCGCGCCGCGATGCGCTCGGGAGCGACCGCCATGCCGAAGTAGTCGCCTTGCGCGAAGTGGCAGCCGAGGTTCGTGAGGACTTCGGCTTGCATTGCGTTCTCGACTCCCTCCGCGATCGCGACGAGGCCGAAAGTTCGCGCGATGGCGATCGCGGCCTGGGCGACCGACGCGGCGTCCGGGTCCCGGCCGAAACCCGCGACGAATCCGCGATCCACCTTGAGCGCCGCGAGCGGAAAACGCTTGAGCTGGCCGAGCGACGACTGACCGGTGCCGAAATTGTCGAGCGACAGGCGAACGCCCAGCTCGCGCAGCTCGCCGAGAACCGCCTCCGCCCGGTCACGCAGGAACGCCACCGCGGTCTCCGTCAGCTCGAGCTCGAGCAGCTCGGGCGCGAGCCCGCTCCGCTCGAGCGCGCGCGCGACGCTATCGGGGAACTGGTACCTGCTGACCTGCATGGCCGATACGTTGACGGCGACGGTCACGGGACCGAGACCCTCGCGGCGCCAGGCCGCCGCCTGCAGGCACGCGTGCTCGAGCACCCATTCGCCGAGCGGAAAGATCAGCCCGCTGTCCTCGGCGACCGGAATAAACTTCGCGGGCTCGACGTCGCCGAGCTCCTCGTCGTGCCACCTGAGGAGCGCCTCCGCGCCGACGAGTCTGCCCGTCGCGAGCTCGATGCGCGGCTGATAACGCAGCTCGAGCCGATCCTCTTCGAGCGCAAGACGAAGACGGTTCTCGATCTTCAAGCGCTCGACCGAAGCGGCGTTCATCTCCTCGGCGTAGTACGAATACGCCGCCTTCCCCTGCTGCTTCGCGTGGTACATCGCCGTATCGGCGTTGCGGATCAGCTCGTCGCCCGTTTGACCGTCGTGGGGATACGTCGCGATGCCGATGCTCGCCGTGACGACGAGGTCGCCCTTCTCGGTCGGTATCGGCCGCTCGAGATGCTTGAGAATGCGGTTCGCGACCACGCCCGCCGCGAAGCGGTCGCGCGTCTCGGGCAACAGCACGACGAACTCGTCGCCGCCGAGGCGCGACAGCACGGAATCGGTGATCGGCTCGAGGCTGATGGTCGTCTCGATGTCGCCCTCGGTGTCCGCGTAGCTCAGCATGTCCTCCATGCGTATCAAGTCGCTCAGGGACTCGGCGAGCTGCCTCAACACGCCGTCCGCAGCCTGATGCCCGACGGTATCGTTGATGAGCTTGAAGTTGTCGAAGTCGATGAACAGCACGGCGAACTCCGTCCCCTTGCGCCGTGCCCTCGCGAGAACCTTCTCGAGATGCTCGTCGAGAAGCCTTCGGTTCGGTAGACCGGTCAGCCCGTCCTGATATGCAAGCGCCTTGATCCGCTCGTTCGTCTCGGCCAGCTTGCGCATCGCTTCCTCGCGCGCCGCGGCTTCGCAACGCAACTTCTCGTTCGACGCCTCGAGCTCGCGCGTGCGCTCGGCGACGATCGCTTCGAGGTTCTCCACTCTCGTCGCGAGCTCGCGCGCGAGCTCCCATCGCTTCTGCAGCGCGTGCGCCAGCTGCCTGACCTCGACCGGATCGAACGGCTTCTTGAGGATCACGACCCGATCCGTGTTCCCGAGCGCGGCTGCGATGTGCTCCCAGCTGCAATCCAAGTAAGCCGAGCAGAGCACGACGCCGAGCTCCGGATCCTCCTTGAGTAAGCTCGCCGCCGTCTCGATACCCGCGCGCCCCGTCCCCGTGCACATGTCGACGAACGCGAGCGCGTACGGACGGTCCGCTTGCCTCGCGACACGCACCCGCTCGAGCGCCTCGTCGCCGCGAAAGGCCGAGTCGAGCTCGAAGGAGTCGTCGTTCCGAGAAATCTCTCGGCCGAGAAGCTCGGCATGCAGCACTTCGAGCTTCGATCGCTGCGGCCCGCCCGCAAGAATCCTGTGGAAATCGTCGTGGACCGACCGGTTATCGTCGACCACCAAGATCCGTCGATTCCGTTCGAGCTCCGGTTTCCTCACCGTCGCCATGTCACCGCTCTCCATCGCATCCTGTCGTCGGGCCGCGGACGGCGGCGCTCGACCGGGCCGTGTCGAACGTTCCGCCTGCCCGATGCTCTCGCTTTGCGACGACGTAGGGGAAAGTTCTCGAGAGTCGGCGCGACGTGCCGCCGTTCCAGACGTGGGGAAATTAACCGCGGTCGGCGCGGATGTAACGGAACTTCGTCACGGACTTTCGTTCGCCAACAAAATACGTTCCGACCGACGCGCGCTCAGAACGAGACGCGGATGCCGACCCACGCGGCGCGCGGGGCTCCGGGTGAGAAGAAGCGAGGATCGTCGTACTCGTCGCCGAGCACCTCGTCGGCCTCGCCGAATACGCCGAACGTTTCGTAGTCGGAATCGAGCACGTTCTCGACACGAGCGAACACGCGAGTATTGTCGTTCACGGTGTACTCGGCACGGAACGTGCCGATCGTGTAGCCATCGACCTTGTCGAGCAGGTTCCCCTCGTCGCCGCGCAGGTGCATCGACCCGCTCGCCAAGACGTCGGCGCCGACCGTCAAACGAGGTGCGACTTCCGCGCTGAAGCCGGCCTTGAGCAAGCGGCTCGGGATCAAGGGCAGCGCGTCGCCGCGTTCGACGAGGATCTCGCCGTCGACGGCGAGCGGATGGTGATGGCTCGGCACGAAGAACGAGTTGCGGAACGTCGCGTCGAGCCAGGTGTAGTTCGCGAACCAGCTGAATCGCTCGCCGAGCTTTCCGCTCGCATCGAGCTCGAGGCCGAGGCGCCGCGTCCGGCCGACGTTGTCGAAGAATCCTTGGTTCGTCAGCGCACCGGCACTGATGAAAAGGATGTCGTCGTGATTGGTCGTGGCGAACACGCCCGCGTGCCAAGCGAGGCGTTCTCCGGCGCCTCGCACGCCCGCCTCGAACGTCTTCGCAACGACCTGCTCGAGAGGCGGATCGGCGACGAACGCGTTCGGCAGTCGGCAGGGATCGTTCTCGTCGGCACACGTCAACTCGACCGGGGACGGCGCGCGGTTCGACTCGCTGTAGCCCGCGTACGCGGTCACGGTATCCGTAAGCGCATAAGTGATACCGATCGCCGGGTTGAAGCGATCGAACTCGTGATGTCCGTCGAGCGCGGTGCCGAGCCGATCGACGAGCGTGATCTCGGTGGAGTTGTAGCGGCCCGCGACCGTCAGGCTGAGCCGCTCGGCGAGCTGCACGATCGCCGCGAAATAGAGCCCGAGATTCTGCGTGTCGGCATTCATCGCGGTGAACGAATCGCCGACGAATACGCCGCCCGGGACGGCGAGACGAGTCGAGTCGAGCGCGCCGAGCTCGGTGCTCGCGTGAAACGCGATATCGCTCTCGTCGTAGACGGCACCGACGACGAGCTGGCTTTCACGCCCGGCGATCGCCGTGGACCAAACCGCCTGCAGGCTCGCGCCGATCGCGTCCTGTTGCGTATCGGTGCGGTTGACGGTCGCGCCTTCGATCGCGTCGGAGGCGGGAATCGGCGAACCGTCCGGGTCGAAGATGAGCTCCTCCTCGCCGTCCTCTTCCTCGCACATGAATCCGGCGACGTCCTCGCACTCCTCGAAGTCGGAGTCGTCGCCGTTGTACGTCGCGATATCGCTGCTGCGACGGAACACGTTGCCGCTAAGCGTCAGCCGGTCAGAGATCGCATGCTCCCCTTTCAGGCTGAGCAGCATCAGCTCGTTCTGCGTCTGATCCGGGCGGGTGAAAATCGCGCTCCGATCCACTGCGAGGAGCTGCACCGGCGCCGCGCCGTTGCCGATCAGATCCGTATCGGCATACGTCAGGCCGAGCTCGATCTTGCTCCGGCTCGACTGCCAGCCGATATTCCCGAAGAACTGCGTCGCTTCCGACGGCGAGTAATCGCGCCAGCCGTCCTCGTCGAAGCGAGACGCGGTGACGAACCACGCGAGCCGGTCGTTGACCGAGCCGCCGGTCTCGGCCTCCATCCCGAGGCGCGAGAACGAACCGGTATACGCCTCGGCCCTCGTGCCCGGATGCGTGAAGCCGTCCTTCGTCTCGATCGCGATCGCCCCGCCGAGCGCGTTCAGGCCGAACAGCGGATTCGAGCCGGGCATCACGTAGACCGTATCGATCGCCGACTCCGGAATCAGCGCCCAGTTGACCGTATCGCCGAACGGCTCGTTGATTCGGACGGCATCCTGGTAAACCGCGATGCCTTGCGGCAGGCCGAGCAGCGGCGAGCCGACGAAGCCGCGATACTGGAGGTCGGGTTGAAGCGGGTTGTTCTGCGCCTCGTTGACGAAAACGCTTCCGAGGCTGCGCCGCATGAAATCTGCGAGGTCAAGCGCGCCCCGCTCGCGAAGCTGCTCGGATGTGGCGCGCTGGACGTTCGCCGCGATGCTGTCCGCGTCGGCCAACGCACCGAGCGGGGTCGTTCCGACGACCTCGATCTGCTCGATCGGTTCGCTCGACGGCTGTGCGACAAGCGCTTGCGAAACAAAGACCGCGAGCGCGCCTAAGCCCAGCCGAGACTGCACGTGACGTGCGCGCATTGCTCGTTCCCCGCCCGCAAATGTTTTTTTCTTCGGCTAATGCGAACAGCGTAGCGTAGAGCGGAGATACAAGTCCAATGCGGAAGTAATCGACTCAGTACATCACGCGAAGTCTATAGGGTAGAACACTGATGCGGGCCAGAGGTGGGTGCAGACGAGAGAAGCGCGGGCGACCGAGCTCGGCCGCCCGCGACGACGCAGCTTACTGCTGCTCGGTGGCCTGACGATACTCCTCGCGATCCAGCTGACCGTCCTGGTTCTGGTCCGCCGTCGCGAAGTCCAGGCCCTCGACCTGCGCAGCCTCATCCTGCGAGATCATGCCGTCGCTGTTCTGGTCGACCTCCTCGAAGGAAGGCGCTTGACCTTGAGCGAGAGCAGCTGCGGAAAAGCCAATAGCCAGTAGCGTGACGGGTACTCGTGCTTTCATCTGTCTTTTCTCCATGACTGCCGTTATTACCAACCTGGGAAGCACTCCGGCCTCCCCTCGCCGGGCACGATTGCAAGACGTATGCCACGCCTTATTTGCCGCGCATTAGCGTGCTTTCGCGCGCGTCGAAGCGTTTCGATCCGCGTTGCGCCGGGAAAATGTGTCACCTGCGCCCAACACTGCTCGAGCCCTTCACGATCACGCTGCGAGGCGGCCCTACGAAACGCTGGTTTTTCCGCGTCGAAGGACGTGCCGCCTATCGACGACACTCGGCCTTCTCGACAGTGCCGTCGGCACGCGTCGAGTGCGTTCCATCGCTTCGACGCGACGAGGACGCGCGTACAAAGGCGCACAATTGCCGAGATTTCGCGCCCGATCGGCTGGCATGTCGCTTGCAATGTAGTGGGCGACATGACTTCGACGCGCACGATGACGGGTTCGTTTCTCGCGGGGAGCGCGGCGCTCTTGGTCACGGCTTGTGCCGAGCCGTCGGTCGCGCCGTTCGCCGAGCTCGACGTCGACGGTAACGGACGCATCTCACGCAACGAAGCCATGCGCGATGTCGTGCTCGCCGGACTCTTCGCCGAGGCCGACGAGAACGACGACGGCGAGCTCACGCCGTTCGAGTATCTGCAGGCAGCGCACCGGCCGTGATTCGTCGGATCGGTGTCGTGGACGAGCGCGGAACCCGGCGGCTTCCGGCTTGTCTCACCGGCTGATTCGACTTCGGAAGCATGCGGTTTCCAGGCCGGCCTTTACCGACGGGAGGCCCTCCTCCCCGCTTCCCGTCGGTTTTTCTTTCGCGCGGTGGTAGCTTTTCGGCGAGCCGCGCGTCGCGGCGTGGTCTGCAGATCAAGATACCGACCTTGTACCGCCCCCGTTCGATCATCCGCCTGATCCTCTTCGGCTTCGCCGTCGTGCAGGCGCCGTTGATCGCCGCGGTCGTCACCGCGATCGTGCAGGTCGACCGACTCGCCCAGGCCAGCCGTGCGGCGCTGATCGAGGCGGAGATCGCCACGCAGCAAAGCCGCTCTCTCGTCGAGCAGCTCACCGAGATGCAGCGAGCGCTCGGGCAGTTCTACGCGTTCGGCGGCGACAGGGCCTTCCATACGAGCTACCTCGAGCGGCGCGCGAACTTCCGTAACGCCGTCGACAACCTCGCCCAGTTGAACTTGACGGAGCTCGGCCGCGAGCAGCTGATGGCGCTCGGCGAGGAAGAGGAGGCGTTCTACCAGCGGCTGCACACGCCGTCGGGGGAGCCCTCCGAGAGGCTCGCGGAAGAGAACCGGCCGGAGGTCTGGGCCGAGCTCGCGAACCGCGCGCGCATCGTGCTTTCCGAAAGCAGCAAGCTGATCGAGCAACAGGGCAATTACACGACGAACACGGCCGCCCAGGTGCAACGCACCCTGCTGCTGCAAGCGGCGGCGGTGATTCCGGCGACGCTGATCCTTGCCGGCGTATTCGTCATCCTCATCACGCGGCCGATGCGCGAGGTCGGTCGCGCGATCCGCCGGCTCGGCGGACGGGAGTTCTCGGAGCCGATCCGCGTGCACGGCCCCCGCGACGTGGAGGAGCTCGGGCGCGAGCTCGACTGGCTGCGGCTGCGCATCCAGGAGCTCGAGCATCAGAAGCTGACGTTCCTCCGGCATATCTCGCACGAGCTCAAGACGCCGCTGACGACGATCCGTGAGGGCGCGGAGCTGCTCGCGGAAAGCTTGAACGACAAGTCGCCCGAGGAGGCGGAGATCTCCAACCTGATCTGCTCGAGCAGCGTGCACCTTCAGAAGCTCATCGAGGACTTGCTCCAGTTCGGGAAGACGCTCGAGATCGTCACCGATTTGAAGGTGACCGAGGCCGTCTCGATGCGGGACCTGATCGTCTCGGTCGCGGCGGCGCACAAGGTCGCGGCGACGGCCAAACGCATCGCCGTCGAGCAGGAGCTCGAGCCGGTCCATGTCCGCGGCGACGAGAATAAGCTTAGAATAGTGCTCGACAATTTGCTCGCCAACGCCATCAAGTTCACGCCGCCCGGGGGGCGGGTTTGGCTGTCGTTGAGCGAGCGTGACGGTTATGCCATCGTCGACGTCAAGGATACCGGCCCCGGCGTCGACGACGCGGAGAAAGAGAAGATCTTCGAGCCGTTCCAGCAGGGCCGGGCAGAGTACCAGTCAAGCGTCAAAGGCACGGGGCTCGGCCTGGCGATCGCCAAAGAGTACGTGGAGGCTCACGATGGCTATATCGAGGTCGTCGCCTCGACGGTGGGAGCACATTTCCGTGTGGCGATTCCGATCGCCGGCCCCGAGCGGAAAGCGGCGCGCTAGCGCGTTCCTGCTTGCCGCGGTCGCGGCCGTTGCGATGGGCTGCCGCGGCGGCGACGCCGTGGTCGAGCCGGCGCCGACCGCCGCCGAGTCCGAACGGCCGGACGAGCTCGCCGAGCTCGTGCGCTTCGGCAACCACGTGCGCGAGGTCGATGCGCGGCAGCTCGCGGAACATTACCGCACCCTCGCGTTCGGCGATGCGTTCTGGTCGAACGATGCGGCGATTCGTTTATCGCTGCTGCTGAGCGCGCCGAACAGTCCGTATCACGATCTCGATCAGGCGACGCGGTTCCTGCGCGACGTCATCGAGCGGGACTCGGACTCCCCGTCGTCGCACAAGGATTTCGCAGTGCTGCTGCATCACCTGCTGAACGAGCGGGTTTACGCGGCATCCCAGGACGAGACGCTCGCGAACCTCCTCGGCGAAGCTCGCGACGAGAACGAGCGCCTGGCGAAGCAGCTCGAGCAACTACGAGCCGAGCTCGACGCGGAGCGAAAGCGCCGCATGACGCTCGAGCAGCAGCTCGACGCACTGCGCAAGCTCGAGGAGCAGTTGTCGCTCGAATCCGTGGGTCGTCCCTGAAAATGCCCGACAAGGCACGAATCCTTCTCGTCGACGACGATCCGAGCCTGCTCAAGGTCCTCGCGATCCGTCTTCAGCGGCAAGGCTACGACGTGAGGACGGCGGAAAGCGGCAAGAAGGCGCTCGCCGCGCTGCCGGGCTTCAAACCGCACGTCGTGATCACCGACATGCGCATGGACGGCATGGACGGGCTCGCCCTGTTCGACGCGATTCGCGCCCGCGAGCCGACGTTGCCGGTGATCGTGCTCACGGCGCACGGCACGATCCCCGACGCGGTGGACGCGACGCAGCGGGGCGTTTTCGCTTATCTCACGAAGCCGTTCGAGCGCGGACAGCTCGTCGAGATCGTCGAGCGGGCGCTGCGCATGTTCGGCGAATCGAGCGAGGAGCCGTTCGAGGACGCGGAGTGGAGCAAGGAGATCATCACGCGCAGCTCCGCGATGAAGACGCTGCTGCGGGAAGCGTGGATGGTCGCGCAGAGCGACGCGAGCGTGCTGATTCGCGGCGAGAGCGGCACGGGCAAGGAGTTGCTCGCGCGCGCGATCCACAAGGCGAGCCGTCGCAAGGACAAGCCGCTCGTCGCGGTCAACTGCACGGCGATCCCCGAGCAGCTCTTCGAAGCGGAGCTGTTCGGCCACGAGAAAGGCGCCTTCACCGGCGCGACGCAGGCGCGGGAAGGCCTGATCGCCGCGGCCGACGGCGGCACGCTGTTTCTCGACGAGATCGGCGACATGCCGCTGCCGTTCCAGGCGAAGCTCTTGCGCGTCTTACAGGAAAAAGAGGTGCGCGCCGTCGGATCGACCCATTCACGGCCGGTCGACGTCCGCGTGATCTCGGCCACGCATCAGAACCTCGAGGCGGCCGTCGCGGAGAAGACGTTCCGCGAGGACCTCTACTATCGGCTCAACGTCGTCACGCTCGAGATCCCGCCCCTCTCGAAACGGCGCGAGGACATCCCGCTGCTCGCGGACCATCTGCTCGAGCGCGCGCGCAAGGAGCGGCGGAACGCGGCCGTCGAGGTGACCGGGTTCTCGAAGGAAGCGATGGAGCTGATGATGTCGGCCCCTTGGCCGGGCAATATCCGTCAGCTCGCCAACGTCGTCGACCAATGCGTCGTGCTTGCCACCGCGCCGCTGATTCCCGCGAGCCTCGTGCAGCGCGCGCTGCGGCGTAAGGAGAAGGCCTTCCTGCCGTTCGCGAAGGCCAGGGACCAGTTCGAGTTCGAGTACCTCACGCACCTGCTCGAGATGACCGAAGGCAACGTCGCGCAGGCCGCACGGCTCGCGGAGCGTAACCGCTCCGAGTTCTACAAGCTTCTGCACAAGCACGAGCTCGAGCCCGAGCTCTTCCGCCGCAACGATTCGGACTGACGGCCGCCGCCCCTTTCCGCCCTTCGGCGCGCCCTGCACCGTCGCTGCGCCGGGCCGGCCCCGCCCTTCTCGGTCCGGTTCCCTCGAATCGGCCTGCGTGTAAACTGTCCGCTCCGTTCCGGGGAGATCCTCGTTCCAATGCCGCAGACACCCGCTCCCGGCTTCGAGCCGCCTTCGGGGAAGCGACTCGCGCTCAGCGCCTTGCTCGCGGCTGCCGCCGCGGCCGTCGCGCTGGTCGCCTTCGTGCTACCGGCCGAGTACGGCATCGATCCGCTCGGCGTCGGCCGCGCTCTTGGGCTCACGGCTTTGTCCGAGAGCGCGCCCGTCCGCACGTTCGAGATCGTCGACGTCGTCGGCGGCAACGAGCGCGTGACCGAAGTGACGATTCCCGATTACGGCGAGCCGGTGCCGTTGCCGAATCCCGCGGTCCACCAGGCTCACGAGAGCCCGGCGCGCACCGAGACGCTCGAGATCGTGATTCCGCCGGAGCAGGAAACGGAGGTCAAGCTCGTGCTCCGCACCGCGCAGGCCGCGCTCTATTCGTGGACGACCGATCGCGGAACCGTGTACTCGGATTTCCACGGTCATACGCCCGACGCGGGGCCGAATTTCTTCGTCCGCTACATCGAGCACCAGGAGGCGTCCGGGGGGCACGGCTCGCTGGTCGCGCCGTTCGACGGCGAGCACGGTTGGTATTGGCTGAACTACAACGATTTCCCGGTGACCGTCACGCTCACCGTCTCGGGCTTCTTCGACGATATCGTCGATTACGGAATATTCTGACCGCGTGTTCTTTCGGGAAGTAGCGGGGGCTACGATCCTTCGCCCGCTCGACGGGCGTGTGCGCGGCGAAACGAACGAGAACGTCAATAGGGGGGAGACTCACGGATGTGGCAGCAAAACTATGTCCCGATCGGCGATAGCCTCGCTCTTTCCGCGCTCGCGGCGGCGCTGCCGATATTCGTGCTGCTGCTTCTGCTCGGAGTCCTCCGCAAGCCCGCGTGGATGTCGGCGCTGTCGGGCCTCGCCGCGGCGCTGGTCGTTGCGCTCCTCGTCTACGACATGCCCGTCGGCGCCGCGATCGGTGCGACGACGTTCGGTGCAGCGTTCGGCCTCTTCCCGATCGGCTGGATCGTCTACTGGGCGATCGTCCTGTATCGCCTGACGCTCGAGACCGGTAAATTCGAGATCATCAAGGACTCGATCGGCGGACTGACCGCGGACCGACGCCTCCAGGCGATGCTGATCGCGTTCGCGCTCGGCGCGTTCATCGAAGGCGCGGCCGGCTTCGGCACCCCCGTCGCGGTCGCGGCCGCGATGCTGACGGGTCTGGGCTTCTCGCCGTTTTTCGCCGCGGCGATCTGCCTGCTCGCGAATACCGCGCCCGTGGCGTTCGGCTCGATCGGCATCCCGGTCGTTACGCTCGCGCAAGTGACCGGCCTCGACGAGGGACTGTTGAGCGCATGGGTCGGACGGCTCTGCGCGCCGATCGCGGTCTTCATCCCGGCCTACCTGATCCTCGTGATGGGCGGCTTCCGCGCGCTAAAAGGCGTGATTCCGGCGGCGGTCGTCTGCGGCCTGTGCTTCGCGACGATGCAGTTCTTCGTATCGAATTTCGTCGGCCCGCACCTCGTCGACATCGTCTCCGCGCTGACCGCGATCGTCGGTCTCGTCGTGCTGTTCAAGTTCTGGCAGCCGTCGGACGACTTCCATCTCGAAGGCGAGACGCAAGCGGTGCTCACGGTGAAGAAGCACAACGCCCGCGAGTCGTTGCTCGCGTGGTCGCCGTACCTGTTCCTCGTCGCGTTCGTGCTGGTCTGGGGCACGCCGTCCGCGATCCGGTGGATGAACGGCTTGCCGTTCGCGTATACGCAGATCGAATGGCCGGGTCTGCACAATTTCGTCGAGCGCGTGCCGCCCGCCGTCGACGCCGCGGGACCTTATGCCGCGCTATTCAACCTGAACTGGCTTTCGGCCGCGGGCACCGCTTGCGCGTTCGCGACGATTCTCGCCGCGATCACGCTGCGTGTCTCGCCGATGCGGTACATCCGTTTGCTCGGCGCCGTGTTCGTGCAGCTCTTCTTCTCGCTGGTGACGATCGCCGCGGTGCTCGCCGTCGCCTATCTGATGAACTACTCGGGCGCGACCGTCACGCTCGGACTCGCGTTCGCCGCGACCGGCGCGCTGTTCCCGTACTTCAGCGCGATGCTCGGCTGGCTCGGCGTGTTCTTGAGCGGCAGCGATACGTCCGCGAATGCGCTCTTCGGCAACTTGCAGGTCGTGACGTCGAATCAGCTGTCGTTCAACCCGGCGATCATGGCGTCCGCGAACTCGGCCGGCGGCGTGATGGGCAAGATGATCTCGCTGCAAAGCCTCGCGGTCGCCGTCGCGGCGACCGGGATGTCGCGCAGCCAAGAAGGCCAGCTGTTCCGCTTCACGTTCAAGCACAGCGTGTTTCTCGCGAGCCTCATCGGCTTGCTCACGGCCGTCTACGCGTACCTCGTATGACGCGCTGCCGGCGCGGAACCGTCACCGCGCCGGCAACGCGATCGTGTCGCCGCGTCTCGGCAACCGCACGTCCGCGCCGAATTCGGCTTCGAGCCGGGCGGCGAGCGGCTTCCGCGCGCGATCCTCGCCGTGCACGAGGAATACGGGCGGCCGTTGCTCGAAGTTGCGATACCAGTCGACGAGCTCCTGCTGATCCGCGTGCGCCGAGAGTCCGCCGACGGTATGAATTTTCGCGTCGACGCGAATCTCCTCGTGCCACAAGCTCACGTACTTCGCGCCGTCGACGAGCCGCCGTCCGATCGTCCCTTCCGCCTGGTAACCGACGATCACGACGTGGCATTCCGGCCGCCACACGTTGTGCTTCAGGTGATGCAGGATCCGGCCGCCGTTACACATGCCGCTGCCGGCGATGATGATCGCGCCGGACTCGATCTCGTTCAAACGCATCGAATCCTGCGACGTGGGAGTCGCCTCGAAATTCGGCAGCACCGGCCAGTGCTGGCGTTCCCTGAAGAGCTCCGCCTTGTAGAGATGCCGGTAGACCGAATAGATGCCGGTCGCCTCGATCCCCATCGGGCTATCGAGAAACACGCGCCAACGATCGAGGCGCCAGTCGGCGTAGTGCTCGGCCATGAGGTACAGGAGATCCTGCGTGCGGCCGACGGCGAAAGCCGGGATCAGCACGTTGCCGCCGCTCTCCGCGGCCTCGAGGAAGATCGACTTCAGCTCGGCGAGGGTCGCATCGAAGGCGCGATGGTTGCGGTCGCCGTACGTGCTCTCGAGCAGCAGGAGATCCGCCTCTTCGATCTTTGCCGGATCCTCCATGACCGGGGAGTGGCGGTAGCCCAGGTCGCCGCTGAAGACCAGCTTCGTACGGCGCCCCCCATCCTCGATCCACAGCTCGACGATCGCGGAGCCCAGGATGTGCCCGGCATCCGATAGCCGCAGCTCGATCCCCGGGAGGATCTCGTTCCGCTCGCCGTACTCGTGGCCGCGGAAGAGCGCCATCACGGCCTGCGCGTCTTCCTGCGTATAGAGCGGCGTGATCGTCGGCAACCCTTTCCGTCGCCGCTTCTTGTTCTCCCACTCGGCATCCTTCTCGTGGAGGTACGCCGAATCGCGGAGCATGATCGAGCAGAGCGCGCGGGTCGCCGAATGCGTATGAATCGGGCCGCGGTAGCCCTCGCGGTAGAGGAGCGGGAGCCGCCCGGAATGATCGATGTGCGCGTGGCTCAGCACGACCGCGTCGATCTCGTCGACCGGCACCGGGAACGGCGCACGGTTCAGCTCCTCGTCGTCCTTGCTGCCCTGGATCTGCCCGCACTCGAGCAGAAGCGTATGGCGCGACGTGCGGAGCAGATAACATGAGCCGGTCACGCCGCCGGCGGCGCCAAGAAACTTGAGCTCCATCGGTCTTTTCGGTTCGGAAAAGGCGTAAGTATGCGCTCCGGAGCACCGCGCTGCAGCCGGACAATCCGGCGACGTACGGATAACGGGGCGAGCGACGACCGCGCGCGAAGCGGTACACTGGCGTGGCTATGCAAACGTTGACGGAGCTCGCCGCCTCCTTCGCCGAGCGCAGCGAGGCGCCCGCGATCCACGTCTTCACGCCGAGCGGCGCGGAGATCGTGAGCTTCGCCGCGTTGCACGAACGGATTCGGCGAACGGCGCGCGCCCTCGCGGCCCGCGGCATCGGCGCCGGGGATCGCGTGCTGTTGTGCGCGCCGAACGGTCCCGATTGGATCGCCGCGTACTTCGCGATCGTGTCGATCGGCGCGGTCGCCGTGCCGGTCGACGATCAAACGAGCCGCGAGCAGCTCGCCGGCGTCGTCCGCCATGCGACGCCGCGCTTCGCGTTCACGACGCGCAAGCACGTCGAGGAGCTCGCCGGAGGGCCGAGCGCGCTCGAGGCTTATCATCTGCTCGACGCGGACTCGCTCGACCGGGTCGAAGCCCCGGCAACCGAAACCCCGGTCGAGGTGCTGCCGGATCAGACCGCATCGCTGCTCTATACGTCGGGAACGACGGGTACGCCGAAGGCGGTGCCTTTGACGCATCGCAATCTCGCCTCCGACGCCGAAGCGCTGATCGAAGCGAAACTCATCGGTCCCGCCGATCGCGTATTGATGCCTCTGCCGCTGCATCACACGTACCCGTTCACGGTCGGCATGCTCGTCGTGCTGGGGCTCGGCGCAAGAATGGTCATCCCGTCCGGCGTCACGGGCCCCGAGATCACCGGCGCGGCGAAGATTTCCGAGGCGACCGCGCTGCTCGGCGTGCCGAGCTTGTACGAGGCCGTGTGGCAGGGCATCGAGGCCCGGGTCAGAGCCGCCGGGGCGCGGAAAGAGCGTCTCTTCCGCCGCTTGCTGTCGCTGAGCCTCCGCGTGAGGCGGCTCACGGGGCTCCCGATCGGCCGGCTGCTGTTCCGCTCGGTGCACTCGGCCGTCGGACCGAAGCTCAAGATCCTGGGATGCGGCGGCGCGAAGCTCGACCCGAAGCTTGCCGAGAATCTCGAGGCGATGGGCTGGACCGTGCTGACCGGTTACGGCCTGACGGAGACCGCGCCCGTCTTGACGTTCAACTCGCTGCGCAAACGGCGCCTCGGCACCGAGGGCCGGCCGATTCCCGGCGTCGAGATCCGCATCGATCGTCCTCCCGAGGCGCCTCACGGCGAGATCCTCGCGCGCGGACCGAACGTCTTCTCGGGCTACTGGCACAACGACGAGGCGACGCGCGAGGCGTTCACCGCGGACGGATGGTTCCGCACGGGAGACCTCGGCTTCCTCGACGACAAAGGCTTCCTGCACATCGTCGGCCGCAGCAAGGAAGTCATCGTTCTGCCCGACGGCAAGAACATCTTCCCCGAGGAAGTGGAGCAGTGCTACGCGACTCCCCTGCTCCGCGAGATCGGCATTTTCGAGCGCAAAGGCGCGCTCGTCGCGCTCGTCGTGCCCGACGAGGACGAGGTACGCCGCCGCGGCGGCCTCGGCGTGCTGCGGCTGCTGAAAGAGGAAATCGAGCAGCTCGCGGCCAGGTTGCCGCCGTATCAGCGCGTCGTCGATTTTCGTGCCGTGCGCGAGCCGCTGCCCCGCACGCGCCTCGGCAAGATCAAGCGTCATCTCCTCCCCGAGCTTTTCGAGAAAGCAGACCGTCGCCCGCTCGAGGCCGTGCCGGTCGAGCTCAGCGAGGCGGATCGCGCGCTGGTGGAAGCGACGCCGACGACGCGCGCGGTGTGGGAATGGCTGAAGGAGCGCTATCCCGATCGCGCGCTCTACCTGGATATGAGCCCGCAGCTCGACCTGCAAATCGATTCGCTCGGCTGGGTCGCGCTGACGCTGGAGCTCGAGCAGCGCTTCCACGTATCGCTGCCGGCTGCCGCGGTCAGCCGCGTGCTTTCGCTCAGGGATCTCATGACCGAGGTTCACCGCGCCGAGACGGCGGGCGATACCACGTCTCCGTCGAAGACCGCCGCGGCGCCGCCCCGCCAAAGCGCGCCGATGCGTGCGGTCGGTGCGCTGCTGTTCGCGCTCGACAGGCTGTTGGTGCGTCTGCTCTACAAGCTCGAGGTGCACGGCGCGGAACGGCTCCCCATCGATCGCCGCCTCGCGATCACGCCGAATCACCTGAGCTATCTCGACCCGCTCGCCATCGCGGCCGCGCTGCCCGGCCGCGTGCTGCGCGACACCTACTGGGCCGGCTGGGTCGGCGTCATGTACGCGGGCCCGATCAGCCGTTTCGTGAGCCGCGCGACGCGCGTCTTCCCCGTCGATCCGGACCAGGATCTCGCCGGCGCCATCGGCACCGCACGCGCGCTGCTCGATCGCGGCTCGTCGGTCGTCTGGTTCCCCGAAGGCCGGCGTTCCCCGACCGGGGAGCTCACGCCCTTTCGGCCGGGCGTCGGCGTCCTGCTGAAGGGGAGCCAGTGCCTCGTCGTCCCGACGCGGATCTCGGGAACGTACGAAGCCTGGCCGCCGCAGCGGGCGAGGCCCCGTTTCGGCGGGACGCTGCGCATCGACTTCGGCGAGCCGATCTCCGTCGATGCGCTCGTGGCCGAAGGCCGCGGCGACACCGACGAGCTCAAGATCGTCGACGCCCTCGAAC
>PKRJ01000022.1 GCA_017577365.1 Gammaproteobacteria bacterium | reverse complement strand
GTGATGAGCAGGCCGAGCACGGTGAGGCCGACGCCGACCCAGACCAGCCAGCCCAGCCGCAGCCCCGCCTCCGCCTCGACCGCGACGGGGCGGCTCGCGTCGGCGTTGGCCACGAGCAGCGTCCAGGTGCCGCCGGCTACGTCCCACTCGAGCACCTGCTCGCCCGCGCCCTCGCTGCTCGCCGCCCAGAAGTCCTCGCTCCCCGGCGGCGAGCGCAGCCGCCCGCCGGCGACCTGCTCGTAGTCGAGCTCGCCGCCCCACTCGTCGAAGCCGCTGCCGTTCCAGTCGTCGAGCACGGTGTGCCCCGCGCCGCCGAGGAACGCGGCGACGTCGGCGGCCGGCCCGACGCCGACGAAGACCGGTTCCCCGTCGGCGCCCTCGACGGCCAGCCGCAGCGAGGCGCCCACGTCCCCTGCGTCGAACCCGCCCGTGGGGCTGAGGTCGACCGGGTCGGTGACGATCGCGTAGCCGTCGCTGCGCAGGGGCTCGGTGTCGGTCGTGTAGTAGCCGTCGTCGCGCGCGAATATCTGCGGCACCGGCGGCGTCGGCACGCGCGTGAGGTACTCGGCGATGACGCGCGGGTCGCTGGGACCGAGCCTTTCCTCGCCCGCGAGCAAGGGCATGATCGTACCGCCGACGCCTTTTCCGCCAATGTGTGCGTAATCGGCCATGATCGAGAAGTCCACCGCGGCGTTGTCGAGGCGGAACTGGGCGCGCGCCGCATGCGAATCCTCGTCGTCGTAGCCGTCGTTGAAGTAGCCGTCGCGCTCGACGTACTGGCCGGAGAATCGGAACGCGGCCGTATCGTTGACGGCCACGTTGATCGCCGCCGAGCTCTTGACGGTGTCATAGTTGCCGAGCTCGGTGTGGATGAAGCCGCTCGTTTCGCCGATCACCGGCCGGGCGGCGATGACGTTGACCGCGCCGCCCGTCGCGTTGCGTCCGTACAGGGTGCCCTGCGGGCCTTTCAGCACCTCTATACGCTCCAGGTCGTAGAACATGCCCGCCGGTGCCGCGGGCCGTGACAGGTACACGCCGTTCAAGTTGAATGCCACGCCTTGCTCGGCGAACGCGTTCGCGGCGAATGTGCCCACTCCGCGAAGGTAGATTTGCGTGAGCGAGGAGGCGGGTGCGACCTGAATCGAAGGCACTAACCGCGTCAAGTCCGTGGCTTGAGTCACGCTCGCTTGGGTCAGCGCGTCACCCGTCACCGCGGTGAGCGCCACGGCGGCGCGTTGAGCCGTTTCTTCTCGCCGTTGAGCGGTGACCACCACTTCTTCCAGCCCGGCTGTGCCCGTCTCCTGCGCTGCTGCAGGAAGCGCAAAGGAGTGGATGACTGCCGCGACGGAACAGCCCACGAGTGCAGTGCGCATGAATGTCCTCCCCCTTGACGTGATCGCGACTGCGTGAACGCGAAGTTTTGCCCACCGCGTTGGTATAAGTAAAATTGTTTGTTCCGATCGAAGATGACTCACGCCGTTGATACTGTTGGCCCGCCCGAAGGACCGAATCCATGCGCTTCAAACGGTTCGATTTGAACTTGCTCTTGGCATTGGACGTGCTGTTGAAGGAGCAAAGCGTGTCGCACGCGGCACGCCAGCTGAATTTGAGCCAGCCGGCGATGAGCGCCGCTCTCGGTCGCCTCCGCGAGTACTTCAACGATCCGATTCTCGTGCCGTACGGGAAGAAGATGCTGCCCACGGCGCATGCTCAGGGCTTGGCGCCCGTGGTAGCGAAGCTGCTCGCGGACATCGACGCGCTGATCTCGGCGTCGACCGTTTTCGATCCCGCGACCTCGCAACGCACGTTTCGAGTGTGCGCTTCGGATTACGTGACCACCGTGTTTCTCGGGCCGCTGCTGGCGAAGCTCGCGAACGAGGCGCCGGGTGTACGTATCCAGATTTCGGCGCCCGACGATGCGGCGCTCGGCAAGCTGGAGCAAGGTGAAACGGATCTTCTGCTGGTGCCGGAATCGTTCACGTCGAAGGATCACCCGAGCAAGCTGCTGTTCGAGGAGCGCCACGTCGTCGTCGGCTGCAAGAACAATCCGCTATTCCGCCGCCCGCTCACCGCCGAGGCGTTCTTCGAGGCTCCGCATATCGCCGTCACGTTGAGTCACCAGCAGACGTTCGCCGAGGAGCAGCTGCGTGCTCTCGGTCCGAGACGCATCGAGATCGTCGCACCGTCGTTCCTCGCCGTGCCGTGGATGTTGCCGAACACGCGCCGGTTGGCCGTGATGCACGAGCGATTGGCGCGCACGATGGTGAAGCAGCTGCCGTTGGCGATCGCGCCGTTGCCGTTCCGCTTCCCGTTGATGCGGGAAATGGCGCAGTACCACACGACACGCGCGGCGGACGGGGGCGTGCAATGGCTGCTCGGCCGAATGCTCGAATACGCCGCGATGCAGGAAGCATCTGCAGCATGAATTCGACTCGATAAATCGAATTAGTTTTACAAATGCTGCGCTGTCAGTAGGCTGTTCGATGGCGACACCGAGGGGTCGGGTGCGCGTGCGGGGAGTAGAGAAGCCGATGCAAGATGCGCGAGTTCTGATCGTGGGCGGCGGGATCGCCGGGCTTACCTCCGCGATAGCGCTTCGTAGAGCGGGTCACCGAGTCGAAGTGATCGAACGCGATCCGACCTGGTCGGTCTACGGGGTGGGAATCATCCAGCAATCGAACGTCGTTCGTGCGATGTCGATGCTCGGTCTGCTCGAGGATTACCTCGGGGCGGGCTTCGGGTTCGATCATGTCGACGTCTTCCGGCCGGACGGCACGCACGTGGCAACGGTGCCGTCGCCCAAGCTGACGCCGGGTTATCCGGCCAACGTGGGTATCGCGCGGCCGGCATTGCACAAGATACTCGGAGATCGAGCGAAGGCTTGCGGCGCGCAGGTGCGATTGGGCGTCGTGGTCGATTCGCTTCGCGACGACGGACGCGGCGTCGATGTCGCATTCTCCGACGGGAGCGAGGGGCGCTTCGACGTCGTCATAGGGGCCGACGGGCTCTACTCGTCGATTCGCCAGATGATCTTTCCCGACGCGCCCCCGCCTCGCTTCACCGGGCAAGGCGTTTGGCGACACAACTTCGAGCGGCCTGCCGATTTGGTAAGCCTGCACGTTTACGACGGGCCGATCGGTATGGGTCTGGTGCCCCTGTCGCAGCATCTGATGTACATGTACGTGACGACGCCGGAGCCGGGCAACCCGCGCTACCCGCGGGAAGGTCTCGCGGCCGCGATGCGCAGCAAGCTGCAGCACGCACCGCCGAGAATTGCGGAGCTCGCCGAACGGATTCAGGACGACGATCAGGTCGTGTACAAGCCCTTGGAGTGGCAGTTCCTCACGGGCGACTGGCACAAGGGGCGTATCGTGCTGGTCGGCGACGCGGTGCATGCGACGACGCCGCACCTCGGTCAGGGGGCGGGCATGGCGATAGAAGATTCGCTCGTGCTCGCGGAAGAGCTGTCGCGCGCCGGGTCGTACGAGGAAGCCTTTCGCGCGTACAGGAACAGGCGTTTCGAGCGCTGCAAGTTCATCGTCGAGCGCTCCAGGTATATCTGCGAGAGCCAGCTGGGGCTGCACCCGCCGGTGGATCAAGCCTTCGAAACGCGCCAGATGTTCGAAGTGATCGCGGCGCCGATTTGAGCAACCGGTGGTTTCCGCACCGGCGCGCTGCACGAGATCCGTCGAAGCGAGCGACACAGTCGGAGCATGGATGCGTGAGGCCCCGCCGACCACCGAGGCGCGGCCAAGAAGCGCGTTTCTTCGCTAGAGTCATGAAAGACGAGAATGGACCATGGCGCGAGTAACGGACATACGATACGTAGGCTACGGCGTGCCGGACCTCGAGGCGGAGCGAGCCTTTTATCGAGACAAGTGGGGGTTGCGCGAGGTCGGCGAGCACCAAGGGATGTGGCACTTCGCCGCCGAAGGCAGCCGCGAGCTCTACTGCGTCCGTTTGCGCGGTAGCCCCGAAGCTCGAATAGACGTCATCGCGCTCGCAGCGTCGAATCGAAGCGATGTCGATACCTTGTTCGAACGGGTCCGCGCGGCAGGGTGCAAGATCATCTTCGAGCCGCGGGAGCTCGCGACCCTGGGCGGCGGGTACGGCTTCCGGTTCTTCTCGGCGGACGGGCTACCTTTCGAGATCTCGTCCGACGTCGAGGCGGGCGAGGCGAGGGCTCTGCAACGGGGCGAGGCCCTTCCCGAGCGCATCAGTCACGTCGTGCTGCATTCGCCCGACCATCAGGCGGCCGCGAAGTTCTTCGTCGACGTATTGGGCTTCAAAGTAAGCGACTGGCTCGGCGATTTCATGGTGTTCCTGCGTTGTAACGAATGGCATCATCGAGTCGCGATTCTTCCCGGGCCGCCCTGCTTGAATCACGTTGCTTACGATATGACCAACCTCGACGAGATGATGCGGGGCATCGCCAAGCTCAAACGTCATAAAGTCGACGTGAAGTGGGGACCGGGTCGACACACGGCGGGCAACAACACGTTCAGCTACTTCGTGACACCGAACGGGTTCACCGTCGAATACACGGCGGAGTTGGAGCGGGTCGGCGAGGATTGGCAGCCCACGGTGTACAAGCCCTCGCACAGCATCATGGATCAGTGGGGCATCGGAACCGGTGGGCCGCAAAGTCTGCCGCGCGCGCAACCGGATCCGGGGCTGTTCAAGGCGGTCGAGCTGTAACGATGGCGCTCCTCGAATACTTTCCCAACTACGTTTGGAATCTCTCGGTCGCCATCGCGATCGAGAGCGGCGGCCGCATCGGCGAGATCGAGGATATCTGCAGGCCGTTGGCGCGGGCAGTGGAGCGCGGCGAGAAGGTCGGCACGGCGGATTTCGTCGAGCGTTGGCTGGCGATGGGGGATCGGCTCATCGAGCTCGCGGCGGAAGACGAGGAGCGCGGCCGCCTGCTCTCGGCCGCCGCCAAGCTGCAGCGCGCGGCACTGTATCTGCTCGTCGGAGAGCGCTCGCAGGGGCATGGCTCTTCACGCGTCGAAACGTTCGCGAAGGCGCAGCGCGCGTTTCGCAAGGCCATCGAGATGGGGAAGGAGAACTGCGAGCGCGTCGAGATCCCGTACGAGCAGGCATATCTCCCTGGGCTGTTCGTCCGCGCGCTCGGAACGGCGGGTCCTGCGCCGTGCGTGCTGTACGTGAACGGATTGGACAGCTGCAAGGAGATGCTCTATTGGTCTGGGCTGGCGCAGGCGCTTGCCGTGCGCGGGATCTCGACGTTGTGCGTCGATCAGCCGGGCACCGGCGAGTCGATACGCCTGCACGGTTTCCACGCTACTCACGAAGCCGAGCGCTGGGCGACGCCCTGCTACGAATGGCTTGCGGCAAGGGACGACGTGCTGCCGGACCGGGTCGGCGTGATCGGGATATCGCTCGGCGGTTATTTCGCGCCGCGCGCGGCGGCTTTCGAGCCGCGCTTCGCCGCGGGTGTCTCGTGGGGCGCCAATCACAACTGGGCCGAGGTGCAGCGGCGGCGTTTGCAGCGCGAAGGCGAGAACCCCGTGCCGCAGTACTGGGATCACGTGAAATGGGTGTTCGGCGCGACCAGCATGGAGGACTTCCTCGAGAAGTCGCGAAACATGCATCTGAACGGCGTGTTGGACCGAATTCGCGTGCCGTTCCTCGTGACGCACGGGGCACGGGACAGGCAGATCCCGCTGGAGTACGCTCACCAGACTTACGAGCAGCTCGTAAACAGCCCGCGCCGCGAGCTGAAGGTGTTCACCGAGCGCGAGGGCGGCGTGGAGCACGTCGGCGCCGACAACATGTCGTTCGCCCGGGATTACATCGCCGATTGGTTTGCGGAAGTGCTGGGAGGTAAGACGGCATGATCAAGGCGCCATTTCGACGCATCGTCACGGGTCACGATACCAACGGCAGATCCGTGATCCTCGAGGACGGTCCGCCTCCCCGCGCGGCGCGCATCGGCGGCGAGCTCGGTCCGATCTTCTACGAGGTGTGGAACACGCGCGAGACGCCGGCGCGAATCGACCGTGCGTCAGGCGAGCCGCCCGAGGAGGGGATCATTCTCGCTCCGCCGAAGAATGGCACGCGCATTCGGGTGCTCGATATCCCGCCGGAGGACGACCGGCTCAAGCACTTGTCCGCCGAGGAGGCGAGGGCGCATTTTGCCGAGGTCGGCGCCGCGGACGCGGCGACGCATCGGGACACGAATTCCCGGCACCCGTTCATGCACCGCACCGAGACCATCGATTACGGCATCGTGCTCGAAGGGGAAATCACGCTGATCATGGACGAGGGCGAAACGGTCGTACGCGCCGGCGATATCGTCATTCAGCGCGGCACCAATCACGGCTGGGCGAACCGCTCGGGCAAGAATTGCCGGATCGCGTTCATTCTCATCGACGGCGAGTTCGAGCCGGAGCTGGCGCGGTGAAGCTCGCCACGGAGCGCACGTCGCATCCCGACGGGCGGCTGCTCGTCGTTTCCCGGGATCTGCAGCGCGCCGCGCCCGCGACCGGCATCGCGTCCACGCTGCAGGAGGCATTGGATCGCTGGGATGAGGTGAGCGAGCGCCTCGAGGCCCTCTACGAGCGTATCAATGCCGGACAGGTCGAGGGGGAGCCGCTCGCGTCGCTGGCCTTGGCGGCGCCGTTACCCCGTGCGTGGCAATGGCTCGACGGATCGGCGTTCGCCTCGCACGGGGCGCTGATGCAGCGCGCGTTCAACCTACCGCCGATCGAAGCGGAATTTCCCTTGATGTATCAGGGGATGTCGCACCGGTTCTTGGGGCCGCACGAAGACGTGCCTTTCCCCACGGAAGCCGATGACATCGACTTCGAAGGGGAGTTCGGGGTGATCGTCGGCGAGGTGCCGATGGGCACGCCCGCGGAGCGGGCTCTCGACTACGTGCGCCTCGCGGTGCAGATCAATGATTGGTCGTTGCGCAGGATAGCCCCGCTCGAAATGAAGACCGGCTTCGGTTGGATTCAAGCGAAGCCGGCCTGCAGCGTCGCGCCGATCGCCGTGACGCCGGACGAGCTCGGTCCGTCATGGTCGAACGGCCGACTGACGGCGATCCTCGAAGTAACGCGCAATGGAGAGCGTTTCGGTTTCGTGCCCGCTACCGAGATGAGCTACGGGTTTCACGAGCTCATTGCCTACGCCGCGCGCACCCGTTCGCTGTGCGCGGGCACCGTCATCGGCTCGGGCACGGTCTCGAGCAGCAATTATCGCGAGACGGGGTTCTGCTGTATCACCGAACGCCGCGCCGCAGAAATGGTCGAGCTCGGGGCGCCGCGCACTCCTTATCTGCGCTTCGGCGAGACGGTGGGAATGCGAGCCTTCCAGCGCGAAGACGGCCCGCCTCTCTTCGGCGAGCTCAGACAGCGGGTGGTGGAGCATCGGCCCGGCTGACTGCCGCATTGACCGCAGGCGGTAAGGCATGCCCGTCGTCGGCGGGCAGGGGCGTGTGGTTCGTGAAGGGGCTTCACTTTCGGAGAATCTTCTCGAGCGGCCGGCCCTTTGCCAGCTCGTCGATGAGCTTGTCCAGGTAGCGGATCTCGCGCATCGTCGGCTCTTCGATCTCCTCGATGCGAACGCCGCAGATCACGCCCTTGATCGACGTTCGCGCGGGATTCGGCCGGGGCGCCTCGGCGAAGAACGTTTCGAAATCCGTGCCGTTCTCGAGCACCGACTCGAGCTGTGCCTGGCTGTAGCCGGTCAGCCAACGGATGATCTCGTCGACTTCCGCCTTCGTGCGCCCCTTCTTCTCGGCCTTCGCGACGTAGTGCGGGTAGACGCTCGCGAAGCTCGTCGTGTAGATGCGGTGCTTCGTCACGGCCGTATTCCTCGTCGAAAAGATCGGCGAACGCGGCAGGGCGGGAAGCCTCGGCGCAGCCCCTGCCTTTTTCCGCGCGCAAGCGGTATTCTGTAATAACCCGGCAGCTGCCGCTCGGCCGGATCGTCAGGAGACCTGCGGAAGCATCGGCGGCACGAAGTCGAGCTTCCCAGCGAAATCGGGAGGACGGCTGCGCGGGGCACTCCGGGGGGCGAGCGGTGTCGATCGGGAACGGGCGGTAACAACCGAAAATGTGCGGATTTTCAGCCCTTGCGGAGTGCGGATCTCTGCAAGAGCTACAGAAGGTGAATCGAGCCGCCTCGCTTCCTCGATATCCCGATGCGGATGGCCCAGGAAGGCCTCGGCCTTACGACCAGGAAGGCGCGTGCTGATCCCGCATTACAAGCTCGAGACGAATCCCTTCGTGCCCGAGGGGCTGCGACCGTTCTTCAGCTCCGCTTCCATGCGATACGCGCAGCTGAAGCTCGAGGCCCTTCTCGAAGGCCGCCTGCAGTCGCTATTCATCAGCGGTCCGGCCGGGGTCGGCAAAACGTCGTTGGTCGAGAAGGCGCTCGAAGGCCGAGCGAATGCGGAGGTCAGCTGGATCGATCCGTCGATTCAGCACCCGCAGACCTTGCTGGAGACGCTCGCGCGCGACATCGGACCGGGAGAGGTTTCAGGTCCAATCAACGAGTTGCGGCATATACTTGAAGCGTTTCTCAAGTATCAGGTCGCGCACAACCGGATGTCCGTGGTCGTGATCGATGCGCTCGAGCGGCTACCGTTGCCGGTCATCCGGGAAATCGAAGCCTTGTGCCGGCTGCGTCTCCGACACAAGCCGCTGCTCCACTGCGTTCTGATCACGCGCAACGAGGAGCTCATCGCGAACCTCATCGCGCATCTCGAAGAGCGCCGTCCGGCCGCGCTCGTGCATCAGCGCCTCGCGGGGTTCACGCTCGAGGAGACGATCGCCTACGTGCGCGCCTGTCTGCAGGGCGCGGGCTGCGAATGGATCGACGAGCTGTTTCTGGAGGAGACTCTGGTCGATGTGCAGGGCTTCACGAAGGGGATCGTCGGTGACGTGAACGCGCTCTGCAGAGAGGTGCTCGACGCTGTCGCCGTGCAGGGCGACGAGCTGCGACAGCCGCGCGTGACGCGCGCGCTGCTGAAGGACGCGGCCGCTCGTTTGAACCTACGCTACGACCCGACGCCGTGGCGCGAGCGGATGGCGGAGGAGCAATTGTCGCCGGAAGCGGTTCGCGTGTCGGACCCGGACGAGCTGCGCATTCTCGACGCGCGGCTGATCGTCACGAGCGGCGGAAAGGTCGTGGCCGAGATCGCGCTCAACCGTCCGCGGATGGTGCTCGGTCGAGACCCGGCGTGCGATATCGCGCTCGAGAGCAGCTACGTCAGCCGTTATCAGAACCTGTTCATGGAAACGCCCGACGGCTGGATCTTGTTCGACCTGAACAGCACGAACGGCTGCTTCGTCAACGGCAGGCGCGTACGCGAGCATCGGCTCCGGGACGGCGACCTGATCGCCGTCGGTCAACACCAGCTTCGCTTCTTGAGCCCGAGCGCCGGGAAGGCGCCGGTTCCGACGCGCAAGGGCGAAGACACGCTCGTCAGTCCGCGTCCCGCCCTTCCGAAACGCGCCTGAAGCGGCGCCTACACGGTTTCC
Source organism: Gammaproteobacteria bacterium (assembly GCA_017577365.1). GTDB lineage: Bacteria > Pseudomonadota > Gammaproteobacteria > Steroidobacterales > Rariloculaceae > ZC4RG20. Next base: position 46,810 of record PKRJ01000022.1, on the reverse strand, counting down.
GGCAGTCGTCGCGCCGCGAGATGCTCGCTGCGGTTGTTCAACACTTCGAGCGACGCGATCAGACGGTCTTCGATGCCGAGCAGAATCGGCTCGGCGTTCCGTCGGTAGATGTTCGCCTTCGCGTTGAAGACCTGCCGCGAAAGGCCGTGCTTGTCGTTGATCGTGATCCGCCGTACCGTGAACGCGCCGTCGGCCTGGCGAGTGCCCGTGAGATAGGTCTTGATCGTCTCGATGCGCTCGCCTGAGAGCTCGAGCCCTTCGAGCCGACGTACGCTCTGGGACGCGAGCACGACGAAGTCCATGGCGTCCAGCTGCGCCGGCTCTCCGTCCGGTCGCCGATGCTCCGAGCGAAAATCCCCGAGCAGGATCTGATGCGGCAGCGCCCTGTCGATCATCCGCGCGAGCTCGATCGTCACGTCGCCGACGATGTAGTGGTACAGGGTCGGGTTCAGCCCCTCGGCTTGATGGAACTCGTAGCAGCTGCCGATGTGGAAGCAAGCGCGCAGCTTCGGAACGGTATTGCCTTGCGCCTTTCGCCGCGCGATCGCGTTGTCCGCGAGCACGAGATACATCAGGTGGTAGAGGTTCACGTTGGCGTCCGCGTCCGGCGCTCGATTCCAGACGTAGAACCCGTCGCCCGTGGTCGTGCGCGCGAAGTCGACGCCGATCTCCTTCTCGAGCAGCTTGCTCTGCGCCGAGTTCAGGGAGTAGGAGAGGCTGTTGAGCTGCGCCATCTGCTCGAAGGGATGCAGCAGGCCGAAGCCGACGATATCGAAGAGAGCGACCGCCCGGCTCGGCACGTAGGTGATGCTGTACCGCTTCACCATCGTCTCGATGATCTGCTCGTGCGCCGGATGGTTGCCGAGAGGTGCGCGTAACGGCACGTGCGCTTTCTCCGCTCCGAGCAGACGAGCGACGTGATCGAGACGGCGCGGGCTCACTTGACGCTTGCCCGAGAGCAACGCCTTGAAGAAATCCTCGGACGGGCGGACCGGATCGTCGGGCCCCGAGGCTCCGGTGGTCGCCGCCGCGGCCAAGGACGCGACCGAATAATGCGGCATGACGACCACGGAGACGCCGCTCTCTTCGAGGCTCCAGCACAGAATCACGTTCTGCCCGAGTCCCCACAGCCGGCGCAGGCTCTTGTCGAGATAAATGAGGTCGCTGCGCTCCTTCAGGCTCATCGCCGCCGTGATCGAGGACAACGCGTCGAGGTAACTGCCGACGCTGGCCAGCCTGAAGATGCCGGAATCGTCCGCAATGCCCATCGTGTTGCCTCCCTAGGCGATCGTCCCCCCGAGTGATAGTTGTCGTCGACGACGCCTACTATGGCCGCAGTGTACCCAATTGTGTAACGCAAACCAGACGCGGCGGGCCGTTCCCGGTTGCCCGGCCGCTGCGCCGACGGGATAATCGCTGCCCCGCCGAGCATAGTGAAGCTTTCTTGCCGCGGAGCGTCCCCGGGAGACCGGCCCACGACGCGGGTCGGGCATCGCCGTGGCGTTTGTGGAGATCGAGGTCCGAACACGGGGCCGAGTCCCTTTCCTCCGAGAGGGGGCTGCCCCCATTTTTCGTATGGAGCGCCTGCAGCAATGGTCATGACCGTGCACGGAAACGTTTCCGTTCAGAGTGTCGAGACGCCGTATCCCGATTCCCCGTGGGTCGTGATGAAGTTCGGCGGCCGCAGCGTCGCGACCGCCGAGAACTGGAAGAAAATCGAGGGCCTCATCAGGGCGCGGCTCGACGAGGGCGTCTCGCCGGTCATCGTGCATTCGGCGCTCGTGGGCGTGTCGAACGGGCTGATCGACCTTCTCGAGACCGCCGAGCGCGGCGAGCCGTTCAACGAGAAGCTCGAGCGGCTGAAGCGCCAGCATCTCGATCTGGCCGCGGATCTCGGCGTCGACGGCGGCCTTCTCGACGACCTGTTCGAGAAGCTCGAGCAGATGATTGCCGGCGTGCGCCTGATCGGCGAGGTGAGCCCGCGAGTGCACGCGCGCGTCCTCGCGACGGGCGAGCTCGCGGCGACGACGCTCGGCGCGGCGTACTTGAAGCGCGTCGGTCTCGACGCCGTATGGCTCGATGCCCGCGAGCTGCTCGTCGCGAAGACGTTGCGCGACCAGAGCGAGCGTGCCCAGTTTCTCTCGGCGCGCTGCGACTATGGCGTGAGCGAGGAGCTGAAGGCGCGCTTCCGCGCGGCCGGCAAGATCATCATCACGCAGGGCTTCATCGCGCGTAACGCGGACGGGCATACCGTGCTGCTCGGCCGCGGCGGCTCGGATACCTCCGCGGCTTACATGGCCGCGATGATCGAGGCGCGCCGGCTCGAGAACTGGACGGACGTGCCCGGTTTCTTCAGCGCCGATCCGAAGGCGGTGCCGTCCGCCCGGCTGATCCGCAGCCTGCACTACCAGGAAGCGCAGGAGATCGCTTCCGCCGGCGGAGGCATCCTCCACCCGCGCAGCATCTCACCCGTTCGCGCGACGGGCATTCCGCTCTTCTTGAAGTGCACGGCCCATCCCGAGTGGGAAGGCACGGTGATCTCGAACGCGCCGGGCGACGATGCGCCGCAGCTCAAGGCGATCTCGCATCGGAGCGGCATCACGCTGATCTCGATGGAGTCGATGGACATGTGGCATCAGGTCGGCTTCCTCGCCGAAGCCTTCGGATGCTTCCGCGAGCACGGCGTGTCCGTCGATCTGATCTCGACGTCGGAGAGCAGCGTGACCGTCTCGGTCGACGTCGGCGCGAACGCCGCGACGCGCACGCAGCTCGAGACGCTCGCCGATGACCTGCGCCGGCTCTGCCGCGTCACGATGATCCACGACTGCGCCGCGATCACGCTCGTCGGCCGGCGCATCCGCACGATCCTGCACGAGCTGACGTCCGTGCTCGAGCTGTTCGAGGAGTACCAGGTGCACCTCGTCACGCAGGCCGCGAACGACCTCAACCTGACTTTCGTCGTCGGCTCGGAGCACGCGCAGCGCGTCGTGCAGCAGCTTCACGCGCTGCTCGTCACGCGATTCGAGGGCGGCGTCTTCGGCGCGACCTGGGAGCAGTTCGCGCGCGGCCTGCCGCCGACGCCGGCGGCGCCCACGCCATGGTGGATCGAGCGGCGCGACGAGCTGCTCAAGATCGCGGAGGAGCGCGGCGCGGCCTACGTTTACGAGCGACGCAGCATCGAGAAGGCGCTCGACGAGCTGAAGTCGCTGAAGGCCGTCGACGCGATCTACTACGCGATGAAGGCGAATCCGCACCCGGAAGTGCTGCGCACGGTCCACGCCAAGGGCGCGAACTTCGAGTGCGTGTCGCCGGGCGAGATTCGCAGGGTGCTGGAGCTGTTCCCCGATATCGACCGCAAGCGGATCCTCTTCACGCCGAACTTCGCGCCGCGCGCCGAGTACGAGTGGGCGCTCGAGCAGGGCGTCTGGCTCACGCTCGACAATCTGTACACGCTCGAGGCATGGCCCGAGATCTTCAAGGGCACCGAGATATTCGTCCGCGTCGATACGGGACAGGGACGCGGCCATCACGAGCACGTCCGCACGGCGGGCGCGCACTCGAAGTTCGGCGTGCCGCTGTTCGAGATCGAGGAGTTCGCGCGGCGCGCTCGCGCCGCCGGCGCGCGCGTCGTGGGCTTGCACGCCCATACGGGCAGCGGCGTGCTCACGCCCGAGGCGTGGAGGGATACCGGCCAGCAGCTCGTCGAGCTGCTCGAGCGCTTCCCGGACGTCCGTTATCTCGATCTCGGCGGCGGGCTCGGCGTGCCGGAGCGTCCGGGGCAGCGGCCCCTCGATCTCGAGGCGCTCGACAGCCGGCTTGCCGAGGTCAAGGAAGCGTGCGGCGGCCGCGAGCTGTGGCTCGAGCCCGGCCGCTACGTGATCGCACCGGCCGGCGTGCTGCTCGCGCGCGTCACGCAGACGAAGGGCAAGGGGGACGTGCAGTACGTCGGCGTGACGACGGGAATGAACAGCCTGATTCGCCCGGCGCTCTACGGTGCGTACCACGAGATCACGAACCTGACCCGTATCGGCGAGGCGGCGACGGAGGTCGTGACGGTCGTCGGCCCGATCTGCGAGACCGGCGACCGGCTCGGTTCGGATCGTCTGATGCCGGTCACGAAGGAAGGGGACGTCTTGCTCATCGCGAACGCCGGCGCGTACGGATACGCGATGAGCTCGCGTTACAATCTGCGAGAACCTGCCGAAGAAGTGATGATTTGAAGCGCGGGGCCGATTTCGCCGCCGCGAAGCGGTCGAAGCCGAGCCGCCACGCAAGCCGCGCGCGGTGACGGCGTTATCGCGCCGTACCGAGAGCCTGCTCGACAGGGGGAGAGGGTGGTGAAGGTCTCGACGAGGTCCGGTCTCGCTTCGGGCGCGGCGATCGCGCTCGCGTGCGGTTTCGTGGACGGCGCGCTCGCGCAGGCGCCGCTGCCCGGGCCGCCTCTACCGCCGCTGCCGATCGACCTGCCTACGGTCGAGCATCCGATTCGAGTCGTCGAGATCGCCGGCGGGCTCGAGCATCCCTGGAGCCTGGCCTTCCTGCCCGACGGCGGGCTGCTCGTCACGGAGCGCCCGGGTCGTCTGCGCATCGTGCGCAACGGCGTGCTCGATCCCGAGCCGGTCGCCGGCGTGCCGGAGGTCAAGGTCACCGTGCTCGGCGGTCTGCTCGACGTGCTCCTGCACCCGGACTTCGAGCGGAACGGGCTGCTCTATCTCAGCTACTCGAAGGGCCGCGATGACGGCCTGTCGACGACGGCCGTCTCACGCGCGCGTTTCGACGGGCGCGCGCTCGTCGACGTCGAGGAGATCTTCGTCGCCGAGAATTGGAGCGTCTCCGAGACGAATTTCGGCGGGCGCATGGCTTTCGGCCGCGACGGTCACTTGTACATCGCGATCGGCGAACGTCAGGAGCAGGAGCGCGCTCAGGACGGACGCGTGCACGGCGGCAAAGTGTTGCGCCTGCGCGCCGACGGATCGGTGCCTGACGACAATCCGTTGGTCGGCCGCGAGGGCTGGCTCCCGGAGATTTACTCCTACGGGCATCGCAGCCCGCAGGGGCTCGCCGTGCATCCCGAGACCGGCGCGCTCTGGGAGAACGAGCACGGCCCGCTCGGCGGCGACGAGATCAACGTGATCCTGCCGGGCCGCAATTACGGCTGGCCGCTCGCGACGTTCGGTACCGATTACGACGGTCGCCCCGTCACCGAGCGCTCGTCGCACGACGGCTTCGAGGCGCCGTTGATGTACTGGATGCCGTCGATCGCGGTCTCGGGCCTGTCGTTCTATACCGGCGATCGCTTCCCGGCTTGGCGCGGCAACGCGTTCGTGGGCGCGATGATGCTAGGCCGCACTTCGTGGACGGGGCACATCCAGCGCCTGACGTTCAACGAGCAGGGGCACCCGATCCAGCGCGAGCCGATCTTGATCGAGCTGCGTCAGCGAATCCGCGACGTGCGACCGGGACCGGACGGCCTGCTGTACGTGCTGACCGACGAGAATCCCGGCGCGCTGCTCAGGATCGAGCCGGCGGACTGACTCGGCGGGAGCCGCCGCTCAACGCCGTGCCGCCTCCGCGTGCCGGCGCTCGAGCTCGGCGACCGCGTCCTCGAGCCTGAGCCCCTTGACCCTGAGCAGCAGGAGCAGGTGGTAGAGGAGGTCGGCGGCCTCGGACTTGACGCGCTCGCCGTCCTCGGCCGCGGCCGCGAGCGCGAGCTCGACGCCTTCCTCGCCGACTTTCTGCGCGACCTTCACGGCGCCTTTCCGCGCGAGCTTCGCCGTGTAGCTTTGCTCCGGCGACGCGCTCTCGAGGCGCGCGTCGATGATCCTCTCGAGCTCGGCGAGAAACGCGATGCCTTTCGTTTCGCTCATCGTCGGCTCTCCTCGGCGCTTCTCGGCGCGTCTTCCGCGGGCGGCCGCACGGGGATCCCTTCCGCGAGCAGATAGCGTTTCAGGTTCGGGATGCGGATCGACGCGGAATGGAACACGCTCGCGGCGAGCGCGCCGTCGACGCGAGCCTGTTTGAAGACGTCCCGAAAGTGCTCCATCGCCCCGGCGCCTCCGGACGCGATCAGCGGGATCCGCACGGCGTCGCGCACGAGCGCGAGCTGCTCGATGTCGTAACCGCGTCGCACGCCGTCCTGATTCATGCAGTTCAGCACGATCTCGCCGGCGCCGCGCTGCTCGACCTCTCGCACCCAATCGAGCGTGCGCCGGCGGCTCGCACGCATCCGGTCCGGATCGCCGGTGTATTGATAGACGTGGTAGTCGCCGTCCTGGGCGAGCGTATCGATGCCGATCACGACGCACTGCGAGCCGAAGCGCTTCACGAGCTCGTCGATGAAGTCGGGGTTCTCGAGCGCCGGCGAGTTCACCGAGATCTTGTCCGCGCCGTAATTCAGGATCGCCTCGGCGTCGGCGAGCGTGCGGATGCCGCCGGCGACGCAGAACGGGATGTCGAGGATACGTGCGACGCGGTTGACCCATTGGCGATCCACGGTCCGCCCGTCGGGGCTCGCGGTGATGTCGTAGAAGACGAGCTCGTCGGCGCCTTCGTCGCGGTAACGCTCGGCCAGCTCGAGGATGTCCCCCATCACTCGATGGTTGCGGAACTGCACGCCCTTGACGACCTGCCCGTCGCGCACGTCGAGGCAAGGGATGATTCGCTTCGTCAGCATGGCGATTCCCAACGGAAGCTCCGGTGCTTAGAGGTACGCACGAATCTCGTCCAAGCCGATGCGGCCTTCGAGCAACGCCTTGCCCGAGATCGCGCCCGCGACGCCGGTCGCGGCGAGGACCGCGAGATCGTCCGCGTTCCGGATGCCGCCGGAAGCCTGCACGGCGAGCGTCGGCCATCGTTGCACGAGAGCGGTGTAGAGCTCGACGTTCGGTCCCGCGAGCGCGCCGTCGCGCGCGACGTCGGTGCAGAGCACGTGCACGAGCCCGTTCGGCAGGAACTGCCGCACGGCGTCGTCGAGCGTGAGGCTGCTCGTGCGCGTCCAGCCGTGCGTCGTGACGTACGGCGTGCCGGCATCGTCGATGCGGACGTCGAAGCCGAGCGTGAAGCGCTCGGCGCCGTACCGGCCGAGCCATTCGCGCACGCGCTCCGGCTGCGTGACCGCGAGGCTGCCGAGCACGATCCGGTCGGCGACGTCGAGCGCCTGCTCGAGGCTCGCGTCGTCGCGAATTCCGCCGCCGAGCTGCACGCACAACCCGTCGACGCGCATCCTGCGGATCAGGTCGAGATTCTTCGGCGCGCCCGCGGCCGCGCCGTCGAGGTCGACGACGTGCAGCCACTTCGCGCCGAGCGAGCGGTAACGCGCGGCGAGGTCGACGGGATCGGCATCGTAGCGCGTTTCCTTGTCGAACTCGCCCTTGAAGAGGCGCACGCATCGGCCTCCGCGGATATCGATTGCAGGGATCAGCTTCATGTCGGAGGTTCCGCCGCGGTCGGGTCAGAGCTTCAGGAAATTCGCGAGCAGCAGCGCACCGAAACGAGAAGAGCGCTCCGGGTGAAACTGCGTGCCGAAAAAGTTCTCGTGCTCGACGATGGCCGTGAACTCGATGCCGTATTCGCTCACGGCGCGTGTCCACGGGCCGACCGGCGCGGCGTAGCTGTGCACGAAGTACGCGTAGCCGCCTTCCTCGAGGCCCGCGGTGAGCCGCGAGTCGCCGCGGAGCGACACGCGGTTCCAGCCCATGTGAGGCACGGGATAGTCGGCCGAGCTCGGGAAGCGCCGGACCTCGCCCGGAATCACGCCGAGGCCGATCGTGTCGTCCTCCTCGGACGAGCGAAAGAGCAGCTGCATCCCGAGACAGATACCGAGCACGGGCTGTGTCAACGTCGGGACGACGTCCGCGAGCCCGGCGCGTCTGAGCCGCTCCATGCCTGCGCCCGCGGAGCCGACACCCGGCAGGATCACGTGGCTCGCCGCGCGGACCTCGTCCGGATCCTCGGTCACGGGTGCCGTGACGCCGAGGCGTTCGAGCGCGAAGACGAGCGACGCGAGGTTCGAGCCGCAGCTCGCGATCACGACCGGCTTCGCACGGCTCATCGCCGCGGGGGAGGGCTTCGCCGACACGTTCGAAGCGCTCATAGCTGCCCCTTCGTCGACGGGAGCGCGTCGCCGGTCCGCGCGATGGCCTGACGCAGCGCGCGCGCGACGCCCTTGAACGCCGCCTCGATCATGTGATGCGCGTTGTCGCCGCGCAGCCGAACGTGGACGTTCGCGCCGAGCGAGTCCGCGAGCGAGCGGAAGAAATGCGGCACGAGCTCGGTCGGGAGCTCGCCGACGCGCTCGCGCGTGAAATTCCCCTCGAACACGAGATACGGCCGGCCGCCGAGGTCGATCGCGACCGTCGCGTCCGCCTCGTCCATCGGCAACAGAAAGCCGTAGCGGCCGATGCCGCGCTTGTCGCCGAGCGCGCGCTTCAACGCTTCGCCGAGCGCGAGCGCGACGTCTTCCACCGTGTGGTGCTCGTCGACGTGGAGATCGCCGCGGCAGTCGATCTTGAGCGCGAAGCCGCCGTGCTTGCCGATCTGCTCGAGCATGTGGTCGAAGAACCCGATGCCGGTGCTCACGGCCGGCTCGGCCTCGCGATCGAGATCGATCTCGACGCGGATATCCGTCTCGCGCGTCTTCCGCTCGACGACCGCCGTGCGCGGATGGTCGAGCAGCACGTGCGCGACGTGCTCCCAGGTCTTGTCGGGCGCGCCGTCCTTCTCGACGACGAATCCCGCGATGCCGATATTCTCGGCGAGCTCGAGGTCCTCGGGACCGCGGCCGACGACGGCCGAGCCATCGCGGTCGAGCACGCTGGGCGCGAGGAACTCGCGGACCAGCCCCACGCTCGGCTTGCGGCATCCGCAATGCTCCTCCGGCGCGTGGGGGCAGATCAGCGTCGCGGCGAAGGGGATGCCCTGCGACGAGAACAGCGCGCGGAGATAGGCGTCCGCGCGCTCGAACTCCGGCCGTCGGAAGCTCTCGCTGCCGAGGCCCGGCTGATTCGTCACGACGACGATCTCGTAACCGGCGCGCGTGAGTCTCGCGAGCGCCGGGATCACGCCCGGCATCAGCAGCACCTTTTCCGGCGCATCGACGCGTCCGTCCGCCGGTTCCTCGATGAGCGTGCCTTCTCGGCCGACGAAAAGGATCTTACGCATCATGGTCTCTCCGTACGGGCGACTGCTTCGAGGAGTCGGTCGTTGTCCTCGGGCCGGCCGACGGTGATCCGCACGCAGTCGGCGACGGCGGGATCGGCGAACGTCCTGACCAGGATACCCGCGCGGTGCGCCGCACCGCGAAAGAGCGCGCTGTCGCGGGTGCGGACGAGAATGAAGTTCGCGTCGCTCGGATAGACCTCGAGCACGTCCGGCACGTCGCGCAGCGCCTGCGCGAGCCGCTCGCGCTCCCGCTTGATCACGGCGATGCGTTCGGCCGATACGCGCAGCGAATCGTCGCGCAGCGCCTCGAGCACGAGCTCGATGGACGGCGTCGGGAAAGTGTAGGGCGGCAGCACGTTGCCCAGATACTCGACGACCTCGCGCGCCGCGACCACCGCGCCGCAGCGCACGCCCGCGAGCGAGACGAATTTCGACAGCGTGCGCAGCAGCACGACGTGCTCGTATCGGCGGCGGAGATCGAGGTAGTTCGTGCTCGCGAACTCGTGATACGCCTCGTCGATGACGACGAGCGCGCGCCCCGAGGCCGCCGCGCAGACCGCTTCGACGTCGGCCGGCGGGATCGACTGCCCGGTCGGGTTGTTCGGCGTGCAGAGAAACACGATCTTCACGCGCCCGCCGAGCGCGTCGAGCACCGCCGGCGTGTCGAGCTCGAAACGGCCTTCGCGACGCAGGAGCGGCACGCGGACGATGCCGGCCGCCTGGATCGTCGCATAGACGCGGTACATGTCGAACGTCGGCGGGCAGATCAGGATGTCGTCCTGCCCGGCGCGGCAGAAACCACGGATCAGGATATCGATCGCCTCGCTGCTGCCGCGCGTGACGAGGATCTCCTCGGGCGGCGCGCCGTAGTGCGCCGCGAGCCGGTCCCTGAGCGCGAACGGGCGCGGGGGCGGGTAGACGTTCAGCCCGCGCTCGGTCGTGTCGCCCGGCGCGCGCCACGGGGACTCGTTCGCGTTGAGCCGAATCATGCCGGGCTCGTACGCGCCCGGGACGTACGGGTCGAGCGCGCGCAGGTCCGGCCTTGCGAGATCGAGCACGCTGCTCATGAGGCGCTCCGCCCGATCACGTCGAGCCGCGCGGTCACCGCACGCGCGTGCGCGTCGAGTCCCTCGAGCGCGGCGATCGTCTCGGCGATCGGACCGATGCGGCGCAAGCCGTCCTCGGTCAGCTCCTGCACGGTCATCGAGCGCATGAAGTCGCCGACGCCGAGACTCGAGCTGCGCCTCGCGTAGCCGTACGTCGGCAGCACGTGATTCGTGCCGCTGCAGTAGTCGCCGACCGATTCCGGCGCCCACGGACCGAGGAAGACCGAGCCCGCCGCCTCGACGGACCGAAGCAGCTCACGGGGCCTTTGGACCTGAAGGATCAGGTGCTCGGGCGCATACGCATTCGAGATCGAGACGGCGGTCGCGAGATCGTCGACGACGATGATCGACGAGTGCGAGAGGGCGCCTTCCAAGGCGTCGCGCCGCGACAGCTTCGCTTTCTGGCGCTCGACCTCGTCGGCGACGGCCTGCGCGAGCCGGCGGCTCGTCGTGATCAGGAGCACCTGGGAGTCGACGCCGTGCTCGGCCTGCGAGAGCAGATCGGACGCGACGAAAGCGGCGTTGGCGGTATCGTCCGCGATCACGAGCACTTCCGACGGGCCCGCCGGGAAGTCGCGCGCCGCGCCGTTCGGATCGGCGTCGACGAGCGCCTTCGCGGCCGTGACCCATGTGTTGCCCGGCCCGAAGATCTTGTCGACCTTCGGCACGGTCTCCGTGCCGTACGCCATCGCCGCGATCGCCTGTGCGCCGCCGACCCGGAAGACCCGCTCGACGCCCGCGACGCGCGCGGCGAAGAGCACCGCGGCGTCGACGCGGCCGTCGCGCTGCGGCGGGCTGCAGAGGATGCGCGTGCCGCAGCCCGCGAGCCGGGCGGGGATACCGAGCATCAGCGCGGTGGACGGCAAGGGCGCGGTGCCCGCGGGCACGTACAGCCCGACGCGGCGGATCGGGCGCGAGATGCGCTCGCAGCGCACGCCGGGCGCGGTCTCGACCTCGAGATCCGCGGGCAGCTGCGCGCGATGGAACGCTTCGATGTTCGCGGCCGCGGCGCGGATCGCGTTGCGCTGGGCGGGCGAGAGCGCGCGCTCGGCGGCGTCGATCTCGTCCTTGCTGACCTCGACTGCATCGATCTCGATGCCGTCGATCGTCCGCGTCAGCCGGCGCAGCGCGGCGTCGCCGTCTCGCCGGACCTCGGCGACGATCTCGGCGACGCGCGCCTTGAGCGCCGCGTCGTCCGCGAGGGCGGGGCGAGTGAGCAGCGCCTGCCGCTCGGCGTCCGTCAAGCTATTCCAGTCGTGCTGTTTCATGATGACCTGCTCGCCCGCTCACGCGAGCATCTTCTCGACGGGCAGCACGAGCATCGAGCTCGCGCCGGCTTCCTTCAGTTTCTCGAGCGTTTCCCAGAACACGTTCTCGCGGCAGACCGCGTGCACGGCGACTTTGTCGTCGCGTCCTTCGAGCGGCATGATCGTCGGCGCCTCGCTGCCGGGGAGCAGCGCCGTGATCTCCTTGAGCCGCGCGCGCGGCGCGTGCAGCATGATGTACTTGCTCTCGCGCACCTGCAGCACGCCTTCGATGCGCATCAGGAGACGCTTCATCCACTGCGCTTTCTCGGGCGGGATCTCGACCGGCGTGCGGATCAACGCCGCACGGCTTTCGAGGATCGTCAGCGCCTCGTACATCTGATGGGCGCGAAGCGTCTCGCCGCTCGAGACGAGATCGCAGACGAGGTCGGCCTTGCCGAGGCTCGGCGCGATCTCGACCGCGCCCGAGAACTCGACGACCTTCGCTTCGATGCCGTTTCGCTGCAAATAGTCCTTGACGATCCGCGGATACGTCGTCGCGATCCGCGTGCCGCGCAGCGATTCGGGCCCATCGAACGGCATGTCTTCCGGCACGCCGAACGACAGCCGGCACTGTCCGAAATCGAGGACGCTGACTTGCTCGAAGAGCTTCGTCTCGCCGCGCTCGATCAGCTCGAGGCGCCGCTCCTCGATGATGTTGAGCCCGGCGATGCCGAGATCGCAGATGTTCTCCTGGACGAGCCCCGGGATATCGTCGTCGCGCACGAGCAGCACGTCGACGGGCATATTCTCGCCGTAGCAGATCAGCCGGTCCTTGCCGCGCGAGTAGCTCAACCCGCAGCGCACGAGCAGCTCCATCGAGTGCTCGGTCAGCCGCCCGGATTTCTGCACGGCGATCTTGATGCGCGCGTCCTGCTTAGTCTGCATTGTTCCTTCTCCGCCGTTGGGACGACTGTGAGGCCAGGCGCTCGAGCGCGATGCGATAGCCGCCGTTGCCGTTGCTCAAGAACCGAGCGACGCGGCCGATCGTCGTCACGGAGACGCCGGTCAGGTCGTGGATCTTGCGGTAAGGCAAGCCGTTCTCGAGGTGCGCGACGACCGCCCAGCGATCGACGAGCGCTTCGAGCTCGGCCGGCGTGCACAAGTCGGCGAAGAACTTGCGGCACTCGGCCTCGTTCTCGAGGCTCAGGATCGCTCGATAAAGACTCGATTCCGCCCGCGCCGCGGCGCGCGGATCGAGGGTCCGGTGGTTTTTCATGACGCTGCGTCGACGGCGTTCTAATGTAATAACGTGCTGTTACGCTAGCACAAGCACGGGGACCGGGTCAACGCGCACGAATGCCGAGGTCGACGGAGTGCGCTTGCTGTCGTCCCGGGGGAGCGGCCAACCGGCCGCGAAAGCGGCTCAGGCGCGAAGCCTGTCGGCGACCGCGGCGCCGAACGCCCGCGTGCCGACCGCGTCTTTCCCGGCCGCGATATCGCGCGTGCGGAGACCGGCCTCGAGGCACTCGATCACCGCGCGCTCGACCGCAGCCGCCGCGTCCTCGGCGCCGAGCGAGTGCCTGAGCAGCATCGCCGCGCTCAGGATCGCGCCGCACGGATTCGCGACGTCCTGCCCCGCGATATCCGGCGCCGAGCCGTGGATCGGCTCGTACAGCCCGACGCCGGACTCGCCGAGCGAGGCCGACGGCAGCAGGCCCATCGAACCGGCGAGCATCGAAGCCTCGTCGGTCAGGATGTCGCCGAACATGTTCTCGGTGACGATGACGTCGAAATCCGCAGGGCGGCTCAACAGGTGCATCGCCGCCGCGTCGACGAGCAGATGCTCGAGCGTAACGTCGGGGAACTCGTCCGCGAAGATGCGCGTCGCGGTATCGCGCCACAGGCGCGACGTGTCGAGCACGTTCGCCTTGTCGACGGACGTGACCTTGCCGCGTCGTGCGCGCGCGAGCTTGGCCGCCGCGCGAAGCACGCGCTCGATCTCTTCGACCGTGTACTCGCACGTGTCGAACGCCGCCTTCTCGGTGCGCTGGCGCTTGCCGAAATAGATACCGCCGGTCAGCTCGCGCACGACCATGATGTCGACGTTCGCGAGCTTCTCGGGCTTGAGCGGAGATGCGTCGGCGAGGAAGGGCAGGGTGCGGACCGGCCGCAGGTTGGCGAACAGGCCCAGCGCTTTGCGGATCGCGAGGAGTCCCGCTTCCGGCCGCTTGTCGACGGGCACGTTCGCCCAGTTCGGACCGCCCACCGCGCCGAGGAGCACCGCGTCGGCCTCGCGGCACGCCGCGAGCGTCTCGTCGGGCAGGGGCGAGCCCGCGACATCGTAGGCCGCGCCGCCGATCAGCGCCTCTTCGATCCGGAGCTCGATACCGAATCGATCGCCCGCGGCACGCAGCACTTCGACGGCCGCAGTCGTGACCTCGGGACCGACCCCGTCGCCGGGAAGAACGACGATTCGCGCGCTCATGCGACGTGCCGCCTTTCGTACTCGGCGATCGCGTCCTCCTGCTCGAGGAGGAAGCCGAGCTGATCGAGCCCGTTCATCAGGCAGTAGCGCGAGAACCGCTCGATCGGGAACTGCACGCGCCGCCCGGTCGGCAGCTCCACGGTCGTGCTCTCGAGATCGACCGTGACCTCGGCGCCCTCGTGCTCGAGGAGCCAGCGATGCGTCTCGTCGTCGACGGTCACCGGCACGAGTCCGTTCTTCAGCGCGTTGTTGCGGAAGATATCCGCGAACTCCGAGCTGATGACGGCGCGGAAGCCGTAGTCGACGAGCGCCCACGGCGCGTGCTCGCGCGACGAGCCGCAGCCGAAGTTGCGGCCGGCGACGAGGATCGTCGCACCCTTCGCCTCGGGGCGATTCAGCGCAAAGTCGGGGCGCGGCGTGCCGTCATCGGCGTAGCGCCAGTTCGAGAACAAATGCTGTCCGAGCCCGTCCTTCGTCGTCGTCGTCAAGAAACGCGCGGGGATGATCTGGTCGGTGTCGATATCGTCGAACGGCAGCACGACCGTCTTCGAGCGAATCGTTCGAATCGGTTCCATTTCGAATCTCCAAAGCTCGAGCCGGAAGAGCAGGGCACTCGACCCCGTCCCTTACGGCTCGATCTAGCCGAGCAGCTCCCGCGGATCCGCGACCACGCCCTTCACGGCGGCCGCGGCGGCGGTGATCGGGCTCGCGAGTATCGTGCGCGCGCCCGGGCCCTGACGACCCTCGAAGTTGCGGTTGCTCGTGCTCACGGCGAGCTTGCCGGGCGGCACGATGTCGCCGTTCATGCCGATGCACATCGAGCAGCCGGGCTCCCGCCACTCCCCGCCCGCCGCGCGGATGATCTCGTCGAGACCTTCCGCTTCGGCTTCGCGCTTCGTCTGATCCGATCCGGGCACGACGAGCAAGCGCACGTTGTCGGCGACCTTGCGGCCCTTGAGGATACGCGCCGCGTCGCGAATATCGCCGAGCCGGCCGTTCGTGCACGAGCCGATGAACACGACGTCGACCGGCGTGCCGAGCAACGGCTTGCCTGCCTCGACGCGCATGTAGTCGAGTGCCTTCTTGAAAGCGATATCGCCGCTTTCCGGCACCGGCTGATCGATCTCGACGACCATCCCCGGATTCGTGCCGAACGTGACCATCGGCGCGAGCCGCGAGACGTCGATGCGCACCTCGCGATCGAATCGCGCGCCGGGATCGCTCGGGAGCTTCCGCCAGCGCTCGAGCGCGGCGTCCCAGTCCTTCCCCTTGGGCGCGAGCGGCCGGCCGGCCATGTACTCGTACGTGACGTCGTCGGGCGCGATCATGCCGGCCCTCGCGCCGGCCTCGATCGACATGTTGCAGACGGTCATGCGCTGCTCCATCGACAGCGCGCTGATCGCCTCGCCGCGATACTCGATGACGTGTCCCGTGCCGCCGGCGACGCCGATCGTGCCGATGATCCTCAAGATCAGGTCCTTGGCCGTCACGCCGGGGCCGGGGCGCCCGGCGAGCTCGATCGCGAGCGTCTTCGGCTTGCGCTGCAGCAGGCATTGCGTGGCGAGGACGTGGCCGACCTCCGTCGTGCCGATGCCGAAGGCGAGGGCGCCGAATGCGCCGTGCGTGCTCGTATGCGAGTCGCCGCAGACGATCGTCTTGCCGGGCTGCGTCGCGCCGAGCTCGGGGCCGATCACGTGCACGACGCCGCGCTGGCCGCTGAAGAAGCCGCGAAGCTCGATGCCGAACTCCTTGCAGTTCGCCTCGAGCTGACGGATCTGCTTCGCCGCTGCGGGCTCGCTGACGACCTCGATATCCTTCAGCGACTTGATCGGCACGGTCGGCGTCGAGTGATCCATCGTCGCGAGCGTCAGGTCCGGCCGCCGCACGCGCAGACCGCGTGCGCGCAGCATGTCGAAGGCCTGCGGGCTCGTCACCTCGTGCACGAGATGGAGATCGATGTACAGGACGGCCGGCGTGTCGTCGGTCTCGGGACGCACGACGTGCGCATCCCAGACCTTCTCGAACAGTGATCTCGGTTGCATATCCCTCTCGAGCGGCATCGCGCCGCGCTCAGACGGCGACCGGCCGGTCGGCGCGCTGGGCCCCGCCCGGCAGCACCGGCTCGAGCCAGCCCCATCGATCCTCCGTCGTGCCGTCGAAGAGACCGAAGAACATCGACTGCAGCTTCTCCGTGACCGGGCCGCGCTTGCCGGCGCCGATCTGGATGCGATCGATCGAGCGGACGGGCGTGATCTCCGCGGCCGAGCCGGTCAGAAACACCTCGTCCGCGAGGTAGAGCAGCTCGCGCGGGATGTTCTGCTCGACGACCTCGTAACCGGCCAACGCCGCGAGCTTCATGACCGTGTCGCGCGTGAGCCCCGCGAGGATCGACTGCGCGACCGGCGGGGTGATGATCCGGCCGTCGTGCACGACGAAGACGTTCTCGCCCGCTCCCTCGCTCACGTAGCCGTCGCTGTTCAACGCGATGCCTTCCGCGAAGCCGAGCCGTCGCGCCTCGAGCGTCACGAGGACGCTCGAGAGATAGTTTCCGGCCGCCTTCGCGAGCGCCGGAATCGTATTCGGCGCGACGCGTTGCCAGGACGAGATGCAGACGTCCACGCCTTGCTCGAGGCCGCCTTCGCCGAGATACGAGCCCCATTCCCACGCCGCGATCGAGCAGCACGCGGGCTGGTCGATATTGCCGGCGACGCCCATCTCGCCGTAGCCGCGGTAAGCGATCGGGCGGATGTACGCACCGTTCACCAGGTCGTTCGCGCGGATGACCTCTTTCGCCGCTTCGACGAGAACCTCCTCGGTATACGGAATCTTCATCCGGTAGACCTTCGCGGAGTTGAACATGCGGCGAATGTGATCGGTCAGCCGGAAGCCCACCGGTCCGCGCGGAGTCGCGTAGACCCGGACGCCCTCGAATACGGAAGTCCCGTAATGAAGCGCGTGGCTCAGCACGTGCACCGTCGCCTGTTCCCACGGCACGAGCTTTCCGTCGTGCCAGATAAACTTGCTCGCCTTGAGGGCCATCCGTCGATCTCCTGCTGATCCCGCCCGGGGCGGGGGCGCCGGCGGCGATCGCCGCCGGCGGTCTCCTCCGTTACTCGTTGAGCCAGCTCATGCGGCCGCGAAGCTCCCGTCCAACCGTCTCGATGGGGTGCTTCAGATCCTCCTCGAGCAGGCGGCGGTAGTTTGCCATGCCGGTCTGGTTTTCCTTGATCCACTCGTTCGCGAACTGACCGCTCTGCACCTCCTTCAGGACGGTGCGCATGTTCTCCTTGACGTGCGCGTCGATGATCCTCGGGCCGCGCGTCAAGTCGCCGAACTTCGCGGTCTCGCTGATGAACTCGTGCATCTTGCGCAGGCCGCCCTCGTGCAGCAGATCGACGATCAGCTTGACCTCGTGCATGCATTCGAAATAGGCAACCTCGGGCTGGTAGCCCGCCTCGACGAGCGTCTCGAAGCCGCGCACGATGAGCTCGGTCAGGCCGCCGCAAAGCACGGCCTGCTCGCCGAAGAGGTCCGTCTCCGTCTCCTCGGCGAACGTGGTCGTCAGGACGCCGCCGCGCGTTCCGCCGATACCGTGCGCGTAGGCGAGGGCCCGCGCCTGCGCGCGGCCCGTCGCATCCTGGCCGACCGCCATGAGGCACGGCACGCCGCGGCCCTCTTCGTACTGGCGACGGACGAGATGGCCGGGCCCCTTCGGCGCGATCAGCACGACGTCGAGGTCCGCGCGGGGCTGGATCTGCTTGTAATGAATGTTGAACCCGTGGGCGAACAGCAGCGTCGCGCCCTTCGCGAGGCGCGGCTCGATGTCCTTGTAGAGCTGACCTTGCGCCATATCGGGCACGAGGAACGCGACGAGCCCGGCGCCGTCGACCGCATCGGCGGGCGCACGGACCTGAAAGCCGTCCCTCTCGGCCTTCGCCGACGTCGCGCCGCCGGGCCGAAGCCCGATCACGACGTCGAAGCCGGAGTCGCGCAGGTTCAGCGCATGCGCGCGGCCCTGGCTGCCGTAGCCGAGCACCGCGATCCGCTCGCCGCGCAGCGCGTCCGGCTGAACATCCGTTTCCGTATAAAGTTGCATGGGTTTTTCCTCTTTCCGATCAATCGGGTCGGCCACCAAACGAAAAAGACCCCGCAGCCTTTCGGGTGCGGGGTCTTCGTCGAGGCTTCGTCATCAAGCCGTGCGCCCGCACCGCTGCGTTGCAAGCAGTACGGCGAGGAGCGGCGCGGGGCGACGTGTACTCATGGTCTGCAGGTGACGCGAGAGTCGGCATGATCATCAAAAGCGCGAATCGTGTCAATGCCTTAGAATGTCTCGTACGGGTGTCGCAAATCCGCGCCTCTTGCTTTTCGCCGTGCGCGTGAGTTCATATTACTTTATGATTCTAGGGTTGCCCGTGCAGGGCCGGACCGTTCGTTGAGCCGACTCGCCGCGCAACGCCCTCGATGAACTGTATGTACCGGTCCAGCATCGCGGTAGCGACGCGCGATTATTTTGCGCTATTCTTCGCGCCACGGCATACCGTGGTGGCCGGGGGGGGATCCTTCGTTTTCGAAAAGGGGCGAGATAACGAAGGGTCCCGTAGAGTAGGGAAGCCACAACTACAATCGATCGACCTTAGCACGGATCTCGGGGCAGTCTGGGGAATCGAGCCGAAAGGGACTCGTCCGTCGCTCGCCGACGCGCTTCGAGCTTCCGCCATCCCATGAGATGTTTGAGGGGGAGGCCAAGCTGACATGCATTTGCCGTGGGAGACGGTCGCGTGATCCCTTGGCGACGAATTCTCTGCAGTCACCGGACGAGGTGGGCATGAAACGCAAACCGCTTGGTGCATGGGCCATTACCGGCGCGCTTCTTACAGCGTTCGTCGTGGGCCCAGCCGCGGCGCAGGACGCCAACGTGAATCAGGTCCTCGCGGCGGAGGCGCAGCGGATCGAGAGGGCGCGGCAAGCGCAGCGGCAAATCGATCAGATCGCCGAGCAGACGCGCCAACGCTTCAACGATTATCAAACCGTTCTGAAAGAGATCGATGGTCTGCGTCTTTATAACGACTTGATGCAGGCCAGAATCGACGACCAGGAGCGACAGATTGCCGAGCTGCGCGCGTCGATCGATACCGTCACGGTCATCGAGCGCCAGGTCACGCCGTTGATGGTCAGGATGATCGACGGCCTCGAGAAGTTCATCGAGCTCGACGTCCCGTTCAGGCTCGCCGAGCGGAGGCAACGCGTCGCGAATCTCCGAGCCTTGCTCCAGCGCTCCGACGTCACGACCGCCGAGC
Organism: Gammaproteobacteria bacterium; assembly: GCA_017577365.1. Taxonomy (GTDB): domain Bacteria; phylum Pseudomonadota; class Gammaproteobacteria; order Steroidobacterales; family Rariloculaceae; genus ZC4RG20. The sequence goes on along the minus strand of PKRJ01000022.1, from coordinate 27,516 downwards.
AGTTCCGCAACGTCATGCAGGCTTGGCAGATCGAGAACGACTACGGCCGCTTTGCGGATTTCTATGTCGGCGAGCTCGAGATCGGCGGCGTCACGAGGGAAGTCGAGTTTCTGATGCTCGGACGCGTCGGCTTCTATTACGTGACGCCCGACAACACGGCCGCCGGAGCCTGGGATCAACGCTCTCGGGAATGGGTTGCGTTGACACGGGCGGATGCCGAGCAGATTCGCCAGGGGCTGAACGTCCTCAAGAGTGGCGGTGCCCCGCAGCTTTTCATGGTTCCCATTGCCCCACCCCAGGAGAATTAGGATGAAGATCCACCGCCTCATTGCAGCCGCTGCGCTCGGCTTCGCGATCGCCGCGGGATCGGCGCACGCGCAAAACGAACCGCGCAGCCTTCGGGACCTCCTCGATCTGATCAGCCGGGGGCAGGCGCGCGACGATCGCGAGCATCAGCAGCGCCTCGAGGAGTTCCGGCGCGCGCAGGCGCAGCAGAATCAGCTGTTCGAGCAGGCGCGCCAGCGTAAGGCGGCGGAGGAGCGGCGCAGCGAAGAGCTCGAGACTCGCTTCGAGGAGAACGAGCTCTTGATCGTCGAGGTGCAGCGACAGCTCGACGAGCGTCTCGGTTCGCTGCGCGAGCTCTTCGGCGTGCTGCAGCAGGTTTCCGGCGACGCGCGCTCGCTCTTCGCGAACTCGCTGACGAACGTCGAGTTTCCCGACCGCGACGAGTTTCTGACGGAGTTCGCGGCGAAGGCCGGCTCGAGCAGCCGCTTGCCGTCGATCCAGGAGATCGAGCGGCTGTGGTTCGAGCTCGCGCGCGAGGCGAGCGAGCTCGGCAAGGTCAAGAAGCTGCCGAATTTCCGCGTCGTCACCGCGGACGGCCGCGAGGTCAACGAGGACATCGTCCGCGTCGGCACGTTCAATATCGTCGCCGACGGCCGCTATCTGCGGATGACGGAGAACGGCTCGGTCGCGGAGCTGCAGCGTCAGCCTTCGCAGGGACGGTTCGTCAAGTCGACCTCCGATCTCGTGAACGCTTCCCCGGACGGCCCGATGGTGCGCTTCGGCGTCGACGTCACGCGCGGTCAGCTCCTGTCGCTCTTGATCGAGTCGCCGACGCTCGGTGAGTACATCCAGCAGGGTCAGATCGTCGGTTACGTGATCATCGCGCTCGGCGTCATCGGCATCCTGATCTCGCTCGAACGGCTGATCACGCTCGGTATCGCCGGACGCAAGGTCAAAGCGCAGCTGAAGAGCGACACGATTCGCGAGGACAACGCGCTCGGTCGCGTGCTGAAGGTCTATCAGGACAACCCGAACGCGGATACCGAGACCCTCGAGCTCAAGCTCGGCGAGGCGATCCTGAAGGAGGTGCCGAGGCTGCAGAGGGGCATCCTCTTCATCAAGGTCATCTCGGTCGTCGCGCCGCTGCTCGGTCTGCTCGGCACCGTGACGGGCATGATCCAGACGTTCCAGGCGATCACGCTGTTCGGCACGGGCGACCCGACGGTGATGGCCTCGGGTATCTCGCAGGCGCTCGTGACCACCGTGCAGGGTCTCGTCGTCGCGATTCCCACGGTGCTGCTGCACACGATCGTCAGCGGGCGCGCGCGCGGCATCATCCAGCTGCTGCAAGAGCAGAGCGCGGGTATCGTGGCTCGGCAATCCGAGAGGAAGCAGCAACAGCGTTAATGAAGCGACCACAGCGCGGCGGCCTCGCGCCGCCGCGCTGGCGGAGGTGAGGCAATGCAGGTTTTGATCGACGCGTACGAGGCCATTCGAGATTTCGTCGAGCTCGGCGGTCCCGTATTGCGCGTCATCGCGGTCGTGATCCTGATCATGTGGATCATGATCCTCGAGCGGCTCATCTACTATCGGACGGGGCTGAAAAAGGTCCTTCAGGACGCGTTCGCGGAGTGGGAAGCGCGGTCGGAGCGTCGCTCATGGCACGCGAAGCAGATCCGCTCGCAGATCATCTCCCGCGCCCGTATGGAGGCGGAGCGGGGGCTGCCGATGATCCAGACGCTCGTGGCGCTGTGCCCGTTGCTCGGTCTGCTCGGGACCGTGACGGGCATGATCACGGTCTTCCAGGTCATGGCGTTCTACGGGACGGGTAATGCGCGGTCGATGGCCGCCGGCGTGTCGATGGCGACGATTCCGACGATGGCCGGCATGGTCGGTGCACTGTCGGGCGTATTCCTGGTCACAATTTTGAACCGGCAAGCAAAGCGCAGCATCGCCATTCTCGAAGACGAGATGACGATGGACCACTGAGGCGAGGTTGAGTCGTCATGCGTAAACACATCGCGGCCGTCAGCACGCCAGAGGACGAGAACGAGATCAACCTGACGCCGATGCTCGACGTCACGTTCATCATGCTGATCTTCTTCATCGTCACGGCAAGCTTCATTCGTGAGACGGGCATCGACGCGAACCGCCCGGATCAGTCTCAGCCCACGGTCATCCAGGAAGCAGGCGCGATCCTCGTGCAGATCGACGGGCAGGATCGGATCTGGATCGACAACCAGCAAGTCGATATCCGTGCGGTGCGCCCGAACATCCAGCGCCTCTATGCGGAGGATCCCGAACGCAAGGTCGTCGTTCAGGCTGCTCCGAACTCGTCGACCAAGACACTGGTGGGCGTGATGGACGCAGCGCGGTCGGCCGGCATCTACGACATCTCGCTGGCCGAGGGCTTCGACTGAGCGATCGGCCTCGAGGAGGGACGAACCATGCAGGAAAACGAAGCGTACGTCGAAGAGGAAGAGGCCGAGATCAACTTGACGCCGATGCTCGACGTCACGTTCATCATGCTGATCTTCTTCATCGTCACCGCGGTCTTCGTGAAGGAGCCGGGCGTCGACGTCACCCGACCGGAGGCCGCGACGGCCTTTACGCCCGACGCGGCGAGCATCTTCGTCGCGATCACGCCGAACAACGAAATCTGGATCGACGGCCGCCGGGTCGAGTTGCCCTCGGTCCGCGCCGAGATCGAGCGGCTCCGGTCGGAGAATCCGGAAGGCGGCCTCGTCGTGCAGGCGGATCGGGACGCGCGGAACCGGTTGCTGCTGCAGGTCATGGACGCGGCGAAAGAGGCGGGGGTGAGCGAGATCACCATCGCCGCGGCGGCAACGAGATAGCGCGGAGCCTACCTAGTTCGGCATGCTCGAGTCTGCCGGCGTTGACAGGCCCGAAACCGCCGGTTACACAATGGCACTACACGCGCGAGCGCGAGGGGGTAGAAGATGATTGCTCGGTATGGCTTGGCGGTGGGCGTGGGCGTGGCCGTCACGTTCGGCCTGCTGTTCGTGATGCAGCTGCTGATCGCAAGCGGGCAAGGGCGCCTCGACGAGAAACGGGCAGTCCGCCTCGTGGACATGGTGCGCGTCGAGCGCGAGGAGGTCGTCGAGCGGAAGCAGCAGAAGCCCGAGAAACCGCCCGAGCCGGAGCGTCAGCCGGACCTGCCGAACACGAGCATGAACACGAACTTCGATGCGGGTCTCGCGGTCTCGGTCTCGGCGCCGCAGTTCAGCTCGTCCGGCGTGCAGGTCGGCGGGCTCGGCGTCGGCGTGAGCGATGGCGAGTATCTTCCGATCGTCAAAGTCCAACCGGTTTATCCGCAGCGTGCGGCGCAGCGCGGTCTCGAGGGATACGTGATCGTGGAGTTCACGGTCACGCGAACGGGCACGACGAAAGACATTCGCGTCGTCGAGTCGACGAACCCGATCTTCGACAAGCCGGCGATGGATGCGGCCGCGAAATTCAAGTACAAGCCGCGGGTCATCAACGGTGAGCCGGTCGAGGTGCCGGGCGTACGCAACAAGATCACGTTCGTGCTCGAGCGCTGAGCGGCATGACAATGGAGAGGGGTTCGAGAGTGGTGCGAAAGCTTTGGGTTTCGCTGTTTTCCGCTCAGCTCGCGATGGCGGGCGTTCTGCTCGTCGGCTCCGCTGACGTCCTGGCGCAGGACTCCGAGGGAAGTCAGGGGCAGCAAGAGACGCGGAAGACGCCGGCGATGCGCGAGATGGTTTATCAGCGCCTCGCCAAAGCCCAAGAGTGCGTCGAGAAGGATGACTACAACTGCGCGCAGGAGGAGCTGCAGCAGCTCGGTCGCATCCGCGACCTGAACAGCTACGAGACCGCGCAGATGCATTACTTCTACGCGTACATTTACGTCAACCAGGACAAGTACAACGAAGCGATCTCCGCTTACGAAAGGGTTCTCCAGCAGCCGGATCTGCCGATCAGCCTCGAGCAGGACGCGAAGCTCGCGCTCGCGCAGCTCTACGTGCAGCAGGAGCGCTACCAGGACGGCCTGAGAATGCTCGAGGAGTGGTTCAAGGGAGCGGAGAATCCGGGAACGACGCCGTACGTCCTCAAGGCCCAGATCCACTATCAGCTCGGCCAGTTCCGGGAGGGCATCCCCGCGATTCAACGGGCCATGGAGATCGCTCGGGAGCAGAACCGGCCGATCGAGGAGAGCTGGTATCAGCTCCTGAACGTGTTCTATTTCGAGCTCGAGGATTATCCGAAGGTCATCGAGACGCTGACGATCCTCGCGAACAACTGGCCGAAGAAGGAGTACATCACCCAGCTCGCCGGTATCTACGGGCAGGAAGGCCAGGAAGATCGGATGCTCGCGCTCTTCGAGGCGGCTTACGAGGCGAACTGGCTGACGCGTAGCCAGGAGCTGGTCACGCTGGCGCAGCTTTATTTGCAGAGCGAGGTGCCATACAAGGCGGCGGCGTTGCTCGAGAAGGGCCTCCAGGACGGCACGATCGAGGGCAACCTGCAGAATTGGCGCCTTTTGTCGCAAGCCTGGCAGCTCGCGCAGAACCATGACAAGGCGATTCCCGCGCTCACCCGCGCCGCGCAGATGTCCGACGACGGCGAGCTCAGCATCATGCTCGCGCAATCGTATGCGCAGCTCGGTCGGTGGGAGGAGTGCGCGAATGCCGCACGTGAGGGGTTGCGAATGGGCGGCCTCAGCCGCGCGGATCAGGCGAACATGTTGCTCGGTAACTGTCTCGCGGAGCAGAAGCAATACGACGCGGCGCTGACGGCGTTCCAGGCGGCCGCAAGGGATGCGCGGGACGACCGCGCGCGACAGGCTGCCCGGCAGTGGATCGATTACGTCCAGTCGGAGCAGGATCGCGAGCGCCAGCTCGAGGCGGCGCGGGCGCGTGCCCGCGGCTGAGCACGGCGCAACTGCGAAGACAAACGACACACGACGCGGCGGCCGACGGCCGCCGCTTCGGTCTTGGAGGAGCGAGAATGGCCATCAAAGTCGGAGATCGAATGCCCGAGGGCAAGTTCACGGTCATCGGTGAAAACGGGCCCGAGACGATCACGACGGAGCAGCTCTTCTCCGGCAAGAAAGTCGTGCTGTTCGCGGTGCCCGGGGCCTTCACGCCGACCTGCTCGGCGAAGCATCTGCCCGGGTTCGTCGAGCATGCCGACGCGATCAAGGCGAAGGGCGTCGATACGATCGCGTGCATGGCGGTAAACGACGCTTTCGTCATGTCGGCGTGGGGCAAGAGCGCGTCCGCCGACGGCAAGGTGCTGATGCTCGCGGACGGCAACTGCGAGTACGCCCGTGCGCTCGGCCTCGAGATGGACGCGAGCAAGTTCGGCATGGGGCAGCGCAGCCAGCGCTTCTCGATGGTCATCGAGGACGGGATCGTGAAGCAGCTCAACGTCGAGCCGCCCGGGGCGTTCGGCGTGAGCTCCGCCGAGACGATCCTTCAGCAGCTCTGATCTCTTTTCGGACGGCGGGGAGGGGCGCCGCGTCATTCTGCCCCGCCGATCTGCAGATCGCTCGGCAAGAGGCCCGCGCCGACCGCGGCCCGTGAGGCTTTGACGGCTGCGCCGAGCACGTCCACGAGCCGATTCACGAGCTCCAACCCTTCGAGGCTCGTTACGCAGTCGAGAAGCTTTCGAGGGTCGGCCGGCATCGAGACCTCCTTGGCACAAAGGATTCCAGCGTTCCTCCCGGCGACGGACTTCGCTGGACGATCTCGAGACGCGGCCGCTTTCTGCCGTCGTGCTTTCGAGGCAGAATACGCGTCTTTTCCAACCGGAAGAACGACCGTGCCGATCCGTACGCTCGAACCCAGTTCCCATCTCAAAGGCGTTCGTTACGAGATCCGGGGGAAGCTGGCTCGCCGTGCCCAGGAGCTCGAACGTCAAGGCTACGAGGTGATCTCGCTGAATATCGGCAATCCGGGACTCTTCGGCTTCCGGACGCCGGAGACGATGCGCCTCGCGATGATCGAGAACCTCCACGCCGCCGAGGGCTACTGCAATCAGAAGGGCATCTTTCCCGCGCGCGAAGCCGTCGTGATGCAGCAGCAGGAGCGGGGCGTCTTCGACACGACCGCAGACCACGTCTTCATCGGCAACGGCGTCAGCGAGCTGATCGACCTGACGCTCCGAGCGTTGCTCGAAACGGGCGACGAGGTGCTGATTCCGAGCCCGGACTACCCGCTGTGGACGGCGGCGACGACGCTGAACGGCGGCCGCGCGGTCTACTATCCGTGTCCCGAGGACCAAGGCTTCAATCCGGACGTCGACGCGATCGAGAAGCTCGTGACGCCGCGCACGCGCGCGATCGTCGTGATCAACCCGAACAATCCGACGGGCGCGGTGTACAGCCGCGAATGCCTGCGGGGCCTCGCGCGCATCGCGGAGAAACACGGCCTCGTGATGCTCGCCGACGAGATCTACGACCGAATGGTCTACGACGACGCGGAGTTCATTCCGATGGCGACGCTGTGCCGAGACACGCTCTGCGCGACGTTCAGCGGGCTGTCGAAGGTCTATCGCGCGTGCGGCTACCGCGTCGGCTGGGTCGCGTTCAGCGGCGCGCTCGAGCGGGCGGAGCCGTTCTTGCGGGGCATGGACCTGCTCGCGGCGCTCAGGCTGTGCAGCAACGTGCCCGGGCAATGGGCCGTGCAAACGGCGCTCGGCGGCTTCCAGAGCATCGTGCCGCTCTGCTCGCCGGGAGGGCGGCTGTATCAGTCGCGTCAGGCCGTGATCGACGCGGTCGCGCGCAGCCGCTTCCTGCACGTCGTGCCGCCGCGCGGATCGATGTACGCGTTCATCGGCGTCGATCGTATGCTGATCCCGGACTTCGACGACGAGGCGTTCGCGATGGAGCTGCTCGAGCAGAAGCACGTGCTCGTCGCGCCCGGCTCGAGCTTCAACACGCCGTACCGGGACCACTTCAGGGTCACGACCCTCCCGGACGAGGACGTGCTGACCGAAGTCTTCCGCCGCATCGAAGACGTGCTGACGCAGCTCGCGCAGCAGTCGTCGAAGCTCGCGTCCGTCTGACGATTGCCGAGCCTCTTCGCCGAGCGAGCACGCGAAAGGGCGACGGCGGTCGTCGGCGGCGGTCGCGTCGCCGCGGCACAGTGGGAGCTCTTCCTCTGCGGACGTGACCTCGCCCGGCGCGGCGTCGCGGTCGCGCCCGAAGTCCTGCCGTACTCGGCGTTCGTAGAGCGGCTTTGGGCGGCGTGCCGTGACGCCGCGGAGCCGGCGCTGCTCACGGCGCGGCAGAGTCGCGCGCTCTGGCAGCGCGTGATCGCCGACTCGCCCGAGGCCGACAAGCTGCTCGCCACGACGAGCCTCGCGCGGGCCGCGGAGGACGCCTGGAGACGCGTCGCGGCATACCGTATCGACCTCGACGAGATCTCCGAACCGCTGCGTTTCCCGGACTTCGAAGCTTTCGTGCGCTGGACGCGCGATTACCGCGAGCGGCTCGCCGACGCAGGATGGATCGACCTCGCGTCACTCGACGTTCGCCTCGCTGCGCGAAGCGACCGCATTCGCTCGTCGGCCGAGCCGTCCGTGTCCGTCGACCTCGTCGACTTCGAGCCGGCGCCGTCCGAGCGCGCCGTGCTCGACGCGCTGCGCTCGGCCGGAAGTCGCGTTCGTGCGTACGCGCTTCGACCCGAGCGCGGCCGCGCGCTGGTCGTACGCTGCGCCGATCCGATCGAGGAGCTCGAGGCCGCCGCGGACTGGGCGGTCGATGCATTGCGCAAGCGGCCGGACGCTCGCTTCGCGATCGTGCTTCCCGATCTCAAGGAGCGGGGCGCGGAAGCCGTCAGGGCGCTCGAGAGTCGTCTCGGCGGGACGGCCGGCGCGCCCGCGCCGTATCTGGCGGTGCCTCGCGGCCGGGCCGACGCAGGACCGCTGGTCGGCGCGGCGCTGAACGCGCTCGAGCTGTTGTCGCCCGAAGCCGGTTTCGCCGAGCTCAGCCGCTGGCTGCGTAGCCCGTTCTGGCATCGGACGCCCGAGGAGCGAGCGCAAGCCGCGTCGTTCGACGCGCAGTGGCGGGAGACTCCGGCCGCTCAGTTGCCGTTTCTCGTCGCCTACCGGCATGCGGGCCTGCGCGATCGAATGCGTGCCGCAACGCCCGCGGCCGCGGCGCGGCTCGACGCGGCGTTGCGGACGCTCGAGCCGCTCGAGGCGGCTCGCCTGCCTTCGCGGTGGGCCGCGCTTTGGGCGCGCGCGCTCGATGCGCTCGGCGGCCTCGGACAGCCTCCGCCGGGCACGAGCGCCGCGGCCGAGCTCGAGCGGCTCGAGCGCGCGCTGCTCGAGCTTGCGACGCTGTCGCCGATCGTCGGCGAGATCGGCGTCGCTCGCGCGTTGGCCGAGCTCGAGCGTAGTCTCGACGATCGCGCGCTTGGGCCTCTGCCGATCAGCGGGATTCACGTGCTCGCCGAACTTCACGACGTCGGACCGGGCTACGCCGGTGTCTGGGTGACGGGCTCGGTCGACACGAGGTTGCCAGCGCCGGTGCGCGTGAATCCGTTCCTGCCGCTTCGTGTGCAAAGGGAGCGGGGCATACCCTGGAGCTCGCCCGAGGACGCGCTGCGCCGCTCGCGCGAGCTCGTCGCACGCGTGCTCGCACGCACGCCGATCGTCGTCTTCAGCTGGCCGGCGCGCATACGCGACGAGACGACGACACCGAGCCCGTTGATCGCCGGTTTCGAGCGCGCGGCGGGGGTGCCGCGCAAAGCCATCGGAAGCGGCGCGCGATGCGTCGACCGGGCGGGAGCGGGAGCCGGGATCGAGCGGATCGAAGATTCCCCCCCGGCGATGGCGGGCCGGCGGCTCGCGGGCGGCGCCGCGGCGCTCTCTGCGCACGCGGTCTGTCCGATTCGGGCCTTCTGCGAATACCGGCTCGGTGCGCGGCCGCTGGCGTCGCCCCCGCGCGGCTTGCCTCCCGGCCTGCAGGGCAGGGCCCTGCACGGCGCGCTCGAGCGCTTCTTCGGCGAGCACGATAGCCACGCGGCGCTCGCGGCGGCGGGCGCCGCGGCGATCGACGCAGCGATCCGACGGGCGGCGCGTCGCGCCGTGGACGATGTCTTGGGTCCCACCGCGGGCGCGTTGACGGTGCTCGCCGATCTCGAAGCCGAGCGCATCGCGAAGCTGCTCACCCGACTCGTCGCGTGCGAGCGCGCGCGGGCGCCGTTTCGAGTCGACGCGCTCGAGCGCGAGACGTCCCTCGAGATCCGCGGCAAGCGGCTCGAGCTCCGCATCGATCGCATCGATGTGCTCGAGGACGGGACCATCGCGATCCTGGACTACAAGTCGAGTCTCGGCGCACGGCCGGGCGATTGGCTCGGGGACCGCCCGCGCGACGTGCAGCTTCCGCTGTACGCGACGAGCCTCGCGGAGCCGCCGGGCGCGGTCGTGCTCGTCGTGCTGCGCGCGGACCGCGTCGGTTATGCGGGCGTGTGGACGCCCGACGCCTTTCCCGGGCGTCCCGCGCGCCTCGCACCGATCTCCGATCTCGTCGAGGCGTGGCGCGCCGCCCTCGACCGGCTCGTCGAGGAGTATGCGGCGGGCGACGTGCGCATCTTCGTTGCCGACGCGGCCGCGGCTGCGGGAGCTTTCGCTCCGTTGACTCGGGTGTACGAGCAGCTCGCGCTCGCGGCGGCCTCGGATCTCGGCGAAGGAGGAGCGCCGGCGTGAGCGACGAGCACATCCGCGAGCGGGCGCTCGATCCGACGGAATCGTTCATCGTCCAGGCGCCCGCGGGCTCGGGGAAAACGGAGCTCCTGATACGACGCTATCTGACGCTGCTCGCGCACGTCGACGAGCCCGAGCAGATCGTCGCGATCACGTTCACGCGCAAGGCCGCCGCGGAGATGCGGCAGCGCGTCGCGCAGGCGCTCGTCGACGCGTCTGCCGCGGAGGTCTCGTCGCAGCCCCATCGCGAGGCGACGCTCGCGATCGCGCGTCGCGTGCTCGAGCGGAGCAGGGCGCGCGGCTGGGCGCTGCCTGACCACGCCGAGCGGCTCTGGATCGAGACGGTCGACGCGCTGAACGCTCGGCTCGCCAGGCAGTTACCGGTGCTCGCCGGCGGCGTCTCCGGCGCGGGCGTCGTCGACGACGCCTCCGAGCTCTATCGCGTCGCCGCGCGGCGCACGGTCGACGCGCTGACGGACCCTTCGCTCGCCGCGGCGCTCAAGCGGCTGATCGCGCGTTTCGGGCACTCCGCGGCGCGCGTCGAGGCGTTGATCGCGCAGCTCCTGCCGAAGCGCGAGCAGTGGCTTCGATACTTCGCGTTCGAGGGCGAAGCGGCGCTGCGCCGCGCGCTGGAGGACGCGCTCGCGAGGCTCGTCGGCGAAGAGCTGGAGCGGGCGGTTCGCCGCTTCCCGCTCGAGGCGCGCGGCGAGCTCGCCGAGCTCGTCGCGCACGCGGCACCGAGCCTCGGCCTGAACCCGAGCCGTGAGATCTTCGACGCGTTCGACGTGCGGGACGGCGGAGCGTCCGTCCCGCTTCATGCGCGAGCGAGCGCGTGGCGCGCCGCGGCCGAGCTGCTGCTCACGAAAGACGGCAACTGGCGGCGGCGTGCGGATCGGCGGCTCGGATTCAACCGCGAGCATGCGCGCGAGCGCCGGCGTCTCGTCGAGGTCGTCGAGTCGCTCGTGGACGACGATGCGCTGCGAGACGCGCTCGATCGCGTGCGGCGTTTGCCCGAGCCGCGCTACTCGGACGAGCAGTGGCGCGCGCTCGCGGATCTCAGGCTCGTGCTGCGCCGCGCCGCGGCGGAGCTTCGCGTCGTCTTCGCCGAGCGCGAGGCCGTCGATTTCGTCGAGATCGCGCTCGCCGCGCGCGAAGCGCTCGGCAGCGACGACGCGCCGTCGGATCTGTTGCTCGCGCTCGACTATCGGATTCGCCATATCCTCGTCGACGAGTTCCAGGACACGTCGCACGGGCAGCTTCGGCTGCTCGAGATCCTCACGGCGGGCTGGGAGCCGGGCGACGGCCGGACCCTCTTTCTCGTCGGCGACCCGATGCAATCGATCTATCGCTTTCGCGATGCCGACATGTCGCTCTTCCTCAAGGTGCGCCGCGAAGGGATCGGCCGGATTCGCTGCCGCGCGTTGACGCTCGAGCGCAATTTCCGCAGCGCGCCGGCGATCATCGACTGGGTCAACGGCACGTTGTCGACGGCGTTTCCGGCGGCCGACGATATCGGACGCGGCGAGGTGCGCTTCACGCCTTGCCGCGCCGTGCGTGATTTCGACGGTCGCGTCGACGTGCACGTCGTGCGCGGCGGGGGCGAGCACGCGGATATCGACGCCGCGGTCGATCTCGTCGCGCGCGAGCGCGCCGCGGATCGAAGCGGCACGTTCGCGGTCCTCGTGCAAAGCCGCACGCATCTCGGCGCTCTGCACCGAAGGCTGCGCGAGCGCGGTCTGCCGGTCGTCGCGGTCGAGATCGAGCCGCTCTACGAGCAGCAGATCGTGCAGGATCTGCTCGGGCTCACGCGAGCGTTGCTCCATCCCGCGGACTCGATCGCGTGGCTCGGGTTGCTGCGCGCGCCGTGGTGCGGGTTGCGATGGAAGGATCTCGAGACCATCGCGACGCTCTCACGAGGTCGTACGATTCGAGACGTGATCGTCGATTCGGAAACGCTCGAGCGCCTGACGGCCGATGGCCGCGCGCGCCTCGAGCGCTTCGCCGCGCGCCTTGCGCGCGTGCTCGACGCGCGCGCCGACTACGATCTCGCCGAGTGGATCGAACGCGCATGGCACGCGCTCGGCGGCCCCGTCTGCGTCGAGACACACGACGATCTTCGCGCGGCGGACGAGGTTTTCGGGACGCTCGAAAGGCTCACGCGGCGCGGCGATCTCGACGATCCCGCGTCGCTCGAGTCGGCGTTCACGGCACCGCGCCCGGAGCCCGTGGAAGGAGCCGCAGGCGCGATCGAGATCATGACGATCCATCGAGCCAAAGGCCTCGAGTTCGACACTGTCGTGTTGCTCGGCCTCGGGCGTGAAACGCGTCGCGACGAGCAGCGCGCGTTGTACTGGATGGAGCGTGTCGCGGAGGACGGACGCGAAGATCTGCTGCTCGCGCCGCTTCCCGAGCCGGGCGGCGAGGACCGGCTGACGGCGCTGATTCGAGAAGCCGACGAGCAACGAGACGCGGCGGAGCGTGCGCGGCTGCTCTATGTCGCCGCGACGCGCGCGAAGCGGCGCCTGCACCTCGTCTGCCGGCTCGACGACGACGCGGATGCGCCGCCGGCCCGCAGCCTGCTCGCGCCGATCTGGCCGGCGCTCGCCGTGCAGGTCGCGCCGACGCGACCCGCCGTCGCCGCCGAGCCCGAAGGAATCGTCCGGCCGGTGCTACGCCGTCTCGCGAGAATCGATGACGACGCGAGCATCGTCGGACCTCTCGGCGCCGCGATCGCTCGCGGCGATACGGGCCGCGGCGAAGCGACGCGTCCCGAGTTCGAGTGGGCGGGACAGCCCGCGCGGCAGATCGGCACGGTCGTGCATCGCCGCCTGCAACGCATCGCGCTCGACGGTCTGGAAGCCTGGAGCATCGAAGCGGTCGCCGCATCGCGCGCGGATATCCGCCGCGAGCTCGAGCTGCTCGGCCTCGATCGCGACGAGGTCGACGGCGCGGCGGAGGCGGTGGTCGACGCGCTCGCGCACGTGCTCGCGGATGAGAAGGGGCGTTGGATCCTCTCCGCGCACGACGACGCGCACTCCGAGCTCGAGCTCGTGATCGACGTCGGCGGCTACGTCGAGCACGTTCGACTCGACCGCACGTTCGTCGACCGCGACGGCACGCGCTGGATCGTCGATTTCAAGACGGGCACCCACGAAGGATCGGACGTCGATGCGTTCCTCGACGCCGAGGTCGAGCGCTATCGCGGTCAGCTCGAACGCTACGCAAGAGCGATCGCGGCGATCGACCCGCGGCCGATCGTGGCGGCGCTGTACTTTCCGCTGCTCCGCGCGTTTCGGTCGTGGACGCCGCGCGTCGGTGCAACCGACGTCAAAGCGAGCCCGTGAGCTCGAAAGGTCGTTTCCCGTCGGGGCCGGGCTCGCCCGCGATGAAGTCGAGCGCCCGCACGAGCTCGGGTGAGGCGTCGGCGCGCGGCGCGACGCGGGCGTCGAGTCGATAACGCCGTCCGTCACCGAGTGTCACGCGGCCCGCGACCTCGAGCGGACCGCCCGCATCGCGAAGGCTCGCGACGACTTGGTCGCCCTCGGTCCCGACGAACGTCAGCTCGTAATCCCCGAGCGGCACGGGGCTGCCGCGGCCCGAAGGGGCGAAGGTCGGTGCCGATAGCCGAGCGAGCCGCACTTGCCCTGCGGCGTCGACCGGCCAGCCGTCGCGGAGCTCGAGCCGCTCGAGCATGACCGCGAGCTGGCCGCGGATGTCGCCGACCGGGAGCGCAGACGCGAGCGATGCGAGGCTCGTGCTCATTCGCAGGTCCGTGAGCTCGACGTCGCCGCTCGGGGAAAGCTTCACGATGGATTCGACGAAGCCTTCGCCGAGCGAGGCGCGCACGCGGCCGTTGACGCGCCCGATCAGGAGCGGCAGCGCGTCGATGCTCCAGCGAAGATCCCGCATCGCGAAGTTTTCGACCGAAGCGAGCGCCGCGCGGCCGGACCACACCGTCCCTTCGATGCCGACGAGCCTGAGCTCCGCCGGCGCGAACCAGCGGTAGGCGGCGGCCGCGGGAAACGTCGACAGCGCGAATGCGATATACGCGCCGAGGCCGAGCGCGACCCACGCGTAACGGTTCGTCATCGTCAATACCGCCGGAGCTGGATCTGGCCGTTCACGAGTCCAGGTTGTCGCGCCCCGGTGATCGAGGCGCTTTCGACCGAGACGCCGTGCTCGGTCTCGAGCGCGACGAGCCACGACAGCACGGCGTTGAACGGGGCGTTCTGCAGCGTGACCGATACGCCGTCGCTGCCCTCGAGGCGCGTGCGCGTCACCGCGCTGCCCAGGCCGTGACCCTGCACCATCTGATTCACGAGCACGAGCAAGGACTGCGTCGAGCGCGAGCGAGTCGAGCTTTCGCGGGGCGCGATCGCCGCGGCGCGTAACAGATCGACTTGAAAACGCGTCTTCTCGTCGATCTCGGCGCGAAGCTCCGCGGCACCGGTCGATAGCGGCAGCCAGACGAATCGCCACAGAATCAACGCCGCCGCGATCACGGCGCCGGCCGCGAGCACGACGCGCTCACGCGGCTCGCGGCTCAGGAACCACTCTTTCATTGCGACGCTCCCGTGTCGACGATCTGCACTCGACCGTCGACCCTATCGCCGTCCGGATTCGCGAAAAGTATGCGCGCGTCGAAGCGCTCGTTGCCCTCGATCTCGCGCGTGAACGCGTCGAGCGAAGGCACGTCGGGGACGACGAGCTGAATGTCCATCACGCCGTTGCGGTAGCTGAGCTGCGAGAGGCGGCTGTCGGGGATGCGTGCCTCCGCGACGGCGCTCAATGCCGGCAGAAACGCGCCCGAGGAGTCGAGCAAGCCGCTCTGACTGAGGCGCGCGCGGACGCTTCTGCGGCACGCTTCGAGCTGCTGCTGCGAGAGGAGCTGGGCGCACGATTCGGCGAGCTGCGCGTCGAGAGCCTGGCTCTGGCGTCGTAGGAACCAAAACTCCGCGGCCTGTCCGACGAAGCTGACGAGCAGCAAGCCGAGGAGGAGCACGGCGGCCGAGCGCCACGGCGCGAGCAGCGCGCCGACGTTCGACTTCGGCGCATAAGGCCCTTGGAGCAAGTTCGTGCCCGGCCGCGCGATCAGCGTCGCGGCGAAACGGTACAGCGCGCCGTCGCCGATCAGCTTGACCTGCGTGCTCTCGACACGCTCGTCGAGCGCGGCCAGCTCCGCGGCAAAGCGTGCGCGACCGGGCTCGTCGATATAGACGAGCAGGTGGCGGGTTTCACCCGCGCCGTCGACGAGGCCGAGGACCTGCTCGAGCGAAAGCCCGTCGAAAACGAAGGGCGGACGGCCGGGTGCACGCCCGTAGATCCGATCGTCCTCGACGACGAGCGTCAGCGTCGACGGCGTGTCCGGCACGCCGTCCGCCTCGGTGAAGACGGCGTTCGGCGACAAGCCGGCCCCGGCGAGCCGCTCGAGCCAGCCTTCGAGCCGCGTGCGCGCCACCACGGCGACCGAGATCGCGCCCGATTCGAGCCGCGGCCCGACCGCGAACACGAGCTCGTCCACGTCGTCGGCGAGCTGGTCCTCGAGCGAGAACGGCAGCATCTTGCGGAGCTTCGCCGGGCTCGCTTTGGGCAGGGTCGCTTCCGTCGTGATGACCTCGAAGGCCGGCACGAGCACGACGACGCGCCGGCCGGGCGCGAGGGCGGCGGCCTCTTCGAGCGAGCCGTCCTGAAGCTGCCGGACGACGCGGCCGTCGTCGTCGAAGACGGCCCATTGCGCCGCTGCCGGGTCCTCGCCGATACGGACGACCAGATGCTCCACGGTCACTCGACTCCCAGGTTGCGAAAAAGCGCTCGCGTCAGCCCGCTTTGGTCGCGCTGCAGAACGGAGCGCATCGTGATCTGCGTGGTACCGAGCGCGACGGTCGCTGTCAACAGAAAATGGCTCGTCACGACGTCGATGCGCGGCAGCATCTCGGGCTCGACGAGCCCGCTGAAAGCCGCGTCGACGTCCGCGAAGCCGACATCGGCCCGTTCCTCGACGAGCGCGGCCGCCTGCGCGGCATCGATCGAATCGGACAGCGAGCGCAGGACGAGCTCGGGCGCCGTATTGACGTTGATCGTCGTGCCGCGGGGGAGGGCGGTCACGTACGGAGCGAGACGCTCGTAGGCCGCGCGATCGAATCCCTGGATTGCGAGCAGCTCGCTCGGGGTCGTGATCGGTCCGTTCGCCGTCCGGTAATGCGGGTCGGCCTCTGCGTAGACCGCGTCCTCGGCGCCGTCGGGGAAGCGGGTGTCGACGTCGCCGTCGAGCCAGTCGACGACCGCGCCGGCGAGGCGCGGGTCGAGCTCGAGCAGCGTAAGCAGCCTCTCGAACTGCGCAACCGCGATCGGATCTTCGCGGCCGTCCTCGCCGATCAGGTTGTTGAGATTGAAGCGGCCCTGCAGGTCCTCGAGTCGGCCGGCGATGACGCCGCCTTCGACGGGCAGCGGCGGAAGCTCGATCGCCCATTCTTCACCGAGATGATCCGCATCCGGCGAGTCCTCGATGTCCTGCCGCAAGATGTCGGCCGCCCAGGCTTCCGCGCCCTGCAGATACAAGAGCCCCTGGTCGGCGGCGAACGCCGCGGCCGCGCGCCGCTGGTCGAGCGTCGCCTCCCACATCAGGTTCACGGCGAGCAGCGTTCCGATGGCGACCACGAGCATCGCGGTGAGGATCGCCGCCCCCCGCTGTCGTCGCTCGAGGCTCCGCCGAATCATCCGCTCGTCTCCACGAGACGCCATAGTCTTCCGAACCCTTCGACCTCGACCGTGAACTCGATCGCCTTCGGCCGCATCACGAGCCGCTCCGGACCTTCGAAATCGAGCGGGGGCCACTCGAGATGCCACTGGCCGGCCGCATCCAGAAACCGGATCTCGACGTTCTGCACGCCGTGCAGAATCTCGTTGCGAAGCGGCGGGGTCGCCAACGTGCGGTCGAAGACCGGCCAAGAGTAGCGGACCAGCGTGTCTTCCTCGAAATCGTAGGCGATGCGCGCCACGGTGCCGCGCGGAAGGCCGGCGGGATTCGCCCAGCCCCCGCGGCTGAGCTCGAGCGCGAATTGAGCCGACGGCGACGCGAGCACCGAGGGCTGATAAGACGCCGCAATCTCGTCGCGCATCGGGCGAGGGTGGATCTGCGCGAGGTCTTGCACCACCACTCTGAACGCGAGCTGCAGCTCGCGCCAGCGCTCGGCACGCTCGCGCGCGATTTCCCGTTGCTCGATGACCTGATTCAATCCGGTCAGCGCGATCACGCCGATGATCGCGACGATCGCCATCGCGACCAGCAGCTCGATCAGCGTGAATCCCGCGTTGCGTTTCATTCGGGTTCCGCGATGATCGGCGTCGGCCAGCTCGTCGACAGGAAGCCCCGCGGGACCGGCGGCTCGACGAGACCCATGACGTGCTGCAAGGTGCGCTCGGGATTGTCGGCCAGCGAAACGTAGACGTCGACGCGGCGCAGGTTCTGGACCTCGGTCTCCGTGATCTCCGTGCGCACGTGCCAGAGCCTTCCCGCGTACTCGAGCTCGTCCTCGTCGTCACCGAGCTCGGGCCACACGGGGGCGACGCTGAGCTCGGTGATGCGGTTGGTCGCGATCCAGCTCGCGAGCGTCTTCTCCTCGATGAAAGCGACGCTAACGACGTAGCGCCCGAGCTGCTCGTGCACGGCGATCATGCCGAGCGCGACGATCACGAGCGCGACCATCACCTCGAGGAGGGTGAAGCCGTGGTGGCGCCGCCTTCCGCTAGCCGCCATCGAAGCCTTCCTTGCGGACCTCGAACGAGCCGTCGAAATCACCGACGAGGATCACGCGCCCGCCGGTGAAATCGCGATAGAACGCAGCCTCGAACGCGGTCATCTCCCCGCTCGAGAACAGGATCACGTGCGGCTGGGGCGATTCGTCTTCTTCCTCGTCGCCTTCTCGGTTCCGGGCCGCGAGCTCGAGCGTCGGCTCGAGCACGAGATCGCGGCCTTCGAGGCGCAGCTCGGTGCGAATCGGCTCGGGAAGCGAGTAGCTCGCGAGGAGTCGGTCGCCGGGCGGATCGACCCAACGCCGAGCGAGATGATCATACACGTAGAACCGGTAGCCCGATTCGGCGAACAGCAGCGCGAACTCGCGCGACTGCATCAGCGCTTCCTCGCGAACGAGGTCGATCAAGCTCTGCAGACGCTGGACCTCACGCTCGAGCTCGCGCTCCGTGTTGATGTAGCGCGTCGACAGCACGATGCTGCCTGCGAGGAGACCGATGATCGTAACGACGACGAGCAGCTCGAGCAGCGTGAAGCCGCCGACGTTGCCGACGGGCCGCCGAAGGGAGATCGGTGCGTCAGTGGAGGTCCCAGTTGCCGATATCGGCGTTGACACCTTCGCCACCCTGCTGGCCGTCGGCCCCGTACGAGAACACGTCGAACTGTCCGTACTGACCGGGCGAGCGGTACTGATAAGGGTTGTTCCAAGGATCGAGCGGCACCTGGCTCCGGCCGAGATAGCCGCCGGGATTCCAGTTCGGCGCCGCCGCTTCTCCCGGATTTCGGACGAGTGCCTCGAGCCCTTCTTCGGTGGTGGGGTAGCGGAAGTTGTCGAGGTAGTAAAGCTGCAAGGCCGTCTCGATCGCGCGAATATCCGATTTCGCGCGATTGATCGCGGCGGTATCCACGCGGCCGAGCAGCTGCGGACCGACGATCGCGGCGAGCAAGCCGATGATGACCACGACAACCATGATCTCGATCAGCGTGAAGCCGCGTGCGGTTGCCGTTCGCTCGAATGAGCGAGTTGATCTCTTTGCGTGCATGCTCGTACCTTCTCTGAATCTCGACGGCGCCGGGGCCCCCGGGGGTTGCCTGCGGCCGGCGGCGGGCGCCACGGCGGAAGATAGCACAACCCCTGGAGGTCTTCGTGAACGCGTTCAGCGCCCCGGCTCGGCCATTTCGACAACGTTTGGGCGCGTGGGTGCCCTTGCTGACGCTTGCGGTGGTGGTGCTGGGGGCCGAGGCGGGCGGCGAAGCGGCGCGGCTTCTCTTCAGGTACGACCGGGCCGGGCTCGAAACCGGCGAGCTGTGGCGGGCGCTGACTGCGCACGTCGTGCATCTCGGTTGGCTGCACGCCGTGATGAACCTCGCCGCGCTCGGCATCATCCGTCTCTTGATCGCGGAAGCCTTCTCGCCGGCCGATTGGGTGGGAGCTTCCGCCGCGTCGGCGCTCGGCATCGTCGCGGGCCTCTACTACCTGTCGCCCGAGATCGAGTGGTATGTGGGTCTGTCGGGCGTGCTGCATGGACTGCTCGGTGCAGGCGCGATAGCGCTTCGACGCTCCGCGCCCGGTTTCGCCGGGTTGCTTGCCGTGGGACTCGCGGCGAAGCTGTTGCTCGAGCAAGCGAGCGGTCCGTTACCGTTGACGGAGTCGGCCGCGGGAGGGCCGGTGGTCGTCGAAGCGCATTTGTACGGTGCGATCGCGGGCGTCGCGTACGGAACATTCCGCTCGGCTTCGCGGTATTGGCGGGCACGGCTATAATCGCGGCCCTCGTCTCAATAGCCGATCGGAGCAAGATGGATCTTTCGTCTTTACAACCTTGGCCCGGTATCGCCGGGCGAGTCGCGCTCGTCACCGGCGCCTCGCGCGGGATCGGAAAGGCGATCGCGGAAGCGCTGGCGCGTCAGGGCGCGACCGTGATCGGCACGGCAACGACCGACGAGGGCGCGAACGCGATCACGAGCCGTTTCGGCGAGCTCGGGCTCGCGGGTCGCGGCATCAGGCTACGCGTCGACGACCAAGCTTCGATCGATGCGGCTCTCGAGGACATCGAGTCCAAGGAGGGTTCGCCGACGATTCTCGTCAACAACGCCGGGGTGACGCGCGACAATTTGCTGATGCGCATGAAGGCCGAGGAGTGGGACGAGGTCATCACGACGAATCTCTCGTCGGTGTTCCGGCTTTCGAAGGCGTGCGTTCGCGGCATGATGAAGGCGCGCCGCGGAACCATCATCAATATCGCGTCGGTCGTCGGGCTTTCGGGCAACCCCGGGCAGACGAATTACGCGGCCGCGAAAGCGGGTATCATCGGCTTTTCGAAATCGCTTGCACGCGAGGTCGCTTCGAGAAATATCACGGTGAACGTCATCGCTCCGGGCTTCATCGATACGGACATGACGCGTGCGCTCGACGAGAAGCAGGTCGAGGCGCTGCGCGCGCAGATTCCCGCGGGGCGCTTCGGCACTCCGGAGGACGTCGCGGCCGCAGTGATCTTCCTCGCATCGGACGCAGGAAGCTACATCACCGGCGAAACTTTGAACGTCAACGGCGGACTGTATATGCAGTAGCGAATGCGACGTTTCGTAACTTATTGAATTGGAATCATAAATAGGCTTATTGTCGAGTCTGCGAAACAACGATTCATGCTGGGGTTCTCGTTGTAGAATGCCCCGCATGATTCCAATACAATACGCGCCACGCCGGCCGGACCTTTGGGTTCGGCCTGTCACTTAATGAGGGGTTTCAGACAAATGAGCAGTGTCGAAGAGCAGGTTCGGGGAATCATTGCCGAGCAGCTGGGAGTGAAGGCGGAGGACATCAGAAACGATGCGTCGTTCGTCGACGATCTCGGCGCCGACTCCCTGGACACTGTAGAGCTCGTCATGGCCTTGGAGGAAGAATTCGAAACGGAGATTCCGGACGAGGACGCCGAGAAGATCACGACGGTTCAACAGGCCATCGATTACATCCTCGCGAAGAAAAGCGAACAGCAACAATAAGCCGCCGGCGACGTTGATCTCTTCCCTCCATTGATATCGAGGACAACGCGTGGCGAAGCGGCGAGTCGTAGTCACGGGGCTCGGGCTGATCTCTCCGGTCGGCAATTCCGTCGAAGAAGGCTGGCGGAATGTGCGCGACGGCAAGAGCGGTATCCGCCCAATCGATGCGTTCGATGTTTCGGCGTTCTCGACTCGATTCGCCGGCACGATCGTCAACTTCGACGTGACGCAGTACATGGAGCCGAAGGAAGCACGCAAGTGCGATCCCTTCATCCATTACGGCATCGCGGCGACGCGTCAGGCGATCGAGGATTCCGGCATCACGGTGACGGAATCCAATGCAGCCCGCATCGGCGTCATCATGGGCTCGGGTATCGGGGGCGTCGAGACGATCGAGGCGAACCACGAGAAGTGGTTGAACAGCGGGCCTCGCAGGATCTCGCCGTTCTTCGTGCCGAGCAGCATCATCAACATGATCTCCGGGCACATCTCGATCATGTACGGGATGAAAGGCCCGAACCTGGCCGTCGTCACCGCCTGCACGACGTCGACGCATTGCATCGGCCTCGGCGCACGCCTGATTCAGTACGGCGAAGCCGATGTGATGTTCGCCGGCGGTGCCGAGCATGCGATCACGCCGCTCGGCCTCGGCGGTTTCTGCGCCGCGCGCGCGTTGTCTCAGCGTAACGACGATCCCGCCGGCGCGAGCCGTCCGTGGGACCGGGATCGAGACGGCTTCGTGCTGAGCGACGGCGCGGCGTGTCTCGCGCTCGAGGAGTACGAGCACGCGAAGGCGCGCGGCGCGAAGATCTACGCCGAGATCATCGGCTTCGGCATGAGCGGCGACGCGTATCACATCACCGCGCCGGCCGAGGAAGGCGAGGGGGCGCGGCTGTGCATGGTGAACGCGCTGGCCGACGCCGGCATCTCCCCGGACGCGGTGGACTACATCAACGCGCACGGGACGTCGACGCCGCTCGGCGACGTCGCGGAGACGCGCGCCATCAAGGCGGCTTTCGGCGACCATGCCAAGAAGCTCGCGGTCAGCTCGACGAAGTCGACGACCGGGCACATGATCGGCGCCGCGGGCGCGGCCGAGGCGATTTTCACGATCCTCGCTTTGCGCGACCAGGTGATTCCGCCGACGATCAACCTGACCGAGCAAGATCCCGAGTGCGATCTCGACTACACGCCGAACGAGGCTCGCGAGGCTCGCCTCGATATTGCGATCTCGAACTCGTTCGGCTTCGGCGGCACGAACGGGACGCTCGCGTTCAAGCGCTTCGTCTGAGCACGTAGCCTTGCACCGAGCGCCGCGGGCGCAACTCGGGGGCTCGAAGCGCGAGGAGCGGAGCCCGTGAGCATCGACACTCTCGTCAATGGCGCGCCCAGTCGGGTCGATCCCCTCGACCGCGGCCTCGCGTACGGCGACGGCGTGTTCGAGACGATGGCGTGCCGCGGCGGCCGAATCCGCTGGCTCGAGCATCATCTGGATCGACTCGTGCTGAGCTGCGGGAGATTGGCGATTCCCGCGGACCGCGACGCGCTGCGGGCGGAGATCGAGGCGAAATGCCCCCCGGGTGACGCCGTCGTGAAGCTGATCGTCACCCGCGGAGTCGGCACCCGGGGCTATCGCGCGCCCCAAGCCCCCGAACCCACGCGAATTCTGTCGATTTTTCCATGGCCGGACATCCCCGCCGCCCATTACACTGACGGCATCCGGCTCAAGACCTGTACGCTCCGGCTCGGAGAGAATCCGCAGCTTGCGGGGATGAAGCACTTGTGCCGGCTCGAGCAGGTATTGGCGCAGATGGAGCTCGAAGGCACCGACGCCCACGAAGGGCTCGTTCGCAGCTCGAGCGGTCTCGTCGTGAGCGGCATCATGAGCAACGTCTTCGCGGTGCAGGGCCGAAGGCTGATGACGCCGCGCCTGCACCTCTGCGGCGTGCGCGGCGTGATGCGCCGCGTCGTGCTCGAGCACGCGGCGGCCGCGGGGCTCGAGCCGGTGGAGACGGACTTGAGACTCGAAGACCTGCTCCGCAGCGACGAGCTGTTCGTCACGAGCGCGGTGGCCGGCATCAAACCCGTCAATGCGCTCGACGCGCGGTCGTTTCCCGTCGGGCCTGCCACACGAGCGCTCATGGACGTGATCGGCGGCAAAGATGCGTAAGTGGCTCGGCATCGCGGGGCTCTTGGCTTGCGGCCTCCTGATCGCCGCGTGCATCGCGACGTGGGCGGCGTGGCGAACGTTGAACTCGCCGCTGGCGATCGGCGAGGAGCCCGTCGTGCTCGACGTGCCGCCCGGCTCGTCGTTGATCAAGCTCGGTGACGAGCTCGAGGCTCGCGGCATGCTGAAACATTCGCGCATGCTCGCCTGGTATGCGCGACTGACGGGCGACGCAACGCGGATTCGAGCCGGCGAGTATGCGATTCGGCCGGGTACCACTCCGATCGGCCTGCTCGAGAAGCTCGTCTCCGGCGACGTGATCATGCATCAGCTCACGATCGTCGAAGGATGGCGCTTCGCCGATCTGCTGCGCGTCGTTCGCGCGCATCCCGCGATCACGGCGACGGATCTCGACGAGGAGGGCATCATGGCGGCGCTCGGCAAGCCGGGCGTCCATCCGGAAGGGCAGTTTCTGCCGGACACGTACACGTTTCCCCGCGGCACGCGCGATATCGATCTGCTCGGATGGGCACATCGCGCGCTCGAGGCGAAGCTCGACGACGCCTGGGCGCGTCGGTCGGCCGGAGTGAGCGTCTCGACGCCGTACGAGGCGTTGATCCTCGCGTCGATCATCGAGAAGGAAACCGCGCTCGACCGCGAGCGCCGCCTGATCTCCGGCGTTTTCCACGAGCGGCTGCGGCGCGGCATGCGCCTCGAGACCGATCCGACCGTGATCTACGGTCTCGGCGAGGTCTTCGACGGCGACTTGAGGCGACGCGATCTCGCCGCCGACACGCCGTACAACACCTACACTCGTCACGGCTTGCCCCCGACACCGATCGCGCTGCCGAGCGCCGCGTCGATCGACGCGGCGGTCGACCCGGAGCAAAGCGGCGCGATCTTCTTCGTCGCGACGGGACTGCCCGACGGCAGCCACCACTTCTCCGCGACGCTCGAGGAGCACAACCGCGCAGTGCGGCAGTACCTCGCTCGTCTTCGCGAGCGACGTGCCGCCGAGCAGGCGCAGGAATCGAACGACTAGTGCGCGGCGCATTCGTCACGATCGAGGGAATCGAGGGCGTCGGCAAGACGACGAGCCTCGATACCGTGCGCGAAACCCTCGGCCGGTCGGGCATTGCGTTCCGCATCACGCGCGAGCCGGGGGGCACGGCGCTCGGCGAGCGCTTACGCGAGCTCCTGCTTCACGCCGACGACGGCGAGCCGGTTCGCGGCGAGACCGAAGCGCTGTTGATGTTCGCGGCGCGGGCCCAGCATCTTTCGCTCGTGATCGAGCCGGCGCTCGAGCGCGGCGAATGGGTCGTCTGTGACCGCTTCACCGATGCGACGTTCGCTTACCAGGGCGGGGGGAGGGGCGTCGACACGGAGTTCCTCGAGTGTCTCCGCGACGGCGTGCAGCGCGGCCGCGAGCCCGATCTGACGCTGCTGCTCGACGCCCCCGTCGAGGTCGGCTGGGCACGGATTGCGAACCGGTCCCATGACCGTTTCGAGCGCGAGCGCAAAGAGTTTTTCGAGCGCGTTCGGCGAGCCTATCTTTATCTTGCCGAGCGCAATCCGGCCCGCATCAAGGTCATCGATGCGACGCAATCTCGCGAGGCGGTCGCGCGCGAGATCGATGCGGTGCTCGGCCGCTTCGTCGCGGAGTGGAAGGCGCGATGAGCGAAGAGGCGATGACACTGCTTTGCACTCGGCTCTGTCCGTGGCTGGAAGCGCCGTTCGGACGGCTCGAGGCCGCACGCCGGGCCGATCGGCTCGGCTCGGCATGGCTGATCAGCGGACCGCCCGGAATCGGTAAGCTCAACCTCGCGCTCGCGCTGGCCGCGCGGCTCCTCGGCGTCGCCGACGAGCATCCGCCGGCGCTCGGCCCGGCCGACGCGTCCGCCGCGATGAGGGAGCGGCGCGTGCCGGCGGATCATCATCCGGATCTCCATTTGGTCTTTCCCGAGCCCGAGAAGCGCACGATCGGCATCGAGCAGATCCGCGAGCTTTCCGAGGCGTTGTCGATGAAGGGGTTTCGGGGCGGTGCGAAGGCGGCCGTCATCGAGCCGGCCGAGGCCATGACGCTCGCGGCGGCGAATGCGCTG
Source organism: Gammaproteobacteria bacterium (assembly GCA_017577365.1). Lineage (GTDB taxonomy): Bacteria > Pseudomonadota > Gammaproteobacteria > Steroidobacterales > Rariloculaceae > ZC4RG20. Next base: position 2,516 of record PKRJ01000022.1, on the reverse strand, counting down.
TTGAAGACTCTGGAGGAGCCCGCGGCCCAGACCTTCCTGCTCCTGGTTTCGCATCAGCCCCACCGACTGCTCCCGACGATCCGCAGTCGCTGCCAGGTGCTCGCGGTCGCTCCGCCGTCCGAGCAAGAGGTCGCGGCGTGGCTGGGCGTGCCGCAGGGGCATCCGGTGCTCTCGCTCGCCGGCCGCGCGCCGTTGCCGGGCGCCGCGCTCATTCAGCCAGAAAAGATCCGCTTTCTCGAAGAGTTAGGCGAGAAATTTGAAGAGTTGTGTCAAGATCGCCGGGATCCCCGGGCGCTCGCCGAGGAGTGGGTCAAGCAAGACCTCGAACTGGCGCTTCAATGGCTGATTGGTCGGCTCGAAGGGGCGATCCGGGGGCGATTCACACGGGCGCCAGATTCGAACGCCATCACACCCAAAGGCGGCGATCCGCTGCATAATGCGTGGCGCTCCCTTTCGGTTCGAGCCCTCTTCGAGCGGCTCGACGCCGCTCGACGGCTGCTGGATCGGCTGGGATCGGGGATCAACGTGGAGCTCGCGCTGCACGCGCTGCTCGTAGGCTTCAGACCGCAACGAGGACGATCGTGACGAAACCGGGTCTGTTGACGCTGACGATCAAGGACAAGAGCGCCTTGTATCTCGCCTACATGCCGTTCGTGAAGAATGGCGGGCTCTTCATCCCGACCAACTCGAGCTACAAGCTCGGCGACGAGGTCTTCATGCTCCTCAATCTGATGGGAGAGGAGGAGCGAATCCCGGTCGCCGGCAGGGTCATCTGGATCACCCCGAAGGGCGCTCAAGGGAAACGCACGGCCGGCATCGGCGTGCAGTTCAGCGAGCAGGACCAGGGTAATACGCAGAAGAAGATCGAGACGTATCTCGCGGGCGCCCTAGGCGGCGACAAGCCGACGCATACGCTCTGACGCTTCTCTGACGCTTCGGCGCCGCGCGCGCGGCGCCTCGAGGTCATCGTTCCTGCAAGCGGGCGTGGTTCAGCCCGCCTTTGAGCACGTAAGTCTCGAATCCGCGCTCGTTCAGAATGAACGCGCCGGCCGAGCTTCTTCTCCCGGTGTCGCAGCAGACGACGTACTTGATCTTCGGGTCGAGCGTCTTCAGCTTCAGGCGAATGAAATAGAGCGGGACGTTGATCGCGCCCGGGTTGTGATACGCCTCGAATTCGCTCGGCAGACGAACGTCGAGCCACTGTCCGCCGTTCTTGATGATCTCTTCGGCCTGCTCCTGGTCCACCCAGTCGAGCATCGGTTCGTTGAGCAGCTTCTTGAAGTCTTCCTTGCCGAGCCGCATCAGCGTGCCGTTCGTCTCCATGTAGACGGTCGCGTTGCGTTTCGACTCCGAGATCAGCGCTTCCTCGCCGAACGTATCCCCGGGGCCGAGCTCGGCAAGACGGATGCCCTCGCGGTTCAGCGGGGTCTCGCGTGTCACAATGCACTTGCCGCGGGTGATGATGTAGAAGTAATCGCCTTCGTCGCCTTGCTTGATGACGACGTCGCCCGCCTTATAGTCGACCCGCTGCAGGCGCATGAAGATGGCTTGGATATTCGCCGGCGGGATCTTGTGGAACGCCTTCGTCTGGAGCAGCGTCGTCATCCAGTCGTCGGACGACGTGGCTTCTCCGCGCAGCTCGCTCACCTCGTACGAGCCCGTTTGATCCCACGTCAACATCACGTCGAGCAGGTCGCTGTCGATCGCGATGTATTCGCATGGCGTCATGGCCACCGCCGTGCAGCGGCGCGGCAGGACCGGAGCGAGAGGGTTGATCGCCTCTTCCGTGCCCCCAGTGATCGTGGCGGTTAGGCGACCCGCTTCCCGGAGCTGAACCGTACCGGTCAACACGTATACCGTGCGCTTCTCGGTGTCGCCTTCGTTGAACAGAGCCTCGCCCGGCTGAGCGCTGCGCACCTTCACCTTCTTGCTCAGCGCGTGAAGATTCTCCTTCTTCAGGCTGGACATCGGCGATAGACGCCGCAGCTCCTTGATATCGACCGGTCTGCTCATTCCTTGTTTTTCAACCGCCTCGCCAAGCCCTGATTCCCGCGCGAAGTCTAGCATACGGCTAAATGCCGCGTTGTTATTGCGATCACGCTCCGATGCGACGCCAACCGGCGCGCGGTGTGAAGCGGTCACCGTATTGCCGCGCGAGCGCTTCGAGCCGAGCGACGACGTCGGAGACGCCGCGCTCGATCGCATAGCGAATCGGGCCGCCCGTAAAGGGCGCGAACCCCGTTCCGAAAACGACGCCCGCATCGAGCAAGTCCGGATCCTCGACGACGCCTTCGTCCCAGCACGCGACGGCCTCGTTCACGAGCGGGAGCATCAGGCGATCTTGCAGGTCCGCATCGGGGCGGGGGAACTCGCGCCGCTTCTGCGGCTTGCCGTCGACGTAGCGATAGAAGCCCGCGCCGGTTTTCACGCCGAGCTCTCCGGCCGCGACTTTGGCTTCGAGCGGGGCAGGCACGGTGCGCCCGAGCGGCTCGCCGAGAATTCTCGCGACGTACAGC
>PKRJ01000021.1 GCA_017577365.1 Gammaproteobacteria bacterium | reverse complement strand
CCCATCGCGTGCCGGCCGGCGCGGCGCCGCGCGCGGCCGCGGCGCGCGCCGTCGCGCGCGTGATCCGCGGCGCGACCCTCGACGACGCGCTCGGCGATCTCCCCGCGCTCCCGGAGCGCGACGCATCGCTCGCGCGTTCGCTCGCTTACGGCGCGTGCCGTTGGCATCACCGGCTCGATTGGCAGGTCTCGCAGCTGCTCGATCGGCCGCTGCCGGCGCGCGAGGTCGAGCTCGGCGCGTTGCTCAGGATCGGCCTGCTCCAGCTCGACGCGATGCGCGTCCCGGACCACGCTGCGGTCTCGGCGACGGTCGACGCCGCGCGTCTGATCGGCGCGCCGCGCGCGAAAGGGCTCGTCAACGCGGTGCTGCGCCGCTTCCAGCGCGAGCGCGATCGCCTCGAGGCGGCCATGGCGGACGTGCCCGAGGCGTCGTTCAGCCATCCGGCTTGGCTGATCGACACGATTCGCCGCGAGCGGCCGGACGACTGGCGCGCGGTGCTCGACGCGAACAACTCTCCGCCGCCGATGTGGCTGCGCGTGAACTTGTCCCGCGTGTCTCGCGAGCGTTATCTCGAACGCCTCGAAGCGGAAGGCATCGCCGTCGACCGCGCGGCGACCGCCGACGCGCCGCGCGGCGCGATCCTGCTCGCCGAGCCGATGCCGATGACGCGTCTCCCCGGCTGGGAGGACGGCGACGTGTCCGTGCAGGACGCGGGCGCCCAGGGCGCGGCCGAGCGGCTCGCGCTTGCGCCCGGTCTGCGCGTGCTCGATGCGTGCGCCGCGCCCGGCGGCAAGACCGCGCAGATCCTCGAGGAATGCCCCGGGCTCGGCGAGCTCGTCGCCGTCGAGCGCGACGCGAGTCGGCTCGAGACGATGCGCGCGATGCTCGCCCGGCTCCGACTTCGCGCGACGCTCGTGCACGGCGATGCGTCGACTCCCGCCGAGTGGTGGGACGGCGAGCCTTTCGACCGGATCTTGCTCGATGCGCCGTGCAGCGCGCTCGGCGTGATCCGGCGGCATCCGGATATCAAGCTGCGGAGAACCGCGACGGACATCGAGCGCGCCGCGGAGCTGCAGAGCCGGCTGATGGATGCGCTGTGGCCGCTGCTTCGTCCCGGAGGCCGGCTCGTCTACGTGACGTGCACGCTGGTTCGACGCGAGAATGATGCGCAGGTCGAGCGTCTGCTCGATACGGCATCCGACGCGGTGCTCGCGGCCGATTTCCCGCCGTTTCAGGTCCGGCCGGGTGAAGCCGACCGGGATGGCTTTTATTATGCTTGCATCGACAAGCAGCAGGCGCACGTCACGCGTGTATCGGGCTCTCACCATTAGCGCCGGCGCGACCAGGCTGTTCGCCGGTGCGCTGAAGATCCTCGTATTCGCCGCGCTGCTGCTCGGCCTCGGGCGGACAACGGTTGCGCAGGACGCCGATCCCGGCCGCTTCGAGATCCGTTCGGCCGACGTCAAGCTCAAAGGCGACGTCTACTACCTCGACGCGTGGATGGAGCTGCGGTTGCCGCAGGAGGCCCACGAGGCGCTTCGCTCGGGCGTGCCGCTGACGATCCGCCTCGACGTCGAGCTCACGTACAACCGGCGCTGGTGGGTCGACGGCGACGTCGCGTCGCTTCGTCAACGTTATCAGCTCGACTATCACGCGCTGACCGAGCGTTACGTCGTCACGAATCTGAACAGCCGGGATCGCACCTCGTTCCCGACGTTGTTCGGCGCGTTGAATCACCTCGGTCGGATCGAGAACCTGCCCCTGATCGACGCGTCGCTGCTCGAGCGGGGGCGATCGTACGATCTCCGAGTTCGCGTCGTGCTCGATACCGAGCGATATCCGGGACCTCTGCGCCTTCTCGCCTTCTGGCGCAGGGATTTCAGCCTCGCGAGCGACTGGTACGAATGGCGATTGGGCGACGAGTAAGGCGAGCGCTATGGGCCCTGCTCCTCGCATTCGGCGTGGTGCTGTGGCTCGCCGCGCTGCTCTTGTTCGCGCGCGTTGCCGAGGACTCGGACGACTTCGCGCGCCTGCAGAACTGGATTCTGCTGGTGAACTCGCTCGGCGTCGCGCTGCTCGTCACGCTGATCGCGGTGAACCTCACGCGGCTCCTGCGCGACCTGCGCCGGCACGTGCCGGGCTCGAGGCTCAAGCTCCGCATGATCACGCTGCTCGTCGCGCTCGCGGTGACGCCGCTCGTGATCGTCTATCTCTTCTCCGTCGCGTTCATCAATCGCGGTATCGACAACTGGTTCGACGTCGACGTCGAGCGCGGGCTCGACGACGCGTTGACGCTGAGCCAGACGGCCCTCGACCTGCAGCGGCGGCGCAGTCTCGACGAGATCGAGCGCGTCGCCGCGCGTCTTGCGACGACGCCGGCCGACGAGCTCGTCGCGGAGATCGGCACGTTCCGGCGCGATATCGGCGCCGAGGAGCTGTCGCTGTTCGCGCCCGGTCAGCGGATCGTCGCGACGAGCACCTCGCGGCCGGGCGCCGAGGTCATGTATCCGACGGAAGAGATCCTGATCCAGCTGCGGGAGAGGCGGCCCTTCGTGAGCATCGAGCCGCTGCCCGAGGGCGCCTACGAGATCGTCGTCGCGGTCAACGTCGAGCCGAGAACGTCCGGTGCGCCGCGTCCCGAGCCGCAGGTGCTGCTCGCCCGCTTCGACATCGAGCCGCGTCTTTCGGCTCTCGCGAACTCGGTGCAGGAGACGTACAACCAGTACTCCGAGCTCAGCTATCTGCGTAATCCCCTGAAGTACAGCTTCACGCTGACGTTGAGCCTCGTGCTTCTGATCTCGGTGCTCGCGTCGGTGTACGGCGCGTTCACGTCGGCGCGCCGGCTCGTCGGCCCGATCCAGCAGCTGATGCAGGGCACGCGCGCGGTCGCGCGCGGCGACTTCGATACGCGCCTGCCGGTCCCGGCGCGCGACGAGATCGGGTTCCTGATCAACTCGTTCAACGACATGACGCAGCGGCTCGCCGAGGCGCGTCGCCAGGCCCGGCTGAGCGAGCAGAAGGTCGAGAACGAGCGGCGCCGGCTCGAGGTGATTCTCGCGAGCCTTTCCACCGGCGTCGTCGCGCTCGAGCCCGACATGCGGATCCGCACCGCGAACGCCGCCGCGGGCATGATCCTGAATCTCGATCTCGAAGCGCATATCGGCGAATCGCTCGCCGATCTCGCGAAATCCCGCCCGTTGCTCGCCGAGTTCTTGAACGTCGCCGCCGGCAAGCTCGCCGAAGGCAAGAGCGAATGGCGGGAGCAGATCGTGCTGCGCGGCGAGGTCGGGCGCCGCGTGCTGATGTGCGCGTGCACCGCGCTGCCGGGCGAGGGCGATACGCCCGGCGGTTACGTCGTCGTGTTCGACGACATCACGGCGCTGATCCAGGCCCAGCGCGAGGCCGCCTGGGGCGAGGTCGCGCGGCGACTCGCGCACGAGATCAAGAATCCGTTGACGCCGATTCAGCTCTCGGCCGAGCGGCTACGAAGGCGTTACCTCACGTCCGGCGACGAGAGCATGGATCTTCTCGATCGCGCGACCTATACGATCATTCAACAGGTCGAGGCGATGAAGGAGATGGTGAACGCGTTCAGCCAGTACGCGCGCCAGCCCGACATCGAGCTTTCGCGTTTCGACCTGAACGATCTGATCTCGGAGGTCACGGAGCTGTATCGCTCGCCGGAGAACCCGGTGACGATCAAGCTGTCGTTCGACGCGAATTTGCCGGAGATCGAGGCCGATGCCGGTCGGATGCGGCAGGTCTTCCACAACCTGATGCGCAATGCCCTCGAGGCGATGGAGCGGCAGACGGACGCCCGCGTCGATATCTCCACGCGTTACGTCCGAGTCGGCGACGTCGATGCGGTCGAGATCAAGGTCGCCGACAACGGACCGGGCTTCCCCGAGGACATCCTCCCGCAGGCCTTCGAGCCGTACGTGACCGGAAAGGTCAAAGGCACCGGGCTCGGCCTCGCGATCGTAAAGAAACTGATCGAGGAGCACGGCGGTCAGATCCGCGCCGCGAACCGCGAGCGTGGCGGGGCGGAGATCAGTATACTGCTTCCATTATCGAGCGAAGCCGGCGGCGCCCCCGGTCTCCACGCCGGGGAGAATAGGAGGGAGCGCGCATGAAGAGTGCGCGGATCTTGGTAGTCGACGATGAGGCGAATATCCGCAAGCTGCTGGAAGAGATCCTGACCGAGGAAGGCTACGAGGTCACGACGGCGGCCGACGCGGAAGAGGCGCGGCAAGCGCGCAAGCGGGCGGATTTCGATCTGGTGCTCCTCGACATCTGGATGCCCGATACCGACGGCATCTCGCTGCTCAAGGAGTGGGCCGAAAGCGAGACCCTCGGCGCCGTCGTGATGATGTCGGGCCACGGCACCGTGGACGCGGCCGTCGAGGCGACGCGGCTGGGCGCCGTGGACTTCATCGAGAAACCCGTCTCGCTCGCGAAGCTGCTCAGGGTCGTGCAATCGGCGCTCGCGGAGCGGCGCACCGTCCGCCGCCGTGCTCTCGTTCCGCCGATGGTCACGCCGGTGGGACGGAGCGATACGATGCGTCGGCTTCGCGAGCAAGTGACGCGCGTCGCGCAGCACGATTCGCACGTGCTCTTCACCGGCGAGCCCGGCAGCGGCCGGGAGGTCTTCGCACGTTATCTCGCGAGCCGCAGCAACAAGTCGCAAGCGCCTTTCGTCACCGTGCTCGGCAGCACCCTGTCCGAGTCGGGCTATCGCGCGCAGCTCTTCGGCGAGGCCGACCGGCCCGGCGCGCTGAAGCGCGCGGCGGGCGGGTTCCTGTTCATCAGCGACCTCGAGAACGTCTCGCCGAGCGCGCAAGCCCAGCTCGCGGCCGCCCTCGAGCAGGGGGAATTTCGCGCCGAGGATACCGGCGCGCTCGAGCCGCTCGACGTGCGGATCCTCGCGAGCGCGCCTCCGAGCTTCGAACGGACCGATACGTTCAATCGCGAGCTCCTCGCGCACCTCTCCGTGATCACGATTCGAATCCCGCCGCTGCGCGAGTACGCGGAAGACGTCCCGGAGCTCTTGCGTTATCACGTCGACGCGCTGGTCGACTCGGAGAACCTGCCGCTTCGCCGTTTCAGCGTCGCCGCGCAGAACCGGCTGCGCAACTATCCGTGGCCGGGCAACGTGCGCGAGCTGCGCAATCTCGTGAAGCGGCTGCTGATTCTCGACCGCGGCGAGACGATCGAGCTCGAAGAGGTCGAGGCGCAGCTCGAGTCGACCACGGCCGAGAGCGAGCCCCTCGTGAAGCAGGATCTGCTCGCGATGCCGCTGCGGGAGGCGCGCGAGCACTTCGAGCGCGCGTATCTGCAGCAGCAGCTGTTGCTGTGCGGCGGTAAAGTCGGTCAGCTCGCGAAGCGCGTCGGCATGGAGCGCACGCACCTGTACCGTAAGCTTCGCTCGCTCGGCGTCGATTTCAGGCAGTCGCTCACGGACGATTGAGCGGCTCGGCGAGCGAAACGGCTACTCGGCCTTCATCATCAGGCTTTCGATCCCCGCTTGCCCGAGCAGCGAGCGGATACGGTTGAGCTCTCCGAGATCGCTGATCGGCCCGATCCGCACGCGATGGACCTCGCCGTCGCCGAGCGCGGCCGTCTCTATTCGCGACTCGATGCCGAGCAGCGCGAGGCTCGCCTGCCTTCGATCCGCATCCGCATGGGAGCGAAACGATCCCGCCTGCACGATGTAGCGGCCGGGCTCGCCGACCGGCGCGGGCTGCGTGCTTTCGCGCCGTGCCGATCGCTCCTCGGAGCGGCCGTTCGGCACGACGACCTCGTATCGCGGCAGCACGTCGTAGAACTCGTAGCTCGGCGCGTCGGGCCGGGAGGACGCAGCCGTCTCGGCCGAGCCCGTCTTGCTCGCGTCGCGAGTCGAGGCCGCCGCGCGTTGCGCGCCGGCGGTCGAGGCTTGCGATGCGGGACGCGCGGCGTTCGACGCGGCGCGTGACGACGTCGGCACGCCGGCGCCGCTTCTGAAGTCCGAGAAATAGACGCCGGCCGCGACGGCAAGTCCGATCGACAGCCCTACGACGAGATAAGGCCAGCCAGACGAGCTTCGAGCCCGCGATCTTCGGGCCATGAATATCCTCCCTGCTATCGAGCGACGCCGGGACGAGCGCGTCACGACGACGCGGCCTCGGACGCCATCGTCCCGCGACGAAGCCGCGTACGCGTTGTAGCGGGAACGGCGCGCGACGGCAACCGTCACCGCTAGACGTCTATCGGGTCGACGTCGACGGACCAGCGCACGCGCCGCGACTCGGGCCACGTGCGCGCTTCGGCGACCAGTCGCGCGAGCAACGCGCGAAGCGGCGGCCGCTCGCCGCACTGAAGCAAGAGCTGCATTCGATAGAGTCCGCCCTTGCGCTCCATCTGCGCGGGCGCGGGGCCGAGCACGGTGACGCTGCCGTGCCGGGCGGCGTCGCGTACGCGCTCGAGGAATGCCGCGACCTGCGGCTTCTTCGCCGCCTCCGCGCGCCACATCGCGAGATACGAGAACGGCGGCCAACCCGCCTTGCGCCGCTCGTCGAGCGCGAGGCGCGCGAATGCGCCGTAACCTTCGCTCAACAAGCACGCGAGCAGCGGGTGCGACGGATAGTGCGTCTGGATCAGCACCTCGCCCGGCGCGTCCCCGCGTCCGGCGCGGCCGGCGACCTGCACGATCAGCTGCGCGAGCCGCTCGTCGCTCCGAAAGTCGGTGCCGAACAGGCCTTGATCGGCGTTCAGCACGCCGACGAGCGTGACGTTCGGGAAATCGTGTCCCTTCGTCAGCATCTGCGTGCCGACGACGATGCGGGTCTCGCCGCGCGACGTCTCGGCGAGCACGGCGTCGAGCGCGCCTTTGCGCGCGGTCGCGTCTCGGTCGAGGCGGCCGATCCGCACGCGCGGGTAGAGGGCCTTGAGCTGCTCGTCGACGCGTTGCGTGCCGGCGCCGACGGCGACCCGCTCGGCGCCGCATTCGGGGCATGCCCACTTCAAAGGCCGCGTCGCGCCGCAATGATGGCAACGGAGCTCGCCGGCCGCGGCGTGCACCGTGAGCCGCGCGTCGCAGCGCTGGCATTCTTCGACCTTCTCGCAGCCCGGGCAGAACAACGTCGGCGCGAAGCCTCGGCGGTTCAGGAACAAGAGCACCTGACGGCCGTCGGCGAGGTGCCTGTCGATCGCGTCGAGCAGCGGTGTCGATAACCCGGCGCGGCTCGGATTCCGCGTCATGTCGACGACGCGGATCGCGGGCTCGCCGGCCGCTCCGATGCGTTTCGGCATCTCGACGAGACGGTAGCGGCCGGTCCACGCGTTGTGAAGGCTCTCGAGCGAGGGCGTCGCCGATGCGAGCACGACCGGCACGCCGAGGCGGCGGCCGCGGAGCACGGCGAGGTCGCGCGCCGAGTAGCGAAAGCCGTGCTGCTGCTTGTACGACGTGTCGTGCTCCTCGTCGACCACGATCAGTCCCGGCCGCACGAGCGGCGCGAAGATCGCGGAGCGCGTTCCGACGACGACGCCGGCCTCCCCCGATCGCGCGCGGCGCCACGCCGCGAGGCGCTCGCCTTCGGCGAGCCCGGAATGTAGCACCGCGAGGGCTTCGCCGAAGCGCTCACGGAGGCGCTTCACGAGCTGCGGCGTCAAGCCGATCTCGGGCACGAGCAGCAACGACTGGCGGCCGGCATCGAGCTGCTCGGCGACGAGGCGCAGGAAGATCTCGGTCTTGCCGCTGCCCGTGACGCCGTAGAGCAGAAAGGTGCGTGCACCGCCTTCGCGGATCGACTCGAGCGCGGCACGTTGATCGTCCGTGAGCGGCGGCGGCTCGAAACGCGTCGACGCGCGGCTCGGCCGAGCCGCGCCGCCTTCGCAATCGTCGCCGAGCCCTGCGGATTCGGTGGTGATCCAGCCCTTCTCCTCGAGCCGACGGAGTATCGCGAGACCGATGCCGGCGTCGCGGAGCTCGCCGATCGTCGCGGGGCCCCTCGCGAGATGCGCGAGCGCGTCGGCCTGACGCGCGGCCTTCGCGCCGAGCGCTCGAGGATCCTGCGCCCGGCCCGATTCCGTCAACGCGACCCGCCGCTCGTCGCGCGATGCGACGGGCCGGCCTTTGCGCAGCAAGCCCGGCAACGCGTGGGCGAGCACTTCGCCGATCGGATGGTGGTAATAGTCCGCCGCCCAGCGCAGCGTCTCGAGGAGCTCCGGCGCGAGCAGCGGCTCGCCGTCGAGCGCGGCGCCGGCGGGCCTGAGCCTCTCCGGAGGCAGGCCCGATTCGGTCGGCCACTCGAGCACGATGCCGATGCGCCGGCCCCGCCCGAACGGCACGTCGACCCGTGTTCCGGGCGCCGGCCGCGGCCCGTCGCCGACCCAGCGATAGTCGAAGGCGTCGGCGAGCGGCACCGGCACGGCCACTCTCAGCAACTTAGCGTCGTTCATCGAGGGCGAGCACGATCCGGCTTTCAAGGCCGAAGCGCAAGCGTTGCCATGCGGCAACAGTCGACCCCTCCGTGAACGACATCGCCCCCCGACGCCGCGATCGGCCGCGTCTCGAGGCCACAAGCATTTGATTATCACTGCGAACTCGGAGAAACTTGACCGGTCGGCAACGAGCCTGACGACGCCTATGGAGCGACAACCCTACAGCCTGGCACAGGAGGTGTTGCGCACCGATATCGCAGGCATGCCCATCGAATGGGTAGACTATCGCACCGCCGCGATTCTCTATCACACGGGGCAAGTCGCGTACGACTGCGGGTCGCCGCTCTACCGGATCCGCGGCGGCTACAACGCGCGCACGGGGCTTCGCAGCTCGATCCTGATCAGCTCGATCATCGCGACGTGCGGCGAGACGCATATCGCGGCGCGTCACTCGGCCGACTACGTTCCTCCGCTGAACAACCGCACGCTGTTTCGACGAGACGCGAACATCTGCATGTACTGCGGCGAGGTGTTCCGCAGCTCCGAGCTGACGCGCGATCACATCACGCCGATCAGCCTCGGCGGCCGGGATTCGTGGACGAACGTCGTCACGGCCTGCCGGCGCTGTAACAACCACAAGGGCGGCCGCACGCCCGAGCAGGCGGGCATGCAGCTGATCGCCGTGCCGTTCACGCCGACGTACGCCGAGTACATCTATCTCAAAGGCCGGCGCGTGCTCGCCGATCAGATGGAATACCTGCTGTCACATTTCCCGAGGACGAGCCCGTTGCACGCGCGGCTCAAAGGCGATCTCGCGCGAGCGGCGCGATTGCACTGATCCGCCGAGAGCAGGCGTTCCTGCGTTAGTCCTCGCGCGGACGATCGAGGACGGCATGTTGTCGCGAGAGATCATCGCCTCGCTCGAGCGTTTCGGCATCGGCGCGCTGGGTCCGGCATCGCGAGTCTCGGGCGGCGACATCAGCCGCGCGTACCGCGTCGAGACGTCCAAAGGACCGATCTTCGTCAAGCTCGAGCCGCGGGAAGAAGCGGCACGCCTCGACGCCGAAGCCGAAGGCCTGGAAGCGATCTCGCGCACCCATGCGGTCGCGGTGCCGGCCGTGCTCGCGCGCGGCGTCGCCGGTACGCACGCGTTTCTCGCGCTCGAGTGGCTTTCCCTCGGCGCGAAATCCGTCGCGGTCGAGCGCCGTCTCGGTGCGGCGCTCGCGGCGATGCACGCGACGACGAGCGAGCGATTCGGCTGGCCGAGCGACAACTATATCGGGCGCACGCCTCAGCCGAATGCGCCGACGTCGAGCTGGGTCGAGTTCTTTCGCGAGCGGAGGCTTCGTCCGCAGCTCACGCTTGCCGCGCGGAGCGGCATCGGCAACGCGATCGTCGCACGCGGCGAGACGCTGCTCGCGAATCTCGATGCGCTGCTTGCCGATCATTCGCCCGTGCCGAGTCTCGTGCACGGCGATCTCTGGGGCGGCAACTGGGGCGCGTCGACGGACGGAACGCCTTACCTTTTCGATCCCGCGATTCACTACGCGGACCGCGAGGTCGATCTCGCGATGACGAGGCTGTTCGGCGGCTTCGGCGACGCGTTCTACCGGGCATACGACGAGGCGTGGCCGCCCGCGCCGGGCCGCGAGCGTCGCGTCGATCTCTACAACCTCTATCACCTCCTGAATCATTTCAACTCGTTCGGCGCAGGCTATCGCTCGGCGGTCGCGGCGTGCATCGAGCGCGTGCTGGCGCTCTTGCCCTGAAGATTCCGCGCGGCGGATGAAGCACGATCAGCGCTCCGCGTCGTTCGATTCGTCGCCGCGCAGAAAGAACGGGACGCCGCCGGGCGCGTGCAGCGTCGCCGAGGTCGGGCCGAGCGGCGACGAGCGCTGCACCGCGTAGCCCTTCGCGCGCAGGTACTCGATGCGCGCGTCGAGCTGAGGCGCGTCGAAGCAGAGCCCCGCGCGAAAAGCCGTCGTCTCGTGCAGGCCGATCGCGAGGCCGAAACCCTCGAGCCGAACGCACGGATACGGCGACGTCGTCTCGTCGGCGACCGCGAAGCCGAGCGTCGTCCAGAAGCGCTTGGAATCCTCGATCGAGCGCGTCGCGATGCAAAGCTCGGCGAAGCGCCCGCACGCGGAGACGAGCGAAGGATCCGGATCGACCGGCGCGAATGTCCTGGCCTCGATCAGCACGATCTCGACGTCGCTCGGATCGCGGAGCACGACGCGATGGAAACGGTCGTCGGCGAGATCGGCCTCCGCGAGCTCGATGCCGGCGGCCTCGAGCTTCGCGACGTGACGGCGCAGGTCGGGACGGACAAAGACCGGCACCGGTCCTTCGGAGCCGGGATCGAAGAGGCCGATCGAGAGCCTCCCATCCGAGACGACGGCGCGCGGCGCCGCCTCGAGGTCGTTGACCGGCACGTCGCGAAAACCGAGACCGGCGAAGGCGGCGAGCGCTTCCGCCGGCGCCTCGATCGGGATCGCGATCGCGAGAAACCGTCCGAGCTCGGGCGTCGCTTCGACCGTGTCCATCCTGGCTCGCTCCTCTCGGCCGCGTGGCGCGGCCGCCGGAATCTGTCACAATCCGCAAGTTTACTCTTGCCGAAATCCGAGCTTGCTCGATGCCGTCGTTGATCTCTCGCTCGACTTGCGCCGCCGCTCGTCGAGATCACGACACGATTCGCGCGGCGCACGGTTCCGCGCTCTGACGCGCTTTCCGCAATAAACGGGTGAATTCGACTTTGGCCGCGCAGCTCGTCGACATCCTTCTGCCCGTGTTCGCGCTTGCCGCCGTCGGCTACGGCTGGCAGCGGCTCGGCGTGCCGTTCGAGCGCGAGTTCGTCACGCGCGTGATCATGAACATCGCGGGCCCGTGCCTCATCGTCGACAGCCTCGCCGGGCTCGAGGTGTCGACCGACCGTTTCGCGACGATGGTGGCGGCCTCGGTCGCGGCATTCGTCGCGACGTTGGTCGTGTCTTTCCTGCTGCTCAAGGGCTTACGCCTCTCGACGCGCTCGTACTTGCCGGCGATCGGCATCGGCAATACCGGCAACCTCGGTCTGCCGCTGTCGCTGTTCGCGTTCGGACCGGAAGGTCTGGGGCTCGCGGTCGCGGTCTACGCCGTCAACTCGGTGGGGCAGTTCACGCTGACGCCGATGCTGCAAAGCGGCGCGCCGTCGCTCAAGACGCTCGTGACGACGCCGGTCATCTACGGCGCCGTGATCGGCACCGCGCTGCTCGCGACGGGCGCCATGCTGCCCGAATGGCTCTCGTCGACGGTCGGCCTCCTCGGCGACCTGATGATACCGCTGATGCTCCTCGCGCTCGGTAATACGCTCGGCGGGCTCCACGCGAAGCGTCTGCCGTTCGCGCTCGGGATGAGCGTGGTGCGGCTCGTGATCGGTTTCGGCATCGCGCTCGGGGTCGCGGAATTGTTCGATCTCGAGGGCACGGCGCGCGGCGTGCTCGTGCTGCAGGGCGCGATGCCCGCGGCCGTCTTCAACTATCTCTTCGCGGCGCGCTACAACCGCTCGCCCGACGACGTCGCGGGCATCGTGCTCGCATCGACGCTCCTGTCCGCGCTCACGATGCCGCTCCTCGTGACGTTCTGCCTGCGGCTCGCCGCGGCTTGAGCGCGCGTCTCACGCCGCCTCGAGAATCGCGGTCACCCCCATGCCGCCGGCCGTGCACACCGAGATCAGGCCGCGGCCCGAGCCCTTCTGGTGCAACAGCTTCGCGAGCGTCGCGACGAGGCGCGCGCCGGTCGCGGCGAACGGATGCCCGATCGCGACGCTGCCGCCCTTGACGTTGAGCTTCGTGCGGTCGATCGGGCCGAGCGCTTTGTCGCGCCCGAGCCGCTCGCGGCAGAACTTCTCGGACTCCCACGCCTTGAGCGTCGCGAGCGTCTGCGCGGCGAACGCCTCGTGGATCTCGTAGTAGTCGAAGTCCTGGAGCGCGAGACCGGCCTCGGCCAGCATCTCGGAGACCGCGTACGCCGGGGCCATCAGCAGCCCTTCGTCGTTGACGAAGTCGACGGCGGCTTCGCGCGCGTACGTCAAGTACGCGAGCACCGGCAGGCCTCGCGCTCTCGCCCAGTCTTCGGACGCGACGAGCACCGCCGCGGCGCCGTCCGTGAGCGGCGTGCTGTTGCCCGCGGTCAGCGTGCCGCTCGGCGATCGGTCGAACACGGGCGGAAGCTTCGCGAGCTTCTCCATGCTCGTATCGGGACGAATGTTGTTGTCCCGCTTCACGCCCTTGAGCTCGACGAGGAGATCGTCGTAGAAGCCTTCCTCGTAGGCGGCGACCGCATTGCGGTGGCTCGCGAGCGCGAGCGCATCCTGCTCCTCGCGCGTGATGCCCCATTGCTTCGCGGTGATCTCCATGCTCTCGCCCATCGAGAGGCCCGTGCGCGGCTCGACGACGGCCGGAAGGCTCGGCTTGAAGTGCTTCGGCCGGAGCTTGAGCCACGGCTTGAGCCGCTCGAGCGCGGTTCGGCCGCGAGAGCTCTCGAGCAGGATCGATCGATACGCGTCCGGATACACGATCGGCATGTCGCTGATGGAGTCCGTGCCGCCCGCGATCCCCGAATCGATCATGCCGACGGAGATCTTTCCGGCGAGCGCGAGCAGCGCCGAAAGGCTCGTGCCGCACGCGCGCTGGATATCGAACGCGGGTGTGCGAGGCGACAGGCCGGACGAGAGCGTCGCCTCGCGCGCGAGATTGAAGTCGCGCGAGTGCTTGATCACGGCGCCGAGCGAAACGTCGCCGAGCTGCTCGCCGTTCAGGCCGTAACGCTCGACGAGCCCGCGCAGCACGGCGCTCATCATGTCCAGGTTCGAGCATTCGCGGTACGCGGTATGCGCGCGGCAGAAGGGGATTCTGATACCGCCCAAGATCGCGACTCGCCGAGCGGGTTGGTTACGCATCCGTGACTCCTGTCTTCGAACGATTCGATTGGCGGGCCGTTATCGAATGAAGCGCATTCCGCCCGCGCGGAGATACTCGTGCTCGGCATCGGTGTCGATGCGGCCGAGCGCCTCGTTTCGGTGAGGAAAACGGCCGAATCTCGCGATGGTGTCGCGATGCTCGTGGGCGGCGGCGAGCATGGCCGACAGGCCCGGCCGATAGCAATCCGGCGCCTCGTCGGCGGCCGCGAGCCGCTCGAACATCCGGACCGACAGCTCCTGCGCGTCGAGGTCTTCGGCGTGCTGCAGCGGCATGTAGAAGAACCCCCTTTCGAGGACGGCGAGTTGTCGATCGTAGCCTTCCGCGATGCCTTCGGTCGAAAGCGCGAGCGCTTTCGCGTCTTGAGCGTAAGCTGCCGCCGTGCCGCGGTGAAGGTGCCGCGGCAACTGATCGAGCAGCAGGATCAGCGCGAGGCGGCCTCTCGCCGAGACGCGCAGCCCATCGAGCTCGCCGCGAGCCGCGCGCTGCGCGATCTCGCCGAATCGCTCGGCGATTTCCGCGTCCAAGGCCGGGCCGCCGTTGAACCAACGTTCGAAACGCCGCGCGAGCTCCTCTCGGCTCTGCGGCGGCGGCTCGAACCAGAAGCGGAGCAGCGACTCGATCGGGTCGTCCATCGTTCTTCATCGACGTACCTTACGTTGCGCCGGCGGCGTCGCCAAGAGCCGACGGGACGGCCCGGCAAGACGCTGAAGCGGCACGGTCCTACAATCGATGTCGGAGCGTCGCTCGGGATACGCATGGTCGACGGGCAACTCGAATGTCGTTAAGAGCCCAGCTTCTCGCGTTCGGGCTGCTCACGCTCGTGCTGCCTTGGGCGGGATACCGCTTCGTGCAAGAGATGGAGGCGGCGCTGCGCAGCGGCTTGGAGCAGGCGATGCTCGCGAGCGCTCGCACGGTCGCGGCCGCGCTCGACGAGCAGGCCGCGCTGATCGAGCGGCGAGTCGGCGGCCGCTCGCGCGGCGATACCCTGTACGCCGCGCCTTTGCCGGCGGAACCCGCTCTCGACGGCTTCAGGAGCGATTGGACGACGCCCGACGACGCCGCGCTCGTCGTTGCCGGACGGCATCGGCTGTGGGTCGGCGCGCACGACCGTCACGCGTACGTGTTTTTCGCCGCGCGCGACGACGAGATCGTCTACGAAGGCTCGCCGGAGGAGAGTCTCTTCGGGGACCGGCTGATCGTCACCGTCGAGAGCGACGCGGGCGTCGTCGAGACGTTCGTGCTCGGCACGCGCGCGCCGGGGCCGTTTCGGGCGCGACGCACGAGCGCGCCGCGGTTCGCGCCGACCGAGGATTACGAGGATCGCATACAAAGTTTCTGGCAGGAGACGCCCGACGGATTCGCGCTCGAGATACGCATACCGCTCAGCGTCGCGGGCCAGGCGCTCGGCGTCGGCTTCATCGACGTCGATAGCGTCGACGGCACAGCGCGTGTCTCGTCGGTCGATGCGACGTGGGATACCGAGCATGGCGCGCCCGGTCCGCTCGTTCGTCGGCAACCCGATCTCGACGAGATCCTGCAGGCATTCGGCGAGCCCGACGGGCGATTCCGGATCGTCGACGCGGACGGCTGGGTCCTCGCCGATACCGGCCCGGTCGACGAGATCGAGCCCTTCTCCGAGGCGACGGACGGCCTCGCCGGTGCGCTGTTCCGCGTGCTGCTGCGCCGCGACGACCCGGCGTACGAAGGGCTCGAGCGGCCGCTCGGCCGACTCGCCGATCCGGGGCTGCGCGCCGCGCTCGACGGACGCCCGGCCACCGCGTGGTATCGCGGCGGGCCCGAGCAGAGCGCGACGGTCGTCGCCGCGGCGCCGATCGTCGTTCGACGAAACGGCGAGACCGAGCCGGCGTTCGCAGAGGGGGGCCTGCTCGCTCGGCCCGACGGAGCGGGGAGCCAGCCGATACGGGATGCGAGCTTCGGCGAAGAGATCATCGGTGCGGTTCTGCTCGAGCAGCGCAGCGACCCGATCCTTACGCTGACGAATCGGGCGCTGCTGCGGCTGATGTCGTTCACGCTGCTCGCCACCGTCGTCGTCGCGCTCGGCTTGCTCGGCTATGCGACGCTCTTGTCGGTGCGCGTGCGGCGGCTCGCGCGCGCCGCGGAGAACGCGCTCGGCCCGAAAGGCGAGATCGACGTCGCGTTGCCGGGACGCAATGCCCGCGATGAGCTCGGGGATCTCTCGCGCAGCTTCGCGGACCTGCTCGAGCGGCTGCGCGAGCACACGCAGTATCTGAAGACGCTCGCCGGCAAGCTGTCGCACGAGCTGCGCACGCCGCTCGCCGTCGTTTCGACGTCGCTCGACAATCTCGAGCAAGAGGTGGAGTCGCCCGCGGCGCGGCCCTATCTCGAGCGGTTGCGCGACGGCGCCGGAAGGCTCGATGCGATTCTCGCGGCGATGAGCGAGGCGACGCGCATGGAGCAGGCGATCCGCGATACGGATCCGCAACCGTTCGATCTCGCCGCGGTCGTCGAGGCCTGCGCCGGGGCGTACGCCGATATCTATCCCGAGCGGCGATTCGCGTTGCGTATGGGGACGAAGAACGCCGAGGTCGTCGGTTCCGGCGAGCTCGTCGCGCAGCTGATCGACAAGCTGATCGACAACGCGGTCGGCTTCAGCCCGCCCGGATCGACAATCGAGATCGCGTTGGAGGATCGCGGTGCCGAGCTCGAGCTTTCGGTGTCGAACCGCGGCCCGAAGCTTCCGGAGGAGATGCGCGAGCGGCTATTCGATTCGCTCGTCTCGGTCAGACGCGGGACGCCCGACGACGGCCGCCCGCACCTCGGGCTCGGACTGCACATCGTCGCGCTGATCACCGAATTCCACGGCGGCAGCGTGACCGCCGACAACCTGCCGGACGGCGGCGGCGCGGTGTTCAGAGTCCGTTTCCCCAGGCGCTGAGAACGATCCGAAGGCTCCAGGCTCGATCGAGGGCGCGGCAACGCGGCGACGCCGATCTTACGCGATATCGCATGATGCCGACTACGCAACTATTGCATGGGTTGACTGGGTCCGTGGCACAATCGTGCCGGTATCCGGCGAACGTTTCGGTTGCGTATGGCGAAGATTCGCTCGTTCCGCGAGTCTTTCTCGAGAGCCGTGCGGTGTGCCGTTTGCGTCGTCGCCGTCGCCTGTGCCGCGGGCTGCGGCGGCGGGGGCGGCGGCTCGGCGCCCGCTTCCCCGAACCCCGGTGATCCGCCGAGCGCGCCAGGCGGCGGTTGGGCTCCCGGCGTCTTCGCGCCGTACACGGCGTTCGCCGGGCAGTGCAGGGTGCCGCGTCCGGGCACGAACGACCTGCCGGGCTCGACGCTCACGGAGAACAACTGGCTGCGCTCGTGGCACCACGAGCTCTACCTCTGGTACGACGAGATCGTGGATCGCAACCCGGCGCTCTATGCGACGCCGGCATATTTCGATTTGCTAAAAACTCCCGAGCTCGTCGACGGGAAGCCCAAGGATCGCTTCCATTTCTCGATGCCCACGGAGGAATGGATCGCGCTGTCGCAATCGGGCGAATCGGCCGGCTACGGCGTGCAGTGGGCGGTCGTCAGCCAAGAGCCTCCGCTGCGCGTCGTCGCAGCGTACGTCCACCCCGATTCGCCGGCGAAAATGGCGGGCATCGAGCGTGGCACCGAGGTGCTCGAGGTCGACGGCGTCGATCTCGCGTCCGTATCGAGCACCCTTGCGCTCGCGATGGTCGAGGCCGGGCTGTTTCCCACGAGGGCCGGCGAGACGCACTCTTTCGAGCTGCTCGACTTCGGCGCGACCGAGCCGCGTACCGTGCTGCTGACCTCCGAGATCGTGTCGCTCGCTCCGGTGCAGAACGTGCAGATGATCGAGACGCAGCACGGGACGGTCGGATATTTGCTTTTCACCGATCACATCGCGATCGCCGAGGACATGCTCTTCGACGCGATCACGGAGCTTCGCGACGCGGGCGTGGAACATCTGGTGCTCGATATCCGCTATAACGGCGGCGGATATCTCGCGATCGCGAGCCAGCTCGCGTACATGATCGCGGGGCCGACGCATACGGCTGGCCGGATCTTCGAGAGCATGCGTTTCAACGATAAGCATCCGACGACGAATCCGGTCACCCGCGAGCCGCTGACGCCGATGCCGTTTATCGACGTCACGGTCGGATTCTCGCGGAACCCGGGTGAGCCGCTGCCGACGCTGAATCTCGGTCGCGTCTACGTGCTGACCGGCTCGACCACGTGCTCGGCGAGCGAGTCGATCATCAACGCGCTGCGCGGCATCGACGTCGAGGTCATTCAGATCGGCGGCACGACCTGCGGCAAACCCTACGGCTTCTATCCGGCCGACAACTGCGGCACGACGTATTTCGCGATCCAGTTCGAGTCCGTGAACGAGAAGGGTTTCGCCGAATATCCGAACGGATTCTCGCCGGAGAACACGCCCTCCGATCGCGGCGTGCCGGTTCCGGGCTGCTACGTGGCCGACGATTTCTCGAAGCCCCTCGGCGATCCGGAAGAGGCGCGCTTCGCCGCCGCCCTCGGGCACATCGCGGGCGAAGGATGTCCGCCGATTCCCTTCGGCAGCGTCAGCGGAGTCTCGAAATCCGCGGCGCCGGTGGCAACGAGCGACGGCGTCGCGCCCAAGTCGCCATGGCTCGAGAATCGCATCGTCGTCGTGCCGTGACGCGGCTCGTCGCCGCGTCCGGGGTCGCGCTCGCGGGTTGCGCCGGCGCTCCCGCGTCGGCCGACCGCGACGTGCCGGCCCTGATTCGCGATCCGACCCCGGAAAGCCATGCGGAGCTCGCGCGCGTCGTCAGCGAGTGGCTCGGCGGCGCGCCGGTCACGCTCGCTGCGGACGCGCTCGCGGACGAGAGCCGGCTGATCATCGAGCGTCGCGAGCCGCGCGACGCGCAGGGGCGGCCCTTATCGGGACGCTCGTACGAGAGGCCCGAGCGTTTTCGCCTCGTGCTGCGCGGGAAGCGCTGCTTCCTCGTGCGCGAGTCGACGGACGAGCGAAGGCCGATAGACGCGCCGTGCGTTCCGGCGGGGCGCTAACCGTCCGACGAGACGGGTTCCCCCCGTCAGGCCGTCGCGCGATAAGGCACGCCGCAGCCGCCGAGACCGCAGTATCCGCCGGGATTCTTCGCGAGATATTGCTGGTGATAATCCTCGGCGTAGTAGAACGGCTGCGCTCCGCAGATCTCCGTCGTGATCTTTCCGAAGCCGCGCGCCGACAGTGCCCGCTGATAGCGGTCGCGGCTCTGCACGGCCTCCGCGCGCCGCGCGTCGTCGCCGACGTAGATCGCTGAGCGATACTGCGTGCCGATATCGTTGCCCTGCCGCATGCCCTGCGTCGGATCGTGCGACTCCCAGAAGATCTCGAGCAGCTTCGCGAACGGCAGCTCCTCCGGATCGTAAACGACGAGCACGACCTCCGCGTGGCCGGTGAGCCCGGTGCAGACCTCGCGATAAGTGGGATTCGGGGTATAGCCGCCCGCGTAGCCGACCGCCGTCGTGTAGACACCGGGCAGCGTCCAGAACGCGCGCTCGGCGCCCCAGAAGCAGCCCATGCCGAACAGCACCGACTCGAACCCTTCCGGGAACGGCGGTTGGATCGGCCGATGCAGCACGAAGTGCTCGTTCGTGACGGGCATCGGCTCGTCCCGACCCGGCAGCGCCTCGGCTTCGGTGATCATTGTCGTCTTGCGACCGAACATTGGCTTTCTGCTCCTTGCAAGAAGAAGGCCGGAAACCGCTCCGTGGTTTCTCGGCGGGCAGAGTTTACGCGAGGCGTTGGACAGCGGCGCAAGCTTCCGGTGCGCTATTGCCGACTCGATTCTTACGGAGCGTCGCTGCGCTCACAGCGTCGACTCGAGCAGCTCTCGCACGCTCGTCGGCCGGCGTCCGGTCAGCCTTTCGAAATCCGGCGACGTGAAGGCGAGCGACCGCAGTGCGAATCCTCCCCCGGCGCGCCCCTCGACGATCTCGATCGCTTTGCCGCTCACGGCCGCAGCCGCCTCGGCGATGCCGCGGATGCCGACGACCGCAGGCCCCGTGATGTCGTAGATCTTGTTCTCGTGCCCGGGCGTCGTCAGCACGGCGCCGGCCGCGGCCGCGCAATCCGC
Organism: Gammaproteobacteria bacterium; assembly: GCA_017577365.1. Classification (GTDB taxonomy): domain Bacteria; phylum Pseudomonadota; class Gammaproteobacteria; order Steroidobacterales; family Rariloculaceae; genus ZC4RG20. The sequence continues at coordinate 38,793 of PKRJ01000021.1, read as the reverse complement.
CCGCGTGACGTAGCTCATCCCGACGTCGTCCGGCGACACGACGGCTCGGCCGGACTCGATCATCCGGCGCGCCTGGTCGGGCACGCCGTCCATGTACACCGAGTTTCTCAGGATCGTCCACGCGACGTCCGACTCCATCAGGATCTTCTCGGTCGCGACGTGATCGGCCGAGATGCCTCCTTCGTCCCCCTGGCTGATCGCGGCCCACGAGGTGTAGACGATGTGCTCGACGCCGGCGGCGATTGCCGCTTCGATCGCGCGCCGATGGAGCACCGGACGCGGCTCCGGCAGCGCGCCGCCGCCGATGCTGATCAGGAGCATCCGCGTGCCGCCCGCGTAAGCGGACGGCAGCGATTCCGGCCGCGTGAAATCGCCGAAGCGCGTGCTCGCGCCCATCGCCGCGTACTTCTCGAGCTTCTCCGGCGTACGGCTGACGAGGATCAGCCGGCTCGCCGGCACGCCGCGTTCGAGCAGCGCCTGAACCGTCAGCTCGCCGAGATTACCGGACGCCCCGGACACGATGATCCGGTCGCCCGACTCGTCGGGTTGCGCGCGGGTCAGCGCCGCAAAGGCCAGCAGACATAGAGCGAGCACTCGATGCACGACGATCCTCCGTGTTGTCCGAACGCGCGCAAGCGTATCACCGGCGATCGCTCGAGGCGCAGGGGGGCGAGGAACGGCCCGTCAGGGCCCGACGCGTTCCGCTAGCCACCGCGCCGCCGCTTCCGGTGTCACCTTGCCTTCGTCGCGATCGACCATCAGGTTCGCTTCACGCATCGTCTCGATCGTGATCGCGCCGAGCAGCGGCTCGAGCGCAGCGCGCAGCAGGGGATCGTCGGCACGATGCGGCGAGAGCAGCACGACGGCGTCGTAGGGCGGGATGGCGTGCTGCGTGTCCTCGAGCGTCACGAGATCGAAGGCCGCGACGCGGCCGTCGCTCGAGAACGCGGAGATCACGTCCACCTCGCCGTCGGCGACGGCCTTGTACATGAAGGTCGGTTGGAACTGCCGTTGACGCGAAAAGCGGAGGCCGTAGGCGTTCCGGAGCGCGTCCCACTCGGGCCGATCGAAGAATTCGAGGTCGCCGCCGATCGAAAGCCCCGACGCGCGTGAGGCGAGGTCCCCGATCGTCTCGACGTCGAGCGCCGCCGCGCGTTCGCGACGCATCGCGAGCGTATACGCGTTCTCGAAGCCGAGCGATCCGAGGAGCGTGACGCCGTGCTCGCGCTCGAGCCAGTCGGCGAGCTCGGCGAGCACCTCGTCGCGCGGCGGCGCATCCGTGCGGCCCATGATGTTCGCCCACAACGTGCCCGAGTAGTCGACGTACACGTCGAGCTCGCCGCGCGCGAGCGCGCGAAACGCGATCGTCGAGCCGAGGCCGACGCGCTGCTCGGCCGTCGCGCCGTGCGCTTCGATGCGGTCTGCGATGAGCTCCGCGAGGATGAGCTGCTCCGAGAAATTCTTCGCGCCGACGACGTACGGAGCTCGGTGGGCCGCGTCGAGCCGAGGCACGAGTGCCGCCGCCGTGCCTACGACGAGCGCCGCGACGCCGAGCGCGATGCGCATGGGTTTGCGCTCCGCGGTTCCGGATTCGATGAGGCCGAGCAGCAGGTCGACGGTGAGCGCGAGCAACGCGGCCGCGGCGCAGCCGAACAGCACGAACACCCAGTTCTCGATCTGAAGACCCGTGAAGATGTAGTTGCCGAGGCTCGTCTGGCCGACCGGCGTCGACAGCGTCGCAGCGCCGATGACCCAGACGGCTGCCGTGCGAAGCCCCGCCATCAGCATCGGCGCGGCGAGCGGCAGCTCCACGCGCAACAGCCGTTCGCGGTCCGTGAAGCCGACGGCGCGCGCCGCTTCGATGACGTCCGGGTCGAGGTTCAGAATGCCGGTGATCCCGTTCCGAAGGATCGGCAGCATCGAGTACAGCGTCAGCGCGAGGAGCGACGGCAGGAAGCCGAGCGCCGAGAAAGCGACTCCGAAGATCTTCGCCGTCGCGGCCGACATCGCGAGCAGCACCGGATAGAACAACGCGAGCAGCGCGAGGCTCGGAATCGTCTGCACGACGCTCGCGAACGCGAGAGCGGTGAAGCGCACGCGCGGGCTGCGCAGCGCGAGCACCATGAGCGGCGCGCTGATCGCGAGCCCCAACCCGAGCGACGCCGCGGAGAGCACGACGTGCTCGCCGAGGTACTCGGGCAGCACGCGCCATGCCGCTTCGAGCTGCCCGCTCACGACGTCACCCGCGCATCGGTACAGCGTCACGGAGCAGCCGCTCGAGGCGCTCGGCGTGCCGGCGCGGCATGTCCAAGAGCTGCGCGACGCGAGGATCGCCCTCGAACGCGAGGAGCTCCTGAGGTGAGCCCTGCGCCGCGACCTCGCCCGCTCGCATCACCACGATCCGATCCGCGAGCATGAGCGCCTCGAGCACGTCGTGCGTCACGATCAGCGTCGTGAGGCCCAGGCGCTCGTGCAGTCGTCGGTACTCCGCAGCGAGCGTGTCGCGCGTGATCGGGTCGAGCGCGCCGAAAGGCTCGTCCATCAGCATGATCGCGGGTTCCGCCGCGAGCGCGCGGGCGACGCCGACCCTCTGCCTCTGCCCTCCGGAGAGCTCGGCCGGCAAACGATTCGCGATCGATTGTGGCAGCTGCACGAGATCGAGCAGCTCGCGCACCCTGGCCGCGATCCGCGGCCGCGGCCAGCCTAGCAGCTGCGGCGTGACCGCGATGTTCTCGGCGACGGTATAGTGCGGAAAGAGCCCGATGCCCTGGAAAACGTAACCGATCCGCCGGCGCAGCGCATGGGGCGGCAGCGCGTCGACCGGCTCGCCGGCGACGGCGACTCTCCCTTCGTCGACGTCGATCAGACGGTTGACGGTCTTCAGCGTCGTGGTCTTACCGGAGCCCGAAGGGCCGATGATCGCGACGAGCTCGCCTCGCCGCACGGTGAGCGTCACACCGCGGATCGCGAACGTCGCGCCGCCGTCGAACGACTTCGACACACCATCGAGCGCGACGACGACGGGCGCGCTCACGGCACCTCCCGGTACGCCTTCGACGGGCGCGTGCCAGCCCGCGAACGGCCGCTCCGCGGGCCGGCGCGACGCGACGACGCTCGACGTGGCATGGAACGTGCTCTCCGCACGAGCACCCCGACGTTTCGCGTGCGCTTCATACGCGCATTGTAGCGGCCCGACTCACGATGGCCCCGATACCGAGCTTCGTCCGTCCGCCTTGCGACGAAGGCATCATCCGGACCGCGGCTCGAGAGAGCCGCGGCGCGCCGCCGGCCGCACGTCCGTGGGTGCTCGCGGCAACGATCCTGGGCTCGAGCATCGCGTTCATCGACGGCTCCGTCGTCGGCATTGCGCTGCCGGTGATGCAGGCCGAGCTCGGCACGACGGTGCGCGGCGCGCAATGGATCGCCAACGGATACCTGCTGATGCTCGGTGCGTTGATTCTCGTCGGCGGAGCGGCCGCCGACCGCTTCGGCCGGCGACGCGTCTTCGTCGCGGGCCTCGCGCTGTTCGCGGTGGCTTCCGTCGGCTGCGGCCTCGCGCCGAACGTCGGCACGCTGGTCGCGATGCGTGCGCTCCAGGGGATCGGCGGCGCGATGCTCGTGCCGTCGAGCCTCGCGATCATCGGCGCGTCTTTCCCGGAGAACGAGCGGGGCCGCGCGATCGGCACATGGGCCGGATTCTCCGCGCTCACGACCGCGCTCGGGCCTGTGCTCGGCGGCTGGCTCGTGGATGCATGGTCGTGGCGTGCGATCTTCTTCATCAATGTGCCGCTTGCGCTCTCCGCCATCGTGGTCAGCCGTGCGCACGTGCCAGAGAGCCGCGCCGACGAAGCGGGCGCGGTCGACTGGCGAGGCGGCCTCCTCGCGATCGGCGGACTGGCGGGTCTCGCGTACGGGCTGACCGCGGCGTCGGAGCACGCGTTCACCGATCCGGCGGTATGGGGGCCGCTCGCGTTCGGCGGGCTCGTGTCGGCCGCGTTCCTCGCTCACGAGGCGCGCGCCGCGGAGCCGATGATGCCGCTCCGCCTCTTCCGCTCGCGCGCGTTCAGCGGCGCGAACGGTATGACGCTGCTGCTCTACTTCGCGTTGGGCGGCGCGCTCTTCTTTCTGCCGTTCAATCTCATCCGCGTGCAGGGCTACTCCGCGGCGCTCGCGGGCGCGGCGTTGCTGCCTTTCTCGTTGATCATGGGCGGGCTGTCGCGGTGGTCGGGCAGCCTCGTCGAGCGCTACGGCGCGCGGAAGCCGCTCGTCGTCGGCCCGTCGATCGTGGCGGGAGGGCTCGTCCTCCTTGCCGTGCCCGGGATCGGCGGCTCCTATTGGACGACGTTCTTCCCGGCCACGTTGGTGCTCGGCTTCGGCATGACGCTGAGCGTGGCGCCGCTCACGACGACGGTGATGAGCGCGGTCGACGAAAGCCATGCCGGCATCGCTTCCGGCATCAACAACGCGGTCGCGAGAGTCGCGGGTCTCCTTGCCGTGGCGATTCTCGGCGCGATCGCGGTCGGCGCGTTCGGCGCGGCGATCGACGAGCGCTCGGCGGCGCTCGAGATGCCGGCCGAGCAACGCGAGGCGCTCGAGGCGCAGGCGTCCAAGCTCGCCGAGGCCGCGGTGCCGCCGGCGATCACCGGCGCCGAGCGGGACTGCATCGCGCGCGTGCTCGACGAATCGTTCATCGCGAGTTTCCGCATCGTGATGCTCATCGCCGCGGGCTTCGCGCTCGCGAGCAGCGCCTGCGCGTGGGCGACGATCGGTCGCCGCAGCGGCGAAGGCCGGTCAGGCGTGTAAAGGTGGGTGCACCGTGAACCCCGAGGCCTGACGGCGGCCGCGACGCCGTCGCTGCGCGTCCTCGAGAAGGGCGCCATGGGCAACAACACGGAGCGCGACGTGCTGTCCGTCGCGTTCGTGCCGTTCACGGGCGACGAAGCGGAGTGAAGAAAGGGAGCGAATCATGAGTAAACCCGTATGTGCCGTCGTCGGGGTGGGAGAAGGGAACGGCGCCGCATTGGCGCGCGCCTTCGCGAACGAGGGAGCGGCCGTCGCATTGCTCGCGCGGCGCACCGACTTCACGAGCAAGCTGGCCAAAGAGCTGCCGGATGCCCGCGCCTACGCCTGTGATGCCGCGGATTCGGCTTCGATAGCCGAAGCCTTCGGCCTGATCCGCGCGGAGATGGGCGACCCGACGACGCTGATTTACAACGCGGGCTCCGGAGTCTGGGGCGACGTCGAGAGCGTCGGCCTTCGGGACTTCGAGGCCGCATGGAGGGTCAACGCGTATGGCGCCTTCGCGGCGAGCCGGGAGGTCATCCCGGCGATGAAGGCGGCGGGGCGGGGCGTGATCATCTTCATCGGCGCGACCGCATCACGCCGCGGCGCACCGGGCACCGCAGCGTTCGCGCCGGCGAAGGCGGCCCAGCGCAGCCTCGCCGAATCGATGGCGAAGAGCCTCTGGCCGCACGGGATTCACGTGGCCCTGATCGTCATCGACGCGGTCGTCGACTTGCCGCGGACGCGCGAACGGATGCCGAACGAGCCGGACGACTTCTTCCTGAAACCCGTCGACATGGCCGCGAGCGCCGTGTGGCTCGCGAAGCAGCCGCGCTCGGCGTGGTCGTTCGAGATCGAGGTCAGGCCATTCCGCGAGAAATGGTGACCTCGATCGTCGAAACCTACACGCCCAGCGAAATGCCGGGCGCGGGCAGCCGCGTCGTGCCCCGCAGATAGAGGTCGATCGCGCGCGCCGCGCCGCGGCCCTCGTTGATCGCCCAAACGACGAGCGATTGACCCCGGCGGCAGTCGCCGGCGGCGAAGACGCCCGGCACGCTCGTGCGGAAATCGCCATGCGCTGCGCGATAGTTCGTGCGCTCGTCGAGCTCGACGCCGAGCGCCTCGGCGACATAGCTCTCGGGACCGACGAAGCCCATCGCGAGCAGCACGAGATCGGCGTCGAACTCCTGCAGCGTGCCTTCGATCTCCTTCATCTGCGGCCGGCCGCCGTTCGTGCGCCATTCGATGCGCTGCGTCTCGACCGCGCGGACGCGTCCCGAGCCGTCGTCGATGAAGCGCTTCGACACGATCGCGTAATTGCGAGGATCGGCGCCGAACTTCGCGATCGCTTCCTCGTGCGCGTAGTCGGTGCGCAGGATCTTCGGCCACAACGGCCACGGATTGTCCGGCGCTCGCGTCGGGGGCGGCGCGTCCAGGAGCTCGAGGTTGATCACGCTCCGGCACCCGTGCCGAAGCGCCGTGCCGATGCAGTCGGCGCCGGTATCGCCGCCGCCGATCACGAGCACGTTCTTGTCCTTCGCGTCGATGAAGTCGCGCTCGGCGCGGCCGTCGAGGAGCCGCTTCGTGTTCGCCGTCAGGAACTCCATCGCGAAGTGGATCCCCGCGAGCTCGCGCCCGGGAATCGGCAGGTCGCGCGGCCGCGTCGCGCCGGTCGCGAGCAGCACCGCGTCGAACTTGCTCGCGATCTCCTTCGGATCGACGTTGCGCCCGACGTCCGCATTCGTGACGAACTCGATGCCCGACTCGCGCAGCAGATCGACGCGTCGATCGACGACGCGCTTGTCGAGCTTCATGTTCGGGATGCCGTACATCAAGAGACCGCCGATCCGGTCCGCGCGCTCGTACACCGTGACCGAATGCCCGGCCTTGTTGAGCTGGTCGGCCGCCGCGAGGCCCGCCGGCCCCGAGCCGATGATCGCAACCCGCTTACCGGTGCGTTCCTTCGGACGGCTCGGCTTCACCCAGCCCTCGGCCCAGCCTCTCTCGATGATCGCGTTCTCGATGTTCTTGATCGTGACCGGCGGGTCGGTGATGCCGAGCACGCATGCGCCTTCGCACGGCGCGGGGCACGCGCGCCCGGTGAACTCCGGGAAGTTGTTCGTCCTATGCAGGCGATCGAGCGCTTCGCGCCAGCGGCCGTTGTAGACGAGATCGTTCCACTCCGGGATCAGGTTGTCGATCGGACAGCCGTTCGCCGACTGGCAGAACGGCACGCCGCAATCCATGCAGCGCGCGCCCTGGATGCGAAGATGCTCCTCGCTCGCCGGCGTGAAGATCTCTTCGAAGTCGCCGATGCGCTCTTTCGCGTCCCGGTAAGGCACGGCCTTACGCGGGTATTCCATGAAACCCGTATGCTTGCCCATTGGAGGCTCTCCGTCAGCTGCCGAGCGCGACGAAGGTCGTGGTCTCGTCGTCTCTCACGGCGGCTTCCACTTCTTCGTCGTGGCGCTTTCGCTCCGCGAGCACGCGCTTGTAGTCGGTCGGCATGACCTTGACGAACTCGCCGAGCACCCTCGGCCACGCGTCGAGGATGCGCGCCGCCACGGTCGAGCCCGTGTACTCGTGATGCAGCTCGATCAGCTCGCGAAGCTCGGCGATGTCCTCGTCCTCCTCGACCGCCTCGAGCCCTACCGTGCCGAGATTGCAGCGCGACTCGAAATCGCCGCGCGGATCCCAGACGTACGCGATGCCGCCCGACATGCCGGCCGCGAAGTTGCGGCCGGTGGGGCCGAGGATCACCGCGCGCCCGCCCGTCATGTACTCGCAGCCGTGGTCGCCGACGCCTTCGACGACCGCGCGCGCGCCGCTGTTACGCACGCAGAAGCGCTCGGCCGAGCGGCCGCGGAAGAACGCGCGTCCGCCGGTGGCGCCGTACAGCGCGACGTTGCCGATCAGCACGTTCTCCTCCGCCTTGAAGCGGCTTTCGCGCGGCGGGTAGATGATCAGCCGGCCGCCGGAGAGGCCCTTGCCGACGTAGTCGTTGCTGTCGCCTTCGAGCTCGAGCGTGATGCCCTTCGCCAGGAACGCGCCGAAGCTCTGCCCGGCCGAGCCGCGCAGCTTGATGTGGATCGTGTCCGGCGGAAGCCCGCGCTCGCCCCACTTTTTCACGAGCGTGTAGCTCAGCATCGTGCCGACGGTGCGGTTCGTGTTCACGATCGGCAGCTCGATGCGCACTTTCTCGCCCCGCTCGATCGCCGGGCGGGCCATCTCGATCAGACGATTGTCGAGCGCGAGGTTCAGGCCGTGATCCTGCTTCATCGTGCAGTACACGCCCGCGTTCTCGTGCGGCTTCTGCGCCGGCGCGAGCAACGGCGACAGATCGAGATGCTTGATCTTCCAGTGATCGAGCGCGTTACGCGGCTCGAGCACGTCGACGCGGCCGATCATGTCGACGATGCGGCGGAAGCCGAGCTGCGCCATGATCTCGCGCGCTTCCTCCGCGACCATGAACAGATAGTTCACGACGTGCTCCGGCTGCCCCGCGAACTTCTTGCGGAGCACGGGATCCTGCGTCGCGATGCCGACGGGGCAAGTGTTCAAGTGACACTTGCGCATCATGATGCAGCCGAGCGCGATCAACGGCGCCGTCGAGAAGCCGAATTCCTCGGCGCCGAGGAGCGCGGCGATCACGACGTCGCGGCCGGTGCGGAGCCCTCCGTCGGTCTGCAGCACGGTGCGGCTGCGCAGGTCGTTCATCACGAGCGTCTGGTGCGTCTCCGCGAGACCGAGCTCCCACGGCAGCCCCGCGTGCTTGATGCTCGTGAGCGGCGACGCGCCGGTGCCGCCCGTATCGCCGGAGATCAGCACGTGATCCGCGTGCGCCTTCACGACGCCCGCCGCGATCGTGCCGACGCCGACCTCGGAGACCAGCTTCACGCTGATCCGCGCCTCGGGATTCGCGTTCTTCAAGTCGTGGATCAGCTGCGCGAGATCCTCGATCGAATAGATGTCGTGGTGCGGAGGCGGGCTGATGAGGCCCACGCCCGGCGTCGAGTAACGCGTGCGCGCGATGACCTCGTCGACCTTGCGGCCGGGCAGCTCGCCGCCCTCGCCGGGCTTTGCGCCCTGCGCCATCTTGATCTGCAGCTCGTCGGCGTTCGCGAGATACCAGATCGTGACGCCGAAGCGGCCCGACGCGACCTGCTTGATCGCCGAGCGGCGCGAATCGCCCGACGGCAACGGCTCGAAGCGCGCCGGATCCTCGCCGCCCTCGCCGGTATTGCTCTTGCCGCCGATGCGGTTCATCGCGATCGCGAGCGTCTCGTGCGCCTCGGCCGAGATCGAGCCGAAGCTCATCGCGCCCGTGCAGAAGCGCTTCACGATCTCGCTCGCGGGCTCGACCTCGTCGAGCGGGACCGGCGGTCCCGCGACGCCGTACTTGAAGTCGAGGAGGCCGCGCAGCGTGCACGTCTCGCGTGCCTGCTTGTTCATGTGCGCGGCGAACTCGCGATACGCCTCGCGGCTGTTGCGGCGCGCCGCGACCTGCAGCGTGAAGATCGCCTGCGGATCCCACGCGTGACGCTCGCCGGCGCTGCGCCAGTGGAACTCGCCGGGGTTCGGCAGGCCCGTGAGCTTGTCCTCTTCGCGTTGCGGATAGCCGAGCGCGTGGCGGCGCAGCGACTCCTGCTCGAGCACGTCGAAGCCGACGCCCTTCAGGCGGCTGACCGTGCCCGCGAAGCAGCGGTCGACGACCTCGTCGTCGAGCCCGAGCGCCTCGAAGATCTGCGCACCCTTGTAGGACTGCAGCGTCGAGATGCCCATCTTCGCCATCACCTTGAGCATCCCCTTCGCGACGCCCTTGCGGTACGCGGCGACGAGCCCGATATCCGCGTCGACGAGACCGTCCTCGCGCGCCTTCCACAGCGCCTCGAACGCGAGATACGGATTGATGCCGTCGGCGCCGTAGCCGACGAGCAGGCAATGGTGATGCACCTCGCGTGCCTCGCCGGTCTCGACGAGGATGCCGATGCGCGTGCGCTTCGCGCGCGCGACGAGATGATGGTGCACCGCGCCGCACGCGAGCAGCGCGCTGACCGGCACCCGGTCCGGACCGACGGCGCGGTCCGACAGCACGATGAGGCTATAGCCTTCGTCGATCGCGCGCTCGGCCTCGGCGCAGATCCGGTCGAGCGCGCGCACGAGCCCGCCGGGCGTGTCGGAACGCGGGTACGTGATGTCGATCGTCGCCGTGCGCCAGCCGCGATGGTCGAGCGACTTGAGCGCCTGCATCTCCTCGTTCGTCAGGATCGGATGACGCAGCCTCAGGCGATGCGCCTGGCGCTCGTCGGTCTCGAGCAGATTGCCCTCGGGGCCGATATAGCACTCGAGGGACATGATGACCTCTTCGCGGATCGAATCGATCGGCGGATTCGTGACCTGCGCGAAGAGCTGCTTGAAGTAGTCGTACGGCAATCGCGCCTGATCCGAGAGACACGCGAGCGCGCTGTCGTTGCCCATCGAGCCGATCGGATCGCGCATCTCCTTGACGAGCGGCAGCAGCATGAACTGCATCGTCTCGGTCGTGTACCCGAACGCCTGCATGCGCGGGATCAGCGTCTCGGGGTCGTACTGGCGCTCGCCGCTCTTCGCGACGACGTCGCGCAGCGCGATCCGTTGCTCTTCGAGCCACTTGCCGTACGGGCGACGATTCGCGAAGTCGTTCTTCAGCTCCTCGTCGGGCACGAGGCGGCCCTGCTCGAAGTCGATCAGGAACATCTTGCCGGGCTCGAGCCGGCCCTTCGCCTTGACGTTCCGCGGGTCGACGGGCACGACGCCGACCTCGCTCGCCATGATCACGCGATCGTCGAACGTGAGGTAATAACGGCTCGGCCGTAGACCGTTTCGGTCGAGCACGGCGCCGATGTACTTGCCGTCGGTGAACGCGATCGACGCGGGGCCGTCCCACGGTTCCATGATGCACGAGTGGAACTCGTAGAAGGCCTTCTTGTTGGCCGGCATCAGATCGTCTTTCTGCCACGCTTCCGGAATCATCATCATCACGGCTTCCTGAAGCGTGCGGCCGGTCATCAGGAGGAACTCGAGCACGTTGTCGAACATGCCCGAGTCCGAGCAATCGGGTTCGACGATCGGGAACAGCTCCTTGATGCGATCGCCGAAGAGATCGGACTTCGCCATGCCCTCGCGGGCGCGCATCCAGTTCACGTTGCCGCGCACGGTGTTGATCTCGCCGTTGTGCGACATGAAGCGGTTCGGCTGCGCGCGGTCCCAGCTCGGAAACGTGTTCGTCGAGAACCGCGAGTGGACCATCGCGAGATGCGACTTGTAGTCCGGGTCCTTGAGATCCGGATAGAAGGTCGTGAGCTGCGCGGGCGTCAGCATGCCCTTGTAGATCATGACCTTCGTCGAAAGGCTGCAAACGTAGAACAAATGGCGCTCGGCGAGCCGCTCGTCGCCGCGCAGGATGCGGCTCGCGCGCTTGCGAATCAGGTAGAGCTTGCGCTCGAACGCGTCGCCCTCGAGGCCTTCACTCGCCGCGATGAAGAGTTGCTCGATGTGCGGTTGCGCCGCTCGGGCCGACTTACCGAGGTTCGCGCCGTCGGGATCGACCGGCACGACGCGCCAGCCGACGAGACGTTGACCTTCTTCCTCGCAGATGCGTGCGATGGTCTCCTTGCAAAACGCACGCTCGCGCTCGTCCTGCGGCAGGAACACGACGCCCGCGCCGTAACGGCCGGGCTCGGGCAGATCGGTGCCGAACGTATCTCGAGCGACTTTCGCGAGGAACTCGTGTGGGAGTGCTGTGAGAATACCGGCGCCGTCTCCGGTATTCGGTTCTGCGCCGCGGGCGCCGCGATGATCCATGCGGCAGAGGAGGTGCTCGGCGTCTTGAACGATCTGATGGCTGCGAATGCCCTTTATGTGTGCAACGAAGCCGACGCCGCAGCTATCGTGCTCCATTTCGGGGCGGTACAGTCCGTACGCCCGCGGCCGTTGAGTAGGCCAGACCTTTAGCCGCCCGGCAAACGCGCACGGGCCAGCCACTCCGTGTTCATATTGTTCAGGTGGAGTCATGGTTTTCCTTGGCGGAGCGCGCGCTCCGCGGATGCTGGTTTTTCAGTCCGAACTGGGACGGCGCTGACTGCCGGGGGCATCCGGCATCGATCCGCGCCGCGAACCTCGTGATCCGCGCGGAGGAGCTCTCAACCGAAAGAGCTTGAGCGGATTTAGGGGCCGACCGTCGACTATAAAAAACGTCGCACGTTTGCGTCAACGTGCGCCGAAGCGCGGAAAGGGGTAGCGCTACTGCTCTTCCCAGCGATAACCCATTCCGTAAACGGTCTGAATCGCGGAGAAATTCGGGTCGATCGCCGTGAATTTCGCACGAATGCGCTTGATCTGCGACGTGACGCTGCTGTCGTCCAGCACGACGTTCGCCGCGCGCATGAGCTGCTCGCGGTTCTTCACGTGACCTGGGTGCACGGCGAGCGCGTGCACGACCCAGAACTCGGTCAGCGTCAGCGGAACCTGACGGTCCTTCCAGTGCGCGGTCATCCGGTCGCGGTCGAGCGATAGGGAGCCGCGCACGAGGCGCTCGGATTCGTTGCCGCCCTGCAGGGCCTCGATCCGGCGGAATAGCGCCGCGACGCGCGCGAGCAGATGCTCGATGCTCACCCTTTTCGTCAGGTAGTCGTCGGCGCCGAGGCGCAGGCCCGAGACGGCATCGAGCTCGCTCTCGCGTGCCGTGAGGAAGATGATCGGCAGCGTCGCGGAGCGCGCGCGCAGCGTCCGGCACAGCTCGAAGCCGCCTTCGATCTCGGCGCCGAGATTCACGTCGATGATCACGAGATCGGGGAGGCGTGCTTCGAACGCCGCCAACGCTTCCTTGCGCGTCGAGTAGCCGGCGACGCGATAGCCCTGGCGCCTGAGGGCCGCGGCATAGTTGTCGCGAATCGCGATCTCGTCCTCGACGATCGCGACCAGCTTCTCGGACGTCGACATGGCTCTCCTCTCGTCTCACGAAGCGCGGCGGCGCTTTCCGCGGCCCGGGGCCGCGGTCGGCCGCGCGGCGGTACCTTTGACGCTGCGTTGCTCTGCCGCGAGCCCGCGCTCGGCGGCGAGCCGCAGCAGACCCGCGACCGAGATCGCGTCGGTGATCCGGCCATCGAGGGCCCAGCGGCACGCCTCGGCGAACGGCAGCGCCTTCACGGTCAGCGCCTCGGTCTCCTCGGGGCATTGCTCGCCGACCGTCAGGTCCTCGGCGACGTAGACGAAGCCGACCTCGTCGGTTACCGAGTTCGACGTGTGCAATTTCATCAGCTCTCGCCAATGTCTCGCGGACAATCCCGTCTCCTCCTTGAGCTCCCGCACGGCGGCGTCGAGAGGGTCCTCGTCGAGCGGCGCGCCGCCCATCGGCAATTCCCACGAGAACTCGCCGAGGGTGTAACGGTGCTGTCCGACGAGATAGACGTTGTCGTCCGCGTCGAGCGCGATGATCGCGACGGCGCGGTTCTTGAAGCAGACCTTGCCGTACCGGTTGCGCCCGCCGTTCGGATTCACGACGTCGTGCTCTTCGACCCTGATCCAGGGATTGTCGTAGACGGTCCGGGACGACAGCGTCGTCCACGGATTCCTTCGGTTCTCCATACTCGGCTTCCTTGGCGCTCCCGCGGTCCGTATCCTTGCCGATGCGTGCCGGTGCAAGCGTAGCGTATTTCGGCCTCGGTCACGTTTCATTCAGCCAAGGACGGGCAATATGCTCGGGTCCGTCACGACAGGAGGATCTGTATGAGGACTGCTTTTCGCCGTGTCACCTTGCTCATCTGCGGCGCGTCCCTGGTCGCGTCGGCCTGCACGACGATCGATCCGTATACGCGTGAAGAGCGAGCGGCCCGCGCGCAGCGACAGGCTTGGATCGGTGCGGCGGCGGGCGCTGCGGCTGGCTTGATCACCGGCGACAACTCCATGGAACGGAAGAAGCGTGCGCTCGTCGGCGCCGGTCTCGGCGCGCTCGCGGGCGCCGCGGTCGGGTCGTACATGGACCGTCAGGAGGCGCGCCTCCGGCAGGAGCTCGAGCGCACGGGCGTGAGCGTGACGCGAATCGGCGACAACATCACGCTGAACATGCCGGGCAACATCACGTTCGCGACGGATAGCGCGGACTTGAGCGCGAGCTTCTACGACGTCCTGAACTCGGTCGCGCTCGTGCTGAACGAGTTCAATCAAACGGTGATCGAGGTCGCCGGTCATACCGACAGCACCGGCAGCGAGGAATACAACCAGCGGTTGTCGGAGCGGCGCGCCGCGTCGGTTGCGGCTTATCTGCGCACGCGCGGCGTGCGTGCCGATCGAATCATCGAGGTCGGCGTCGGCGAGTCGCGCCCGATCGCGTCGAACGATACGCCGGAAGGCCGGCAGCAGAACCGACGCGTCGAGCTGACGATCGTCCCGCTGACGCTGAGCTGAGCCGGCGGAGAAAGAGCAAGGGCGGCCGCGGGGTCACCGCGGCCGCCCTTTGCTCTGCCGATTGGGGCGCCGGTCAGGCGGCCGCCATCATCGTCTTGAGCTTGCCGATCGCGTTGGCCTCGATCTGCCGGATGCGCTCCGCCGAGACGTTGTACTCGGCTGCGAGCTCCTGCAGCGTCGCCTTCTTGTCGCTCAGCCACCGCCGCACGAGGATGTCGCGGCTGCGGGGGTCGAGCTTCTCGAGCGCTTCGCCGAGCGCGTCGTGCGCGTTCGTGCTCCAGTCGTCCTGCTCGATGACGTCGGCCGGATCGGCGTTCGGCGCCGGCAAGTACGCGACCGGGGCATAGCTCTCCTCGTCCGTCGGGTCCGGGTCGAGCGAGAGGTCCTGACCCGCGAGGCGCTGCTCCATCTCCGTCACCTCGCGCGGCGTGACGCCGAGGTCGCGGGCCACGGCTTCGGTCTCGTCTTTCGAGAGCCAGCCGAGGTGCTTCTTCGCCTTGCGCAGATTGAAGAAGAGCTTCCGCTGCGATTTCGTCGTCGCGACCTTGACCAGCCGCCAGTTGCGCAGCACGAACTCGTGGATTTCCGCGCGGATCCAGTGCACCGCGAACGACACGAGCCGCACGCCGACGCGCGGATCGAAACGCCGGACCGCCTTCATCAGACCGACGTTGCCTTCCTGGATCAGGTCGCCGAGCGGCAAACCGTAGCCGACATAGCCGCGAGCGATGTGCACGACGAAGCGCAGGTGGGACAGGACGAGCTTGCGAGCCGCGTCGAGGTCGTTGTGCTCGCGCAGCCGGGTGGCCAGCTCCCGCTCTTCCTCGGCGCTCAGCATCGGCACGGCATTGACGGCCTGGATGTAGTGGTCCAGGCTGCCGATCGGACCGACCAGCATGGTGTCGCTGTGTCTAAGCGCTACCGCAGTCGTCATGGTCCTCCTCCCATCTGGCGGGCGATATTAGCACTCTGCCCCTTAGAGTGCTAAACCGGCTTCACGTTTCATCGGCTCGACGGCCTCCACAAGGCTAAGACTGCGCTCGCGGGGCCAAGATCCGTCAGTTCGGCATTCCGAAAAGGGGCCGACCGCAGTTTCGGGCTCGGCCGCAGGGCGGCGGGTACCCGGCTATCGGGGCTCGATCGCGCGGAGATGCCGGGCGGTGGCGAGGGCGGCGCCGGCCAAGCCGAGCAGCGCGCCGCCTGCGAACAGGACCGCAGCGTCCCCCGCCGAGAGGCCCGCGAGCCGGAAATCGCTGCCGTACAGGGCCGCGACCGCCGCCGTCGGCTCGGCGAGGAGCTCGAGCACCACGGCGATCAGCACGGCGGCACCGACGGCGCCGGCGAATCCGTAGAAGAGGCCGAGGTAGAGGAACGGCCGGCGTATGAACGCGTCCGTGCCGCCGACGAGCTTGATGACCTCGATCTCCGCGGCGCGGTTCAGGATCTCGAGGCGGATCGTGTTGCCCACGACGAGCGCGACGCCGACGGCGAGCAAGGCCGTGATCACGTCGAGGACCCGCGCCGCGAGCCCGAGCAGCGCCCGCAGCCGCTCGACCCATTCGGTATCGAGTTGCACGAGCTCGACCTCGTCGATCTCGCGGAGCGCCGCGGCGATTCCCTCGACGTCACCCGCGGCGCCGCTCGCGGGCCGCACGACCAGCGTGTACGGCAGCGGGTTCTCGCCGAGCGCGTCGAGGGCCTCGCCGAAGCCGGATCGCGCGCGGAAATCGGCAAGCGCCTCGTCCGGCGTCACGAGCCGGACGGCCTCGACGTCGGCCCGCCGCCGGATGTCTTCGGCGATCTCCCGCGCGCGCTCGGGCGCGACGGCCGCGGCGAGATAGGCGCTGAAGTCGACCGCGGTGTCCCAGCTTCCGACGATCGACGACGCGTTCCCGACGAGGACGCGAAGCCCCGCGGGCAGCGCGAGCGCGATCGCGATCACGAGCGCGGTCATCAGTGTCGCGATGGGTTGGCGAGCGAGGCTCGCGGCGGCGCTCGCGAAGCTCTGCGCATGCAGCGATAGATAGCGGCGAAGGCTGCGAGTCATGCCGCGCGGCCGGGAGCGGCGGTATCGGATTCGATCAACCCGTCGACGAGGCGCAGCCGCCGCTTGTCGAAGCGTTCGATCAGATCGAGATCGTGCGTCGCGATGAGGAGCGTCACGCCGACCTCGTTGAAGCGCTCGAACAGCCGCATGATCTCGAGCGACAGCTCGGGGTCGAGATTGCCGGTCGGCTCGTCGGCGACGAGGATGTCCGGGCGGCTCGCGACGGCCCGCGCGATGCCGACGCGCTGCTGCTCGCCGGTCGAGAGCGTGATCGGCGCGTCGCGCTCGTGGCCGAGGAGGCCGACCAGATCGAGCGCGGCGCGCACGCGCCGTTCGATCTCGCGCGGGCCGAGGCCCAGGATCACGAGCGGCAGCGCGACGTTGTCGAAGACCGAGCGGTCGTAGAGCAGCTTGTGGTCCTGGAAGACGACGCCGATGCGCTGGCGGAAGCGCGGGATCGCGCGCCGGGAGAGGCGCGACGTGTTCTGGCCGTTGACGATGACCGTGCCGCGCGTCGGCTTCTCGATCAGCGTGACGAGCTTGAGCAGCGTGCTCTTTCCCGCGCCCGACGGCCCGGTCAGGAAGGCCATCTCGCCCCGCTCCAAGTGAAAGCTCACGCCGCGAAGCGCCTCGCGGCCGCCGGGATAGCGTTTCGAGACGTTCTCGAAGCGGATCAAGCCGCGCGCTCCCCGATCAGCGCGCCGATGAACTGCTCGGCGTCGAAGACGGCGAGATCGTCGACGCCTTCCCCGACCGCGACGAACCGAATCGGCACGCGGAGCTTCTTCGCGATCGCGAGCACGACGCCGCCCTTCGCCGTGCCGTCGAGCTTCGTGATCGCGAGGCCGGTCACGCCGAGCCGCTCGTGGAACTCGGTCGCCTGCGCGAGCGCATTCTGGCCCTGGCTCGCGTCGACGGTGAGCAGTACCTCGTGCGGCGCGCTCGGATCGAAACGCGCGACGACGCGGCGGATCTTCTCGAGCTCGTCCATGAGCCCCTTGGACGTATGGAGCCGTCCCGCGGTGTCGGCGATGACGACGTCGATCCCCCGGGCTTTCGCCGCGGCGAGCGCGTCGTGGACGACGGCCGCGGGATCGGCGCCGGGCGCCTGCGAGACCACGCCGATGCTCGTCCGCCGCCCCCACTCCTGAAGCTGCTCGACGGCCGCGGCGCGGAACGTGTCGCCGGCCGCGAAGAGCACGGAACGACCCTCGGCGCGGAGCCGATGGCCGAGCTTGCCGATCGTCGTCGTCTTGCCCGTGCCGTTCACGCCGACGACGAGAATCACGAAGGGCTTGCGCGACGGGTCGATCTCGAGCGGCACCTGCACCGGTCGGAGCAATTCGAGCAGCGCGGTGCGCAGCGCCTCGGTGCCCGCCTCGGCCGAGCCGCCCTTGACCTTGCGCAGCCGCTCGACGAGCCAGCTCGTGACCTCGACGCCGACGTCGGCGGTCAGCAGCCGTTCTTCGAACTCCTCGAGCGTTTCGTCGTCGATCGCACGCCCGAACAGGCTGCCGGTCAACCAGGAGCGGCTCTTGGTCAGTCGTTCCTTGAGCTTCGCGAAGAAGCCGTTGCCCTTCCGAGCGTTGGAGTCGGCCACGATGAGTCTCGGCGCGGGAGGTGAAGCGGGGAAAGTCCGCGAAATTATACGGCCGCCCCTGCACAATGGGATGTCTTTTTACCCACCCGTCGCGCCGCGGCATAGAAGAAGCGCAGAACGAGATGAGCGAGCGAAGAGCGCCGGGCACCGTGCGGATCATCGGCGGCGAGTGGCGCGGGCGGCGTTTACGCTTCCCGAGCCGCCCGGGCCTGCGTCCGACCCCCGACCGCGTCCGCGAGACGGTTTTCAACTGGCTCGCGCCGATCGTGCAAGGCGCGTGCTGCGTCGACCTTTTCGCCGGCACGGGCTGCCTCGGGCTCGAAGCGTTGTCGCGCGGCGCGGCCGCAGCCTGGCTCGTCGAGCGCGACCCGGTGCTCGCGCGGGTGCTCGCCGAGCACGTCGAGACACTCGGCGCGCGCGGTCACGTCGTGCGCGACGATGCGCATCGTTTCCTCGCGCGTTCGCCCGGGCCGTTCGATATCGCGTTCGTCGATCCGCCGTATCGCGATCCGATCGAGCCCGTGCTCGGCGCGCTCGATCCGTGCCTCGCGCCCGGCGCCGTGGCCTACGTCGAGCGTCCGCTGCCAGCCGGGTTGCCCGAGCCTCCGCCCGGCCGCGACTGGTGGAAACGTTCGAAGGCCGGCGGGATCGAGTTCGGGCTGCTGCGCGAAGCCGGCTGAGCGATTCCGTGCGCGGCCGGCCGAGGCGCCGTGCCCGGCGGCTCGACCGAGGCGCGGGTACAATGAGCCCGAGATCGATTCACGGGACGCGGCACTATGAAGGTCGGCGCGATGTATCCCGGCACCTTCGACCCGATCACGAGGGGCCACGAGGACTTGCTGCGGCGCGCGGTGAGGCTGTTCGATCCGGTCGTCGTCGCGATCGCGGCGAGCCCGCGGAAGGCGCCGCTCTTCACCCTCGAGGAACGCGTCGAGCTCGCGGCCGAGGTGCTGAAGGACATGCCGACGGTGAAGGTCATGGGCTATACCGGCCTCACCGTCGAGTTCGCGCGCGAGCACGATCTCGGCGTGATCATCCGCGGCTTACGCGCGGTCTCGGATTTCGAGTACGAGTTCCAGCTCGCGACGATGAACCGGCGGCTGACCGATAACGTGGAGACTGTGTTCCTGACGCCGACCGAGCACTTCACGTTCATCTCGTCGAGCCTGGTGCGCGAGATCGCCGAGTACGGCGGCGACGTCACGCCGTTCGTGCATCCGTACGTCGCCGCGCGGCTGGCCGCGAAGCTGGGCCGCGGCTGACGGCGGCCCGAATCAGGGAGCGACCGAATGACGGACGGATACGGATTCCGCGGTGGGCGTTTGCCGGCACTGATCGCGGCTGCCGCGCTCGCGGCGCTTCTCGGGCACGTCGCGCCCGCGCGGTCCGACGAGCCGGCGGTCGCGCAGCGCTTCATGGTCGTCGCCGCGAATCCGCATGCCGCGCGTGCCGGCTACGAGATCCTTGAAGCCGGCGGCAGCGCGGTCGATGCCGCGATCGCCGTGCAGGCGGTGTTGTCGCTCGTCGAGCCGCAATCGTCCGGCATCGGCGGCGGCGCCTTCATGCTGTATCTCGATGCGCCCGACGAGCCGGGCGAGACCGCCGAGATCGTCGCGTACGAAGGGCGCGAGACGGCACCGGCCGCGGCGACGCCGGATATGTTCCTCGACGAGAACGGCAACCCGATGGGTTTTGCCGAATCCGCGTTCGGAGGCCTCGCCGTCGGCGTCCCCGGCGTGATGCGGATGCTCGAGCTCGCGCACCGCGAGCACGGCCGGTTGCCGTGGGCCGCGCTGTTTGCGCCCGCGATCCGCCTCGCCGAGGAAGGCTTCGAGATCTCGCCGCGGCTTTACTTCCTGCTCGACCAGTTCAAGCGGTTCGAGACGGCTCCCGAGTTTCGGGCGCACTACTACGACGAGAACGGCGAGCCGCACCCGACCGGATACCGCCTCGTGAACCCGGAGTACGCGGCGACGCTGAGAGCGATCGCCGAGCAGGGCGCGGACGCGATGTACATCGGTTCGCTCGCCGAGGCGATCGTTCGCGCCGTGCGCGACAACCCGCTGCGCGCGGGAAGGCTTACGCTCGAGGATCTCGAGCGTTACGAGGCGCACCGCGGCGAGCCGCTCTGCACGCCGTATCGCGAGCGGCGCGTCTGCGGGCCTCGGCCGCCGTCCTCGGGCGGCGTCACGGTGCAACAGATCCTAGGGATTCTTGCGCACTTCGACGTCGCCGCGACCGCGGACGATCCGCCGAAAACGATCCACCTCGTCGCCGAGGCCGCGCGGCTCGCGTTCGCCGACCGCGCGCAGTATCTCGGCGATCCGGATTTCGTCGACGTTCCGGTCGAGGCGCTGCTCGATCCGAAATATCTCGAGCGCCGCGCGTCGCTGATCGATCCCGAGCGCGCGATGCGCCGCGTCGAGGCCGGCATTCCGAGCCCGGCCGCGGCAAGGCGTTACGCGCCGAGCCTGCCGCAGACGATGGTCTCGACGAGCCATTTCTCGATCGTCGACGCGCAAGGCGACGCGGTCACGATGACGACGAGCGTGCAGAGCACGTTCGGCAGCACGCTGATGGTCGGCGGCTTCCTGCTGAACAATCAGCTCACGGATTTCTCGTACGAGCCCGAGCGCTTCGGCCGTCCCGTCGCGAATCGCGTCGAGCCGGGGAAACGGCCGTTGAGCAGCATGGCGCCGACATTCGTGCTCGATCGCGAAGGCCGACTCGAGATCGCGATCGGCTCGCCGGGCGGCACGCGGATCATCAACTACGTCTCGCAGGCGCTCGTGAACATCGTCGATCTCGGCATGAACGTGCAGGACGCGATTTCCGCGCCGCACTTCGTCGCGCAGCACGGGCCGATCGAGCTCGAGCAGGGCACGCCGGTCGTCGAGCACGCGGCCGCGCTCGAGGCGCTCGGGCATCGCGTCGTGCCCAGGACGCTGAACAGCGGGCTGCACGCGATCGTGGTCGAGCACGGCGAAGCGGGGCGCAAGCTCTACGGCGGCGCGGATCCGCGCCGCGAAGGGGTTGCGCTCGGCGATTGAGCGGGCGAGCCGCCTCGTCGGCTATCGCTGGCAGCGGCCGCAGTAATACGTCGACCGCTGACCGATCACCGCGACGCGGATCGGCGCGCCGCAGCGCCGGCACGGCTCGCCGGCGCGGCCGTAGACGTCGAGGTCGAGCTGAAAGTAGCCGGGGCGGCCGTTCCCGTCCGCGAAATCCCTGAGCGTCGTGCCGCCGGCCTCGATGGCATCGCGGAGCACGCCGCGGATCGCATCGACGAGCGTCGCGAGCCTCGAGCGACGGATCTTCCCGGCCGGACGCGCGGGATGGATCCTCGCGCGGTAGAGCGCCTCGTTCGCGTAGATGTTGCCTAGACCTGCGACGATCTGCGCGTTCATCAGATGCTGCTTGATCGCGACTTGCCGTCCGCGGCTCACCTTCGCGAGATAGTCCGCGTCGAAGTCGTCCGATAGCGGCTCCGGCCCGAGCCCCGCGAGCAACGGATGGTGCGCGGGATCCTCGGTGAGCTGCATCGTGCCGAAGCGTCTCGGGTCGCGATAGCGCAGGCACGCGCCGTCGGAGAACACGATATCGACGTGGTCGTGCTTGTCCGGCGGAGGCACGTTCTTCGCATAGAACCTGAGGCCGCCCGACATGCCGAGGTGCACGAGCAGCGTGCCGGCATCGGTACCGAGCAGGAGATACTTCGCGCGGCGGGAGACTCGAACGATCCGCCGCCCGGCGAGCCGCACGCCGAGGTCCGGCGCGATTGGCCAACGCAGGCGCGGCTCGCGGATCTCGAGCCGCTCGATCGTCCGGCCGAGGACGAGGGGCTCGAGCCCGCGGCGGGTGGTCTCGACCTCGGGCAACTCGGGCATCGGCCGCGCAGCATAACCGCGCGCGTCTCCTTCGCCTAGCGCCGGACGTGAACCAAGCCTGGAGCGGCAGGAGGCCGATCCGTTATAGTGGCGTGGCGTCCTCGGAACGGCATCGGCAATACAGTATCGGAAGCGACTCCCGTGGACCTTTTGATGAACTTTCTATTCGAGCACTACAAAGGGCTGCTCAACCTCGGTTTCTGGCAATACGTCGTGGTGACCGTCGTGTGGGTGCACGTCACGATGATCGCCATCACGCTGTATTTCCACCGCGAGCAGGCGCATCGCGCGTGCGACCTCCATCCGGCGTTGCGGCATTTCTTCCGCTTCTGGCTCTGGATGAATACCGGCGCGCCGACCAAGGAATGGGTCGCGGTGCACCGCAAGCACCACGCGTTCACCGAGCGCGAGGGCGATCCGCACAGCCCGCAGGTCTTCGGCCTGAAGAAGGTGCTGCTCGAAGGCGCCGAGCTCTATCGCGCCGAGGCACGCAATCCGGAGACGCTCGAGAAGTACGGGCGCGGCACGCCCGACGACTGGCTCGAGCGAAACGTCTACGGCCGGTTCACGTACACGGGCATCGCGCTGCTCGTGATTCTCGATCTCGTGCTGTTCGGCGTGCCCGGCATCATCATGGTCGCGGTGCAGCTCGTCGCCATGCCGTTCGCGGCGGCGGGCGTGATCAACGGGCTCGCGCACGCGAAGGGCTACCGCAACTTCGCGACCGACGACACGTCGACGAATCTGTGGCCGATCGCGATCTTCATCGCGGGCGAGGAGCTGCACAACAACCATCACGCGTTCCCGTCGTCGGCGAAGTTCTCGATGCGGCCGTGGGAGATCGACCTCGGCTGGCTGCATCTGAAGCTGTTCTCGTGGCTCGGGCTCGCGAAGATCCGCCGCGTCGCGACGCCGCCGGTGCCGGTCGCGACCGACGCGCCGACGGTCGATCTCGAAGGCTTGAAAGCCGTGATCACGAACCGCATGCACGTGCTGCGCGCGTACACCCAGCGCGTGACGCTGCCGGTGCTGCGGCGCGAGATCGAGGCGCTCGGCGAGAACGCGAACGGCGTCGTCTCGGCCGTGAGGCGCTGGCTCTCCTGGCAGCCGCACATGCTCGACGCGCACGCGCGCGAGCGGCTCGCGGAGCTTCGTCAGCGGCATCCGCACTTCGAGAAGGTCTTGCAGTTCCACGCGGAGCTCAAGGCGCTGTGGGAAGGCGCGCACACGAGCAACGAGAGCCTGCTCGCGGATTTCAAGGAATGGTGCGCGCGCGCGGAAGCGAGCGGCATCCAGTGCCTGCAGGAGTTCGTCGCGTACGTGAAGTCGCTACGGCCGTCTCCGCTGCCGGCGTAAGCGGCGGGTGGCCCGGAGGGCGCTGTCGCGGCAACGAGAGCGCTCGCCCTCTTGCATAGGGGGTTGCGGGAATTCGTAACCCGCGCGGGGCGCGGCCAACAAAAAACCCGCCTTCCGGCGGGTTTTTTGCTGGGCTCGAGCCCCGTGCTTACTTGATCTTCGTCTCGCGATAGATCACGTGCTTCCGGACGACGGGATCGTATTTCTTGACCTCCATCTTCTCCGGATGCAGCCGACGGTTCTTCGTCGTCGTGTAGTAATGGCCGGTTCCGGCCGACGACATCAAGCGGATCTTCTCACGCATAGCGGCGCCTCCTCGCGATTAGATCTTCTCGCCACGCGCCCGCAAGTCCGCGACGACTTTCTCGATGCCAAGCTTGTCGATGATGCGCATGCCCTTCGACGACACGCGCAGCTTCACGAAGCGCTTCTCGCTCTCGAGCCAGAACCGCTGCGTGTGCAGATTCGGCAGAAAACGTCGCCGGGTCTTGTTGTTGGCGTGGGAGACGTTGTTGCCCGTCGCTGGGCGCTTCCCGGTCACCTGACAGACTCTCGACATTTTCGACATTCCTTCCGGACGGCGAGCCGGCGACTATACCTTCGGATCGCCGCCAAATCCAGTCTCTGCCCGGCGGATCGCGGCCTAGATCCAGCCCCGCTCGGCGAGCGAGACGTGCCCGCCGCGGCTCACGACGACGTGGTCGAGCAGGCGGACGTCGACGAGCGCGAGGGCCTTCGCGAGCTTCAGCGTGATCGTCCGGTCCGCCTCGCTCGGCTCCGCGATCCCGGACGGATGATTATGGCCGACGATGACCGCGGAGGCATTGTGATGCAGCGTGCGCTTCACGACCTCCCGGGGATAGACCGTCGCCCCGTCGACCGTGCCGCGGAACAGCTCCTCGTAGCAGATGACGCGGTGCCGGGTGTCCAGGAACAGGCAGCCGAAGACCTCGTGCGGGAGATCCGCGAGCTGCGCGCGAAAGAGCCGCACCGCGTCCCCGGGCGCCTTGAGCTCCGTGCGGACCTCGGCCGGGGCCTCGAGGTAGCGGCGGCCGAGCTCGACCGCGGCGACGAGCCGGGCGAAGCGCGCCGGCCCGAGCCCCTTGAGCCCCTCGGCGGCTCTCGGGCCGCGCTCGAGCAGCCCGGCGAGACCGCCGGTGCGGACGAGGAGCTCGCGCGCGAGGGAGATCGCGTCGGCGCCGGCGATTCCGGACCCGAGCACGACGGCGAGGAGCTCGGCGTCCGACAAGGCCTTCGGACCCGCCTTCAGCAGTTTCTCGCGCGGCCGTTCCCCGGCGGGCCAAAGGCCGAGCGGCAGGCTTCGCCGTTCGTCGCTCGTTCCCATATCGAAGCGTCATCCTGCCTCGGCCGAGGACGGCCGACAGCCGATGAATGTCGGCGGGGACAGGAGAAACGCACCGAACGGGACGGTGCGCGATCGCACGACGCGTGCGGTGGAAAACCGCGGGGCTCAGGCGGTAAGCTCGCGGGCGGAAGAAGCTTATCCTCATGAACGCACCCGTCGACTCCGGCCCGCCCTTACGCGGCTCGGCATCCTCCCCGAAGAACGTGCTGCTCGGCGTCACCGGCGGCATCGCGGCGTACAAGACCCCGGATCTCGTGCGCCGCCTGACCGCGCGCGGCTGCACCGTGCAGGTCGTGCTGAGCCGCGGAGCGAGCCGATTCGTGACGCCGACGACGCTTCAGGCGGTTTCGGGGCGGCGCGTCCGCGACGATCTGTGGGACGACGCGGCCGAAGACGCGATGGGGCATATCGAGCTCGCGCGCTGGGCCGACGTCGTGCTCGTCGCGCCCGCGACCGCGCATTTCCTCGGCGCGCTCGCCGCCGGGCTCGCCGGCGACCTGCTGCAGACGCTCTGTCTCGCGACGGCGGCGCCGATCGTCGTCGCGCCGGCGATGAACCGGCAGATGTGGGCGAGCGCGGCCGTGCAGAGCAACTGCCGCGTGCTCACGGAGCGCGGCGTCCGTATTCTCGGGCCCGCGGCCGGGGAGCAGGCCTGCGGCGAGCACGGCATGGGCCGGATGATGGAGCCGGCCGACATCGTCGACGCATTGCTCGAACGGCGCGACGGGCCGCTCGCGGGCCTGAAGGTGCTGATCACGGCCGGACCGACGCGCGAGCCGATCGACCCGGTCCGCTACATCACGAACCGGAGCTCCGGAAAGATGGGCTTCGCGGTCGCGGCCGCCGCGCGCGCCGCGGGCGCCGACGTCACGCTGATCAGTGGGCCGGTCTCGCTCGCCACTCCCGCAGGCGTGCGGCGCATCGACGTCGAGACGGCCGAGGACATGTATCGCGAGGTGCATCGCGCCGTTCCCGGCACGGACATCTTCATCGCGTGCGCGGCCGTCTCCGACTACCGGCCGCAGACGGTCGCGAAAGAGAAGATCAAGCGCACCGAGTCCGACATGCGGCTCGAGCTCGTGCGCTCACCGGATACGCTCGCGAGCGTCACTGCTCTGCCGAACCCTCCGTTCACCGTCGGCTTCGCCGCCGAGACGCACGACGTCGAGAAGCACGCGCTCGAGAAGCTCGAGCGCAAGCGTGTCGACATGATCGCGGCGAATCTCGTCGGTCCGACCTGCGGTTTCGATCGCGAAACGAATGCGCTCACGGTGTATTGGCGAGGCGGCCGGCAGCATTTCGGCGAGAGCACGAAGTGCGAGCTCGCCGGACGGCTGATCGCGCTCGTCGCCGAGCGTTATCGGGCCGAGCGCGGGAGCGGCACGCCCGCGGCTTCGCGCGGACAGAAGCCTCGTCGATGAGCGCGCAACGCGCGCGCGTCTCGCTCGAGATCTTCCATCGCCGTATCGGCGCCGGGATTCCGTTGCTCGACTGACCGTTGACCATGCACAGACGTATCGAAGCTCGAATCGTCAATCCGCTCCTGGGCACGAAGATTCCGCTGCCCGCGTACGAGACGCCCGGTTCCGCGGCGATGGATCTGCGCGCCTGCATCGAGGAGCCGGTCGTGATCCCGGCCGGCGGAAGAGCGCTGATCAAGACGGGGCTAGCGATCAACATGATGGACCCCGGCCTCGTCGCGATCGTCGCCTCTCGCTCCGGGCTATCGCTGAAACACGGCGTGCGCGTCGCTCAGGGCATCGGCGTGATCGATTCCGACTACCACGGCGAGATCGGCGTGATCCTCGCGAACGACGGCGCCGAGGACTTTATCGTCAAGCCGGGCGACCGCATCGCGCAGCTGCTCTTTCAACCCGTCGTGCAGGTCGAGCTCGGCATCGTCGAACACTTCTCGATCCAGACGTCGCGCGGAGAGGGCGGCTTCGGCAGCACCGGAGTCGAGTGAAAGATCGGACGAAAAGCCAGAAGAGCGAGCACGCGACGAACGAAAAGGCGAGCCCGGCGAGCACGACGAAGCGCGCTTTGCCGAGCCGCCGCTATTCGCCCACATTCTTCGCGACAGCGTGTCCATCCGCGGCTCGCGGCCTCCGGTTCTCCTAGGTGGTCGCACACGCATAGAGACCGTCGCAACGATGGCAATCATAGCCGTACTAACGGTCTTCCCGATTCGTAGAATACATCGAGGCGGCCCCGGGTCCGTGCGCCTTTCTTCGCAAAATACCCAGAAAAGGACGGAAACGCCCGAGCGTCAAACCGCGCGCAGCGCGGTCGCGGCCGGCAAGCGCGACGCGCGGATCGCGGGCGGCAAACCGCCGACGAATCCGACGGCGCAGGCCAAGACGATGCCGATCCCGAGCAGCGACGGCGTCATCCGCACCTGGAAGACGAGCGTGCTCACCTGATTGCCCATGCTGACCGTGTTGCCGCCGAAGAGGAGCCACGCGGCCGCCGCACCGATCAGCGCGCCGACGACCGCGAGCAGCATCGTCTCGACGAGCACGGACACGACGACGCCGGCCGACCCGAAGCCGATCGCGCGCAGCGTCGCGATCTCGACGGCGCGCGTGCTGACCGCCGTGTACATCGAGTTCAGCGCCGCGAGCAGCGCGCCGAGCGCCATGATGCCTGCGACGACGGTCGTCACGATCGACAGGATCGCCTGAACTTCCTCCGACTGCCCGCGGTAGTACTCCGGCTCGCGCAGCACCTGCACGTCGAGCGTCGGATCCGCGGTGATCGCGGCCTCGAGCTCGTCGAAGGCCCCGGGCGACGTCAGGAGCACCGTCGCGCTCGACACCTGCGTGCGCTGGTAGGCCGAGATCAGCGTGTCGACGTCCGCGAGGAAGCCCGATTCGTGGCTATTGCCGCTCTTGAATACCCCGACGATCGTCCAGACGCTGTTACGCAGCTCGATGCGATCGCCGACCTCGAGCCCTTCGTGCTCGAGCTGCGCGTTCCGGCCGACGATGAGCTCGTGCAGCCCCGGCTCGAACATTCGTCCCTCGACGAGCTCGATCTCCGGGCGCACGAAGAAGGCTTGCGGGGATACGCCGCGCACCGCGACGGCGCCGAGGCCGCCGTCCTTCTTCTCGAGGTTCACGGCGATGATCATGTCCGTCGTCACCGCCGCGTCGCCTTCGGGCGTTCTCGCGATGCCGGGCGCGTTCATGATCGTCGCTATGGCCTGGGGCGACAGGATGCTCGAGATCTCCGACGTCGCGCCGTTGCGCAGCACGATCGCGCGATTCTCGCTGCCGGTCGAGAGCAGCGTGTCGCCGAGCGCCTGCACCATCGCGCCGATGGCGACGAGCACGCCGACGACGCCGGCCATGCCGATCACGATGACGAACGAGCTGCCGAGGCGCTGCGGCACGCTCTTCAGGTTCATTCCGGTAACGGCAAAGATTTGCTTGAACACCGACATGTTCGCTTCCTCAACGTGCGGCGAGCGCATCGACGATGCTGAGCCGCTGCGCGCGTAACGCCGGGGGCAGCGCGCTCACGAAGGCGAGGAATCCCGCCGCGGCGAGCCCGATCGCGACGACGCTGCCCGGCAACGGCAACGGGACCACGCCCATGGCCTCGAACACGCTGGGAAACGCCGCGGCGGCGATGCCGAGTCCGAGGAGGCCGGCGCCGGCGCACAGGATCAGCGCCTCGGCGAGCACGAGCGCGGCCACGCCGGCATCGCGGTAACCGTACGTCTTCAGCACGGCGAGCTCGGGGATCCGCTCCCGAACCGACTGCATCATCGTGTTACCGGTCATGAACAGCAGCGTGAACAGCACCGCACCGACGATCGCGTTGACGAAGAAATCGATGTCCCCCAATTGCTCGATCTGCGCGAGCGCGAAATCCCTTTCGTTTTGCGTGAACGTCTCGTTCGGCGAGTTCGCGAAGAGCGCGTCGATCCGCTCCGCGATCTCGGCCGAGCGGCTCACGTCGCCGATCTTCGTCATGAAGACGGCCACCGTGCCGTTGCCGGAGCTGCGTGACTCGTCGAAGTAATCGAAATGAAAGTAGATGTCGTCCGACTCCACGCGCTCGTCGCGCATGTGCCAGATACCGACGATGTCGAGCTCCCAGACGCTCGAGCCGTCGCGCTGCGTGTGGATCGTCGATCCGAGAGGAATTCGATCGCCGATCTTCCAGCCGAACCGCTCCGCAAGATCCCGTCCGACGATCGCGCCCGTGCGCGTGCGCATCATCGCCTCGAGCTGTTCCTGCGGCAGGACGAACTCGGGATACATCTCGAGGAACTCGTCGATATACACTGCGGCGGTGTTGATCTGATTGCGAGGTTCCTGGTAGTAGCCGCCGAAGTAGCCGTACGGCACGACGCTGGTCACGCCGTCGATGCTCTCGATTCGCGGCAGGAACGCGAGCGGCAGCGGCTCGATGATGTTGATGCGGCTTTGCGTGATCAGCCGCGTTTCGCTCGTGAACTCGGCGATCGCGTCGTTGAGCCCCGCGGTGACGCCGCGCATGATCCCGAACAGCGAGAACGCGACGACGATCGACAGCGCCGTGAGGCACGTGCGTGCGCGCTTGCGCCAGAGGCCGGCCCAGATCAGCGGGAAGTACTTCATGCCGCCGCTCCCATCGTCCGATCGACCAGCACGCCCTTGTCGACGTAGAGACGCCGGCTCGCGTACCCGGCCGCTTTCGGATCGTGCGTCACCATGACGATCGTCTTGCCGTGCTCGCGATTGAGTAGCTGGAGAAG
Source organism: Gammaproteobacteria bacterium (assembly GCA_017577365.1). Classification (GTDB taxonomy): domain Bacteria; phylum Pseudomonadota; class Gammaproteobacteria; order Steroidobacterales; family Rariloculaceae; genus ZC4RG20. The sequence goes on along the minus strand of PKRJ01000021.1, from coordinate 9,564 downwards.
CTCGAGGATGGAGTCCGACGTCTCGCGGTCGAGGTCGCCGGTCGGCTCGTCGCAGACGAGCAGGACGGGATCGGAGACGAGCGCGCGGGCGATCGCGACGCGCTGCTGCTGACCGCCCGAAAGCTCCGTCGGCTTGTGCTTCGCGCGATCGGCAAGTCCCACGAGCTCGAGCGCCGCATGCACGCGACGCTTGCGCTCCTTGGCCGACAGCTTCGTCAGGAGCAGCGGCACCTCCACGTTGCGCTCGGCGGAGAGGACCGGCAGCAGGTTGTAGAACTGGAAGACGAAGCCGACGTTGCGCGCGCGCCATTGGGCGAGGCGCCCGGACGAGAGCCGGTCGAGCCGCTCGCCCACGACGACGACCTCCCCCTTGTCCGGGCGATCGAGACCGCCGATCAGGTTCAGCAACGTCGTCTTCCCCGAGCCGGACGGGCCCATCAGCGCGAGAAACTCGCCTTCCTCGACGTCGAGATCGAGGCCGTGCAGCACCTCGACGCGTTGCTTGCCCCGCGAGTATCCCTTCAGGACGTTGCGAATCGACACGATTGCGGCCATGCCTCTTACTCCTCGCTAGCTATACGTACTCGGGCGCCGTCGACGAGCCCCGCGACGTCGCCGACGACGACGCGCGCGCCCGCGGCGAGACCGGACAGCACGACCTGTCCTTCGCTGCTCGCGCCCCCTAGAGTCACCTCGCGCTGCTCCACGCGATCCTCGTAGACGACGAACACGACGCCCCGGCTACCCTCGATGCGGACCGCTTCCCGCGGAACGACCACCGCGGACAGCGCGGGCCGCGGGGACAACGTCTCTTTCTCGCCGTCGAGGAACGAGACGCGTACGCCCATCTCCGGCAGGATGCGCGGGTCCTTCTCCTCGAAGCCGATGCGGACGCGCACGGTCGCTTTCGCGCGATCGGCCGTCGGGATGATCGCGATCACGCGCGCGGGGATCGCCCACTCGGGATACGCGTTCAAGCGCACGGCGACGGCCTGACCCGGCTGCACGCGATTGATGAAGTTCTCGCTGACGTCGACCTCGACCTCGAGCGAGTCCATGTCGACGATCGTGCCTATGCCCGTGCGCGTGAACCCGCCCCCCGCCGAGACCGGCGAGACGATCTCGCCTTCCTGCGCGGCCTTGACCGTCACGACGCCGGCGAACGGCGCGCGCACGATCGTGTCCTCGAGATTGCGCTCCGTGACGGCGAGATTCGCCTCGGCCACGGCGAGCGCGCGCTCCGCGACCTCGACGTTCATGCGCGCCCCGTCGTACTCGGCCTTCGCGATGTCGAAGTCCTGGGCGCTCACCACCCCGCGCTCGAATTGTTCCCGCTGGCGCTCGAAGATGGGCCGCGCGTCTCGAGCGCGACGCGCGCAGCTTCGAGGTTCGCACGCGCCTGGTCGCGCTGGGCGAGCGCCTGCGCGAGCGCGGCACGCTGGTTCGTGTCCTCGAGGCGCGCGATGATCTCGCCTTCCTCGACGCGTCGACCTTCTTCGATCGAGAGCTCGACGACGCGGCCGGTGATCTTCGACGAGACGGTGGCCTGCCGACGCGCGACGACGTAGCCGGACGCGTCGAGAATCGAGCCGGGCCCGTGGCGTGCCGCCGTGTTGCCGACGGTCGGTTTCGCCGTGGCGACGCGGACGACCGGTGCGGCTTTCGATTCGAGCACGAACCAGGCGGCCGCACCGGAGGCGACGAGCAACGAAATGCCGACGCCGAGCGCCCGCCATTTCCGAGCGCTCCCGCCGGCCGACGGCGCGTCGTCACGCTCGAGGCGCAGCTGGTTGAGCAGCGCTGATCGTTGATCGATCAATCTTTCCCTCCCATTCCTCGTTGGGCCCCGAGACCCGATTGGCCGCGAGAACGCTACGGTCCTCGCGTCGGGCCAGGTCTACTGCGTAATACGAGCGGGCGGAGGGAAAATTACGCGTGCCGCGGACGATCCCGGATGGACGATGGATTCGGCCCGCTCGTGTGCGCACGGGCATCGCCGGGCTCGTCATCGTGCCGGCAGCGCGGGCGGGACGTGGTCGGCGGCGAGCTCGCCGCGAGCGATGGGAAGGTCGAAAGCTCGGACGGACGGCCGCGAGCGGCGAAAGGCACGCGGGCGCGTGCGGTCAGCCGCCCTTGAGCTCCTTGAAACGCTCGATGTCGCTATCGAACTGCTCTTTGAGGCGCGCCTGCTCTTCGCGCGTCTGTCGAATCATCTCGCGGTAGCTTTCGATCGAGGACTTCGTGCTTTCGATCTCGGCGGCGAGGTCCGGCGGCAGCTCCGGTGCATCTTCGCGATCGCTGAACGGCTTGTAGCGCTGCGCGCTCTTCTCGAGCCTCGCGAGGCGATCCTCGAGCTCGCCGATGTAGTGCTCGGTGACGGTGATCTTCGCCTCGAGCATCTCGAGACGGTTGTCGCGAAGCGCGACGATGTCCTCGACCGAGAGATAGGTCTCGAGCAGCATCCGATCGCGTCGCGCGATCTCCGCTTTCGCGGCCTCGGCGGCGGCCGCCGCCGCGCGTTCGCGTTCGAGCCTCGCTTTCTCCTCGGGGCTCAGCGCTCCTTCTTCATAGCCGATCGCGACGCCCGACTCGTTCAGCACTTCGCGGTGGCGGTCGACGTACTGCGGCGGAATGCGATCGCCGTAGTGAACGACGCCGTTCTCGTCGACCCAGCGGTAGAGCTTCTGCGCTGCGGCCGACGACGTTGCGCAGGCCGCGGCCGCGAGAACCAGGAACCTGTGCACGTGCTTCACGACTCGAGTTTCCGATGGCCTTCGTCGGCACCGATTATGTCAAAGCCTTCATCGGCCCGACGCATCACGTATACCGGGAATCCCCGATATTGGAAAGGCCTCGATCGCCGATGTGAGAGGTGCGTCGCCCTCGCGACCGAAAAACGAAAGAAAACAACGAGTAGCTGGCGCTAGGGGTCGAAACGCGCACCGTAGCGATTACGGTACGAGCGCAGGGCCGGGAGATATTGCGCGTACTCCTTGTCTTCCTCGAGATGATCGACGAGATCGCTCAACGTCACGATGCTGCGGATCGGCACGCCGAGCTCGGCGGCGAGCTGATCGACGGCCGAGATCCGCTGCTTCGTGCCGACCTCCTCGCGATCGAGCGCGACGAGCACGCCGGCCGGCGTGCCGCCGGCCGCGCGGATGATCTCGAGCACCTCGCGCACGGCGGTGCCCGCGGTGATCACGTCGTCGAGGATCAGTACACGGCCCGCGATCGGCGCGCCGACCGTGATCCCGCCCTCGCCGTGATCCTTCGCTTCCTTGCGGTTGTACGCGAACGGGTAGTCGAGATCGTGGTGCTCGGCGAGCGCCGCCGCGGCGAGCGCGACGAGGGGGATCGCCTTGTACGCCGCGCCGAACAGCATGTCGAACTCGATATCGAGCGCGGCGATCGCCGACGCGTAGCAGCGTCCGACCCGCGCGGCCGCATAACCGCTATTGAACAGCCCGGCATTGAAGAAGTACGGGCTGATCCTTCCGGATTTCAGCTTGAACTCGCCGAACTGCAGCACGCCCAGCTCGAGCGCGAGCTCGAGAAACTCCTTCTTGTACGCTTTCATCGATTCCTCGCAGCCTGTGTCGCAAAGTAACGTCGCCGTGGACCCTCTTGCGCGGGGCGCGCCGCACGGCAAGCGACGCCTTCGTGTGTCGGAGCGGAGACGACGAGTATCATACCGCCCTTGATGAACGCGCAGGCGCAAACCTCGACGCGCGCCGCCGCCGCGGCGCCAAGCCCCACGCACGGTTGGCGCGACGTGCTGGTTGCGCTTCGCGAGCCGCGCGTTCTCGCGATGCTCGCGCTCGGCTTCTCCGCCGGTCTGCCGTTTCTGCTGACCGCCAATACCCTGGGCGCGTGGCTGCGTGACGCGGGCATCGAGCTTTCCGCGATCGGTTTTCTGTCGTGGGTCGGCCTCGCTTACTCGTTCAAGTTCGTCTGGGCTCCGCTCCTCGACCGCGTCGAGCTGCCGGTGCTAGGGCGGCTCGGGAAGCGGCGCAGCTGGATACTGCTGGCGCAGAGCGGCGTGATCGCGGGTCTCGTCGCAATGACGATGATCGGACCGGGCGGCGGACTGATGCCGTTCGGCGCGTTCGCGCTTCTCGTCGCGTTCTCGTCGGCGACGCAAGACATCGCGATCGACGCGTGGCGCATCGAGGTTTCGCGGAGCGCAGAGGAGCTCGGCCTCATGTCCGCGGCGTACCAGCTCGGCTACCGCGCCGCGATGCTGGTCACGAATGCCTTCATCTTCAATATCGCGGCCCGCGCGGGCTGGGAGCTGTCATACGGGCTGATGGCCGTGCTCGTCGGCGTCGGCGTCGCGGCCGCGCTCTACGCGTCCGAGCCTCGGGCGGAAACGTCCGCCGTCGCGCAGCGGGTGGCGCCGCCGCGGGCCGCCGTGCCGATCTGGACGCTGCGCGGCCTCTACGGCGCGGTCGTCGGCCCGTTCATCGTGTTCTTCTCCGCGCACGGCGTGAAGGCGCTGCTGCTTCTCGCGGCGATCAGTCTGTACCGGCTGCCGGATTTCATCATGGGGCCGATGGTGAATCCGTTCTATACGGATCTCGGCCTGTCGCTCGACGTGATCGGCGCGATGCGCGCCGGCGTCGGCGTGTGGGGCACGATCGCGGGTGTCGCGGCGGGCGGCTTCTGCGCGGTGCGCCTCGGCTTCGTTCCGACGCTCGTGCTCGGCGCGTTTCTCGCGCCCGCGTCGAATATCGGGCTGACGGCGATGGCGTTCGCGGGGCCGGATCTCGTCGTATTCGGCGCGGCGCTCTCGCTCGAGAATTTCTCCGAGGGCTTCGCCGGCACCGCGCTGATCGCGTGGATGTCGAGCTTGACGACGTTCGGCTACGCGGCGACGCAATACGCGCTCTTGTCGTCGTTCTACTCGATCCTCGGCAAGGTGTTGAAGGGGTTCTCCGGCATCGCGGTCGAAGCGCTCGCACGCAGCATGGAGCTGATCCCGGCGTACGGCGTGTTCTTCGCGTGCACGGCCGCGATCGCCGTCCCGTCGGTGCTCGTCACGATCCTCGCCGCGCGCGCGCATCGAAGCGCCGCGGGCCGCGACGCGTGAGCAACCGACGGCTTGCGACCTACGCCGGCTCCGAAGCCGGCGGCCGTCGGTAGTACAGATCCTCCGCGACGTGACCGAGCCGCTCGCCGCGGCGCTCGAACTTCGTCGGCGGGCGCTCGGCGAGCGGATCGCCGGCGAGCGTCTGCGCGGCGACCGGCTGCAACGCGGACTGCGCGAGCACCTCGCGCGTATGCTCGGCGTACGGCGCCCAATCCGTCGCGACGTGCAGCAGCGCGCCCGGCTTCATGATCCGCTCGCATTGCGCGATGAACGGCGGCTGCACGAGCCGGCGCTTGTGATGGCGTTTCTTTGGCCACGGGTCGGGGAAGAAGAGGTTGATCGCGTCGAACGACGCGTCGGGCAGCATCGCCTCGATCACCTCGACGACGTCGTGCACGATCACGCGCACGTTCTCGAGCCCGGCGCGTTCGAGCAGCAACAGCAAATGCCCGACGCCCGGCTCGTGGATTTCCACGCCGAGATAATCGATCTCCGGATAGCGCGCTGCTGTGGTAACGAGCGCTTCGCCATCGCCGAAGCCGATATCGAGCACGCGCGGGGCCGAGCGGCCGAATACCGCGTCGAGGTCGAGCCGCCGCTGCTCGTACGGCAGGCCGTAGCGGGGTAATAACGTCTCGAGCGCGCGCCGCTGCGCGACCGTGATTCGGCCGGGCCGGCGGACGAAGCTGCGTACCTTGCGAAGCGGTCGCGATTCCATGCGCGTAAGGGTAGCGGTTCGGCGCGTCTCGTGCCGACCGGGAGGCGCGTCGCCGCGGAGGTCATCGCGGCGACGCGCGAAACCTCGATTGCCGATCAGTCGACGATCGCCTGATAGACGAGCGTGCGGAGCTTGCTGTGATCGTCGATGTTGCCGGCGGGGAGGAGCTGCGCGAGATAGACGACGACGAGCTCCTCGGCCGGATCGACCCAGTACGTGCTGTGGTACGCACCGCCCCAGCCGAACTCGCCGACCGAGCCCGGAACGCCGCGCGCGCCGACGTCCTCGACGATGTAGAAGCCGAGCCCGAAGCCTTCGCCGGGCCGGAAGGGGATGTCGCCGAGATGGTTCACGGTCATGAGCTCGACGCTCTTGCGGCTCAGAATCCGCTCCCCGTCGAGCTCGCCGCCGTTCAGCAGCATCTGCAAGAAGCGCGCGTAGTCGGTCGCCGTCGAGACGAGCCCCGCGCCGCCCGAGAAGCTCTTGCGCGGTCCGTCGACGTATGCGCCTTGCCCGATCGCGCCCGTGCCGACCGCGGGCGTGAGGCCGTTCTCACCGGCCGAGTAGACCGTCGCGAGCCGGTTCCGCTTCTCGCGCGGGACGTAGAAATGCGTGTCGTGCATGCCGAGCGGCTCGAAGATGCGCTCGGTGAGGAACACGTCGAGCGGCTGGCCCGAGGCGCGCTCGACGAGCGCGCCGAGGATGTCGGTGTTGTAGCCGTAGATCCACCGCTCGCCCGGCTGCGCGTCCGCGGGCAGCGACGCCATGCGCTCGACGGTGACACCGATCGGCTCGTCCCGATCGGCGAAATACCAGCCCTGAATGCCGGCCGCGGCCCAGCGATCGGCCGCGGGGCCGCCCATGCCGTAACCGAAGCCCGACGTGTGCGTCAGCAAGTCGCGGATCGTGATCGGGCGGCGCGCCGGCACGATGTCGTAGCCGCCGCCTTCGCGCGGCACCGCGACCGTCGTCTCGCGGAACGCGGGCAGATAGTCGCCGACCGGATTCGTGATCACGAGCGCGCCTTCTTCCTGGAGGATCATCGCCGCGACGCTCACGATCGCCTTCGTCTGCGACGCGATGCGGAACATCGTGTCCGCCGTCATCGGCGCGCCCGTCTCGATGTCGCGCCAGCCGAACGCTTCGAGATAGGCGATCCGGCCACGGCGCGCGACGAGCGCGACGCCGCCGGCCAACTCCCCCTTCTCGACGTAGCGGTTGAGCTGCTCGGTGAGCCGCTCGAGCCGCTGCGACGAGAGGCCGACGTCCTCCGGCACGGCGGTTTCGAGCGACGCCGCGTGAACGAGGGAGGTGAAGGCGATCAGGACAGGCAGAAGCAGCAGGCGAGCGGTTCGAGTTCTCATTGGCTCATTCCTTTCACACGCAGTGTCTTCACTCTCGCGAATTCTCCCGTGACGTCAGCTCGAGCCGCATCGGAACGAACCGCACGCCTTCGACTTCCTGCTCCGGCGCCGCGATCCTGAAGCCGAAGCGCTCGTAGATCGGCACCGCACCGCGCGAAGAATTGACGGTGAATGCCGCCGGGCGGCCGCGACGCAGGCACTCGGCCTTCGCGTGCTCCCGGAGCACGCGTCCCAGTCCGCGGCCCTGGTGCTCCTCGGCGACGAAGAGATGATACACGTGCGAGCCGTCGCGCATCCCGACGACCCCGACGATCTCACCCAACGGAGGCGGGCGTCCGGCGCTGCGGAGAACGATACAGCAGGTACGCCTCGGGCGGACAGCGCTCGGGGCAGGGAGCAGGGCCGGGCTGGGCGAGGGCACCGAGCGATCGACCGCCGCTCAGCCCGTCAACCCCGTATCCGAGCCGGCCGTCGACATCGGGTTGCCCTTCGTGCCGGCTGTTATAGAATCAAACCGGGTCTCCCGTCGGGGGACCCGACCGGTCCTGCGGGGCGGGTGTAGTTCAATGGTAGAACCTCAGCTTCCCAAGCTGATGACGTGGGTTCGATTCCCATCACCCGCTCCACTCTTCTCCTTTCGATATTCGCCCTTTCGCTCGATGGAGCGGCGGATCTAGCGAGCGAGGATTCCTGCCAGCCGGTTCAAGAGAGCCAGTAACTGGGCTTGGCTTCGTCTGCCCGTCTTGCGCAGGATCCCTTTGATCTCATTGCGCGCCGTGTGGATGCTGATGCCGAGAATTTCGGCAGCTGTCTTGAGGTCGTTGTCGCAGGCAAGGTGCTCGAGCAAACGCGACTCTGCCGGCGTCAGCTCGAAGAGCTTGGCGATACGCTCGATCACCGTCGTCTCCGTCCCGTCTGGCAGCAGCCAAACGAGGCCCGCTGCGCTCGGAGGCACGGGAACCGTTAGCGCCGCGGCGCGGCCAAGCGGCGTCGTGAGCAGAATTCGCTGCCGCCCGGTCGAGGCGTGCTCGAGTATCAGTGTCCTTCCAATGCCTTCGATCAGATCTCGAATCGCACTGGCGCAACTCGCCACATGACGAAGATTCGTTCCGTGAGAGAGCTTGTTTCCTGCGGCAGAAAGCCAAGCGCCGTCCTTTAGCACTTCGTCGCCGGGCCGATTCGAATAAACCAATCGTCCGTCTCGGTCGATTGCGAAGAGCGCGGCAGCCAAGCTGTCGAGCGCATGCTCGGTGGTTGCATTGAACGCGAGGAGCGAGCGCAGCGAGCAGTGGTTGCGCGTCGCGACGAGGAGATGCGGTCGTAGCTGCTCCAGTGGTTTCACGTCTTCGCTCGAGAACCGCTCCTTGTTCAGGCCCCTGAAGACGCTCAACTGTACGTGCGTGACACGATGCTGATTACGACTGCGATGGAGATTGACAGTGACCATTCGGTCCACGTCATTCGGCCGCAGATATTCCTGAAAGAATGCCGTTTTTCGGAATGACCGGCGTTCGATCAGCGCGTCATCGACAGAAATAATCCGTTCGGGTGAATACAAGCCGCGCTGACGAGCGCCTTCCGCCCACGCATCGTGAGCCATCCAGTCGCGCGCGTAGCTTTCGATCTGAGACGTTTCGAACTGCGAATGAAAGCACCAGTAATCTTCCAAGAAGCTGACTTGCGGCGTGTGAAGCATTGCGCCGCGAGCGTGGAGTGCGACACGGATCTTCTCGACAACTGACGTCCATGCCGCTGGATCGGACGCTGCGGCGTGAATTTCCAGTACCAGATCGGAGTATCGGTCCGCCATTTGCAATGCAGCTGCTGACGGAAGTCGCTTCTTCTGGTTCTCCTTCGTTGGCCGCGTTCTGGTGATGTGGCGGCGTGAGCGAAGCACGCGCGATTCTAGCCCAGATGGGTCATGCGCGCTACGTCCTAGAATTGCTAGAGTCTCGGCCCCAAGCTTCTGCCACAAGTAAAACAGGAGAAAAAGCGGAAGCAACTCGCATAAATAGACGAATCGTACGCTAGTCCTCGCTTCCGATCCCTTTTCGCGTTGTCCGCTGCGAGTAGATGACCTGAATCGACGTTCGAGCTCACGCTCGTCGTCGTTTCGTCGGCCCTCGTAGGGATGCGCTTCCGGGGAACGCGCTATGTGATCGCCAGGTCTTCGGTCGATTCGTCGAACCGGGAACGAAATCGAACACGAGCAATCCGTGCTCGCCGTGAGCTTGCGTGCACTCGTACGGGGCGGCGACAGCCGAGGCGGAGTCGTTTGCCAAAGCTGAGGCATCGGTGCCGGCGGGTCGAAGGGAGGATATGACGATGAGAAGAAGGCAGCCACTCGTTGGGTTGATGGGATGGGCTCTGAGCTCGACGGTGCTTGGTGC
>PKRJ01000020.1 GCA_017577365.1 Gammaproteobacteria bacterium | reverse complement strand
TCACGATGACGATCGACCAGCCCCAGTTGCCGACGAGCTTGTGGACCCACGACAGCACCCAGAAGAGCGGCTGCGCGAGCGGCGTCAGCATGCCGTAGTCGACCGTCAGCACGAGCTTGTTCGCGGTCTCCCGGAGCTGGTCCTGAAGCTTCGGGCCGACGAAGAACGTGAACGAGAACGTCTCTTGCGACCGCGGCGCGACCCCGCGGATCGGTCCGAGCGCGCGCAGCAGGTAGCGGTTGTCGCGCGCCGTCGCCTCGAGCTCGAACGGCTCGTTCTCGGGCGGCACGATCGCCGCGAGGAAGTGGTGCTGGATGCCTGCAAGCCAGCCTCCGGTCGCAGCTCGGGTAATGGGCTTACGAAGAAGATCCTCGACGTCGAGCTTGTCGGCGCTCTCGCCGTCGAAGAGCACGGGTCCCGTGAACGAGTACGTCGAGACCGACGTGTACGAGCGCTCGACAGGGTTGTGCACGCGCTGCATCTGCGCGTACGGCGCGCCGCGCCACGGCTCGCCGGTCGCGTTCTCGATGACGATATCGAGATCGACCGCGTAGCGGCCGCGACGGAACGTGTAGATCTTGCGTGCCTTGAGATCGCCGCCGCCGACCCATTCGAGCGTGACGACGAGCTCGTCCTGGCCCGGCGCGAGCTCGTAGCTGGAGCGCTCCGACGAGAAGGTCGCGACGTGATTCGGCGCATCGCCGCCGGCGGCGTCGACGAGGCCGCTTTGCAGCACCCAGCGGTTGCTCGGCGTGTAGTCGAGCAGCCGCACGATCTCGTCCGGGCGATCTTTCTCGACCGGATACTCGAGGAGATCCGCGCGCACCAAGTCGCCGCCGCGCGTGTCGATCGCGACGTCGAGCACGTCGGTGCGCACGGTGATCGTGCGTTCCGGTGTCGCATCCGACGCGGTCGGTAGCTCGGCGCCGCCGCGCGCACCGCCATCCGACGGAAGGTTGGGCAGGAGGGCGTCGTCTTCGGGTGCCGCGCGACTCTCGGTCGTCGCCGCGGCCGCGGGCGGTTGCGGCGCGCGATCGCGGACCCACGCGTCGTAGTTCAACCACAGCATCGCCGCGAGAGCGAGCCAGAGGAAAAGACGTGTGTTATCCATGGTCACGCGGAGGCGCACCGCGCCGAACGAGCTTGTCGAACAGCCCGTCGAGGCTTTCGTGGAGCGCGGCCGATGGTGCCGACGCCGCCTGCGGCCGCGCGGTCACGACATAGTCCCACGCCGGCAGCGTCTTGTGACGAAAAACCTCGCGCGCGATCCGTTTCAATCTGTTCCTATCCACTGCCCGCTTGGCGGCTTTACGTGAGATCGCGAGACCGAGCCGGGCCATGCCGACATCGTTGGGCCTCGCGAGGATCGTGAAGAAACGATCGGACGATCGTACCGGATCGGCGAAGACGCGGCCGAACTCTTTCCAGGTGCGCAAGCGGCGCTCACGCGGAAACCCCGAGCCTGAGCCGACCAACGGAAGCAGGCCGCCCCTCAGGACGGCGTGAGTCGGGCGCGACCCTTGGCTCGACGTCGTTTCAACACGGCACGGCCGCCCCGCGTCTTCATACGAGCGCGGAAACCGTGCGTGCGCTTGCGGCGCAGCTTGTGGGGTTGAAAAGTTCTCTTCATGGACGGTTCCGTGCCCCTCGGGAAGGGGCGAATCTGAGGCCGAACAACGGGATACCCGTCGTCAGGGAACGCGGAACTTTACGCGTGGCACCATTTCGTGTCAATCGCGGCCGTTGCCGGCGGGCTGTGGATAACGCTGTGCCGGCATATTAGACTCGCTGTTCGGCGGATACCCCTACCGCGTTTCCGAAAACCCTTTTTCGCTGAAGATTCACCGTGACAGAACAGTCGCCGGCGATTTCGTCCTTGTGGAAGCAGTGCGTCGGCGCACTGGCCTCGGCACTGACCGAGCAGCAGCTGAACACGTGGATCCGTCCGTTGCAGCCGGTCGAGGACGGCAACGGCGCGGTGCGGCTGCTCGCGCCGAATCGCTTCGTCGTCGATTGGGTCAAAGCCCACTGTCTCGACCGGATCAGGAGCTGGTGGGCCGAGCATGGCGGAACACGCGAGGTTTATCTCGAGGTCGGCAGCCGCCGGCGCCCGACGCCGGCCGTGATCACGTCGGGCGACGGCGAGCCGAAGGCCGGCGCCCCGCAGCTCTTCGGCAGCCGCTTGAACGCGGCCTTCACGTTCGAGACGTTCGTCGAGGGGAAGAGCAACCAGCTCGCGCGCGCCGCGGCGATGCAGGTCGGCCAAAATCCCGGCACGGCCTATAACCCGCTGTTCATCTACGGCGGCGTCGGCCTCGGCAAGACGCACCTGATGCACGCGATCGGCAACGCAATTCTGAGCCGCGACGCGAACGCGAAGGTCGCGTACGTGCACTCCGAGCGTTTCGTCGGAGACATGGTGCGCGGCTTGCAGCACAACACGATCAACGAGTTCAAGCGCACGTATCGCTCGCTCGATACGCTTCTGATCGACGATATCCAGTTCTTCGCCGGCAAGGAGCGCTCGCAGGAAGAGTTCTTCCACACGTTCAACGCGCTGCTCGAAGGCCAGCGGCAGATCGTGCTGACCTGCGACCGCTATCCAAAGGAGGTCTCGGGTCTCGAGGAGCGGCTGAAGTCGCGTTTCGGCTGGGGCTTGACGGTCGCGATCGAGCCGCCGGAGCTCGAGACGAGCGTCGCGATCCTGATGTCGAAGGCCGCGGCGGAAGGCGAGCAGCTGCCGGAGGAGGTCGCGTTCTTCATCGCGCAGCGGATCCGCTCGAATGTCCGCGAGCTCGAGGGCGCATTGCGGCGCGTCATCGCGAACGCCCGCTTCACGGGACAGCCGATCACGCTCGAGTTCGCGAAAGAAGCGCTTCGCGATCTTTTGGCACTACAGGACAAGCTGGTGACGGTGGAGAATATCCAGAAAACCGTGGCCAGCTACTTCAAGATCCGCGTCTCGGACCTCTTGTCCAAGCGTCGGAGCCGGTCGATCGCGCGGCCGCGGCAGATCGCCATGGCGCTCGCGAAGGAGCTGACGACGCACAGCTTGCCGGAAATCGGGGATCTCTTCGGCGGACGCGATCATACGACCGTGCTGCATGCTTGCCGCCGAGTGAAGGAGCTCAGGGAGACCGAGACGCGCGTCGCCGAGGACTACAACAACCTCTTGAGAACGTTGACCTCTTGATGTGGATAAGTCGTGGACGAGCTCGACGTGCGAAATTGTCCACAAGAGGCTCACAAGCGAGGCCGGACTTGCCCACGTGGTTTGTTGACGTATAAGTAACTGATTGCAAAGATTATTTTCGACTTTCTCAGCGATCCGCCCGGGCGTAAACGCAACGAACGCAGAAATATAAGCAGGTAGATACGAAGATGAAGTTCAGCGCACCGCGAGAGACCGTTCTGAAGCCGCTCCAGGCCGTCATCGGCGTCGTGGAGCGAAAGCAGACGATGCCGATCCTGAGCAACGTGCTGCTCGTCGTCCGCGACGGCGTGCTGAGCGTGACCGCGACGGATCTCGAGGTCGAGCTCGTCGCGGAGGCCGGCGTCGATGACGCGGTCGACGGCGAGATCACGGTGCCGGGCAGAAAGCTGCACGACATCTTCCGGGCGTTGCCGGACGGGGCACGGGTCGAGGCCTCATTGAGCGGTGAGCGGGTCACGGTCAAGGCAGGGCGAAGCCGATTCGTGCTATCGACGCTGCGGGCGGCGGATTTCCCGACGGTCGACGAGATCGACCAGCAGCAGACGCTGACGATGGAGGCGAAGGCGCTAAAACGTCTGCTCGACAAGACGCATTTCTCGATGGCGCAGCAAGACGTCCGCTACTACCTGAATGGGTTGCTGCTCGAGACGAACGGCGAGCGGCTGCGCGGCGTAGCGACCGACGGGCACCGGCTGGCGCTCGCGGACGTGCCGCTCGAGGCGCCGGCGAGCCGTAATGACCAGCAGATCGTGCCGCGGAAGGGCGTGCTCGAGCTCGCCCGACTGCTTGGCGATGAAGGGAACGTCACCTTGACGCTCGGCAAGAACCATGTGCGCGTCGTGATCGACGGGCTCCGGCTGACCTCGAAGCTGATCGACGGCCGGTTCCCGGATTACGCACGGGTGATTCCGGCGAGCCCCGAGAACGTCGTGACGGCGGACCGCCAGGCGCTTCGGCAGGCGCTGCAGCGTGCGTCGATCCTGTCCAACGAGAAGTATCGCGGCGTCCGCCTGATGCTCGAGCCGGGCAACCTCGTGATCGAGGCGAACAATCCGGAGCAGGAAGAGGCCGTCGAGTCGGTGGAGGTCGAGTATTCCGGCGCGCCGATGGAGATCGGCTTCAATGTCAATTACTTGTTGGACGCGCTCGGGGCGGTCGATGGCGATCGGGTGCGTATCGGCATCACGGATGCGAACTCGAGCTGCCTCATCACCGGCGCCGAGGAAGAGGGCGCGAAGTTCGTCGTCATGCCGATGCGCCTATAGGGCGTCGGCAGGGCCCATAATCGGGTGAGGTCACCAGGCGCCCGCCGCGTCGCGCGTTCGGATCGTATCCGGCCGCGCGAACGGCGGCGGGGGAGTCGCCATCACGCCGCTGTCCAGGAGGCGCGTTCAGTCCCTCGGCGCCGGACGGAGCCCGACTGATGCCGCTCGAACGCCTCAGAGTCGACGGTCTGCGGGTGCTCACGGGCGTCGACTGTCGTCTGCATCCCGAAAGGAATTACTTCTTCGGCCCGAACGGCGCGGGTAAGACCAGCCTGCTGGAGGCGTGTTTTCTAGTCGGTCGTGGCCGTTCGTTTCGGACGCGGCAGACGCGGAAGCTGATCCAGCACGGCCGGTCGAGCCTTTCCGTGACCGTGGATCATCGATGCGCGGAAGGCGTGCGCCGAATCGGCGTCAAGGTCGGTCCCGAGGGGCTGTCGTATCGGATCGATCGACAGAAGGGCGCTTCGATCACGGACGTTGCGCGGATCCTCGCCGTCGACGTCATCGATCCGAGCATCCACCGGCTGATCGAGGGCGGGCCGAGCGAACGCCGACGGTTCATCGACTGGGGTGTGTTCCACGTGGAACATACCTACCTGGAGCTGTGGAAACGCTATCGCCGGATCCTCGGGCAGCGAAATGCGGCGTTGAAGGCAAGGATGTCGCGAGCGGGCCTCGAGCCGTGGACGCGCGCGCTGACCGAAACCGGCGAAGCCGTGTCGGCAATGAGGGCCGAGTACGTGGCGCGCCTAGGCCAGGCGGCGGCCGAGATCGCCGGCCGGCTGCTCGGCCGGCGGCTCGAAGTGGTATTTCGACCCGGCTGGCAAGGTTCGCTGGCCGACGCGCTGCGCGATGATCTGGAGCGCGACGTCGCCCTCGGATACACGCAGGCCGGGCCGCAGCGTGCGGACCTGGCAGTTCGGCTCGAAGGGCATCAAGCGGCGGACGAAGCGTCGCGAGGGCAGCAGAAGCTGATTGCCGCCTGCCTGGTGATCGCCCACGTCCGAGAGGCGTGGGCGGCCGCGGGGCGGAGCGGCGTGCTCCTTGTGGACGATCCGGCCGCGGAGCTCGACCGCGGCGCCCTCGAGCGGTTGCTGAAAGAAGTCGAGGCGCTGCCGTCGCAGCTGCTCATCACGGGTCTGTCGCCGGATCTGCTCCCCGTGGATCCGCGGTTTCCAATGTTCCACGTGGAACAGGGGAGGGTGCGCGGCGGGGGGCTGTGAGCGAATGCTATAATGCGCCGATTTAGCGCAAGAATTGCTACTCCATGAGCCAGAGCGAATATACGTCCAAGAATATCAAGGTCTTAAAGGGCCTTGAGGCCGTCCGAAAGCGGCCGGGAATGTATATCGGTGACACCGATGATGGCACCGGTCTCCATCACATGGTGTTCGAGGTCGTCGACAACTCGATCGACGAGGCTCTGGCGGGGGTCTGCACACAAGTTGACGTCACGATCCACCCCGACGAGTCGATCACCGTGGCCGACAACGGGCGCGGCATCCCGGTCGATATCCACCCCGAGGAGGGACGCTCGGCGGCCGAGGTCATCATGACCGTCCTGCATGCCGGCGGCAAATTCGACGACAACTCGTACAAGGTGTCCGGAGGCCTGCACGGCGTCGGCGTGTCCGTCGTCAACGCGCTCTCCGAGTCGTTGACGCTGACGATCTATCGAGGCGGCAAGGTCTACCAGCAGAAGTACTCGAACGGCGAGCCGCTTGCGCCGCTCGCCGAGATCGGCACGACGGACCGAACCGGGACGACAATCACGTTCCAGCCGAGCCCGAAGGTCTTCTCGAACCTCGAGTTCGACTACGACACGCTCGCGAAGCGGTTGCGGGAGCTGTCGTTCCTGAACAGCGGCGTCCGCATCACATTGAAGGACGAACGCGACGGCCGCAGCGACGTCTTCGAGTTCGAAGGCGGGATCCGTGCCTTCGTCGAGCACTTGAACCGCAGCAAGACGCCGCTGCACTCGACGATCCTATATTTCCAGGAGAAACGCGGAAATATTCAGGTCGAGGCCGCGCTGCAGTGGAACGACGGCTATCAGGAGTCGATGTTCTGCTATACCAACAATATCCCGCAGCGCGACGGCGGCACGCACCTTCAGGGCTTCCGCGCCGCGATGACGCGGACGCTGAACCAGTACATCGAGAGCGAGGGCATCGCGAAGCGCGAGAAGATCATGCCGACCGGCGACGACGCGCGCGAAGGCCTGACCGCCGTGTTGTCGGTGAAGCTTCCCGACCCGAAATTCTCGTCGCAGACGAAGGACAAGCTCGTCTCGTCCGAGGTCAAGGGCGTCGTCGAGTCGATCGTCGCGGAGCAACTCCACGCGTTCCTCCTCGAGCATCCGGCCGAAGCGAAGATCATCGTCGGCAAGATCATCGAGGCGGCGCGGGCACGCGAGGCTGCGCGCAAGGCGCGCGAGATGACGCGGCGCAAGAGCGCGCTCGACGTCGCCGGGCTGCCCGGCAAGCTCGCGGATTGCCAGGAAAAGGATCCCGCGCTGTCGGAGCTCTTCCTCGTCGAGGGCGACTCCGCCGGCGGCTCCGCGAAACAGGGCCGCGACCGCCGCACTCAGGCCGTCTTGCCGCTCAAGGGCAAGATCCTGAACGTCGAAAAAGCTAGATTCGACAAGATGTTACAGTCGCCCGAGATCGGCACGCTGATCACGGCGCTCGGCTGCGGCGTCGGCCGCGAGGAGTTCGATCCGGACAACCTCCGTTACCACCGGATCATCATCATGACGGACGCGGACGTCGACGGCTCGCATATCCGCACGCTGCTTCTGACGTTCTTCTACCGCCAGATGCCGGAGCTGATCGAGCGCGGCCACATCTACATCGCGCAGCCGCCGCTGTACAAGGTCAAGCGCGGCAAGCAGGAGTTCTACGTCAAGGACGATGCCGAGCTCAACGCGATGCTGCTCAAGACCGCCGTCGAGGAGGCCGTGCTGTATACGTCGCCCGACGGGCCGGCGATTCAGGGCGAAACCCTCGAGGAGCTCGCGCGCCAATACATGGAAGCGAAGGCGATCATCGAGCGCTGGGGCAAGCGCTACGACGCGAACGTCCTCCGCGCGATGATGTGGCTGCCGGCGATCACCGCGACCGATCTCGACGATCACGAGCGCATGCGCGCATGGGCCGCGCAGCTCGAGGAGCGGCTGAAGATGCTGAACGGCGCGGGTCCGAAATACCGCGTCCATTATCAACCGGCCGGGACTTCCTCGGACTCGGCGATTTACGTGCAGCGGGATTATCACGGCGTCACGATGACGAAGACGTTCCAGCTGGGATTTTTCCGCTCTCCGGAATATCAACGTATCGCGACGATAGGCTCGAGCTTCAAGGATCTGCTCTCGCCGGGCGCCTATGTCTTGCGGGGCAAGGATCGTAAGGAGGTCGCGACGTTCCCGGATGCCGTCGAGTGGCTGATGGCGCAAGCGAAGCAGGGACAGACGATCCAGCGCTACAAGGGTCTCGGCGAGATGAATCCCGAGCAGCTCTGGGAGACGACGGTCAATCCGAAGACGCGCCGTCTGATGCAGGTGCGCATCGAGGACGCCGTCGCGGCCGACGAGATCTTCAGCACGCTGATGGGCGATCAGGTCGAGCCGCGCCGCGAGTTCATCGAGCGCAACGCGCTCTCGGTCTCGAACCTGGACGTTTGACCGTCGGAGCCGCCGGCTATCTCGCCGCCGGCGCGGTCCCGTTCCACGCGGTCGACTCGGGCTGGTCGTCGCCGAAGTCCGCGATCGCTTTCTCGATCCAGTCGCGGACCTCGTTCATGATCTCCCGCGCGTCGCGTCCTTCCGTAGGAATCGGCGGGCCGATGCGCACGCGGATCGTGCCCGGGCGCTTCAGCCAGCTGCGCCGCGGCCAGTACCGGCCTGCATCGTGCGCAACCGGGATCACCGGTTTGCCGCAGGCCTGCGCGAGCAATGCGCCGCTCAAGCCGAAGCGGCCCGTCTGACCGAACGGCACGCGCGTGCCTTCCGGGAAGATCACGACCCATAGGCCTTCCGCGAGCCGCTCGCGTCCTTGCGAGACCACCTGCTCGACCGCGACGCGCCCCCCGCGCCGATCGATCGCGATCGGCTTCAACAGCGCGAGCGCCCACCCGAAGAACGGCGCCCACATCAGCTCACGCTTGAGCACCCACGTCTGGCGCGGCAGCAGGCGCAGCTGCGCGAGCGTCTCCCACGTCGACGAATGTTTCATGAGCACGATGCTCGGCTCGCTCGGGAGGTGCTCGAGGCCTTCGACCTCATGCCTGATTCCGCACAATCGCTCGAGCATGAAGAGCTGCGCGTCGATCCAAAGCAGCACGCACCGATAGGTGATTCGTCGCGGCAAGCACGCGGTCAGCAGCACGATCGGCGCATAGAGCGGCACCGACAAGAACAGAAACAGCGTGAACAGCACCGAGCCGATCCACTGCCGCATCGTCGGCGCCCCCATCACCTCGCAAGCAGCGCGTCGGCCGCGCTGGAAAGATCCGGATGCGTTTCGACGCCGAGCTCGGCGAGCCGCGAGCGCTCGGTATCGTCGCGCGGTGTGCCGACGAAGATCGGACGCGCGCCTACGGCGAGCGCCGCCTCGACGTCCGCCAGCTTGTCGCCGACGAACGGCACGCCGTCGAGCGGCTGGCCGAAGTCGGCTTCGATTCGCCGCAAGAGGCCCGGCTTCGGCTTGCGGCACGTGCAGCCGTCCTCGGGACGATGCGGACAATAATAGATCCCGGCGATCCGGCCACCGGCCGCAGCGACGGCATCGCGCATCCGCGCGTGGATCGCCTCGAGCGTTTCCCGCGAGAACAAGCCCCGGCCGACGCCGGATTGATTCGTTGCGACGACGACGTCGAATCCCGCGCGATGGAGCCGGGCGATCGCCTCGAGGCTCCCCGGGAGCGGATGCCACTCGTCCGGCGACTTCACGTACTCGTCCGAGTCCGCGTTGATCACGCCGTCACGATCGAGAACCACGAGCCGCCGGCGCGGCCTCGATTCCGCCATCAAGCGACCTCGATACGCTCCGCGAGGTACTCCGCGACGCGGTCCGCCGCGATTCGGGTTTGCACGCACGTGTCGCGGTCGCGGATCGTCACCGTGCCGTCGGACAGCGTGTCGCCGTCGACCGTCACGCAGAACGGCGTGCCGGCCTCGTCCTGGCGGCGGTAACGGCGCCCGATCGCGCCTTTCTCATCGTAGAACGCGCTGAAGCGACGCTTGAGCCGGCGATACAGGTCGAGCGCCGCTTCGGGCATGCCTTCCTTCTTGACGAGCGGGAAGACCGCGACCTTGACCGGCGCGATCCGCGGATGGAAGCGCAACACCGTTCTCGGCTCGCCGCCGACCTCGTCTTCGGCGTACGCGTCACAGAGGAACGCGAGCGTCGCGCGATCCGCGCCGGCCGAAGGCTCGATCACGTACGGCAGCACGCGCCGTTTGTCGGGGTCGGGCTCGAGATCGTCGATGTAGCGGAGATCCTTGCCGCTGAACTCGCTATGGCGCTTCAAGTCGAAGTCCGTGCGATTCGCGATGCCCTCGAGCTCGCTTTGGCCGAACGGGAACTTGTATTCGACGTCCGCGCACGCCGCCGCGTAATGCGCGAGCTCGGAGGACTCGTGCTCGCGAAGCTCGAGATTCTCGGTGCGAATGCCGAGCGACACGTACCACTGATAGCGTCGGTCTCGCCAATAGCGGTACCAATCGGGCGCTTCCTCGGGTCGGCAGAAGAACTCGATCTCCATCTGCTCGAACTCGCGGCTGCGGAACGTGAAGTTCCGCGGGTTGATCTCGTTGCGGAAGGCCTTCCCGATCTGTCCGATGCCGAACGGCAGCCGCACCCGAGCCGTGTCGAGGACGTTCTTGAAGTTCACGAAGATGCCCTGCGCCGTCTCCGGGCGCAGATAGGCGACGCTCGATGCATCCTCGAGCGCGCCGACGTGCGTCTTGAACATCAGGTTGAACGCCCGCGGCGCGGTCAACGAGCCGGGCTCGGAGGCGCCGGGGGCGAGAGTGCGGCCTCGGAGCGCATCGTCCTCGAGCGCGCCGGTGACGGCCTCGATCCGCATCGCCTTGCCCGCATGCTCCTTCGCGAGCGCGTTGATCCGCTTCTTGTGCGGCTCGATCAGCTCGTCCTCCGTCGCCTTGCCCCATTCGCCGGGCGACGCGAAGAGCATGTCGACGGGCTCGCCGTCGAACACGACGCGGAACACGACGAGCTGATCCGCACGGTATCGCGCGCGCGTCTCGCGGCAATCGACCATCGGGTCGGCGAAGCCGCCGACGTGGCCGCTCGCTTCCCACACCCGCGCGTTCATCAGGATCGCGGCATCGAGGCCGACCATCGCGTAAGCCGACGGCGCGCCCGCGGGGGCGACGGTCTCGTCGTGGTGCTCGATCATGTCCTGCCACCAGGCCGCCTTGATGTTTCGCTTGAGCTCCACGCCGAGCGGACCGTAATCCCAGCAGCCGTTGAGGCCACCGTAGATCTCGCTCGACGGGAAAATGAATCCGCGGCGTTTGGCGAGCGCAACGAGCTTGTCCATCGACACCATGACTTCGTGCTCCGTGCGGATGGGCGTGGAGAAAGCGCGCCAGTATATAGCGAGGCCGATGCCGACGCTGCGGCCGCGTGGCACACGCGGGCCGCATGGCGGGCTGGCAGCTCGAGCCGCCGCTCGAGGCGCTGCTCCGCACGCAATTCGGGCCGCATCACTGGTCATCTGCACCGTTTCGGCGCATGATGTTCATGAGCCTGCCCCGTATCGGTGCAAATCGCCGCCCCCAAAACCGACGACTCTAGAAATTTCTTCGTGAAATCAAAGGGTAAGGGCCGCCATCGGGGCTGGCACGGAGCGTGCACCAATATGGCCCCGAGAAACGGTAGGGGCTCTGGCGACAACGGCGATCGGCGCCGGCCGCGGAGCCTGGGGAAGCGGCAAGACACTTGAACTGGAGGAGACCATGTCCGCAGCCGATGTACTCAAGTTGATCAAGGAAAAGGGCGTGAAGTTCGTCGACTTACGGCTGACGGACACCCGCGGCAAGGAGCAGCACGTCACCGTGCCGGCGAGCACGGTCGACGAGAGCTTCTTCGAGGACGGCAAGATGTTCGACGGCTCGTCGATCGCCGGTTGGAAGGGCATCAACGAGTCGGACATGATCCTGATGCCGGACACGTCGACGGCGGTGCTCGACGTGTTCACCGAGGAGCCGACGCTGATCCTTCGCTGCGATGTCATCGAGCCCTCGACGATGCAGGGTTATTCGCGCGATCCGCGCTCGCTCGCGAAGCGTGCCGAGGCTTATCTGAAGTCGACCGGCATCGCGGACTCGGCGTATTTCGGCCCCGAGAACGAGTTCTTCATCTTCGACGACGTCCGCTGGCACGTCTCGATGAACGAGGCCTTCTACGCGATCGACTCGATCGAAGGCCACTGGCAGTCGGGACGCGCCCGGCCGGACGGTAACCCCGGTCACCGGCCCGGCGTCAAGGGTGGTTACTTCCCGGTCCCGCCGGTCGACTCGCAGCACGATATTCGCTCGGCGATGTGCCTTGCGCTCGAGGAGATGGGCCTCCATCCCGAGGTGCACCACCACGAGGTCGCGACGGCGGGCCAGGGCGAGATCGGTGTGAAGTTCGACACGCTGACGCGCAAGGCGGACGCGGTGCAGATGTTGAAGTACGTCGTGCACAACGTCGCGGCGAGCTACGGCAAGACGGCGACGTTCATGCCGAAGCCGCTCGTCGGAGACAACGGCAACGGCATGCACGTGCACCAGTCGCTCGCGAAGGACGGCAAGAATCTCTTCACGGGCGACGGCTACGGCGGACTTTCCGAGCTCGCGCTCTACTACATCGGCGGCATCATGAAGCACGCTCACGCGTTGAACGCGTTCACGAACGCGTCGACGAACAGCTACAAGCGGCTGGTGAAGCACTTCGAGGCGCCCACGCTGATCGCGTACTCGGCACGCAACCGCTCGGCGTCGATTCGTATCCCGTATATCCCGAATCCGAAGGCGCGCCGTATCGAAGTGCGCTTCCCGGACAGCACGGCGAATCCGTATCTCGCTTTCGCCGCGATGATGATGGCGGGCCTCGACGGGATCCAGAACAAGATCCATCCGGGCGAGCCGATGGACAAGGATCTCTACGACCTGCCGCCGGAGGAGGAGAAGAAGATTCCGACCGTGTGCTTCTCGCTGCAGCAGGCGCTCGAGGCGCTCGATCGCGACCGCGAGTTCCTGAAGAAGGGCGACGTGTTCAGCGACGACCTGATCGACGGGTACATCGCTCTCAAGGAGCAGGAGATTCAGCGCGTGCAGATGTCCACGCACCCGGTGGAATTCGATCTCTATTACAGCCTCTAAAGCTGCCGACCGGGCTTATGTTCCATACCGAATGTGGCGGAAATCTCGGTTTCCGCCCATTCGGTGGCCTCGACAGGCCGCCCGGCGGTAAGCTTGGAGCATGAGGAAGTGGTGGCTTGTCCTGATCACGCTGATAGTCGGCACGAGCAGTGCTGCGACCGTCTGGAAGTGGGTCGACGAGAACGGCGTGACCCACTATTCCGATCGTCCGGTCGAAGGCGCCGAGGCGATCGAGCTCGGCCCCGTGCAGACCTTCCCGGGGCAACGAGCGAGCACCGCTCCCCGCTCTGCGTCGCCGAGCCCGACGTCCGCCGAGCCGGCCCAGGCCTATACGCGCTTCGAGATCGTCCATCCGACGCAACAAGAGACGCTGTGGAATATCGGCGGGACGCTTTCGGTGGAAGTCGCCATCGAGCCGCCCCTCGCACCGGGTCACCGGATCGACGTCTATCTCGACGGGAACCGTCAACGCCTCGATTCGACGTCGAACGTGCTGCAGGTTCCGGAAGTTTACCGGGGCGCGCATACGCTGCAGGCGGCGGTCTTCGACGAGAACGGCCGCGAGCTGCTTCGCACGCTGGCCGTGACCTTCTTCGTGCAGCAAACGAGCGTCCTGAATCCGTACAACCGGACGCCGCCCGCGAGACGAAACTGAGCGCGGGCACGGCGGGTCCGTCGCGCCCGCCGGCGGTGAGCGGCCGTCGCGCATCGGCGCGCGACGCGATCGACCCCGACGAGGTGCTGCAGGCCCTGACGACCGCGGTCGTCGTGCTCGACGACGGTCTCGAGATCGTCTACTTCAATCCCGCGGCCGAGAATCTGCTCGGCATCAGCGTGCGGCAGGCCGTCGGCCGGCCGCTCCGCGACGTGATTCTTCCCGCCGACGAGCTCGAGAACCTCTGCTCGCGCGTGCTCGACAGCGGTCTGACGTTCGGCATCCGGGAGCTGACCGTGAAGGCCGGCGATCGCGAGCTGATCCTCGATTGCCGCGCGTCGCCGCTCGATGCGGCGAACGGCTTGCTGCTCGAGCTCGTCGATACCGAACGCGATCGCCGGATCCGCCGCGAGCTCGATCTGCAGGCGAAGCAGCGGCTGTCGCGTCGCATCATCAGTCAGCTCGCGCACGAGGTGAAGAATCCGCTCGGCGGTCTGCGCGGCGCGGCGCAGCTCCTCGAGCGCCAGCTTCCGGCGCCCGAGCTCAAGGCTTACACGCAGGTCATCATCGACGAGGCCGATCGGCTCGTCGCGCTCGTCGACGGGATCTTGAAGGGCGGCCGCCCCAGGCCCGAGACCGTGAACGTGCACCAGATCACCGAGCACGTCGCGAGCCTCATCGAGGCCGAAAAGCCCCAAGGCGTGAACCTCGTGCGCGACTACGACCCGAGCCTGCCCGCGATCGAGACCGACCGCAACCAGATGATCCAGGCCTACCTCAATCTAGCCCGCAATGCGCTGCAGGCCGTCGGCGACCACGGGCGGATCGTGTTCCGAACGCGCGCGCAGTCGAACGTCACGATCGGCGGCGAGCTGCATCGCCTCGTGCTGTGCCTCGAGGTCGAGGACGACGGGCCCGGCATTCCGGACGAGCTCAAGGAGACGATCTTCTATCCGCTCGTAACCGGCCGCGACGTCGGCACGGGCTTGGGGCTGACGATCGCGCAGGACCTGGTCAGCCGTAACGGCGGGCTCATCGAGTTCACGAGCCGGCCGGGACGGACGTCGTTTCAGATGCTGCTTCCCGCAAGCAGCACGTCAGCACGCGAACAGCACGGAGGGAACCGCCAGTGACGACACCAGGCCTCAACGTTTGGGTCGTCGACGACGACGAATCGGTGCGTTGGGTTCTCGAGCAGGCCCTGAAGCAGGCGCAGATGGTGCCGCGGACGTTCGACTCGGCGCGCGCGTTGCTGCGCGCCTTCGAGCGCGATCGTCCCGATGTGCTCGTGACCGATATCCGCATGCCGGACATGAGCGGGCTCGAGCTGATGGAGCAGCTCGCGGCGCGCGATCCCGAGGTGCCCGTGATCGTGATCACGGCGCATTCCGATCTCGACAGCGCGGTCTCGGCGTATCAGGGCGGCGCGTTCGAGTATCTGCCGAAGCCGTTCGACATCGACGAGGCCGTCGAGCTCGTGTCGCGCGCGGCGCGGCAGAACGGCCGGCATCAGCGCCAGGAGCCGAAGACGACCCGCACGCCGACGATCATCGGCCACGCGCCCGCGATGCAGGAAGTCTTCAAGGCGATCGGTCGTCTTTCCCGCTCGAGCATGACCGTGCTCATCACCGGCGAGTCCGGCACGGGCAAGGAGCTCGTCGCGCGCGCGTTGCACGAGAACTCTCCGCGGGCGCGTGAGCCCTTCATCGCGCTCAACACGTCGGCGATCGCGGCCGAGCTGCTCGAGTCGGAGCTTTTCGGTCACGAGAAAGGCGCGTTCACCGGCGCGACCGAGCGCCGCATCGGGCGTTTCGAGCAGGCGGACGGCGGCACGCTGTTCCTCGACGAGATCGGCGACATGTCGCCGGCCGCGCAGACGCGCCTCTTACGCGTCCTCGCGGAGAGCGAGTTTTTCCGGGTCGGCGGGCAGACGCCGATCCGCGTCGACGTGCGGGTGATCGCCGCGACGCACCAGAATCTCGCGCAGGCGGTCGCCGAGGGACGCTTTCGTGAGGACCTCTATCACCGCCTCAACGTGATGCGCATCGAGGTGCCGCCGCTTCGGCACCGTCGCGAGGACATTCCCGAGCTCGCGCGCTTCTATCTCGAGCGCGCCGCGGCCGAGCTCGGCGTCGCGCCGAAGACGCTGAGCCAGCCGGTCATCGACGTGATGATGCGCTACGACTGGCCGGGTAACGTCCGCGAGCTCGTGAACGTCTGCCGGCGCCTGACCGTGACCGCTGCGGGCCGCGAGATCGTCGTGCAGGATCTGCCGAAGGAGCTCGGTGGCGCCGAGCTGCCGGCCGCGGCCGATTGGACGGCCGAGCTCGCGCAGTGGGCCGAGGGACAGCTCGCGGCGGGCCGCCCGGTGAAGCCGCTGCTCGACGATGCGCTGCCGGCCTTCGAGCGCACGCTGATCATCACGGCGCTGCGCAGCGCGCGCGGCAAGCGGCTCGAGGCCGCGAAGCTGCTCGGCTGGGGCCGCAACACGCTGACCCGCAAGATCAAGGAGCTCGGGCTCGAAGGACGAGTTTGACACGCGCCCGACGGCCCCGACCCCGGATCCGCTTCAGCGTTTCGTGCCCTTCGCGCGCCGCCGCGCGGCGCGCCGATAGATGTCCGCGACGATCGCCTCGGCGAGCTCGAGCGCGGCCATGCCGTCGCGCCCCGAGACGACGCAGGGCCGGTCGTCGAGGATCGCGTCGACGAACGATCGAGTCTCGGCGAGCAGCGCGTCCCCTTTCTCCAGGCTCCAGCGCTCGATCTCGAGCGCCTCATCCGCCGGCGCGCCGGGCTTCGCGATCACGCGGCGGACCTCGCCGTTCCCGAAATCGATCGAGACATACTGGTTCTGCTGGAACACGCGAAAGCGCCGCTGCGCGCTCGTCGACACGCGCGACGCCGTGACGTTCGCGATCGCGCCGCTCTCGAACTCGATCCGCGCGTTCGCGATATCGATCGTATCGGTCAGCACGCCGATGCCGACGGCCGCGATCTCGCGGGGCGCCGACGCGACGAGCGAAAGCATCACGTCGAGATCATGGATCATCAGGTCGCGCACGACGTCGACGTCTGCACCGCGGCCGCCCTTGAACGGCGCGAGCCGATGGCACTCGATGAAGTCGATATCCGTGAGGCTTTCGCGCGCGGAGAGGAGCGCCGGATTGAAGCGCTCGACGTGCCCGACTTGAAGCTTCAAGCTCTTCCGCTCCGCGAGCTCGGTCAGCTCGCGCGCCTCCTCGGCCGTTCGCGTCATCGGCTTCTCGACGAACACGTGCACGCCGTGCTCGAGGAAGTACTTCGCGAGCTCGTAATGCGCGCTCGTCGTCGCGGCGATCGTGACCGCGTCGACGCGGCCCACGAGGTCGGCGTGACTCGGAAAATAGGCCACACCGAGCGCTTCGGCGACCGCGCGGCCCGCGCGCTCGTCGATATCGCAGACGCCGACGAGCTCGGCGTTCGGCAGCGCGGCGTATTTCTCGGCGTGAAATCTGCCGAGATAACCGGTTCCGACGACCGCAGCGCGTACCTTGCTCATCGGCGCGCGATCCCGCGGGTCGACGATTCGAGGAACGCGACGAAGCTTTCGATCTGCGGGCTCGGCGTGCACTCGGCGCGAATGCGCTCGATCACGTCCGCGATCGTCAGCGACGCGTCGAGGAGGAGCCGGGCCGCGCGCTCGATGTTGCGGCGCTCCGCCTCGTCGAAGCCGGCGCGCTTCAGACCGACCCGGTTCGGCGCGCGCAGCGTCGCCCAGTGACCTTCCGCGATCATGAACGGCGGGATGTCCTTGTTCGCGTGCGAGTCGCCGGCGAGGAACGCGTATGCGCCGATCCTCACGAACTGTGTCGCGCCCGACATCCCGCTCAGCACGGCGCGGTCGCCGACCTCGACGTGCCCGGCGAGCTGGCAGACGTTCGTCATCACGATGCCGTCGCCCAAGCGGCAGTCGTGCCCGACGTGGCTGTACGCCATCAGCATGTTGCCGTTACCGATCCGCGTCTCGCCGCCGCCCTTCTCCGTGCCGAGGCTGATCGTCACGTATTCGCCGATCCGGTTGTCGTCGCCGATCGTGAGCTTCGCATCGAAAGCCTTCGAGTAGCTCCAGTCCTGCGGCGGTCCGCCGACGACGGCGCCGCTCTGGATCAGGTTGCGCTCCCCGATCGTCACGCTGCCGAACCGGCTGCCGATCACGGCATGCGGCTCGACGACCGTGCCGGCGCCGATGCGCACGCGCCCGTTGATCACGCAGAACGGGCCGATGTCGGCGT
The DNA here is from genome assembly GCA_017577365.1 of Gammaproteobacteria bacterium. GTDB lineage: Bacteria > Pseudomonadota > Gammaproteobacteria > Steroidobacterales > Rariloculaceae > ZC4RG20. The sequence continues at coordinate 40,524 of PKRJ01000020.1, read as the reverse complement.
CCGGCGAGATCTCCGCCTCTTCGGATACGACGGCCAGCGGATGGACGCTCATCGCCAAGCCTCCGGCGCGCGCGCGACAGCCGGAGAGCGGCCGCGGTCGGCGGGTGCGCGGCCAGCGAGGGCGGGGCGTTGCATCGCGCGGCGCGCGGTTCGGCATAATCGGGCGTGACGGCGTTTCATCGAGACGTTTGCTTCTGTCACCGGAGAACCTATTCGAGAACGGCACTCGATCAGTGCCGACGATGACGCGCTAGAGGATGCCGGCGAATCTCACCCCCGAGTACAAGCGCGCCGAGCAAGCTTATCGCGCCGCCCAGGACGAGCGCGAGCGCCTGGCGTGCCTCAAGGAGATGCTGCGGACGATTCCGAAGCACAAGGGCACCGAGCATCTGCAGGCGGATATCAAGAGCCGCATCAAGCAGCTGACCGACGAGCTTTCCGGTCCGAGGAAAGGCGCGGCGCGGACCGGACCCGTGCACGTGATCCGCCCCGAGGGGGCGGCACAGATCGCGCTGCTCGGTGCGCCGAACTCGGGCAAGTCGGCGTTGCACGCGCGGCTCACCGGATCGCGGGCGACGGTCGCCCCATTCCCGCATTCGACGCAAGAGCCGTTGCCCGGGATGCTGCCGTTCGAGGATATCCACTTCCAGCTCGTCGACTTGCCGCCGATCACGGCCGAGTACATCGATGCCTGGCTGCCGAACGCCCTGCAGCCGGCCGATGCGGCGCTGCTCGTCGTCGATCTCACGGACCCCGCGTGCGCCGAGAGCGTCGCGGCGCTGATCGCGCAGCTCGACGCGAAGCGCATCAGTCTCGTCCCGGAATGGCCGAGCTCGCGCGTCGAGACGGCGCCGGAAGAAGAGGACGACGACGAGCGCGCGCTCGATCCTTTCAGGATCCGCCTGCCGACGCTCCTCGTCGCGAACAAGGCCGATCTCGGCTTCGATCCCGACGATCTCGCCGTGCTCGAGGAGCTGATCGGGCTCAGGCTGCCGCACGTCGCGGTATCGGCCGAGACGGGCGAAGGGCTCGATGCGATCGCACCGTTCCTGTTCCGCGAGCTCGCGATCGTGCGCGTGTATACGAAGGCGCCGGGCAAGCCGCCCGCGATGGACAAGCCGTTCACCGTGCGCCGCGGCGCGACGGTGCTCGACGTCGCGCGGCTCGTCCACAAGGATATCGCCGCGGCGCTCAAATACGCGCGGATCTGGGGAACCGGAGTCTTCGACGGTCAGCAGGTCGGGCCGGAGCACGTGCTGCACGACCGTGACGTGGTCGAGCTGCACACGCGCTGACGGCTTCGGCGCTTTCGTCGGTCAGCCGCTCGCGGCCATGTCGAGGCTGCGCCCGAGGTCGAGGGTGCCGACGAGATCCGCGATCGACGCGAAGCCGTGGCGCTCGAGATACGCTTCGAGCCCCGCGTTGATCTTCTTCGGCACCATCGGGTCGTAGAAGAGCGCGGTGCCGACGCCGACCGCGGCCGCGCCGGTCACGATGAACTCGACCGCGTCGTTCGCCGTCTGGATGCCGCCCTGCCCGATGATCGGCACGTCGTGGCGGCGCGCCACCTCGTAGACCTGGTGCACCTTGAGCAGCGCGATCGGCTTGATCGCCGGGCCCGAGAGCCCGCCCTGGACGTTGCCGATGATCGGTCGCCTCGTCTCCACGTCGACCGCCATGCCCATCAGCGTATTAATCACCGAGAGCCCGTCGGTGCCCGCTTCGATGCAGGCGCGCGCGTTCGCCGCGATATCGGTCTGGTTCGGCGAGAGCTTCGTGATCAGCGGCTTGCTCGTGGCTTTCCGGCACGCCTCGACGACTCGAGCGGACATGTCCGGATAGTTGCCGAACGCGACGCCGCCTTCCTTGACGTTCGGGCACGAGATGTTGATCTCCATCGCGTCGATCGGCGAATCGTCGAAGCGGCGCGTGACCTCCGCGTATTCCTCGACCGTCGAGCCGCAGACGTTCGCGATGAAGCGGGTCTCGCTGAAATCGAGCCGGGGCAGGATCTCGCGGACGACGTGGTCGACGCCCGGATTCTGCAGCCCGATCGCGTTCAGCATCCCGCTCGGCGTTTCCCAGATGCGATGCGGCGGATTGCCGAGCCGCGGCGCGAGCGTCGTGCCCTTGAGCACGATCGCGCCGACGTCCCGATTCGAGAAACCCGCGACGCGCGTGTATTCCTCGCCGAATCCCACGCAGCCCGAAAGGAGCACCACGGGCGAGCGGAGCTCGAGCCCGCAGAAATTCACGGCAAGGCGGCTCATTTCGTCTCCCGGTGCGAACGCGACGGCCTCGATTATCTCACGCCGCATGCGCGTATCATGCCGCCGCATGCTGCACGTGATCCTGTATCAGCCGGAGATCCCGCCGAATACCGGCAATATCATTCGGCTCTGCGCGAATACCGGCACGGCGCTGCACCTCGTGCACCCGCTCGGCTTCACGCTCGAGGATCGACACTTGCGCCGCGCCGGGCTCGACTACCACGAGCTCGCGTCGGTCACGGAGCACGGGAGCCTCGAAGATTGCCTCGCACGGCTCGATCGCACGCGCGTGTTTCCGCTCACGACCCGCGCCGAGCGGTCGCTCTACGACGAGCGCTTCCGCGACGGCGACGCGTTCCTGCTCGGCCCCGAGACGCGCGGTCTGCCGGATCGCGTGCTGGCCATGTTCCCCGCCTCGGCGCGGTTGAGAATTCCGCTCGTGCCCGGCAATCGCAGCCTGAACCTGTCGAACGCGGCCGCGGTCGCGGTCTACGAGGCGTGGAGACAGCTCGGTTTTCCGGGCGCGGGATGAGAAGGTGCGCCGCGTCGATCGTCTTCAGCCGTCCTCGGCGCGCATCGGCCGACGCAGCAGCGTGACGGCGGCGTCGCGGGGATCGACGCCCTCGTACAGCACCGCGTAGACCTGCTCGACGATCGGCATCTCGACGCCGACGCGCTCGGCGACGCGGCGTGCCGAGCGCGCCGCGTAGTAACCCTCGACGACCTGGCCGATCTCCGCGAGCGCGGCGTCGACGCTCGTGCCTCGCGCGAGCGCGAGCCCGAAGCGTCGATTGCGCGAATGATCGTCGGTGCAGGTGAGCACGAGATCGCCGATGCCGGCGAGCCCCATGAACGTCTCGCGGCGCGCGCCGAGCGCGACGCCGAGACGCGTCATCTCGGCGAGCGCGCGCGTGACGAGCGCGGTGCGCGTATTCGCGCCGAAGCCGAGCCCGTCGCACAGCCCCGCGCCGATCGCATAGACGTTCTTCGTCGCGCCGCCGACCTCGACGCCGATGATGTCCGTCGACGTATAGGCCCTGAGCCTTTCGCTCGAGATCGCGCGCGCGACCTCGAGCGCGTGCGCCTCGTCCTCCGACGCGACGGTCAGCGCGGTCGGCAGATCCGCCGCAACCTCGTGCGCGAAGGTCGGCCCGGAGACGACCGCGGTACGGGTCTCTCCGCCGAGCACCTCGGCCGCGACCCGATGCGGCAACAGGCCGCTCTCCTGCTCGAAGCCCTTCGTCGCCCAGACGACGCTTCGCGGCGCTCCGATCTCGGCGAGCGACTCGAGCGTCGCGCGAAAAGCGTGGCTCGGAACGACGATCAGCGCGGCGTCGGCGTCGCGAATCGCGGCGCGCAGGTCGGCGGTGACCGAGACGCCGTCGGGCAGAGGCGCATCCGGCAGGTACCGTCGGTTGCGGCGCTCGCGCCCGATCGTCTCGATCGCGGCCGCGTCGCGGCCCCACAGCGTCGTCCGACGGCCGGCGCGGGCGCACTGGATCGCGAGGGCCGTGCCCCACGACCCGGCGCCGAGCACCGCGATCTTGTCTATCCCGCTAATTCGTCTCGCCCGCCTTCGAAGTGTCCGACTGCTCGCCGCCGTCGCCGCCGACCGGCGTGCCCGCCGGCGCGGCTTCGGGGGCGGCGGCCCCTTCGACCGTCAACCCCGAGCCGTTCGCCTGCACCGCGCCACCTTGCTGGCGCTGCTGCAGCGCCTGGGCATAAAGCGCATCGAAATTGATCGGTTGTAGCAAGAGCGGAGGGAAGCCGCCCTTCACGACGACGTCGGAAATCGCCTCGCGCGCATACGGATACAGCGTGCTCGGGCAGTAGCTTCCGAGGAGCAGGGCGCGCTCCTGATCGTTGTAGCCCTGCAGCGTGAAAATGCCGGATTGCGCGACCTCGACGAGGAACAACGTCGAATCCTGGTCCTTCGTCTCCACCGTCAACGTCAGCGTGACCTCGTGCGTGTTCGGCGCGATCTCGCGCGTGTTCGTCCGCATGTTGAGCTGCGTCTGCGGGGTGACCTGCGACGTGAAGATCTGCGGGGCCTTCGGCGACTCGAAGGACATGTCCTTGATGTAGATCTTCTGCAGTATGAGCTGCTTTACGGGTTGGTCTGCCATGGATACTCGGTCTCTTCGGTGAAAAGGGATGGATGCAAGGCGCGCTCACTCGCGGGCCAGCAGGGGGTCGAGCTCGCCGCGGTCGTCGAGGGCTTTCAAATCGTCGTAGCCGCCGACGTGCGTGTCCCCGATGAAGATCTGCGGCACGGTGCGTCGGCCGCTGCGCTCGACCATCTCGGCACGGCGCTCGGGCTCCGCGACGACGTCGATCTCGGTGAACGCGACGCCCTTCTGGGCGAGCAACCGCTTCGCCGCGTGGCAGTAGCCGCAGAACGGCGACGAATAGACGACAACATCGACCATGCGCGTGCTCACTTGACGAGGGGAAGATTCTCGGCGCGCCAACCGTCGAGCCCGCCTTTCAAGCTGAAGACTTTCTCGAAGCCCGCTTTGCGCAGCTGCGCCGCCGCCCGGCCGGAGTTTAGCCCGTTATCGCAGACGGCGATCAACACCTTGTCCTTCTGTTTCTTCAGCGTCGGGTGATCCGGACCGACTTGGCCGAGCTCGATATTGCGGGCATTGACGATGTGCCCCTGCCGAAAACGGTCCGGGCTCCGGACGTCGATCACGAAGGCGCCGTCGTTGATCAGCCGCACCGCGTCCGCCGGCTTGAGCTGGACCTTACCGTGCGCCCGCGCCCGGACCTCGAACACGACGACGGCGACGAGCAGCGCGACGAATCCCGCTGCGAGGAAGGGATGATTGACGACATGCTCGGCCAACGGCCCCATCGAATGCTCCGCTCCGCGGAAAAGGGCAGAAGTATACTTCGCACGCCATGGGGAGGCTAAAGCGCTCGGCCGTACTGCTGCAGGCGTCGCTCGCGGCTTTTCTGCTCGTCGGCGCGCCCGCCGCGGCCCAGCGAGACGAGCAGGCCGAGCTCGAAGACGTGCGCCGGCGCATCGGCGAGCTGGAGCGGCGCCTCGAGCGGCAGAACGCGGAGCGCGGCGAGACGGCTGCCGCGCTGCGCCGCGTCGAGCTTGAGATCGGCGCGGCGCGGCAAGCGCTCGAGGCGATCGAGGCGAAAGCCGACGACGCGCGGCGCCGTGCCGCGGAGCTCGAGACCGAGCGCGCCGCGATCGATCGGCGCCTTTCCGCCGAGAAGTCGCTGCTCGCCGAGCAGCTGCGCGTCGCGTACATGAACGGCCGCGCCGAGCTCCTGAAGCTCCTGTTGAGCCAGGAGAGCCCGGCGGATTTCGGCCGGATGATGGTCTACTACGGCTATTTCAGCCGCGCCCGCGGCGCGCAGCTCCGCGCCGTTGCCGAGGACCTCGACGAAGCCCGGCGCGTCGCGGCCGAAGCGGAAGCCGTCGCCGCCGAGCTCGATGCGCTTTCGACGCGGCGGGCGGCGGAGCTCGCCGCGCTCGAGCGCTCGCGCAGCGAGCGGCAAGCCCTCCTCGCCGAGCTCGAGACGTCGATCGCGGCCGCGGGCGGCGAGCTCGAACGGCTACGCGACGAAGAGCGGCGGCTCATCGAGCTCGTGACGGAGCTCGGCAATCTGCTCGCCGGATTCCCGGCCGACTCCGAGGAGCCGTTCGACCGCCTCAAGGGCCGATTGGCGTGGCCGGTCGCCGGCGAGATCGCGGCCGATTACGGAAAGGAGCGCGCGGGCGGGTTGCGCTGGAACGGCGTGCTGCTGTCGGCGCCGGCTGGAGCGCCGGTGCGCGCCGTGTATCACGGCCGCGTCGCGTTCGCCGACTGGCTGCAGGGACTCGGGCTCTTGATCGTGCTCGATCACGGCGACGGCTACATGAGCCTCTACGGACATAACGACGCGCTGCTGAAGGAGCCCGGCGACTGGGTCAGGCCGGGCGAACCCATCGCCGAGGTGGGCACGACCGGCGGTCGGCGCGAGCCGGCTTTGTATTTCGAGATCCGCCACCGCGGGCAGCCGGTGAATCCGCACGCGTGGATCGCGAAGTGAGTCGCGGCGGACCTCACGCCCTCCGTTTTCCAAGAATTCGAACGGCGGCGCGTCGCGCCCGCCCCGCACCGCCGCCCGAGATCCTTGCGACCCTTGCATTGGAACCGAATTCCAAGATTTAAAAAACAGGTTTCCAGATTTTGCACAGGCTGTGCTAATGTGCGCGGACGCCAAGGGGGGCTTACGCGTATGTCCCTGAACGTACGGAGCATTCTGGTACTCGCGGCGGGCACGGTCCTCGGGCTCTCGGCCTCGCTGGGCGGCACGGTGCTCGCCGAGCGCGAAGCGACTCTCGACGCGAGCCGCGATACGGACCGCGTGGCGGTCGCCCGCGCCGGCAGTCTCGAGCCCGAGTACATCGAGCTTCTGACGCGCGTCGTCGAGCGCGTCCGCAACGAGTACGTCGACCCGGTCGAGGAGCGGCGGATCGTCGAGAATGCGATTCGCGGCATCCTTCGCGAGCTCGACCCGCACTCGAAATATCTCCCCCCGAGCGATTACGAAGAGGTGCGGATCAGCACGACCGGCAACTATTCGGGAGTCGGTCTCGATCTCAGCGTCGAGAACGGCACCGTCAAGGTCGTCTCTCCGCTCGAAGGCTCGCCGGCCGCCGAGGCCGGAATTCAACCCGGCGACGTGCTGATCGCCGTCGACGGCGAGCCGGTCAACGCCGACCGCCTCGAGGAGACGATCGGCCGCATGCGCGGCAAGCCGGGAACGATCGTCGAGCTGCGCGTGCAGCGCGAGGGCGCTCCGGAGCCGCTCGATTTCGCCGTCACGCGCGCCGATATCCACGTCAAGACGGTGCGCTCGGAGCTGATCGCCGACCGATACGGCTACATCCGGCTCACCTCGTTCGCGAACACGACGGCCGCCGATCTCGAAGCCGCGTATCACGCGCTGAGCGCGCAGGCTTCGGGCGGGCTCGACGGCCTCGTTCTCGATCTCCGCAACAATCCGGGCGGCGTGCTCGATGCGGCCGTCGAGGTTGCGGATCTGTTCCTGGCCGAAGGGCTGATCGTCCGCGGCAGCGGGCGCGCACGGCAAGCGCGCTTCGAGCGCTACGCGAGCGGCGGCGACGCGCTCGAGCACGTGCCGCTCGTCGTGCTCGTGAACGGCGGCTCCGCGTCCGCCTCCGAGATCGTCGCGGCCGCGCTCAAGGATCACGGCCGCGCGCGGCTCGTCGGCACGAAGACGTACGGCAAAGGCTCCGTGCAGACGGTGATGCCGATCGGTGCCGGCAGCGCGATCAAGCTCACGACGTCGTTGTACATCACCCCCTCGGGCGCGCTGATCAACGGCGTCGGCATCGAGCCGGACGTGCCGGTCACGACGTCGGGCTCGAACCGAATCTATCGCGGCGCCGACGGCTCCGTCGCGATCCTCGAGGACGAGCAGCTGCGAGAGGCGCTGCAGCTCATCGGCCATACGATGACCTTCGTCGTGAACGAAGGCTGAGATGCCGACCGGTCTCGCTTCGGTGCAGAACGGGGCGACGGGCGGCTAGAGGCGCGCGAGCGCCGTCTGGCTCGCCGACCCCAGATGCTTCTTCCGTCCGGCGCGTCGGATGAAACAAACCCGAATCGACCGCACTCTCGATATCGAGCAGGCGCAGCTGCGCGGCTTTGCGCGTAGCGTTTCCGAGATCGAGTGGCTGCTTCTGTTCCTCGTCATTCTCTATTTGTTCGCGACGAGGCCTGATCTCGCGCACGAGCCGCCGTTGCTCGGCATCCTGATCGGGTTCGCGCTGTTCGTGCTCGCGTTCCGTTATGCGCGGCCGCTCGCGTCGCGGCCGTGGCTGAAGATCGTCGCGGAGATTTTCGCGATGGTCCTGTTCGCGACCGGCGTGCTGGTCTACACAGGCGGCGACAAGAGTCCGCTGCTCAACCTGTATCTGCTGCCGATCGTCACGGCCGCGCTCGTGCTCGGCAAGCGCGCCGTCGCGGTCGTGATGGTGCTCGTCGGCGCGTGCTACCTGCTGCTCGCGATGCATGCGCGGGGCCTCGACGCGCTCGAGCCGCGGCTCGCCATCGAGACGCTCGGCGTGCTCGCGCCGTTCATCCTCGTCGCGTTCTCGACGACGCTGCTCGCGGAGAACATCAACGCATCGAAAGAGCGCATTCGGGCGCTGTCCGATCGCGACGAGCTCACGTCTCTCTACAACCGCGCGGCGTTCATGCGGCTCGCGGAACGCGAGCACACGCGCGCCGCGCGCAACGGCCGGCCGTACTCGCTCTTGATGATCGACGTCCGGCAGCTCAAGTCGATCAACGAAACCTACGGTCACGAGGCCGGCAACCGTGCGGTCAAGCTCGTTTCGGACGCGCTCGAGCGGCTGACGCGCTCGACGGATCTCGTCGCGCGCTACGGCGGCGACGAGTTCGTCGTATTGCTCACCGAGGCGGATCGAACCGTCGCCGAGGAAGTCGCGCAGCGGATCCGCAACGTCGTGTTCTCGACGACGCTCGAGGTCGACGCGACGATGGTGCGTGTGAAAGTTTCGGTCGGCGTCGCCTCGTTCCCCGATGACGGTACCGCGCTCGCGCCGATCCTCGCCGCGGCCGATCGCTCGATGCAGAAGGACAAGCACGACCGCGAGCCTCCCAAGGGCGTCATCGTGATTCGCAGGCGCTGAAGACGGCGCACCGAGCGCGTTCCGCACGACCACCTTCCGATCGCCGACATCGTTCGTTCCACCGTCGAGATACTCCGATGCGTCACGTTGCGCTGACCATACTGCTGCTGTCGCTCAGCAATATCTTCATGACGTTCGCCTGGTACGCGCATCTGAAAGAGCTCAGCGGCCGGCCGTGGTTCATCGCCGCCGTCGTGAGCTGGGGCATAGCGTTCTTCGAGTATCTGCTGCAAGTGCCCGGCAATCGAATCGGCTACCAGGTCCTTTCGGTCGGGCAGCTCAAGATCCTGCAGGAGGTCATCACGCTCAGCGTGTTCATCCCGTTCGCCATCTTGTATCTCAAGGAGCCGGTCAAGCTCGATTACCTGTGGGCCGGGCTGTGCGTGCTCGGTGCCGTATACTTCGTTTTCCGCGCGAACTGAGGCCCCTTTGCCGTGACCCTGAAGCTCTTCCTTACGGTGTTCGCCACGATTTTCCTCGCCGAGCTCGGCGACAAGACGCAGCTCGCGACGGTGCTCTTCGCCGGCCGGCAGCCCGGCAGCCTTTGGATCGTTTTCCTGGGCGCGACGGCCGCGCTCGTGCTTTCGACGGCCATCGGCGTCGCCGCGGGGGCAGCCGCCGCGCATTTGGTCAATCCGCGCTACCTCTCTTTCGTCGCGGGACTGGGCTTCATCTGCATCGGGGTGTGGACCCTCTGGACCGCCTACGCCGGTTGAGCCCGGGCTAGGTATCATGCGTGAATGACTTCACGCAGTGACGGCCGCGGACGCGCTCGGCCCGGCGGGGACGGCGCTGGGCCGCAAGCGGCAAGGCCGCGACGACGCACCGCCGGTGCGGGCGGTCGACCATGAGCCGCAAGCCGGACGAGCGGCCGAGGCGCTTCCCGCTGTGGGGCGCGCTCGCGCTGCCGGTCGGCTTCGTGTTCGGGCCGCTCGTCGGGATATTCACCGGCGCGCTGTTCGGTATCCCGGGCATCGGCGGCTTGATCGGTGCGGGCTTGGGGGTCGGCGTCGGCCTCGCGCTGCTCGCCGCCGCCATCGTCGTCGCGGCGGCGCGTGACATGTGACGGGGGAGAGAATGCGGTTAGTCGACTATGTCGGCCGGGGTATCGGTGCGATATCCGGCGCAATGGTCGCGGTGCTGTGGATGCTCGGCCTCTGGGTTCCCGATACCGGCTTCGAGCTCACCGGCATCAGTTTCGTCGTCGGGCTGCTGATGGCGTTCTTCGCGCTGCTCGCCGTGATCGCATCGGTTCGAGGTCACCCGATCGGGCTCGTCGTGCTGTTCGTCGCGTCGTTTCTGCCCGTCGGGCTCGCGCTGCTCGACGCGGAGAGCTGGATCGCGTGGATCGGCCGGCTCAATGTCGCGTATCTCCTCGCCGCGGCGTTGATCTGGCTCGGCCGACGCGGCTCCGGCTCCCGAGCCGTCGTCGAAGCGAACGCCGCACCGCGACAGGAGGCATCGGAATGACGACCCACCGCGGCGGCTGTCACTGCGGACGAGTCCAGTTCACCGTCGAAGGCCCGGACGAGCTCGACGTCGTCGAGTGCAACTGCTCGATCTGTCGAATGACGGGCTACTTGCACTATATCGTTCCGAAGGCGCGCTTCCGTCTGCTCGCGGGTCGAGAGGAGCTCACGAGCTACCGCTTCAATACCGGCACCGCGGAGCACCTGTTCTGCCGTGTCTGCGGAATCAAGTCGTTCTACGTGCCGCGCTCTCATCCGGACGGGATCAGCGTCAACGCGCGGTGCCTCGATTCCGCGACGGTGAAATCGGTGCGCATCGCGCAGCAATTCGACGGCGCGAACTGGGAACGGCACGCCGCCGAGCTTCCTCCGCTGTCGGATTGAACGACGAGCGCGACTCGACGGACGAGCCCGAAGTGCTGGAGGCCGACATCGCAGCCTGGAAAAAGAAAGTCATGCCATCGAAGCACGCAGCCCGAGACTCCAAGCCCTTTACGTTCTCGAAGCCGCTCGCCGGCGTGATCGCGTCGCTGTTTCTGATCGGGGCGCTCGCGACGGAAGCCGACGGCCTCGAGACTCTCGACGCGCACCGCGAGCGCTGGCGCGCCGCCAATTTGCATAGCTACGTCTACGCGTACAAGAAGTTCTGCGAGTGCCATCCCGAGACACCGCCAGAGACCTACGTGACGGTGCAGCGCGGCGCGGTCGTCGACGTGCGCCACAAGCCGTACGGCTTCGATCACTACGTGCAGGCAGAATCGCGCAATTTCGAGTGGTATTGGACGATCGATCAGCTGTTCGATCTCGTCGCTTCCGGCTTCGAGAGCGGTGCCGACGTCCGCGTGCGTTACGACGACGAGCTCGGCTACCCGGCGCGGCTTTTCATCGATCGGGATCGAAATTTCATCGGCGACGAGATCGATCTCGAGCTGACGCGCGTGGATCCGATCGAGCGCTGAAGCTCCCGTCCGGAGCCCCTCGGCCGATGCCGGCAGCCATGCGTTTCGCGTACGCGTATCGTCGGCCGATTCTCGTGCTCGTCGCGTCGTTGTGGCTCGCGTCGCTCATGATGCCCGCGCTCGCCGCCGGGGGCCGCACCTTCGACGGTCTCGACATTCTGCTTCGCGGATGGGAAGGACTTTCCCGCGGCGTCCCGTCGTGGCTCGCGAATCCCCTCTTCGTCGCGGCGTTCGCCGCCGCGCTCGCGAAGCGAGTCGTTGCCGCCGCTCTGCTCGCGACGTCATCGGTCGCGCTCGGCGCGACGAGCTTCATGACCGGAGAGCTGCTCGCGCGCAGCAACGCATTCGTGCCCGAGATCGAGCTTCGCGCGGGCTTTTACGTGTGGCTCGCTGCGCTGATCGCGCTTTGTCTCCACGCGTTGACGAGCGCGTTCGTCGCGCTTCGGACGCGAACGCGAAACGAGCGTCGCCGAAGCTCGATACCCTCGGGAACATCCCGGGATTGACGCTCTCGATGCGTCGCCGTAGAGTCTAACCACGCCGCATGCGGCGGAAGGTTTCGGTCGATCGAGGTTAGTCTTAAGCGCTAGGACCTGCTCAAAGGATCTACCGATCTAGCGCTTGATCTTGCGCCGTTGGTTGAGTGGCTAGCTGTCTGAAACGGCGCGAGAGTCGATCTTATGAATATCTACGTCGGCAATCTTTCCTATGCCATGAGTGAGGCCGAGCTTCGCGATGCGTTCGCGGCGTATGGCGAAGTGTCCTCCGTGAAAATCCTGGTCGATCGCGAAACGGGACGTTCGCGCGGTTTCGGTTTCGTCGAGATGCCGAACCGACAGGAAGCGGAGAGGGCCGTTGCTCAGTTGAACGGCAAGGACGTCGGCGGACGCGCGCTGCGCGTCAACGAGGCTCGGCCGCGCGAGAGGCATTAACCTCTCTCGACGGCGACTCGGCCCCTCAATCCGTTAGCGCTTCAAACCAATTCGAAGCCGGCCGGGGTCGGGTAGACGGCTTTCGATTCGGCGATGGGAAGCGGCGGGCCGGCAACGGTCCCGCCGCGACCCGGAGACGCGAGCGCCAGCGCGGCCGATCGGCGGCTGCCGGTCTCCGCTGAGAGTCGTGCGGGCTCTCCGCAAGCCTCAACGTTTCTTCGTGCGCTTCGCGAACGACGGGGCGGTGTCGTACGGGTTGTAGCCTACCGCTGTGCCGGCGCGCGTCTTTCCGGTCTCGTCGGCGATGCTGAGACCCTCGACGTCGAGCGCCTTGAGGTAGTTGAACGTCTGCCCTGTGTCGCGCGTCGGACCGAGCTCGGTCGCCCACATCCAACGGCGCTGGCCGAGGTCGTCCTCGCCGATCGTTCCCAAGCTGTGCTCTCCAACGGAGACGATTCGGACCGCTTCGGTCGACTCTAGGGAAGGGTTCAACGAGCTATGTCGATCGGGCGAGCCGTGAGTTCTTCTTGTCATTCTCGTAACGCTTTCCGAACTTTCTCCGGTTCGGTTTCGCAACAATAAAGGGGCTACGATAGCCGCCCCGCGCGGCATAAACTGTGACGCTTGTCACGTCGGGACCGCGACTTGCATCTCGGTCGGCGCCGCCCTCTCCGGGCGCCGCGTCCGCCGTGCCGTCTCGACGACGCGGGCGAGTTGCGTTAGCGTTGCGTCTCCATCGCGCGCCTGTAGCTCAGTGGATAGAGCACTGCCCTCCGGAGGCAGGGGTCGGGAGTTCGAATCTCTCCAGGCGCGCCATCCTCGAGCCGTGCGGGTCCATTCCGGAGACTCGGGTGACGGTCAATTCCCGATGCGCTCGGGGCTCGGTCCGGTTGTCGATTCGACGATCACGGCTTCGCGCCGCGTTGGCCCGGCGACCCCGTCGCTCGAGCGTCTCGTCGAGTCGCCCGCTCGCCGATCAGACGGCGTAACGTCTCGATGTCGACCGGCTTCGTGAGGTGCTGGTCGAAGCCGGCCTCGAACGCCCGCCGCCGATCTTCCTCCTGGGCCCAACCGGTCAGCGCGTACAGCATGACACCCTGCCCGTCCGGACGCCTACGGATCCATCGTGCGACCTCGTAGCCGTCGGTCTCTGGCAGACCGATATCGAGCAGCACGACGTCGGGATGGAAGCGCGCGAACTTCTCGAACGCCTCGCTCGCGCTATACGCCGTCTCGACCCGGTGCCCCTCGACCTCGAGCACCATCCGCAGGGCGTCCGCGGCATCGACGTTGTCGTCGACGATCAGCACTCGCTTCGTGCTCGTTCTGCGCTCCTCCTGGGCCGGGCCGGCGGCGGCAGGCACGGCGGCCTCGGCGAGCGGCAGCGTCACGATGAACTCGGTGCCGCGGCCGAGCCCCTCGCTGCGGGCTTCGATCGATCCGCCGTGCAGCGTCACGAGCCGGCGTGATAACGCGAGCCCGATGCCGATGCCTCCTCCCCCGGTCTTCTCACGGTGCTCCGGAACCTGGCCGAACATCTCGAACACGTACTCGAGCCGGTCAGGGGGAATTCCGTAGCCGTTGTCGCGGACGCGTGCGACGACGCGGCCGTGCTCTTTGCCTGCCCCCACTTCGATGCGTCCGCCGGGCTCGGTGTACTTCGCGGCGTTGCTGAGCAGGTTCGCGATGACCTGCGTCAGGCGCTGAAAGTCGCCTTCGACGGGCAGCGTCGGCGCCTCGATCGAGATCTGGAGCGAGTGTCGCCGCTCGGCGATCTGCGGCGCCGCGAGCTCGGTCGCCGCACGGACCACGTCGACGAGATCGAGCGGCGACCGACGAAGCTGGATCTCGCCTCGAGAGATGCGTGCGAGATCGAGCAGATCGTCGACGAGGCGTATGAGATGCGCGATCTGACGCTCCATCATCGCGTGCAGGCTCTCGAGTCGGGCCGGCTGATTCGCGGCCTCGCGCATCAGCTCGATGCCGGCCCGCAGCGGCGCGAGGGGATTACGCAGCTCGTGGCCGAGCACCGCGAGGAACTCGTCCTTCCGCCGGTCGGCATCGCGCAATGCCTGCTCGGCGCGCTTGCGGTCCGTGATGCCGATCATCGCCGCGACCCACCCCACGGGCCGACCGAACTCGTCGAGCTCGGGCGCGTACGCGCAACGGATCCACCGCGATCCGGCGCCTTCCGCGCGCACTTCCGCCTCGAAGTCGTTGCTCTCCCCCGCAAGCGCGCGATCCGCGTGCGGCTTGATCTGCTCGAATGCGGCGTGCCCGAGAACGTCCTCGACGCGTTGACCGACGATCTCGCTCGGCGATTTGCCGTAGACGTCCGCGAAAGTCCTGTTGACGAACTTCAAGCGGTAATCGGTGCCGCAATTCATGATCGATACCGGCGCGCTGTCGGTGATGAGCTGGAGTTGACGGCGACTCGCGATCGCCAGGGCCTCGGCGCGCCTGCGGTCCGTGATGTCGACGGCGTTCGCGATCATGCGGTACGGCCTGCCCGACGCGTCGAGCATGGCTTGGCCCGAGACCTGTGCCCACACGATGCTGCCGTCGCGGCGCACGTAGCGCTTCTCGATGCTCCAGCGATCCGCCTCGCCGCGCAGCACCTTCTCGATCGCGCGCGCATTCGCATCGCGATCGTCGGGATGGGTGATGTCGTTGAAGGTGAGACGACGGAGCTCGTCCTCGGAGTAACCGGTGAGCTCGCAGAAGCGTCGGTTCGCGCGGACGAATCGTCCGGATGCGGGATCGGTCTGCGCGACGCCGACCGCCGAGAGCTCGAACAGATCGCGGTACTCGCGCTCGCGCTCCCGCAACGCCCGCGATACGCGGGCGAGTTCCATGGCTTCCCACAGCCGCTCGGCGACGACGTCGACGAGCTCGATTTCCTCGTCGCGCCAGCTGCGCGGCGACAGCATGTGCACGCCCGCGAGCGCGACGAGCCGTCCTCCCTTGACGAGCGGCGCGACGAGCAGCGCGCGCGCGCCGATCGACGCGAAGGCCGCTCGATCCGCGGCCGCCAACAGCTCGGTATCGCCGACGACGAACGGACCGCGTTCGAGCAGCACGTTGCGGACGTGCTCGGAGATCGGAAAGCGCCCGGCGATGCTCTTGACGCCCGGGGCGCACGCCACCGCCGCGTACGTGAAGCTTCGGCCGTCGGCATCGACGTTGCCGTAGACACAGCGGTCGGCGCCGAGCCGCTCGCGGAGCTGCTGCATCGTGAGCTCCGCGATCTCGTCCGGAGACTCGAGGCCGCGCGCGGAATCGGTGAGCATGATGACGAAGCGAGCGCGCTCCTCGCGCCGCCTGAGCTCCTCGATCTCCGCGGCGCGAGCGCGCGCCGCGCCGGCCAAGGTCGAGGCGATCGCGGCGGCGAAGGCTCGCGGATCGTCGGTCGCCGCGTGCGCGTCGAGCTCGCCCGCGCTCGCGCTCGAGCGGTCGCCGCTCAGCAGGATGACCGGAAGCCGCGGATCGGCCGTCTTCAGCTCATCGATCAGCGCGGTCGGTTCTCGTGCGCGCCTCCCGATGAGCACGATATCGGGGCGGGCTTCCGGCGCGAAGGCTGTCCCGATAGTAAGATCGCGGCCCGATGCGGCATCGATAGAGACGTCGGCGCCGATTGCGGCTTCGACGAGGGCTCGATCCGCCGTCGTTTCGTCGATCAGCAGCACGCGAAAGCTCCCGCCCTTCGCGTTCCGCGTCACGCTCAGGTGCCGCATCCCGGCTCCTCGTCGCTTCGCCGCGACGGACTGTCCTCAAGGACTCGGTATTCCCTCAAGGCGCACGCTCGGTCGAGCGGCAGCGGCCGAATGTGGTTCGCTCCGTCTGATCGAGCCGCATCGACCTCCTATCTTAAGCCGTTGCCGCGGGCGTCGCCGCAATAAGACACGTGGCGGCCGTGCGGCGATGCGCCAGAATGGCCGGGTTCCGCGCCGGCGCGACCGGTGCCTTCCTGAATCGAGGCCTAACCCACGATGACCACAGCATTGCGCGTGGCCCTGCGGGGCGTCGTCGTGCTCGCGCTCTGCCTCATGGGGTCTGCGTTCGCTCAGGATGCGTTCCCGCAGGCAGGAGACCGACCCGAAACGTCGCTCGCCGAGCGCATCGACCGCCTCGTCGCGCGCCTCGATGCGACGCGCGAGCGCATCGCGCCGCTGATCGACGCCGTCGATGTGACGGATGCGGAGGCTTGGCTCGAGGCGAGCCCGCTCGAGCGGCTCATAGAGCGCGCGGCCGCGCGAACGGCGACCGAGGCGGAGCAAGCCCTGTGGAATCAGGCAGGCCGAGCTCGGCGCGCGCTCGACCGCCGCGCTCCGCGAGCTCAGCGCCGAGCTCACGCGGCTGCTCGAGCGCGAGCCCGATGCCGCGCGGCATTTCGCGGCCGAGATCGCCGCGTTGCGCGCGGGTATGGACGCGGCCGCCGAGACGCAGAGCCGGATCCGTGCCGCGCAGCGGGCGCGCGAATCCTATGCCGCGATCGAGGACGACCTGACGCGCACGCTCGCGGCCGTGCGCGAACGGCTCGAGGTCAGCGGTCTGACCGACGCGGTCGGAACGCTGTTTCTCGAGGAGCGGCGGCGCCTCCGTGCGCTCGGCGACTTCGGCGCGGCGCTCGACGTGGTCGAGCGGGAGATCGCGCAAGCGCGACTGCGCGCGATTCCGCTGCGCGAGGCCGTACGAGTCGCGACGACCGCACCGACCGCGAGCGTTGCCGAGAACCAGGGCTCGGCGACGCTGCGCGATCTCGAGCGGCGCGTTCTCGAGGCACAGGTGCAAGGCGAGGAGACGCTGATCGAGCAGCTCAGGCAGACCGAGACGCAGCTCCGCGCCGTCGTCGCGTTGATGGACGAGCTCGAGCACATCTTGCGCGAGACGCTACTGTGGTGGCCGAGTCACGTGCCGATCAGCGCCGAATGGGTGCGCCAGGTGCCGAACGCGTTCGTCGCGCTCGTCGAGCCCGACGCCTGGCGCGAGACCGGCGCCGCGCTTCGTGCGATCACCGTCGAGAGCCCGGGCGCGGCGCTCGCGGTGCTCGCCGTCGTGGCCCTGCTGTTTCGCGCCGGCCGGCGTGCCGGCTCGCATCTACGCCGGCTCGCGGAGAAAACGCAGCACCGGTTCACGGACAACATCGGGCTGACCTATCGAGCGATAGGGTGGAGCCTGCTGCGCGTGCTCCCCGCGCCGGTGCTCATGATGGCCGCGTCGCTCAGGCTCGCCGCGCTGCCCGAGCAAACGCCCGGCGTCGGGATTCTCGCCGCGCTGCTCAAGACGGCCGCGATCTGGTGGCTCGCGGGTCATTTGCTCGCGTTGTTCATCAGCCGGAACGGCGTCGCGACCGTGCACTTCGGCTCGAGCCCGGTGCTCGTCGAGCGGCTGCGCCGCGACGTGAAGTGGTACATGCCGATCCAGTTCGTGCTGATCATTTCGCTCGCGCTCGCGTTCGTGCATCCGAACGACCTCGTCTTCGACGTGTTCGGACGCGCCGCGCTGGTCGCCGCGGGCGCGTTGAGCGGGCTTCTCGCGTGGCGGCTGCTCGCGCCCGCGCCGCCGGACGCGGTCGACGCTTTCGGACGGCGCAGGGGATTTTTCCGCGCCCTCGCCGTCTCCTACGCCGGAGTGCTCGTCGTGCTGCCGCTCGCGGGATACCTGCTGACGGCCGGCGAGCTTTTCGCGCGCACGATCGATACCGCGGTCGTGCTTGCGCTCGTCGGGTTCGGTTACCGCCTCGTGATGCGCGCGCTCTTGCTGAGCGAAACCCGTCTGCGGATCCGACGCATGCACGAGCAGCGCGAGATGGCCGCCGCGCTCGAGAGCAGCAGCCTTACGGGCGATGCGGTCGACATGCCGGAACCCAATCTCAGCATCGAGGACGTCAACCATCAGACGCGCACCTTGATCCGCGCGCTCGCCGCGACGTTGACCGCGCTCGGGCTGTACTGGGTCTGGTCCGACGTGCTGCCGGCGCTGACCTGGCTCGACGGCGTCACGCTGTGGTCACGCACGGGCAGTGAAGGCGAGGTCGTCGCACGCATGAGCCTGCAGGACACGCTGGTGGCGGTCGGGCTCGTCGCGCTCTTCATGCTCGCCGGACGCAACCTCCCCGGCCTCGTCGAGATCCTGCTCGCGCGCAGCACGCGGATGGACGACGCGGACCGCTACACGATCACGACGCTGCTTCGCTACGCGATCTCGTTCGTCGCGGTGTTCGTCGTGTCGTCGCTGCTCGGGTTGCGCTGGAGCGAGCTGCAGTGGCTCGTCGCGGCGCTGTCCCTCGGTCTCGGCTTCGGTCTGCAGGAGGTCGTCGCCAATTTCGTGTCGGGCCTGATCATGCTGTTCGAGCGGCCGGTACGAGTCGGCGACACGATCACGATCGGCGAGTACAGCGGCACGGTGGCGAAGATCCGCACGCGCGCGACGACGATCATCGACTGGGACAACCGGGAGATCGTCGTGCCGAACAAGAACTTCATCACCGAGCGCCTGATCAACTGGACGCTGTCGGACACGATGACGCGCATCGTGCTGCCGATCGCCGTCCGCTACGACGCGGATCCCGAGCTCGTGATCGACACGTTGACGAGCGTCGCGCGCGCGCATCCGGTCGTGCTTCCGGAGCCGGCCCCGACGGCGCTGTTCCTGAAGCTCGGCGAAAGCACGCTGCACTTCGAGCTTCGCGCCTACGTCGCGCAGCTTCGCGATAGGCTCCAGACGACGAGCGATCTGCACCGCGAGATCGTGAAGGCGTTCCGTGCGCTCGACATTCCGATCGCGTTCCCGCAGATGGATCTGCACATCCGCGACGTGCCCCCGCGACGCGGCGGGATGCTGGGCCGGGCCGTTGGCTCGGCAGGGCCGTAGCTCGGCCAGGCCGGAACTGGCGGGGATCGAAGCGCGAGGCCGGGCGTTTTCGTGCCCGGCCTCGCTAAACGGTGAGGACCGAGGCGATCGAGCGGCAGGCGCGGGTCAGTTCGCCTGCACCTGCTCGACCATGTAGTGCACGGCGTCGATGACCTCTTGGTCCGAGAGGTCGGGCCGTCCGCCCTTCGCGGGCATGAAACCGGTATCGCCCTGGAAGCCGTTCAGCGCGTTCTGCTCGAGCACCTCGATGCCCTTCGCGATGCGCGAGCCCCACTGGTCGGCGTCGCCGAGCACCGGCGCTCCGCCGATTCCGGGCGGCGCGTGGCAAGCGAAGCACGCCTGATTGAAGACCTGCTCGCCGGTCAGCGGCGTGGCCGGTCCCGTCGGCGCCGGGGCCGCCGGCTGCGGGCTGGCCGCCAGCGACTCGTCGCCGGAGAGCACGACGCGGCCAACCGGCCGAATGCGTTCGTCGATCGCGGCGAGGACGCGCGGGTCCGACATCACGTACTCGTTCTGCGTATCCATCGCGATCGATCGGGCGAGAAAGAACAGCCCCACGGCCACGCCGATCAGGATGCCGATGACGAGCATGAAGCTGTCGAAGAACTGTTGGTCCTGGTCCCGCAAAGCTGAAGATCCTCTAGAGGGGGTGGGGTGTGAAAGCGGGCGCGATTATAGCGCATCGCTCGGCACGCACAGCCTCGAACTGTCCGCAACATCCTGCGGCGAGCGTCGCGGCCCGTCGGAGCGGAGCGACGGCGCCGAGCGCGTCCGGGGGCAGGCGGGGTATCATCGCAGCGGCGTTATCGTATTGGGTGTATCCCGCTCGATTGGCCCGTCGCCGCCGGCGACCGAAGGATTTTCCGATGACCGATACCTCGAACCGTTTCAGATTGGACGACCTCGCGCGGCAGCTCGCGCAATCGCTTCCGCAGAATCTCCGCGCGCTCGGCGACGATCTGGAGCGCAACTTGCGCGCGCTCATACACTCCGGTCTCGAGCGCATGGACCTCGTCACGCGCGAGGAATTCGACGTGCAGCGCGCCGTGCTCGAGCGCACGCGCGAGAAGCTCGAGGCGCTCGAGGCGCGGCTCGCGTCCCTCGAGAGCGAGCTCGAAGGGCGGTCCGGCGCGAGCGACGCCGGTGCGAGCTCGCCCGAGGCGCCCCCGTCCGGCCAGGTCGCGGACGAGTAACGCCCGACCGCGGTCGGCGCGCCGGCCGACTCCGCGTGGCGGAGCTTTTTCCGCTGCGGAGCGGCGTAGGCCGTCGCTTTTGCGGTGCACGAGCTCGAACGGCACGCTCCTCGAACGAAGGGCAGCGTCCGAAGGAGACGTTGCGCGCCCGTGATCGGCGCGCTCGAAAGCGACGTTTTTCGCTTGCCGTGAAAACCTGCGGAGCTCGAAAGCTTCCTTTCTGACGCACCGGGCGCGATTTCCGGCTCGCTTCGGACGGCCGAACGCCTTCCAATCATCGCGGGCCCGTTTCGATCTGGAACGTCTTTGTCCCGCAGCTTGCCCAGTGCTCGCCGAATCTCCGCGCGCCCGGCCTTTCCGGCGGGCGTCGCCCCGTTCGCGTGCCGATGCCGCTCGCGCGGCTCGTGAGCCGCGGTCAGCGCGGCCTCGACGCGTACGAGGTCACCGTCGAGGTGCACGTCGCGAGCGGCCTTCCGACGTTCACGGTGACGGGGCTCCCCGCGGCCGCGGTCCGCGAGAGCAAGGATCGCGTGCGCGCGGCTCTCGCGACGGCCGGGCTCGCGGTGCCGAACGGACGGATCACCGTGCACTTGGGTCCGGCCGACGTGCCGAAGGAAGGCGGCCGCTTCGATCTCGCGATCGCCATCGGGCTCGTGATGGTGCAGCGGCACGAGCGCTGGGCCGAGGAGCGAATCGAGCTCGTCGGCGAGCTTTCCTTGTCCGGCGAGCTCAGACCGATCACCGGCGCGCTGCCTGCCGTGCTCGCCGCGCGCGACGCCGGCCGCAGCATCATCGTGCCGGCAGGCAACGCGAACGAGGCCGCGCTCGTGGCGGACGCCGAGGCGTATGCGGCCGCGACGCTCGGCGAAGCGCTCGCGCACGTCGATGGCGGCGAAAAGCTTGTCCGAGTCGCACCGCGGCCGATCACGGCCCCATCGGAAGACGGCCCGGATTTCGCGGACGTGCGCGGTCAGGCGCTGGCGAAGCGCGCCCTCGTGATCGCGGCGGCCGGCGGCCACAACGCATTGATGATCGGTCCTCCAGGCAGCGGAAAGAGCATGCTCGCGGAGCGTTTCCGCGGCTTGCTGCCGCCGCTCGACCTCGAGGACATGATGCTCGTCGCGAGCATCGCGTCGGTCGCCGGCGACCGCACGGTGCTCGAGAACGGGCTCCGACCGCCTTTCCGGGCGCCGCATCATACGTCGTCGGCCGCCGCGCTCGTCGGCGGAGGCAGCCGGCCGCGGCCCGGCGAGATCTCGCTCGCGCACCGCGGCGTGCTGTTCCTCGACGAGCTGCCGGAGTTCTCGCGGACCGCGCTCGAGGCGCTGCGCGAGCCGCTCGAGGCGGGGGTCGCGCGGATCTCGCGGGTCAACGAGCAGGTCGAGTTCCCGGCCGAGTTTCAGCTGATCGCGGCGATGAATCCGTGCCCTTGCGGCCACCGCGGAGACGGCACGGACCGCTGCCGATGCTCGCCTTCGCGCCTCGAGCAGTACCGGAGCCGCATCTCGGGCCCGCTGCTCGATCGGTTCGACTTGCACGTCGAGGTGCCGCGGGCGCCCTTCGAGGAACCGTCCGCGACCGCACCCCGCCGCGAGACCGCGGAGCTCCGCGACCTGGTCGTCGCGGCGCGCGCACGCCAGCTCGACCGCGCGGGGAAGCTCAACGCGCGGCTGTCCGATGCGGAGCTCTGGCGGAGCGTCCGCGCCGAGCGCGAAGCGCTCACGCTCCTCCGCCTCACGGCGAGCCGTTGGCAGCTCAGCATGCGCAGCAGCGTGCGCGCGATGAAGGTCGCGCGCACGATCGCCGATCTCGCCGGGCGCGAGACAGTGACCGCGGGAGACGTCGGCGAAGCCTTGCAGCTCCGTTTCCTCGACCGGCCGTTCGGCGGCTAGCCGGAGGCCTGCCGGACAGCGACGCACTTCACGCTTTGGCGCCGAGCCCGCGTGCTAGACTCGGGCCACGCTCAAGGAGGTGACCGTGCGCCTCATTCTCTGCTTGTCGCTGGCGCTCGCCGCCGGTGCCGCATGGACAGCCGACGTCTACATGGCCGTCGCGCCCGACGGCACCGTGATCTACAGCGATCGCCCGACCGCACCCGATGCGAAGCCGGTCGATATCGCGATCACACCGCCGTCGTCGCCACCGTCCCCGATCGCGGCGCGGCCCGGCACCGCGCCGGAGCAAAGCGAGCCCTCCGCCGAGGATCTCGGCGCGGCGAGCGAGCCCGAGCTCACTGCCGAGCAGCGCGCGCAGAACTGCGAGATCGCGCGCGAGCGAGTCGCGCGCTACGCGAATGCCCGCAGACTCTTCAGGCAGCGGCCGGACGGCGAGCGCGAGTATCTGAGCGACGAGGAGATCGACGAGGTCCGAGCCCGGGCCGCGGCCGATGTCGAGCGCTGGTGCAGCTGACCGGCTGAGCGCTGCGTCGGCTTCGCTCGAGTCGTCGCATCGAGACGAGAGCTTCCTACCCGATTTCTGCCAGCCGCGCATGGTCTTCGCGGTCGTGATGATCGCGGAGCTGCTCGCGTTCGTGCTCGCGCTGGTGCGCACCGGCAGCCCCTGGCCGTTTCTCATCGACCTCGGCCGAATCTCGATGTTCGTGCAATGGCTCGGGCTTTCGTCCGCGGCGCTCCTCTGCGTCGCGCGACCGCGTCTCGCCGGCCTGTCGACGGCGGCGGTAGCGGCCGTGGTGTTCGCGCTCACGATCACGAATACCGCGGTGTTCTCCGGGCTTACGGTGTGGTTCGGCTCGCTCTACGCGGCCGCCGCGGACGGAACGCGATTGCTCCCGACCGAGCTCACGCCCTTCCTGCTGCGCAACGAGGGCATCTGCGTCATCGTCACCGCGCTGCTCTTGCGCTATTTCTACGTCGCCGACGCGTGGCGTCGGCAAGTGCGCGCGGAGAATCGCGCGCGCATCGACGCGCTCCAGGCGCGGATGCGACCGCACTTTCTGTTCAACAGCATGAACACGATCGCGGCGCTGACGCGCAGCGACGCCGCGGCCGCTGAGCAGGCCGTCGAGGATCTCGCGGATCTCTTGCGCGCGACGCTGAAGGGGGCGGAGCAGCCGCTCACGTTCGCGGAGGAGCTCGAGATCGCGCGCGGATACGCGCGCATCGAGTCGCTCAGGCTCGGCGAGCGTCTGCGCGTCGAATGGGACGTCGACGGCGTGCCGCGCACGGCGCGCCTGCCGGGCTTGACGCTGCAGCCGCTGCTCGAGAACGCGATCTATCACGGCATCGAGCCGCTGCCCGAGGGCGGCACGGTGCGCGTCGCCGCGCGCGTCGAGGATGGACGGCTCGTGCTGACGCTCACGAATCCGCTCGCGCCCGACCGTGCGCAACGGCCCGGCAACCGCCTCGCGCTCGACAATCTGCGCGAAAGGTTGAAACTCGCGTACGGCGAGCGCGGGAGCCTCGAGATCGAGAACGAGCCCGACCGCTACACCGTCGCGGTCGCGCTGCCGCTGTCGACATGAGCGTGCCTTCGCCGAGCCCGATCGATGTGCTGATCGTCGACGACGAGCCGCCTGCGCGCGAGCGTCTCGCGCGTCTCGTCGGGGAGCTCGACGGCTGGCGCGTCGCCGGTCTCTGCGCGTCCGGCGTCGAGGCGCTCGAGCAAGTGTCGCGCCTTCGTCCGGGGATCGTGCTGCTCGATATCCGGATGCCCGGGATGAGCGGCATCGAGGCGGCACGGCATCTCGCGCGGCTCGAGACGCCGCCCGCGGTCATCTTCACGACCGCGTACGATCAGTACGCGCTCGACGCGTTCGAGTCGCGCGCGGTCGGCTATCTGCTGAAGCCCGTGCGCCGCGACCGTCTCGAGGAAGCGCTGAAACACGCGGCGCGGCTGAGCCCGGCGCTGATCGAGCGCTTCGCCGAGGCGAGGCCGTTCGGCGCGCGGCGGCATATCGCGGTCCGCGTGCGCGACGAGCTCAAGCTGATCCCGGTCGGCTCGATTTTCTATTTTCGTGCCGAGCAGAAGTACGTCACGGTGCGGCATGCGGAAGGCGAGCACCTGATCGACGAGTCGCTGATACGCCTCGAGGAAGAGTTCGCCGACGCGTTCGTCCGCGCGCATCGAAGCCTGCTCGTCGCGATCGATCACATCGACGCGCTCGAGCGCGGCAACGACGGCTACGCGCTCAGGCTCCGCAACGGCGAGACGCTGCCGGTCAGCCGCCGGCAGCTCACGGAGCTCAAACGCAAGCTCGGCGTCGTGTAACGTCGACGCCCCCGGTTCGACTCGTAGCGCCGCGCGCTGGCGTGCGGCGACGGTCGCGGCGACAATAGCCGCCACCGACGCAGCGCGCACCATGAGCGAAAGCCATCCCGGGCCCGATAACGCGCCGCCCCCGCCACACGCCGAGCCGCGGCCAGCGCCGCAGCGCTCCCCGCTCACCGCGGCGGCCGCGCTGATCCTCGCGATCCTCGCGGTCGGCGGCGTCGCGTTTCAATGGCGGCAGCACCGCGCGGTCGACGTCGCGCTCGATACCGCGCAGCGCGAGCTCAACGACGCGCTCGAGCGCGTGCGCGCGACGCAGCGCGAGCTGTCGGATCGCCTCGACGCGCTTCGCGCGACCGTCGACGCGGGCGCCTCGCGCAACGAGCGACTGAACGCGGATCTCGATGCGCTGCCTCGCCGGATCGACGATCTCGAGCGCCGCATCGAAAGCTTGCCCGCGAGCATCGCGGAGCTCGAGCGGCGGCTCGACGCGGTGCAGGGCGGCACGCCGGATGCGAAGGCCGTCTGGCGGCGCGCGGAAGCCGAATACTATCTCTCCGTCGCGAACGCCGAGCTCGAGCTCGGCGGTCGATGGGATAACGCGAAGACCGCGCTCGAGCTCGCGGACGAGAGTCTTCGCGGCCTCGCTGATCCGACGCTCGCGCCGGTCCGCCGGCAGATCGCCGCGGACCTGCTCGCGCTCGAGAGCGTCGAGCGTCCCGATATCGAGCGCATCGTCTTCGACCTCGCGAGCATCGCGGCGCGCGTCGACGAGCTGCCGTTACGCTCCGCGGGCGCCCCGAAGGATGGCGCGCCGCCCGTCGAGGACGTCGAGCCGGGGCTCGGCCGGCTCGTCGCGAGCGCGAAACGCGCACTCGGCAGTCTCGTGAGCGTCGAGCGGCGCGACGAGGCCGAGACGCGCGCCCTGCTCGCCGGGCGCCGGGCCGTCGCGCGGCGCGAGCTCGCCGCGGAGCTTGCGCTCGCGCGCACCGCCGCGCTCGAAGCGCGGCAGGCGGTGTACGCCGCGAGCCTCGCCGCCGCGGCGGAGCTCCTCGAGCGCGATTTCGACGCGGCCGATCCCGGCGTGCGCGCCGCGGCCGCGCTCGTCGCCGAGCTCGCGAAGATCGACGTCGCGCCGCCGCGGCCGGATATCGGCCGCTCGCTCGCGGTCCTGCGCGCGGCCGGAGCGGAATGATGCGTCTCGGGCTCGGGCTCGTCGTCGCGCTCGTGATCGGCGCTTTCGCCGCGCATTGGCTCGTCGAGGAGCGCGGCTACGTGCTGATCGACTATCGCGGCTATCTCGTCGAGATGTCGATCCCGGGGCTCATCCTCGTGCTGATCGCGCTCTATGCCGCGGTTCGTGTCGTCGCGGCGCTGCTCCGTGCGCCGCGCAACGTCGGCGAGTCGCTCGGCGAGCGACGAAGGCGCCGCTCCGCCGCCGAGCTCACGAAAGGGCTGATGCTGCTCGCTGACGGCGACTGGGCGAAGGGCGAGCGTCTGTTGACGCGCAGCGCGCGCGGAAGCGAGGCGCCGCTCGTGCACTATCTGCTGGCCGCGCGCGCCGCGCAGCAGCAAGGGGCGCTCGAGCGGCGCGACGATTGGCTCAGGATCGCGCGCGAGGCGCTGCCCGCCGCCGAGACGACCGTGCTCGTGACGCAAGCGGAGCTCGAGCTCGAAAGCGGCGAGCACGCACGTGCGCTCGGGACGGCGAAACGCGTGCTGGAGGCGTCGCCGAATCATCCCGTCGCGCTCGCCGTCGCCGCGAGGGCCTCGAAGGCCGCGGGTCGCGCGGCCGAGCTCACGGCGCTACTGCCACGTTTGCCTCGCGCACGCCTCGCGGCCGACGAGCTCGAGAGCTTCGCGGCCGAAGCGTTCGGCGCCGAGCTTTCCGACCCGGAGCTCACGTCCGACGCGCTCGAGCGTCGCTGGAACGACTTGCCGCGCGAGCTGCGCCGGCGCCCGCGCCTCATCGCGCTGCGTGCGCTCGCGCTCGACCGGCTCGGCCGCGGGCACGACGCCGAGCGCGTGCTCCGCGCCGCGTTGAAGCGCACGTGGGACAAGCCGCTCGTCGACGCCTACGGGCGAGTGCGTGCGCCGGATGGGGCGAAGCAGCTCGCGCAGGCCGAAGCGTGGCTCGAGACGCGGCCGGACGATCCGGCGCTGCTCGTCGCCGCGGCGCGGCTTTGCATCGCGAACGAGCTATGGGGCAAGGCGCGAAGCTATCTCGAGTCGAGCATCGCGATCGAGCCCGCGCCGGAAGCGTACGCGCTCTACGGTACGCTGCTCGATCGGCTCGGCGAGAACGAGCAGGCGGCGCTCGCGTTCCGCTCGGGGCTCGCGCTCGCGGACGCCGGCAAGGCCAGCGTGCCGGCGCTCGAGCCGCCGTCCGGGTGAAGGGGGTCTGAAAGGAGCGATTGCGCCGGCGACGCAGCCCCGAGTTTCCTAGCTCGGCCGAGACCGCTTCGAATCGAGCCACTCGAGCAGCGGATCCCACTGCTCCCAGTCCGGCCACGCGAGATACGGCGGCAGCTCGTGCACGCCGAGCCCGCGCTGGTACGCGCGGATATAGTTCTGCGCCTCGCGCAGCGCCGTGACGTAAGGCACCCTCAGCTTGGTCAGATACTCGTCGAGCTCTTCGAAGATCAGCGTGTTGTCGCGAACCCGGTTCGCGACGAGTGCCACCTTTGCCTTCTTCTCCGCGACCTTGTGCACGTTCATCAGCTCTTCGATGAAGGTCGCCGCGGCCTTCATGTCGATCGGCGAAGGCAGCACCGGCACGATGATCGTCTCCGCGCGTTTGACGAGCTCGGTGAGCTCCCGGCCGTAAGAGCGCGCCGGCGCGTCGATGATCAGATATTCGGTGTTGCGCGGCAGCGCACGGAGGCCGGTCTCGAAAGCCTGGATGCCGGTGATCGGGTTGTAGCTCGCCGGCCGCTCCGCGAGCCATGCGAGCGACGAGGCCTGGGGGTCGTAGTCCGCGAGCGCGGTTTCGTAGCCTTCGGACGCGTAGTACGCGGCGAGGTTGGTCGCGATCGTGCTCTTTCCGCAGCCCCCCTTCGGGTTGATGACCAGAATGCTTCTCATACATCCACTCCCGAGCGGTCCCTGCCCGACTTACCGCTGGCCCGCGGCCGCCGCAACGCGCATAACTTAGCGATGCTTATGACAAAAGTCCAACAAGCGGGATGATTCTTGAGACAGCGGCGTTCCCGCTCGGGCACGCGTCAGTCGATGCCGAGCTCGGCCCAGATCCGGTCGATTCGCTCGACGACCTCGGGGCTCATCGAGATCGGCCGCCCCCATTCCCGATCGACCTCCCCCGGCCATTTCGACGTCGCGTCGATGCCGAGCTTCGAGCCGAGGCCGGCCACCGGCGACGCGAAGTCGAGGTAGTCGATCGGCGTCGATTCGACGATCAACGTATCGCGTGCGGGATCGACGCGGGTCGAGATCGCCCAGATCACGTCCTTCCAGTCGCGCGCGTCGATGTCGTCGTCGACGACGATCACGAACTTCGTGTACATGAACTGACGCAAGTACGACCAGACGCCGAACATGATCCGGCGCGCGTGCCCCGGATACTGTTTCTTGATGCTGACGACCGCGACCCGATACGAGCACGCCTCGCTCGGCAGATAGAAGTCGACGATCTCGGGAAACTGCGTCTGCAGGATAGGGACGAAGACGTCGTTCAACGCGAGGCCTAGCACGGCCGGCTCGTCCGGCGGGCGGCCGGTGTAAGTCGTGTGATAGATCGGGTCGCGGCGATGCGTGATGCGCTCGATCGTCATCACCGGGAACCGCTCGGCCTCGTTGTAGTAGCCGGTATGGTCGCCGAATGGGCCTTCGAGCGCGGTCTCGCCCGGCTCGATGTAGCCCTCGAGCGTGATCTCCGCGTGCGCGGGCACGCGCAGGTCCGAGCCGATGCAGTCGACGAGCTCGGTGCGCTCGCCGCGCAGGAGCCCTGCGAACGCGTATTCGGAAAGCGTATCGGGGATCGGCGTCACGGCCGCGAGAATCGTCGCGGGATCCGCGCCGATGCTGACCGCGACCGGAAAGCGCTCTTCCGGCCTCGCCGCTTGCCACGCGGCGAAGTCGGTTGCACCGCCGCGGTGCGCGAGCCAGCGCATGATGACCTTGTTACGGTCGATGACCTGCTGGCGATAGACGCCGAGATTCTGCCGGCCGGTATGCACGTTGCGCGTCGTCGTGAGCCCCCACGTGATCAAGGGGCCGGCGTCGCCGGGCCAGCACGTCTGGATCGGCCATGCGCCGAGGTCGACGTCGGCGCCCTCGATGCGCACTTCCTGCGTCTTGCCGTCGCGCAGCACGCGCGGCGCCATGTTGAGGATCTCTTTGAGGAGGGGAAGCTTCCGGAACGCCTCGCCGACGCTGCGCGGCGGCTCCGGCGCCTTGAGCGCCGCGAGCAGCTTGCCGAGCTCGGTCAGCGCGTCGGGTCCTTCGGCGCCGAGCGCGGCGACGATTCGCGACTCGGTGCCGAACAGGTTCGTCAGCGCGCGCACGCCGGGCACGCCGACGTCGTCGAACAGCAAGGCGGGCCCGCCCTTCGCCAACGTGCGACGCGAGATCTCGGTCAGCTCGAGCTTCGGGTCGACGCGCACGCCGATACGCTTGAGCTCGCCGCGGCTTTCGAGCAGCGCGAGAAAGTCGCGCAGGTCGCGACACGTCTTCTGCGGTTTAGGCCAAGGCGATTCCACGTATACTTTGCGACCGGCGCCCGGTTCGTCCTCTGCGATGCCCGGGCGGACATTAAACCCTCCGCACGGCGCGTGCCAAGGCGCGCGCTGCGGGTCGCAGTCGAACGGGAATTCGATGCAGGTCCGCTTCGCGAAGATGCACGGCCTCGGCAACGACTTCATGGTTGCCGAATGGCCGGCCGAGGCACCGCCGCCGGACGCCGAGCTCGTCCGCCGCTGGGCCGATCGCCGCCTGGGCGTCGGCTTCGATCAGCTTCTGCTCGTTCTGCCGGGCGAGGCCGGCAGGAGCGATGCGCGCTATCGTATCTACAACGCCGACGGCGGAGAGGTCGAGCAATGCGGCAATGGCGCGCGCTGCATCGCGCGCTTCGTCGCGTCGCGTCGCGCGGGAGGCGCCGCGGGGCGTCTCGTGCTCGACAGCCGTGCGGGTCCGATCGAGGCCCTGGTGCGCGACGGCGGGATCGTGAGCGTGAATCTCGGCGTGCCGCGTTTCGAGCCCAAGGCGCTGCCGTTCGACGCTCCGGCGGAGCAGGAGCGATACCGACTGCGGCTCTCGCGCGGCGAGGTCGAGTTCGGCGCGGTATCGCTCGGCAATCCTCATGCGGTGATTCGCGTCGATTCGGTCGAGCGCGCAGACATCGGTATACTGGGGGCGGAGCTGGCCGTGCACACGGCGTTTCCACAGGGGGTCAACGTCGGTTTTCTCGAGATCGTAAGCCCCGAGCGCGTGCGACTCCGAGTCTACGAGCGCGGCGTCGGCGAGACGCCGGCGTGCGGCACCGGGGCCGCGGCCGCGGTGGCGGTCGGGCGCAGATGGGGCGAGCTCCGGGAGGAAGTCGAGGTCGAGCTCCGCGGCGGCCGGTTGTCGGTCCGCTGGCCGGGCCCGGGCCAGCCGCTGTGGCAGGCCGGCCCGGCGACGCTCGTGTACGAAGGTCTGATCGAACTATGAGTCAACGCAAGCACGAGCCGGAGCTCGACGAGACGATCTCCGAGCAGGCGATCGCGGACTATCTTCAGCGGCGTCCGGACTTCTTCGAGCGACACCGATCGCTGCTGCTGCGGCTCAGGCTACCGCACGAGACGAACGGCTTCACCGTCTCGCTCATCGAAAGGCAGGTCGCGATGCTTCGGCAACGCAATGCCGAGCTCGAGCGGCAGCTCAAGGAGCTGATCTCGGTCGCGAAGACCAACGACGCGTTGCTCGAGAAGATTCATCATCTCTCTGTGCGGCTGCTGCGCACGTCCGATCCCGCGGAGCGGCTCGAGCAGCTCGAGACGAGCCTGCGCGAGGATTTCGGCGCCGAGCGCGCGACGCTCGTGCTGTTCAAAGGCGTGACCGACTATCTCGGCGACCGCCCGGGCTTCGTGCTGCGCATCGCCCGCGACGACCCGGAGCTTCGGCCGTTCTCGGCGTTCCTGCAGGGCGCGCGCACGCGCTGCGGTCCGTTGCGCGATCGGCAGAAGGTGCTGTTGTTCGACCGCGAGGCCGACGCGATCGAATCCGCGGCGATGTTGCCGCTCGGACCGGGTGCGAGCGTCGGCTTCCTCGTGATCGGCAGTCGGGATCCGACGCATTTCCATCCCGGCAAGCGCATGGATTTCCTGAACCGCATCGGCGAGCTGATTTCCGTCGCGCTCGCCGGCGAGCAGACCCTGAGTGCGGCCGTCTGACGCGCTCGCCTCGTTTCTGACCGAGCTCGCGACGGAGCGGCGGCTGTCGGCGCATACCGTCGCCGCGTACCGCCGCGATATCGAAGCGCTGCTCGAGTTTCTCGCGCGCGAAGGGGTCGAGGACCTTGGCGCCGTCGACTCGTATCACGTGCGTCGGTTCGCCGCGGAATGTCACAGGAAAGGGCTCGGACCGCGGAGCATCGCCCGGCGGCTTTCCGCCGTGCGGACGTTCTACCACTCGCTGCTCCGCGCCGGTCTCGCGAAGACGAACCCGGCCGTGCATGTGCAGGCGCCGAAGGCGCCCCGCCGATTGCCGGCGACGCTCGACACGGACCAGGTCGCGAGCCTGCTCGCGCCTGCGCCCGAGGACGCGCTCGAGCTGCGGGACGCGGCCATCCTCGAGCTGTTCTACTCCTCGGGACTGCGGCTCGCGGAGCTCACCGGGCTCGACGTCGCCGACGTCGATCTCGACGACCGCACGGTGCGCGTCGTCGGCAAAGGATCGAAGACCCGGATCGTCCCGGTCGGGCGGGTCGCGATCGAAGCGCTCGAAAAATGGCTCGCCGTGCGCGGCGAGCTCGCCGCGCCGGACGAGTCCGCGATGTTCGTCGGCCGGAACGGCCGAAGGCTCAGCCGCCGCTCGGTGCAGGCGCGGGTCGAAGCCTGGGCGAGGCGGCACGGTGCGCCGGTCCGCGTCCATCCGCACATGCTGCGGCACTCGTTCGCGACGCACCTGCTGGAATCCAGCGGCGATCTGCGCGCGGTCCAGGAGCTCCTCGGCCATGCGAGCCTGTCGACGACCCAGGTCTACACGCACCTTGATTTCCAGCACCTGGCCCGCATCTACGATCAAGCACATCCGCGCGCCCGGCGGCGCTGACAGGCTCGTGCGCCGGGAGCGCCGTTGCCGGAAGCCCGCCCGTGCACGCCGAGCCGGCGGCGAAGGGCCGTAAGTGTCGGCCCCAACGCCCCACGCTGCGATTTCCGCTGACCGGGAAGGACGATGAGCGAATTTCACGGCACGACGATTCTTTGTGTTCGCCGTAACGGCCGCGTCGCGATCGGGGGCGACGGCCAGGTCACGATGGGCGACAAGATCATGAAGGGCAACGCCCGCAAGGTCCGTCGCCTTCGCGACGGCCGCGTGCTCGCCGGATTCGCCGGCGGCACGGCCGATGCGTTCACGCTGTTCGAGCTGTTCGAGAAGAAGCTCGACCAGTACGGCAACCTGACGCGCGGCGCGATCGAGCTCGCGAAGGACTGGCGCACCGACCGCATGCTGCGCCGGCTCGAGGCGCTGCTCTGCGTCGCGGACGCGTCGCACACGCTGCTGATCTCGGGCACGGGCGACGTGATCGAGCCCGAGCAGGATCTGATCGCGATCGGGTCCGGCGGAGCCTATGCGCAGGCCGCGGCGATCGCGCTGATGCAGAACACGGAGCTCGGCGCGCGGGAGATCGTCGAGAAAGCGATGACGATCGCCGCGGATATCTGCATCTATACGAACCGTCACATCACCATCGAAGAGCTGTAAGAGGCAGGACGCCCATGTCGATGACGCCGCGCGAGATCGTCCAGGAGCTCGACAAGTACATCATCGGTCAGCACGAGGCGAAGCGGGCGGTCGCGATCGCGCTGCGCAACCGCTGGCGGCGCGCGCAGATCCCCGAGCCGCTGCGCAGCGAGATCACGCCGAAGAACATCCTGATGATCGGGCCGACCGGCGTCGGCAAGACCGAGATCGCGCGGCGGCTCGCGAAGCTCGCGAACGCGCCGTTCATCAAGGTCGAGGCGACGAAGTTCACCGAAGTGGGTTACGTCGGGCGCGACGTCGATTCGATCATCCGCGATCTCGTCGACATGGCCGTGAAAATGGTGCGCGAGCAGGCCATGGCGAAGGTCGCCCACCGCGCCGAGGACGCTGCGGAGGATAGGCTGCTCGACGCACTCCTGCCCGGCATTCGCGACGAAGGCGAAGGGCGGGAAACGCGCCAGCGCCTGCGCAAGATGCTGCGCGAGGGGGCGCTCGACGAGCGCGAGGTCGAGATCGAGGTGCAGGCGCCGCAGATCGGCGTCGAGATCATGGCGCCGCCCGGCATGGAGGAGATGACGGCGCAGCTCCAGAACATGTTCAAGAGCCTGTCCGGCAACCGGCGTCGGACGCGCAAGCTCAAGGTGAAGGATGCGCTCCGGATCCTGAAGGACGAGGAAGCCGCGAAGCTCGTCAACGAGGAGGAGATCAAGCTGCAGGCGCTCGAAGCCGCCGAGCAGCACGGCATCGTATTCATCGACGAGATCGACAAGATCGCGCGGCGCTCCGAAGGCATCGGCGCCGACGTCTCTCGCGAAGGCGTGCAGCGCGATCTGTTGCCGCTCGTCGAGGGCTCCACCGTGAGCACGCGCTATGGGATGGTGCGGACGGATCACATCCTGTTCATCGCGTCCGGCGCGTTCAGTGTCGCGAAGCCGTCCGACCTGATTCCCGAGCTCCAGGGGCGGTTCCCCATCCGCGTCGAGCTCTCGGCGCTCGGCATCGACGATTTCGTGAAGATTCTCACCGAGCCGAGCGCGTCGCTGACGCGCCAATACTCGAGCCTGCTCGAGACCGAGCGCGTGAAGCTCGAATGGGAGCCGAGCGGCATCCGGAGGATCGCCGAGGTCGCGTACGAGGTGAACTCGCGCAGCGAGAACATCGGTGCCCGGCGTCTGCACACGGTGCTCGAGCGGCTGCTCGAGTCGATCTCGTTCGAGGCGGCCGACCGTGCCAGCGAAACGGTCGTCATCGACGCCGCGTACGTCGACGCGCATCTCGGCGAGCTCATCAAGGACGAGGACCTGACCCGCTACATTCTCTGAAGAGCGCAAAGGGGCGCGAAAAACGGAGACAATAGGGTCGGTAGCCCCTTACAGGGACCGGTCCATGCCGCAGCCCGTCGAGATCACGCTGAAGAAGAAGACGCGCCGGCTCGTCGTGCGCTTCGACGACGGCTTCGAGGCGGACCTCGACGCCGAGTACCTTCGCGTGTACTCGCCGTCGGCCGAGGTCAAGGGCCATGTGGCCGGCGAGGGTATTCTCGTCACTGGCAAGGAGAACGTCGGGATCGTCCGGATCGAGCCGGTCGGTCGATATGCGATCCGGATCGTTTTCGACGACGGGCACGCTACGGGCATTTATACCTGGCCTATACTCTACGAGCTGGGCCGCAACCGCGAGCGGAACTGGGCCCGGTATCTCGAGCGCCTCGAGAAGGCGGGCAAGTCCCGAACCCCGAGCTGAAGCGGATCCGAGGGATGATCGAACCCAATCACGACGAGCCCCGCGTAAAGGTCACGCGCGAGCCGCTGACCGATTTCGGCTACGAGCGGGTGCCGCGCGGCGAGAAAAAGGCTCGGGTCCGAGGCGTTTTCGACTCCGTCGCGCCGCGCTACGACCTGATGAACGACGTGATGTCGTTCGGCCTCCACCGCTGGTGGAAGGCGTTCACGATCGCACGGACGGGCTTGAAGCCCGGCGACTTCGCGCTCGACGTCGCGGCCGGCAGCGGAGATCTCGCGCTCGGTCTCGCGCGGCGAGTCGGTCCGACGGGGCGCGTGCTCGTCACGGATATCAACCGCCGGATGCTCGAGCGCGGCCGCGACCGCTTGCTCGACCGCGGCATCGCCGGCAACGTCGCCTACGTCCAGGCCGACGCGGAAGCGCTGCCGTTCCCCGACCGCACTTTCCACGGCGTGACGATCGGCTTCGGCTTGAGAAACGTGACCGACAAGCCTGCGGCGCTCAGGGAGATGTGCCGCGTGCTGAAGCCCGGCGGCCGGCTGCTCGTGCTCGAGTTCTCGAAGCCGCTCTTGGGCCCGCTCGAGCCGCTCTACGACGCGTACTCTTTCCAGGTCCTGCCTCGGATGGGGCAGCTCATCGCCCGCGATGCCGCGAGCTATCGCTATCTCGCCGAGTCGATCCGCCGGCATCCGGACCAGGAAACGCTGAAGCGCATGATGGAACGAGCCGGTTTCGAGCGCGTGAGCTTCCACAACCTGTCGGCCGGCATCGTCGCGTTGCATATCGGCTTTCGGCTATAGCGATGAGATTGCCGTTGTCCGCCGCGGCCGAGCGGCTGCTCGAGCGCGCCGTTCGGGAATCGTCGAGCGTCGAGCGGAAGCTCGAAGCGCTCGAGGGTCGCAGTTTCCGCGTGCGAGTCGAGGGCGTGGGTCTCGATCTCACGCTGCGTGCCGAAGGCGGCCGCGTGCGCGTGATCGAGAACGACGCCGCGCCTTCCGACGTCACGGTCCGCGGCACGCCGCTCGATCTGCTGCGCCTCGTGCGGCAGCGCAATATCGCGAGCCGCCTGCACGGCTCGGGCGTCGAGCTGACCGGACGCGTGCACGTCGCTGAGCAGTTCGCCGAAGTCTTGAAGCTCGCGCTGCCCGATCTCGAGGAGGAGGCGGCGCGCTTCGTCGGCGACATTCCCGCGCATCGCGCGGGCCAGGCGGCGCGGGCGTTCGTCGCGTGGCTGAAGAGATCCGGCCGCGCGTTCGAGCTCAATACGGCGGAATACCTGACCGAGGAAAGGCGATTGCTGCCGACGCGCTATGAGGCCGAGGCGCTGCTCGACGCCGTCGAGACGCTGCGCGACGACGTCGAACGGGCGGCGGCACGGCTCGAGCGCCTCGAGCGACGCCTACGCGGCCGGCGGCAAGGCTCGGCGCGGGCGGATGACGACGCCCGCGATCCTCGACGCGCCGTCGGCGGCGAGACGCGCTGATGCCGGTCCGTCGTCTGCGCCTGCCGCTCAGGCTCCTGTCGATCCAGCGCACGCTGCTCCGTTACGGCCTCGACGAGATCGTCTGGCGAACGCATCTCTTTCGTCCGCTCGCGTGGATGCAGAAGCTCCTGCCCGGCCGGACGATGAAGCGACGGCCGCTCGGCGAGCGGCTGCGGCTCGCGCTCGAGGAGCTCGGGCCGATCTACGTGAAGTTCGGCCAGGCGATATCGACGCGGCGCGATCTCCTGTCTCCGTCTCTCGCGGCCGAGCTCGCGAAGCTCCAGGACCAGGTCCCGCCTTTCCCGTCGGAGGTCGCGATCGCGACGATCGAGCGCGCGTTCCATCGTCCCGTCTCCGAGATCTTTGCGGAGTTCGAGCGCGAGCCGCTCGCGGCCGCCTCGATCGCGCAGGTTCACGCGGCGAAGCTCGTCGACGGCACCGAGGTCGTCGTGAAGATCCTGCGTCCCGACGTGCGCGCGCAGATCGAGCGGGACATCGAGGTGCTCTATCAGCTCGCGTGGCTCGCGGAGCGCTATTGGCCGGACGCACGCCGCCTGCGCCCGGTCGAGGTCGTCGAGGAATTCCACAAGACGCTGCTGCACGAGGTCGATCTGCTGCGCGAAGCCGCGAATGCGGCGCAGCTCCGGCGCAACTTCGCGGGCTCCGACAAGCTCTACGTGCCGCAGGTCTACTGGGACTATTGCCGACCGAACATTCTGACATTGGAGCGCATTCGGGGGATTCCGATCAGCGCGGTCGACGTGCTCGTCGAGCGCGGCGCGAATATCCGCCTGCTGGCCGAGAACGGCGTCGAGATCTTCTTCACGCAGGTGTTCCGGCACAACTTCTTCCACGCGGATATGCATCCCGGCAACATCTTCGTCGACCTCACGGATCCGGCGAAGCCGCGCTACATCGCCGTCGATTTCGGCATCGTCGGGTCGCTCAGCGACGAGGATCAGCACTATCTCGCCGAGAACTTCCTCGCGTTCTTCCGTCGCGACTACCGGCGCGTCGCCGAGCTGCACGTCGACTCCGGCTGGGTGCCGCCCGAGACGCGCGTCGACGAGCTGGAATCCGCCGTGCGCGCGGTATGCGAGCCGATCTTCGATCGGCCGCTGAAGGACATCTCGTTCGGGCTCGTGCTGCTCAGGCTCTTCGAGACGGCTCGCGAGTTTCACATGGAGGTGCAGCCACAGCTCGTGCTGCTGCAGAAGACGCTGCTGCAGATCGAAGGGCTCGGGCGGCAGCTTTATCCCGAGCTCGATCTCTGGCGCACGGCGAAGCCGATCCTCGAGACGTGGATGGCGGAGCGACGCAGCCCGAGCATGCACATTCGCAAGCTCGTCGAGGCCTGGCCAGAGTTCGCCGACGATCTTCTGCTGTTGCCGGATCTTTTGCACCGAAAGCTCAGGCAAGCGGCGCTGATCCCGCAGCGTGAGCCGGTGCGCACCGCGCGCGACCGTTATGCGCCGAGAAACCGCGACGGCGCGGGCCGCGCGACGCGCCGCGACCGACAGCTGACCGGAGGCGTGCTCGTGATCGCCGGCGTGCTGTGGGCGGGGCTCGCCGCGGAGCCCGTGTGGGTCGGCTGGATCGGCGCGGCGATCGGTCTCGCGATGTTGTTCCGCGCAGTGCGTTGATGGCGGGACGGTGGGTCGGTAGCGTCGCCGAGAAGCGGACGTCGCCGTCTGTGCCGAACAACCGCAACGGGTCCCGCTCTCGCTCGCGACGCATGACTCGGGTAAGTGACTGATTAAAAATCAAAATGTCCTTATAAGCACAAGTTGTTTAATTCCGCGCCGTTTAATTAAAATTTTGGCGCAGATTTTTTAATCAACTGCGCGGTGGATCCACGAACCTTTACAGACGGTGCCTTAGGAGAGCTGTTCTCGGTCAACGTCGGCAGAACCCAAGACTACGCCTTCTTGCCGCACCCGCTCCCCAGAGCATTGCCGATGAACGATACCCTGTGGCCAGCATTGATGGCCGCTAGGGAGGCCATTGCCAAGCTGGACGGGCTGGGAAAGCTGATGCCCTCGTATAGCTTGGTCCTTACGCCCCTGCAGAGTCGCGAGGCGTTGCGCTCGTCGAGCATGGAAGGGACCTATGCGACACCGGAGCAGCTACTCCTGTACCAGGCCGAACCTCGAGAACCGCGCTCGGCGACGGACCCGGCCAACGCATGGCGCGAAGTCCACAACTACGGAATGGCGCTCAAGACCGGCCAGGAGCTTCTCGACTCCGGCTATCCGTTGTCGACTCACCTGATAAGAACGTTGCATAGGGTCCTAATGAGCGGCGTGAGGGGGGCCGATAAGCGGCCCGGCGAGTTTCGCCAGTCGCAAGTCATCGTTGGCTCGGGCGGCAGGTATATCCCTCCGCCTGCCCACTTGTTGCCGGATTGCCTGGATGCTTTTGAAACGAGTCTCGACAGTCCCAACGACATCGATGCGCTCATCTGGGCGTTCATGGTCCATTACCAGTTCGAGGCCATTCATCCGTTCCTCGACGGAAACGGCAGGGTCGGCCGTTTACTCTTGTGCCTGCAGATCTACAAGACCCTCGAGCTCTCCAAACCGTGGCTGTACCTGAGCCCTTACTTCGAAAGGCACAAAGACGAGTACATCGATCTTCTATTTCGAGTGAGCACTCATGGTGACTGGTACAGCTGGATCGCGTTTTGCCTAGAAGGTGCACGAGCGCAAGCGCTGGATTCGATCTATCGATTCGAAAAACTCGTGGCGTTGAGGGAAGAGTTCTTCGGGTCCGTGCAGAAGCTACCGAATGCGAGCGCTCGCTTGTATCAGATCGTCGACACGCTGTTCGAGAGGCCGGTAATCACCGTCCCGTCCGTGGCAGCGCAGCAGAACGTCACGTATCCGACCGCAAAGTCCGATATCAAGAAGCTAATAAGATGCGGGATTCTGCAAACTGCCTCGAATACGCGGCCGCATTACTTCTTTGCCCCACGGATTCTCGATATCGCTTACGCCGACAATCCTTGAGGCACCGATCACGCCTCATGGCCTTCGCATCCCCCTGATGCCGCGACGCACTCCGCTCAATCACCGTGTCCACCCTGCAGGACGAACACGCGGTCGCCAAATCAGAGCCGCGTGCGCTCCGGCGCGCCGCCGAGCGCCGTCATCGCCGCGATGATTTCCTGCAGCACGGCCTCGACGCGCACCTCGTCCGTGCCGCGGACGACCAGGCTCGCGCCGTACTTGCCGTCGCGGTGGAAGGGATAACTGCCGATCT
Source organism: Gammaproteobacteria bacterium (assembly GCA_017577365.1). Taxonomy (GTDB): domain Bacteria; phylum Pseudomonadota; class Gammaproteobacteria; order Steroidobacterales; family Rariloculaceae; genus ZC4RG20. The sequence goes on along the minus strand of PKRJ01000020.1, from coordinate 1,506 downwards.
CGACCTCGGGATGCGCGCGCGCGATGCGCTCGAGATCGAGCGCGAAATCGCCTTCGCGTAAGAAAACGTCGACGCCGCGCGCGTGAATCGTTCGGCCGCGCCGCAGCATCGGCTCGGCCGCGGCGAACATCGCGTGCGCGATCGGCGGGATCCCGGCGAGCACGAAGACGTTCTCGATGCGGAAACCCGGCGCGGCGCTGATCGGGTTGTCGATCAGCTCGGCGCCCGCCGGCACGCGCGCCATCTTGAGGCGCGCTTCGTTCAATTCTCTCCCCCCGTGCTTCAGGCGCACGACGGCTTCGGGGTCGACGACGAGGTCGACGTCGAACGCTTTAGCGATCGCCTCGGCGGTGATGTCGTCGTGCGTCGGGCCGATCCCGCCCGTCGTGAAAACGTACGTGTATTTGGCGCGGCATTCGTTGACGTGCGCGACGATCGCGTCCATGTCGTCGCGGATCACGCGCGCCTCCTCGAGCCTGATGCCGAGCTTCGCCAGCTCGCCCCCGATGAACTTCAGATTCGCGTCCTGCGTTTTGCCCGACAGCAGCTCGTTGCCGATCAGCAGCACGCAAGCGGTCGGGTTGTCGTCGCGGCTCATGCGTCGTCCTCGATGAAAAGCCCGGCGGCGATCGGGTAGTGGTCCGAGCCGAACGCCGCTAAGCGCCGGAAGCCGGCCACGCCGATCTCCGGGCTCACGAGGCAATGATCGATGGGAATGCCGAGGATCGGCAAGGACGTCGGCCACGTGATGCCCGGTCCCCGCCCGGCGCGCGCGTCGCGCATGCCCGTTCGACGAGCGAAATCCGTGAACTCCGGCGAGTACGGCGTGAGGTTGAAATCGCCGCAGATCGCGGTGGGCTCGTTTCGCTCCGCGACGAGCGCCGCGAGATGGTCGAGTTGCCGATGACGCTCGGCGGCATCGGCGGCGGTCATCGGCGGGCGCGGCTGCACCCCCGCCCAAACCCCCCGGCCCCCCGGGAGCGTCCCGCGCGGAGACTCCCCGCCGAGCCCGGCGATGCCCGTCTTCTCGTCGCGCCTCTGGAATCGAGCGGCCGCCATGATGCGGTCGGCAAGGCGAGAGAAAGGCAGGCTCTGGAGGTACACGGGGCCCGGCCCGGTCAAGGTCGCGAGGAACAGCCCTTCCCCGCCGAAGAGCGCATTCTTGAAGCCGCCGATGAACTGGATGTCGTAGTCGACGGTCGGCGCGAAGCCGACGACGCACCCGGTGTCGACGCGGATCTTCTCACCGGCGGCCAGGTCGCGGCGGATCACCGTGCCGCCGGCGTGGATGAAGGCCATCCCGTCGCCCGTGAGGCGTTGGAGGATGAAGCCTTCCCCGCCGAAGAGCCCTGCACCGATGCGCCGGGTGAAGGCGACCTCGATGTCGATCCCCCTGGCGGCGCAGAGGAATGCGTCCTTCTGGCAGAGGAACGAGCCGCCGAGCTGGGCGAGGTCGAGGGGGATGATCTTCCCGGGGTACGGCGCGGCGAAAGCGACGTACCCCTT
>PKRJ01000109.1 GCA_017577365.1 Gammaproteobacteria bacterium | reverse complement strand
CGCGGGAACGTCGCGATCGGGCCGATGCGCTTCGCTCGGCGGAGGCGTGGGGAGCGCGCTCTTCGCCCATCCCTGGTAGTAATCCGTCCTCATGATGGGGAAGAGACGCATCTCGCGGATTCGCCAGATCCCGTCCTGCTTGACGTAGCGATTCACGAACACGGCGAGCGTCAGGAACGCCGATCCGTCCTTCGCGTCGCCGAGCATGCCGAACTCGACGCCGCGCGATCTCGCCTCGATTCCGTTCGGCTCGATCTCGATGATCGTGTTGAGCTGCAGGTGATCGTTGAGCTCGCCGTAGCGCAAGCCCGCGGGGCCCATGCGCTCGAGCGCTCGCCGGATGCCCCTGCGACCTTCGTAAACGCCGACGTCGGCGATCTCGAGCACGCCGTCGTCCGTGAAGAGGTCCGTGACGTCGTCCCACATCTTGCGGTCGAGGTAGTAGCCGTAGGCGTTCTGCAGGTTGCGGACCTGATCCTCGTCGTTCATCGCGGCGATGCGCCGCTCGAGCGAGTCGAGACGAGCGGCGGGATCCGAGACCGCATCGAGCACCGGCGCCGATGACGGAAGCGGCGGCACCGGCATGCCGGTCTCGTCGATCGTGAAGTGGTACGGCACGATCTTCTGATCGTCGTCGACGTTGCGCCAACCCGTCTCGTAGGGGCCCGCGATCATCGGGTGGTAGTGCACGCGGCCGAGCTTCCACACGCCGTTCTCCAGCACGTACTCGTTCTCGTAAATACCGCCTGCCCACTCCGCGTTGCCGCCGTAGCGGCCGAGCATCGACCATTCCCACCAGCGTCCCTTGGCCGTCCGGCCGTCCGCCGACACGTTGATCAGCGGCCTGAAGAGCAGCTGCGTGTGGAGCCCGCCCGGAGGCAACCCTTGCTTGCCGCCGCCGCGCGTTCGCGTGAGGTACTCGGCGATGGCCGCTCGTCCGCGTATACGCTCGTTGCCGAGAACGAGCTCGCCGTTCTCGGCGAACAACGCCGCCATCTGGTCCCAGAGCCCGAACTGGGCGTACTGCGCGTACGTTCTTTGCAGGAGCTTCACGCGACGCACCGACTCGGCCCGCGCGACTTCTTGAGCCAGCCGGTCGACGCGCACCGCTTCCGCCGAAAGCTCGGGCTGCGCGAGCGCCGAAAGCGAGATCAACGCTACCGCGAGCAACGCGCTCGCATTCGGCAGCCTCGATTTGACGCTTCGTCTCATGACGTTCCCCCTCGAGGTCGATGTCGATCGTAAACGTTCGACGGACGCGGACGAACGGGTCGCGCGCCGGTCCATGCCTCGCCGCTTTGCACAAGTGTCGCGACCCTTCGAGTCAAGCGCGGCGCGTGCACCGATCTCACGATGAGGCCGTCCACGTTCATCACGGCGAAACATGCGCAAGTCCGAGAAGGTCATCATCACCTGCGCGGTGACGGGCTCGATACACACGCCTTCGATGTCTCCGTGGCTTCCCGTGACGCCGGACGAGATCGCCGCATCCGCGATCGAGGCGGCGGAAGCGGGCGCCGCGATCCTCCATCTGCACGCACGCGACCCGGTCGACGGAAGGCCGAGCCCATCGGCCGAGCACTTCATGGCGTTCCTGCCGCGCATCAAGGAGGCGTCGGACGCGGTGATCAACGTCTCGACCGGCGGCAGCGCGACGATGACGCTCGACGAGCGGCTCGAAGGCGCGAAGGCCGCGCAGCCCGAGCTTTGCTCGCTGAACATGGGGCCCCTGATCTTCGACTTCACCGCCGCGGGCGCCCGCGTGAAGCAATGGCGGCACGACTGGGAGCGCGTCTACGTCGAGACGTCGAACGATCGGATCATGTACAACTCGAACACGTACATCGAGCGGATCATGGTGGAGATCGGCCAGGCCTACGGAACCCGCTTCGAGTTCGAGTGCTACGATATCGGCCATCTGTATACGCTCGCGCATTTCGCCGATCGAGGGCTCGTCGAGCCGCCGTTCCTGATCCAAGGCATCTTCGGGATCCTCGGCGGCATCGGACCCGACGTGCGCAACGTCGCGCACATGGTGACCGTCGCCGACAGCCTGTTCGGCGACGATTACGTGTTCTCCGCCTTCGCGGCCGGGCGTCATCAGATGAGCTTCTGCACGCAGTCCGCGCTGCTCGGCGGCAACGTGCGCGTCGGGCTCGAGGACAGCCTGTTCATCTCGAAGGGCGAGCTCGCACGCAGCAACGCCGAGCAAGTGCGAAAGATTCGAACGATTCTCGAGGACCTCGGGCGCGAGATCGCGACGCCGGACGAGGCGCGGCGCTTGCTTCACCTGAAGGGCAAGGACGCGGTCGCGTTCTGACGCTCGCCCGGCCGGGCTATCGCTCGGGCATGGGATAGTCATCGGCGTTCAGGACCCAGCCCGGCATCGCGGAGAAGTCGGCGCGCGGCGGCGAGAAGATGTCGATCAGCAGGTTGATGCCAGGATCGACCGCCGCGGACGTGTGGATGACGCGCGCCGGAATGACGCACAGCGAAGGGCTGCCGCAGAGCTCGTGCTCGTCGTCGCGCCACTCCTTCTGATTGGTCGTCCACGGCCAGCGCAAGTGATGCACGTAGCGCCCGGCGATCGCGAGCGATCCCTGCTGGAAGTCGTCGTGATGGTGAGGCGAGAGCTTCTCCGGATCGCGCGGCCCTCGCTGCGGCGGGAACACGTTCACCATGAAAGTGGTGCAGCGCCAGATCTTGCCGAACCGGCCCGGCTCCTCGGGAACGTCCAGGCTGTAGCTGCGAACGCGGAACCCTCCCGGCGGATCGGGCCACGGCTCGAAGGGAGGCACGTTCGGGTCCGGCCGCTGATACGCGGCCGCGTTCGACGCGAGCGCGGCGAGATCGGCCGAGCGGGTCGTGAACAGCCTGATCGCTCGGCCGGCGGCGCCGAGCTCGACCACGCTATCGCCCGGCGGGACGAACGTGATCGAGTAGCCGGAGACGACGCGGGTCTCGTCGTTGGCGCGGACCTTCGCCTCGATGCCCTCGTCGGGCAGCAGCAGCACGTACTCGTCGAGCTGGTTCTCGCGCGCGAGCCTGGCGCCGGCGCGAACTTCGGAGTACGCGACGAGGAAGTTCTGCCCGCGTGCGTACCACGTCCGCTCGTGCTCGTTCTCGAGCTGCGGCTCGGTCTCGTAGAAACGCGCGTACGTCGATACTCCGAATGCCGACGCGTTCGACGAGTCACTCTTCGATGCCGTCGAGAGGCGCGAGCGAGGATCATCGGCTCCGTACATCGCGATACCTCCTTCAAGAGCGACGGTTCGACGCGGCCGCGCGCGTGCCCGATCTCGTCGCGGCGAGCGTCTCGGCGGCGGCCTTCGCGAAGATCGTCGCGTCGTTGCTGACCATGACGAGCGAGTAACCGATGTCGAGATAGCTTCTCGCTTCCTCCGGAGTGGCCGCGGCGATGCCGGACAGCTTGCCGAAGCGACGCGCGCAGTCCGCGACGCCGCGAACGAGCCGTTGCACGTCCGAATCCGAGGATCGTTTGCCGGTCGAAAGACCGAGATCGCCAAGGCCGACGAACACGCCGTTCACGCTGTCGATCGCGAAGAAATCTTCAGCCGCCTCGAGGCGAAGCCGCTGAGAAAAGAAAAGAACGAGAACCAAAGGATCGTGATCTGCAGCATGCGCGCCCGACCGAATCGGTCGGACAGCCAGCCGCCGGCCCAGCCGCCGAGCGCGGACGCGAAGTAGTTCGCGCTCGCGATCGTTCCCGCCTCCGCGAGGCTCATTCCGA
>PKRJ01000108.1 GCA_017577365.1 Gammaproteobacteria bacterium | reverse complement strand
GCCTCGTCGGTCACTTTGTCGCGCGGTAGAAGCACTTTGTACCCGTCCGTAGCCGTGAACACGAGTGCCTCTTGGTTTCCGACGAGAAACTTTGCCACTACCTCCTGTAACGGAAAGCCCGTGAACTCGAGCGTGCGATGGAACACGGGATCGCAGTGAACTTCGACGGTGCGCGGTGCGACGGCAGCACGTATTGCAGCCAAGGAATAGCGGGCGTCCGGGCTGCCGAGCGCGACGGTGCGGTCGAACGGTTCCCGCGGCGACCCCGTGGGAGAGGGCTGGCCTAGCCCGATCATCGGATGCCACAGCACGAGGAGGATGCACACGAGTGTCACGCGTGCGGCAACGAATCGTCTGCGCATAGGTTCTTCGGTTTGCGTAAAGGCGAGTGCGGCTTCGACGAGAATAGTCGCATAGACGTCACTGTGCTATGACTAACAGGGTCCCTGCCGGATCTCGCGCCTTCGACCGAACCGTGCGACCCGGAAGCGGCGCGCGGGTTCTTGGACGACTAGCCTCGACGTGAGGCAGCCGGAAAGCAGGCCCACAACGGAAACTGCCGCCGTGCCCGCAGCGCATATCAGCCCGGTGACGTCGGAGCATTCCCCCGGCTCGAAGGCCTGCGCATGAGCAGCAACAACGGCGCAGCGAGCAGCGTCACGAGCATCATGATCCGGAAGTCGTCGAGATACGCCATCATCACCGCCTGCCGAGTGACCTCGGCGTCGAGCGCCGCGGCGCCTGCACGGGTCGTGAAGTCCCATGCGTCCGGCAGCCAAGGCGCGCGCAGCACGTCGCGGAACGGCGTGAGCTGCTCCGCGAGGCCGGCGTGCGACACTTGCGTCCGCTGACCGAGGAGCGTCACGAACAGCGAGATGCCGATGCTGCTGCCGATGTTGCGGATCAAGCTGAACATCGCCGTGCCTTCGTTCCTGAGCGAAGGATCGAGCGTCGAGAACGCGACGGTGGTGAGCGGCACGAAAATGAAGCCCAGGCCTACCCCCTGCACGACGCCGGTGTAGACGATCTCCGCGACGCCGACGTCGACGGAGAAATGCGTCATTTCCCACAGCGAGTAAGCGGTCGTGACGAGCCCGAACAGCACGAGCGCGCGCGTGTCGACCTTGCCCACGAGGCGGCCGACCATCATCATCGCGACCATCGTGCCGATGCCTCGCGGCGCGAGCACGACACCGGCCGTGACGACCGGGAAGCCGAGCAAGTTCTGCAAGAACGGCGGCAGCAACGCGAGCGTCGCGAGCAGCATCACGCCGACCGTGAACATCAACGTCAGTCCGACGACGAAATTGCGGTCCTTGAAGAGCCGAGGCTCGAGGAACGGCTCGCGGGCCGTAAACATATGCACGATAAAGAGATACAGCGCGAGTCCCGAGAGCACCGCTTCGATCACGATCTCGCGCGACGCGAACCAATCCGCCGATTCTCCGCGGTCGAGCATCAGCTGCAGCGTGCCGATCGCGAGCGCGAGGAGCGCGAAGCCGAAATAGTCGAACCGGCCCGGCCGCCGCTCGGTTTCCGGCAAGAACGCGAGCACGCCGAGCAGGGCGAGCGTGCCGAGCGGCACGTTGATGTAGAAAGTCCAGCGCCAGCTGTAGTACTCCGTGAGCCAACCGCCGAGCGTCGGCCCGATGATCGGCCCGACCATCACGCCCATGCCCCAGAGCGCCATCGCCGAGCCGTGCTTCTCGCGCGGATAGGCATCGAGCAGCACGGCCTGAGACAGCGGCACGAGCGCGGCTCCCGTCAGTCCTTGAAGGACGCGATAGACGACGATTTGCTCGAGCGACGTCGCCGCACCGCACAGCATCGATGCGACCGTGAAGCCGACGACGCTGAGAATGAACAGGCGTCTTCGTCCGAAGCGGCCGGCGAGCACGCCCGTCAGTGGCGTCGCGATCGCCGCCGCGACGATGTAGGACGTCAGCACCCACGCGATCTGATCCTGCGTGGCCGACATGCTGCCCTGCATGTGCGGCAGCGCGACGTTCACGATCGTCATGTCGACGACCTGCATGATCGTCGCGAGCATGATCGAGATCGTGATCATGCCCCGGTGCGGGACGATCGGTGGGGCGTTCATGGCGAGTTCAAGCCGCGAGCTCGTCTGCGAAGCCTCGTGGCGAGGAATGCGGCAACAGCGGCGCGCGCAGCATCAGCCGTCGCACGCGCCCGGCGCGTCGAGCGCGTCGGCGACGGCTTCGTTGCCGAAGCGAAGGAACCGCGGCAGTGGGCGCCTGTGGCCGGTGTCGATCTCTACGACGGCGCTCATGCCGGTCCGCAGCGGCGGCCCCGCGTCCGCATCGTCGACGGCGATCCGCACGGGGATACGCTGAATCACCTTGACCCAGTTCCCGGTCGCGTTCTGTGCCGGGATCACGGAGAACTCGGCGCCGGTGGCTTGGCTGATGCTTTCGACGCGGCCGTGCCACACGCGATCCGGATACGTATCGATGCGGATCTCGACGCGTTGCCCCGAGCAGACGTACGTCAGTTCCGTTTCCTTGTAATTCGCCTCGATCCACGTCCGCCCATTCGCGACGACGCTCATCACGGCCGCGCCCGGCGCCACGTAGCGGCCGACGACGGGCACCTTGCTGGCGATGCCGTCGAACGGCGCGCGCACGACGGTGCGCTCGAGATCGAGCGCCGCGGCATCGCGCGCGGCCTTCATCGCCTGATAACTCGCCTGCTCGGTGATGTCGCCCTCCAGCGAGCCCCCGAGCTGCGCGAGCAGCTGCTCGAGGCCGCGTTGGACGATCTCGATGCGAAGCGCCGCGCTGTCGAGATCGTGACGCGCGCGGTCCACGGCCTCGTCCGACGTGAGACGATCCTTTGCGAGCGCGACCATGCGGGACAGCTCGCGTTCCGCGAACTCGTAGTCGGCACGCGCGAGCTCGAGCTCCTCGAGGCGCTGCCGGTATTGCGCTCTGAGGCTCTCGATCAGCGCGGTCACGGCGCGCAGCTGCGCGTCCGCGCGCTCGAGTGCGACTCGATACGGGCGGTCGTCTATGACGAAGAGCACGTCGCCGGCCGCCACACGCTGGTTCTCGTGAACGTCGACTCGGACGATCGGTCCGGACACCTCCGCGCTGATCACGGCGATATCCGCCTTGACGTATGCGTTCTCGGTCGCGACGTAGCGGCCGCCGGTGTAGTAGAAGTATCCGCCGACCGCGAGCACGAGCACGGGTCCGAGCAGGAGCAGCAACACACGCAGCCACGGTCGTCCGCGACGCGTCGTGTCAACGAGCTCTTCTTTTACGATCCCTTCGGCCATCGCGATTCTTCCTTGACTCCAATTCGGACACGGCCGGCCCTTCGGCCTCGGACAGATTCCGCTTCATCGCGCACAGCGCCTCGACGAGCTGGAGCCGCTGCTCGGCGGAAAGACCGCGCAACGCTTCGTCGAGCAACGCGGCCGCGGCTTGCTGCATCTCGGCGAGGACGGGCTGCGCCTGCGGCGTGAGGTAAAGGCGCACGGCGCGGCGATCCGCAGGATCCGGCCGTCGCTCGACCCATCCGGCGGTCTCCATACGATCGATCAGCCTCGTCAACGTGATCGGCTGGATCTCGAGGCGCTCCGCGAGCTCGCTTTGCTTGAGTCCCTCCGTGCGCCACAGATGCGCGAGCGCGCGCCACTGCGCCTGGCTCAAGCCAAGCGCCTGCGCGCGCCGGTTGAAACTGCGACGCAACAAGTGCGAGACGTCGGTGATCAGAAAGCCGACGCTGCGTTCCGGTTGGACGTTCGGCGGAATCGGCGGACCTGCCCAATTGGTAAGCAAGCTTATATTAAGCTTGCTGCGTCCCTGCGGCAATTTCGCTCAGTCTGACGCCGCTGCGCGGGCGGC
>PKRJ01000001.1 GCA_017577365.1 Gammaproteobacteria bacterium | reverse complement strand
CTCACGGGCTGACCGGCGAACGTCGAAGCGGCCAGCGCGCCGGACGCCTGCTGCCCGAGCACGACGAGGATCGTGTCGCCCTCGACGCGCGTCTCGTAGGGCACCATCGTGTCGAGGTTCAGCACGACTCGCGTGCGGCCGTTCGCCTCGGCGGCCTGGATGCTGCGCAGCGGTCCGACGTTCACGTCTTGCCGCCGCGACGCGGCGAGCGACGTGCCCGGCAGGTCCACGGCGATCCGCGCCGGATCGTCGATCGTGAAGCTCATCGGCTGCGGCGCGTGGCCGTCGGTGCGCAGCCGGAGCCCGACCCGCTGTCCGGTGAGCGGCTGCACGTCGATCTCGCGCAGCGCCCGTTCGGCAGCTTGCTGCGCGAGCGCCGAGGCACTCGCGAGCAGCATCGTGGCGATCCAGCCGATACGGCCGAATCGAGGCCGAACGGCGCGAGCGGACCCCCGTCGAACACGTTCTGACATCAACATAAGGTTCACTCCCTAAAAAACCGTAGCGGCGGGTCAGTTACTGAGCGCAACGGCCGCCGGGCGCTCGATGTATCCGCCGAGTCCGTCCGGAACGATCTCGACGAGCGCAATCCGGTTATCCGTGATCGACAGAATCCGTCCGTAGTTCTGTCCCATGTAGTTGCCGACGGTCACGCGATGGATCAGGCCGTCGGGGTCCTGGACGAGGCCGTATTGATATCCCCCTTGCTCCAGCGTCCCGACCATGCGCAGCGTGTCGAGCGAGAAGCGCTCGAGAAACTCGCGGGGACGGTTCGGATCCGGACCCGGAACCGAATTCGGCCCGGTCACCCGCTGCTGCGGCGTGTCGGGCATGAACGGGCTGCGTCGGTTGCCCGCCGTGTACGTGAACGTCGGCGCGGGCCGAATCTGCGGCAGCGGCTCGATGCGGCCGCCGGGCCGCGATTTCACGCTGTCGACATAGGCGAGGAGATCCTCGTTGCCTCCCGAGCAACCGGCGAGCGCGGCCGCGGCCGTCGCGACCAGCGCCCCGATAACGTTGCGTTGCATGGCGATCATCCTGCCGAGTCCTCCGCCGAGTCCTCGTCGAGGTAACGATAGGTCTTTGCCGTCACGTCCAACGTGAGCTCGTCGAAAACGTCCTGCGACGCGCGCGTGATCGTGATGTCGTGGAGCGTGACGATGCGCGGCAACGAGGCGATGCCGCTGACGAAGTTGCCGAGCTCGTGGTAGCTGCCGGTGAGCCGAATCTTGATCGGAAGCTCGGCGTAGAAATCCTTCTGAATCTCGCCTGTGGGCTGGAACAGCTTCTCCTCGAGCCCGGCCGCGAGGCCGGTCTGGGAGATATCGACGAGAAGGCTCGGCACCTCGGTCTTGCCGGGGAGCTGCCGCAGCATCGTGCCGAACGAGCGCTCGATCTCGGCGAGCTGCTCGCGGTACGCGTCGAAATTCGCGGCCTTGCGCTGCTTCTGCTCGAACGTCGCGCGCAGCTCCTGCTCTTCGCGTTTACGCCGATCGAGCGTTTGCATGTCCGTCTTCACGACGAACCAGTACGTGCCCCCCACGGCGACGAAGAGGAATGCGATCACGACGGCCGCGACCCGGAACGGCAGCGGCCAGCGTCCCGGATCGTTCGTGTCGAGTGATCGAAGCTGTTCCAGGATGTTCATGGCGTGCCCTCGAGGTACTCGGACATCGGGACCTGGTAAGCGAAGATCGTGAACCGAGAATTGCGCTGCGAACCCACCTCGCGCGTCTCGACGACGTCGAGGCCGGGATTACGCAACCAAGGAGACTCGTCGATGTTGCGCATCAGCGCCGAGACGCGGGTGCTCGACTGCGCCTCGCCTTTGATCTCGATCCGATTGCCGGTCTGCCTCACCTCGGTGAGGTAGACGCCGTCGGGAAGGGTTTTCACGAGCTCGTCGAAGAGGTGCACCGACTCGGGCCGGGAGCGCTGCAGCTGGTCGATGATCTCCATGCGCGCGAGCAGCCGGGCCTTCTGCGCCTCGAGCCCCGAGATTTCCTCGATCTGCTTGTCGAGCTCGGCGATCTCGGCCTTCAGAATGTTGTTTCGCTCGACCTGATTCGAGATCCAGCCCTGGACGGTGAGCTTCGCGGCGTAGACCGTGGCCCCGCCGAGCACGATCGCACCGAGCAGCGCGACCATGAACTCCTTCTTCCGCTTCTGGCGCAGCTCCTCGCGCCAAGGGAGGAGGTTGATTCTTGCCATATTAGTCGAAGCTCCGTAGTGCGAGGCCGCAGGCCGTGAGCAGCGCCGTCGCATCCTTCTCGACGCCCTGTGCGCGCGCTCGCGAAGACAGCTTCATCTGGCCGAGCGGGTTGCCGATCTCGGTCGGAATGCCGACTCGGCTGCCGATAACATCTGCTACGCCCGGGATATTCGCACATCCGCCGCAAACCAGGATCTGGTCGGGTTGCTCGCGGCCGCTGCCGGACGCCAGGAAGAACTGCAGCGAGCGGCTGACCTGCTGCGACATGTCGTCGATGAACCCGTCGAGGACCTCGGGCTGATAGTTCTGGGGCAGGCCGCCTTCCTTCTTCGCCCGGCCGGCATCTTCCATGCTGAGGCCGTAGGTGCGCATGATCTCCTCGGTCAGCAGCTGGCCGCCGAAGGCGAAGTCCCGGGTATAAATGATCTTGAGGTCTTTCAGCACGCTGAAAGTTGTCGTGCTCGCGCCGAAATCGACGATCGCGATGTACTTGTCCTGGCCGCCGTCCGGCATCTGGTGGGTCAGGAGCTGACAAGCGTTCTCGACGGCGAAGGCCTCGACGTCCACGACGCGGGCGACGAGGCCGGCCGCCTCGACCGCGGCCTGGCGCTGCTCGACGTTCTCGGTGCGGGTCGCGACGAGCAGCACGTCCATCATGTCGGGATCGCGCTCGCTCTCGCCGAGCACCTCGAAGTCGAAGCTGACCTCTTCCATCGGGAAGGGGATGTACTGGTCCGCCTGCAGCTCGACCTGGCCCTCGAGCTCGCTTTCGTTGAGGCCTTTCGGCAACTGGATGACTTTCGTGATCGCAGCGTCGCCGCTGATCGCGATCGCGACCTCCCGCGTCTTCGTCCCGGAGCGCTTCACGGCGCGGCGTACCGCCTCCCCGACCGCCTCCGCGTCGACGATCGCCTTCTCGTTGATCGAGTTCGGCGGCGTCGGCTCCGCAGCGTACGACTCGACCCGGTAGCCACGCCCGTTCTCGACCAGCTCGATCAGCTTGACCGAGGAAGTGGTTATGTCAAGTCCCAGAAGCGGCCTCTTTTTGCGTCTCGAGAACACAAAATTTCCTTTCCAACGCAGCAGGTTGGGTTAGAATCTTAGCAATTGTTCGGAGCCAGCCGGTTCAACTGTATCCCACCGTGGGATATGCCCCCGTGATGGGCATCACGATTGCCGGATTCAGCGTATGCTCCCCTTCCACCGCACGCTGCCGCTCAACTTTCGCGAAGCGCGGCGATTCTCCCGGCAAGACGCTGGCCGCACCGATCGATCGGTGAATTGGAATGCAGTACGAAGCGGTGAGTCGACTGAGCATCTAACTGTTCACCTGCTTCGGCAGCCCCGCTATCCTAGGCTTTGCACTCAGATTCCCGCCCTTAGACCGGTGGCTTTGCGTCCCCACCTTTCGATGGGTTTGCCCACTGGCCGCGACTATGCACAAAGGACCTGGGCCTTGCAAGGACATACAACGCACAACCCGGTATGAGATCTATCCTTCGATGGCTGCTCGCTTTTTCCCTCGCCGGGGCGGCCGTCGCGGCGGCCTTGGCGGCGGTATTCGTCGGGGCGTACTTCTACGTCGAGCCGGGTCTTCCCCACGCGGAAGAGTTGCGCGACGTGAAGTTTCAGATCCCGCTGCGCGTCTACTCGCGTGACGGGCGTCTGATCCAGCAGATCGGCTCGCAGCTCAGGTCTCCCGTCGAGTACGAGGACATCCCGGAGCTGCTGATCAAAGCGGTGATCGCCGCCGAGGACGACCGCTTCTTCCAGCATTCCGGCCTCGACATGGCGGCCAACATCAAGGCGGCCGTGAACTACATTCTCGCGGGCGGCGAGCGCGTGCCGGGAGGAAGCACGATCACGCAGCAGGTTGCGCGCGAGTACTTCCTCACTCGCGATCTGTCGCTGGTCCGTAAGTTCAAGGAATGGATCCTCGCGCTGCGGATCGAGCGGGAATTCACCAAGGAGGAGATCCTCGAGCTCTATCTCAACACGACGTTCTTCGGCCAGCGCTCGTACGGGGTCGCCGCGGCCGCGCAAACCTATTTCGGTAAGACGCTCGACGAGCTGACGCTCTCGGAAACGGCGATACTCGCCGGCATTCCGCAGCGGCCGTCGCGTATCAACCCCGTCTACAGCCCCGAGAACGCGAAGAATCGGCGGGCGTACGTGCTCAGGCGGATGCGCGAGCTGCGTTACATCACCGACCAGGAGTACGCCGCCGCCCTCTCCGAGCCGATCACCGGCGAGCATCATGGGCTCAAGATCGAGCTCGACGCGCCGTACGTGGCCGAGATGGTGCGTGCCGAGCTCGTGCGCCGCTTCGGGCAGGCCGCGTATACCGCAGGCTTGAAGGTGACGACGACCGTCGACAGCCGTCTCCAGGCCGCGGCGCAGGCGAGCTTGCGCCGCGGCGTCATCCAGTACGACGAGCGGCACGGCTATCGCGGACCGATCGGTCGCGTGCCGTTCCCGGAGGGGCGGTCGCCCGAGGAGGCGATGGCCGCGTTCGACGACGCGGCGCTGCTCGAGATTCTGTCCGACTATCCGTCACTCGTCGGCCTCGAATCGGCGGTCGTGACCCGCGTCGGCGAGACCGAGGCCGAGGTGTTTCTGCCTTCCCGCGGCCGCCAGACGATCGGCCTCGACGCGGTCGCATGGGCGAGACGCTATATCAACGATGACGCGGTGGGTCCCGCGCCGCAGGCGGTCTCCGACGTCCTCGCGGTCGGCGATATCGTGCGCTTTCGCCGCAATGACGACGGCGGGCTGCGGCTCGCGCAGCTGCCGGACGTCCAGGCCGCATTCGTCGCGCTCGATCCGCAGGACGGGGCGATCGTCGCTCTGTCCGGCGGCTTCGACTTCTACCTCGACAACTACAACCGGGCGGTGCAGGCGAAACGCCAGCCGGGCTCTTCGTTCAAGCCGTTCATCTATTCCGCCGCGCTCGAGAACGGGTTCACCGTCGCGTCGATCGTGAACGACGCGCCGCTCGCGATTCAGGACGCGGCGCTCGAGACGGTCTGGAAGCCGGAGAACTACACGAATCGATTCTACGGTCCGGTCAGCCTTCGCTACGCGCTGATGCGCTCGCTGAACGCGGCGACCGTTCGCGTTCTGATGGCGACCGGCGTGCCGAACGCGATCCGCCATCTGCGTCAGTTCGGCTTCGACGACGTCGCCTTGCCGCGGAATCTCTCGCTCGCGCTCGGCTCGGGCGGCGTCTCGCCGCTCGATCTCGCCCGCGGCTACGCCGTGTTCGCGAACGGCGGCTATCTCGTCGAGCCGTATTTCATCGATCGCATCGAGGACGCGAGCGGCGAGCCGCTGTTCGTCGCCCGGCCTGCGCTCGCGTGCGCGGACTGCGACGATCCGCCGCCGGAGGCGACGGACGAGCAACTGCTCGCGTCGATCTCCGATCCGACCGATCTCTATCCGCGTTTCCGTGAGGCGCCACGCGCGATCTCGCCCCAGAACGCATATCTCGTCGCGGACATGCTGCGCGACGTCGTCGGCCCGCGAGGCACCGGCGCGCGAGCGCGTCGCGACGTCGGTCGAAGCGATATCGCCGGTAAAACGGGCACGACGAACGACAACCGCGACACGTGGTTCGCCGGATTCCATCCGCGGATCGTCGGCGTCGCGTGGGTCGGTTTCAACACGAACCGCTCGCTCGGCCGCAACGAGCAAGGCGGCGTGACCGCGATTCCGATCTGGGCGCCGTTCATGCACGAGGCGCTCGAGGGCGTCCCGGAGGAATGGATCGCCGAGCCTCCCGGCATCGTCAGCGTACGAATCAATCCGAAGAACGGACTCGTCGCGAGCGGATGCAACAGCGACGCGGTGTTCGAGAAGTTCCGCGACGGGCACGTTCCCGAGCGCGAGCCGGATTGCGCATATCAGAGCGAACGTCAGTCCGAGGGCGTCGTCAATCCACCGATCGTATCTCCATCCGACATATTCTGAGTTCGAGAGATGGCTAGAAGGAGCACCGGACCCGCGCTTGCGATGTTACGTGAGCAGCTCGCGCAAACCGCGGCACGCTTGATGATCGAAAGCGGCATCGAGGATTACGGTCTCGCGAAGCGCAAGGCCGCGGAGCGCCTCGGCGTGAAGGATCTCGGCGCGTTGCCGAGCAACGCTCAGATCGCCGCGAGCGTCGCCGAGCGCCAGCGCATTTTCGAGCCGCAGGCCCACCGCATGCGGGTCAACGCGCTGCGCCGCACTGCGCTATCTATCATGGACCTGCTCGAGCCGTTCGAGCCGCGGCTCGTCGGTGCGGTGCTCGCGGGCACGGCCACGGAGAACACCCCCATCGAGCTGCACACGTTCGCGGATTCGCCCGAAAGCGTCGCGGCGCACCTCGTCGACCGCGGAGTGATGGTGCGCGACTGTCAGCGAAGATATCGCTTCAGCGCGAAGCGCGCGTCGCTCGTTCCCGGCTACCGGTTCGTGCACGACGGCGCGGACGTCGTCGTCGTGACGTTCCCGGAGAACGGCCTGCGCGAAGCGCCGTTGAGCCCGGTGGACCAGCGGCCGATGCGGCGCGCGGGCCGCAACGAGGTCGCGGAGCTGATGGCTGCGGAAGAGTAACGGCCGACCGAGAAAGCTTCGGAAAAAGATCGGGCCCCCTCTCTCGGGGGCCCGATCGTTCTTAGCGAGGCTCAGCGCTCGGAGATCGGACGGTAGTCGCGGCGCGTCGGTCCGACGTAGAGCTGGCGCGGACGGCCGATCCGCGTGCTCGGATCGACGACCATCTCCCGCCAATGCGAGACCCAGCCCACGCAGCGCGCGATCGCGAACATGACCGTGAACATCGACTTCGGGATCCCGAGCGCGCGGTAGATGATGCCCGAGTAGAAGTCGACGTTCGGATAAAGGTTCTTCTCGATGAAGTACTCGTCCTTGAGCGCGATCTCCTCGAGCTTGAGCGCGAGCTCGAACAGCGGCTTGTCTTCCTTGCGACCGAGCCGCTCGAGCACGCGATGGCACATCTCGCGGATGATCGCGGCGCGCGGATCGTAGCTCTTGTAAACGCGGTGGCCGAAGCCCATCAGCCGGAACGGATCGCTCTTGTCCTTCGCCCGCTTGATGTATTCCCCGATCCGGTCGACCGTGCCGATTTCCTCGAGCATGTTGATCACGGCTTCGTTCGCGCCGCCGTGCGCCGGACCCCATAGGGCCGAAATGCCTGCCGCGATCGCGGCATACGGATTCGCGCCGGAGCTGCCCGCGAGCCGCACCGTCGACGTGCTGCAGTTCTGCTCGTGGTCGGCGTGCAGGATGAACAGCAGGTCGAGCGCCTTCGCCGCGACCGGATCGACCTCGTACTCCTCGGACGGCACGGCGAAGAACATGTGCAGCAGGTTGCTGCAGTAGTCGAGCTTGTTCTGGGGGTAGACGAAGGGCTGGCCGCGCATGTGCTTGTACGCCGCCGCCGCTATCGTCGGGATCTTGGCGATGATGCGGTAGGCGAAGATGTCACGGTCGCGCGGATTATGGATGTCCGTGCTGTCGTGGTAGAACGCCGCCATCGACGCGACGACCCCCGCGACCATCGCCATCGGATGCGCGTTGTGGTGGAAGCCGTTGAAGAACCGCAGCAACGACTCGTTGATCATCGTATGCGTGCGGATCGAGTGGTCGAACTCCTCGAGTTGCTGCTGCGTCGGCAGCTCGCCGTGGAGGAGCAGGTACGCCACCTCGATGAACGTCGATTGTTTCGCGAGCTGCTCGATCGGATAACCGCGATAGAGCAGCGTTCCGGATTCGCCGTCGATATACGTGATGCTGCTCTCGCAGCTCGCGGTCGACGTATAGCCCGGATCGTACGTTAGGAGGCCGCGCTGCCCATAGAGCTGGGAGATGTCCAGGACTCTCGGGCCCACTGTCGGTTCGCGCACCGGAAGATCGAACGATTCGCCCGTCTCCGGGTCCGTCAAAGTCAAGCGCTTAGTTGTCATCCATTGCACCTGGCAGTGGCGAAGTAGAGCGGTTCCGGCCCCGGGCCAGGGCGGACGCGTGCGACGTGAGGCGCGCGCCGGGCCGTCGCCGGCGCGGCCGGCACATTATAACAATGCCGGCAGACCCAGGAAGCGCAGTGGAGACGAGGCGTTACTTGCTCGAAGCAAGCCCGTAACGGCGCCGAAACTTGTCGACTCGACCGCCGGTATCGACGATCTTCTGCTTACCCGTGTAGAACGGATGGCAGGCCGAGCACACCTCGACGTGCAAGTCGTTCGCGAGCGTCGAGCGCGTCTTGATGACGTTGCCGCAGCTGCACGTGATCGTGATCTCCCGGTACTCGGGATGAATGTCTGGTTTCATCGGGCTTCGATGGGTTCCAAAAGGGGGCGCGTGAGCATACTGCCCACCCGTCCGCGACACAAGCGGTCGCCGGCCTCGGCGTCGCTCCGGGACGACGTTATCCACAAAAACTGTGGATAACTTTGTGGAAACGTACCGGAATTCGTCGCGTTTCGCACGTCACGAATGTGATTTCCGTCACTTTGGTCAAAGAACGATCAAACGACAATTTTGCACTATTTTCAGCAAGTTGCGCGTCGATATGGATTGCGGATAGCAGGATTGTGATGCAACTCGATTGATTTGCCGACGCGCCGATCGGCCTGTGCATAAGCGCGCACGGGCGGCCGCCCGGACCTGGAGCGACGGGAACCCTACCGGGGGCGACTCGGGGGACCTGCAGCCGGGTGGACTCTACCGACGGAGCTGCCGCGCGAGCTCGCGCAATGCCCCGGCGCGATGGCTGAGCTCGTTCTTCCTGCCGGGCGGCAGCTCGGCAGCGGTGCAGCCGAGGGACGGAATCACGAAGACCGGATCGTAGCCGAAGCCGTTCGAGCCGGAGGGATGGAGCGCGATCTTCCCCTCCCACGTTCCGGCCGCGATCACCGGCGCGGGATCGTCGGCGCTTCGCATCGCGACGATCACGCAGTGGAATCGTGCCGTGCGTTGCGCCTCGGGCACCCCTTCGAGCGCACTCAGGAGCCGCTCGATGTTGGCTTCATCACTCGCATCGGGGCCGGCGAAGCGTGCCGAGCGCACGCCCGGCTGCCCGCCGAGCGCGTCCACGACGAGCCCGGAATCGTCCGCGATCGCCGGCAGCGACGAGGCCCGGGCGGCATGACGCGCCTTGAGCAGCGCGTTCTCGACGAAGGTCGGCGCCGATTCCTCGGCCGGCTCGATTCCGAGCTCGCTCTGCGCGACGAGGGTGAGGCCCGTTCCCGCAAGGATCGCCTGGATCTCCGCGAGCTTGCCGCGGTTCGCGGTGGCGACGACCCAGCGCTCTTCGCTCCTGGTCATCGTCGGGACAGCGCCTCTGTCTGCGCGTCGAGCAACTGCCGGATGCCGATCTCCGCGAGACCCAGCAATGCGTCGAGCTCGCTGCGCAGGAAAGCGTGACCTTCGGCCGTGCCTTGAATCTCGACGAAGCCGCCCGCCTCGTTCATCACGACGTTCATGTCGGTCTCGGCCTCGGCGTCCTCGGCATAGTCGAGATCGAGGACGGGCACGCCGCGAAAGATCCCGACCGATACCGCGGCGACCTGCCCGTGGATCGGGTTGCTTTCGATCTCCTCGCGAGCGGCCATGCGCTCCGCCGCGAGCGCGAGCGCGACATAGCCGCCGCAGATCGCCGCCGTGCGCGTGCCGCCGTCGGCTTGGATCACATCGCAATCGATCGTCACGGTGCGCTCGCCGAGCGCGCGCCTATCCACGACCGCCCTCAAGCTGCGGCCGATCAGCCGCTGGATCTCGAGCGTCCGGCCGCTTTGCTTGCCGCGGGAGGCTTCTCGCGGCGTTCGCGTATGCGTCGAGCCGGGCAGCATGCCGTACTCCGCCGTGACCCAGCCTTCCTGCTTACCTTTCAGGAAGGCGGGCACCTTCGGTTCGACGGAAGCGGTGCACACCACGCGCGTGTCGCCGAACTCGACGAGAACCGAGCCTTCGGCGTGGCGGATGTAGTCCGTGACGAATCGCACCGGCCGCATCTCGTCCGGCCTGCGCTTGCTGGGACGCATCGATTGGTTACCTCTCGTTCGTCGAGCCGGGATCGTGGTCGGTCGATGCTGCCCGCGGGCCGCATCGGCCGCAAGGGATATCTTCAGTCGCCGAGCCAGCGGACAGCGACGGCGCTCGTGTTGTCGCTGTGCGGGTGATTACGGGCGACGGCGCGTTGCGCGAGCAGCGGAAGCGCACGTGCGACGGACTCGTCCGGATTGGAGAGCGCCGCGATCTCGCTGTCATCGACCCCGGACCACAACCCGTCGGTGCACGCCAGCAAGACGTCGCCGGGCTCGAGCTTCTTGCGCCCCGCGATGCTCATGTTCGGGAGCTGCCAGTCGCCGCCGAGACAGCATTCGACGTAATTCCGCATCGGGTGCGACCGCATGTCGCGCTCGGCAATCAGCCCTTCGCGGCGCAGCAGCTCGACGTGGCTGTGATCGCGCGTTCGCTGGACTATGCGGCCGGCGCGCAAGTGGTAGATGCGGCTGTCGCCGATATGGGCCCAGTACGTGGACGCGTCCTGCACGAGACAGAGCGCGCAAGTCGCGCGCGGCTTGTGCCCGACCGCGACGTTGCCGCCGAGCGATGCGACCCGCGCATGCGCGAGGGAGAGCGCATGCGTGAGAAATCCCTGAGGGTCCAAAATCTGTGCTCGCTCTGCCGCGAAAAGCTCGGCGACGGTCGCCACGGTGACCTCGGCGGCCTTCGCCCCTTCGGCATGCCCGCCCATCCCATCGACGACGACCAGCAGCACGGCGGAATCGTTGCTCAGAACGTCCACCCGGTCCTGGTTGTCCTGCCGATTGCCGGGCAGGCTCAGCTTGGCACACTCCGTCCGCACGACGATATTTTGGTGTTTGCGTTATGTTGCGCGGGCCTTTCGGCTCGAGATGACGCCGGGCGCATTGTGCGGCCGGCCGTATCGGATTTCCGCGGAATACTACGCGAAATGGACTTCGCGCTGCCCGGTTGTGTACATGCTCGTACGCGCCGCGCGGGTAGTCGAGCCGAGTTCGGTAGCTGATAGACTTGGTTCGGCCACTCCACGAAGCGCAGGAACGGATCGATACCTTGCCACACAGCATGACTGGCTTCGCGAGCGCCGAGGCGCTCGCTCCGCCGTACCGACTCACCTGGGAGCTGCGCAGCGTCAATCACCGCTTTCTCGATCTCGGTATCCGCTTGCCGGACGAGTTGCGCGCGCTCGAGCCGGAATGCCGGGAAATCGTCGCGGCCCGCGTTCGGCGCGGGAAGGTCGATTGCGTGCTGAAGATCGGCGTCGAGGACGAGGCCGCAGCGAATACCGAGCTCGATCCCGCGGCGCTCGACGAGCTTTACGCGCTCGCCGAGCGCGTCAGGCAGCGATTTGCCGACGCGAGGCCGCTTTCCGTCATCGACGTGCTGCGCTGGCCCGGCGTGCTGAAAGAACGCCGGATCGATGCCGCCGAGCTCGCGACGCCGGCGAAGCGCGCGCTCGAGGAGGCGGCCGCGGCGCTCGAGGCGGCACGGGCTCGCGAAGGCGAGCGCCTCGCCCAGCTCCTCGAGGAGCGAAGCCGCGCGATCCTCGAGCTGGTGGATCGGGTACGGCCGTACGTCGCAGGCGCCGAGGAGCGCTACCGCAAGAAGCTCGAGGAGCGGCTCGCGAAGCTCGACGTGCAGGCGCAGCCGGAGCGGCTCGAGCAGGAGCTCGTGCTCGTCGCGCAGCGCTTCGACGTCAGTGAGGAGGTGGACCGGCTCGCGGCGCACGTCGCCGAGGTGCGGTCGGTGCTCGAGCGCGCCGAGCCGATCGGGCGTCGTCTCGATTTTCTCCTGCAGGAGATGAACCGCGAGGCGAATACGCTCGGCTCGAAATCGCAGGACGAGGATCTCACGCGCACGGCGGTCGAGCTCAAGGTCCTGATCGAGCAGATGCGCGAGCAGGTACAGAATCTGGAGTAGCGAATGGGCGCTGAAGGCAGTCCACGCGGACGGTTGATCGTTCTCGCCGCGCCGTCGGGCGCGGGCAAGACGACGCTCGTGCGGGCGCTGCTCGAGCGCGTGCCCAATCTGCGCTTCTCGGTGTCGTACACGACCCGTCCGCGGCGGCCCGGAGAACGCGACGGCGTCGACTACTTCTTCGTGACTCGCGAGCAGTTCGACGAGATGGTGCGCCGCGACGCCTTCCTCGAGCACGCGCAGGTGTTCGACCATTGGTACGGGACCTCGCGCGAGCACGTCGAGGATCTCCTGCAAAGCGGCGCGTCCGTGCTCCTCGAGATCGACTGGCAGGGCGCGCGGCAGGTTCGCGCGAAGGCGCCGGACGCGATCACCGTTTTCATCCTGCCGCCGTGCGTCGCGGCGCTCGAGGCCCGGTTGAAGGGGCGCGGCACCGATACGCCGGAGGTCATCGCTCGAAGGCTACGCGACTCGGTGGCCGACATGCGGCACTGGAACGAGTTCGGTTACGTCGTGGTCAATGACGATCTGGAGCGGGCGGCGGACGAGCTCGAGGAGATCGTTCGGGGCGGCGGCGAGCAGCACCGGACCGACGCGCCGGGCACCGCCGAGCGGGTCGCGCGCGTCTTCGCCGACGCGGGAAGCTGATCCTTTCGGAAACCCGCGGGAGACGCCGCGAGCGACGTCCGCCTTGTTCCGCTCGCGCCCGACCTTATCTCCATTTCACAGCTTTCCGCCGTCCCGTTAGGCGCCGAATCGGCATTGGAGTACACTGGTTTCAAGCACAAGGAGACCCGTAATGGCTCGAATTACCGTCGAAGACTGCACGCAGCACGTGCCGAACATGTTCCAGCTCGTTCTCGTCGCCGCGAAACGCGCGAGGCAGCTCTCGAACGGCGCCCCGGCGATGGTCGAGTGGGAGAACGACAAGCCGACCGTCGTCGCGCTGCGCGAGATCGCCGAGGGCTATATCGACGAGCGGATCCTCGAGGAGCGCGATCAGCCGGTCGACGACCTCCTGAACCTCGAAAAGAATTCGGGACTGATCCCGGACGACCTCCTCCAGCCGAGGCCGCCGCTCGTCGGCGGAGAGTGAGCGGGGCTTCGGACCGAGGAGGTGGCCCATGATCGGCGGCGCGATTCGCGAACGACGGCTGCCCGTCGTCCGGCGCGCTGACGATCACGGGTTCGGTCAGTTGCTGCAGCGCCTCGCCGCGTACCTTCCCGAGGAAGACCTGCAGGGCATCGTCGAGGCGTACGATTTCGCCGCGAAGGCGCACGCGGGGCAGCACCGCCGAAGCGGCGAGCCGTATATCTCGCATCCGATCCGCGTCGCGGAGATCATCGCCGGCCTCTATCTCGACGCAGGCTCGATCAAGGCTGCGCTGCTCCACGACGTGCTCGAGGACACGCCGGCGACGCTCGAGGAGATCAAAGCGCACTTCGGCGACGACGTCGCTCACCTCGTCGACGGCGTGAGCAAGCTGGACAAGCTCCGCTTCGACAGCGCCGCGGAGGCGCAGGCCGAGAGCTTCCGGAAGATGGTCCTCGCGATGGTGCAGGACCTGCGCGTCGTGCTCGTGAAGCTCGCGGACCGGACGCACAACATGCGCACGATCTCGGCCCTGCCGCGGGAGAAGCAGCGGCGGATCGCGCGCGAGACGCTCGAGATCTATGCGCCGATCGCGAATCGGCTCGGCATCTACAGCCTCAAGGTCGAGCTCGAGGACCTGGGCTTCCGAACGCTCTATCCGTTCCGCTACCGCGTGCTCGAGCGAGCCCTGCGCCGCGCCCGCGGCACGCAGCGGCAGCCTTTGAGGCGCATCGAGGAGAGATTCGTCGACGAGCTCGCGGCCGCCGGCATCAAGGCGCGCGTCACGGGCCGCGAGAAGCATCTCTACAGCATCTACAAGAAGATGCTGCGCAAGCACGTGCACCTGAACGAGATCGTCGACGTGTTCGGCATCCGCATCGTCGTGCAGGACGTCGACACGTGCTATCGCGTGCTCGGGCTCGCGCATCAGCTCTACAAGCCGATGCCGGGCCGCTTCAAGGACTACATCGCGATTCCCCGCGTCAACGGCTATCAGTCGCTGCACACGACGCTGTTCGGACCGAACGGCGTGCCGCTCGAGGTGCAGATCCGCACCGAGGAGATGGACAAGATCGCCGAGCGGGGCGTCGCGGCGCACTGGCAGTACAAGGCCGTCGACAAGCGCACGTACAGCACCGAGCAGCGCGCCCGCGAATGGCTCGCGGGGCTCATGGAGATGCAGCACTCGGCGAACTCCGAGGAGTTCCTCGAGGCGGTCAAGGTCGACCTGTTCCCCGACAAGGTCTACGTCTTCACGCCGAAAGGCGACATCATGCGCCTGCCGCGCGGCGCGACCGCCGTCGATTTCGCGTACGCGGTGCACACCGACGTCGGCAACCGCTGCGTCGCAGCGAAGATCGATCGCCGCCTCGTGCCGCTCAAGACGACGCTCGCGAACGGTCAGACGGTCGAGATCATCACGGCGCGCGCGGCGCGGCCGAACCCGAACTGGGTCAATTTCGTCGCGACGGCGAAGGCACGCAACGCGATCCGGGCGTACTTGAAGAACCTGCGGCGCGACGAGGCGCGCGAGCTCGGGCGCCGGCTGCTGAGCCAGGCCCTTCGCCCGTACTCGATGAGCCTGCGCCGCCTGCCGAAGGACCGCATCGATGCCCTCCTCGCCGAGCTCGGCGTCAAAGACATGGCCGCCCTCTACGAGCAGCTCGGCCTCGGCGAGCGCCTCGCGCCCGTCGTCGCCGGCATGCTCGCTCAAGACGGCGGCGATGCGTCCGAGGTCGCGGGACGCCGCAAGCCGCTCGAGATCGCCGGCACCGAAGGGCTCGTCGTGAACTACGCCCGCTGCTGCTATCCGATCCCCGGCGACGAGATCGTCGGTTTCATGTCGAGCGGCCGCGGCATCGTGATCCATCGCACGACGTGCGGGAACCTCGCCGAGTACCGCAAGCAGCCGTCGAAGTGGATCCCGGTCGACTGGAAGAGCAACGTCGAGGGAGAATTCCTTTCCGAGATCCAGGTCCGAACGCTCGATCGCGTCGGTCTGCTCGCCGAGGTCGCAGGCCGAATCTCGGCGACGAAGACGAATATCGACCACGTGCGCGTCGATACCGAAGGCGACGCTTCGGCCCTGCTGTTCCGGCTCAAGGTCAAGGACCGTAAGCAGCTCGCGCAGGTGCTGCGCAGCATAAGAACGATACCCGGAGTCGTCCGCGTGATGCGGAGCACCGGTTGAGGATTCGGCATGAAAGAGATCATTCGGACGTCGAAGGCGCCGGCCGCGATCGGCACGTACAGCCAGGCCGTCAAGTGCGGCTCGCTCGTGTTTCTGTCCGGACAGATCCCGCTCGATCCGAGCACGATGGAGCTCGTCGGCAACGACGTGCGTGCGCAGATCCGTCAGGCGTTCGAGAACCTGAAAGCGGTCGCCGAGGCGAGCGGTGGCTCGCTCGACGACGCCGTGCGCGTCACGGTCTATCTCACGGATCTCGCGAATTTTCCGCTCGTCAACGAGATCATGGCGCAATATTTCGAGGAGCCGTACCCGGCGAGAGCCGCGGTCGGCGTCGCGCAGCTGCCGCGCAATGCCGCGGTCGAGATCGACGCGATCCTGGCGCTGCCGGCCTGACGAGCTTGCCGTTCATCGAGCGTTGCAGCGCTCCACCCGCCACGAGCCATTCGAACGGCCGATCGCGACCCTCAAGGGCGTCGGGCCCGTCCTCGCGGAGCAGCTCAAGCGCCTCGGCGTCGAACGTATCGGCGACGCGCTGACGCTGCTGCCGCAGCGCTACGAGGACCGCACCGAGGTGCGACCGCTCGGGAGTCTCAGGCCCGGCGAGCGCGTGCTCGTCGAAGGCCGCGTCGAGATCGCCGAGGTCGTGTTTCGCCGCCGAAGATCGCTGCTCTGCCGCATCGCGGACCGGACCGGCAGTCTCACGCTGCGTTTCTTTCACTTCTCGCCGAGCCAACAGCAGCGGCTCCTGCGCGGCACTCGTCTGCGCTGCTTCGGCGAGGTGCGCGCGGGGCCGACGGGACTCGAGATGGTCCACCCCGAATGGCGCGTGCTCGGCGAGCACGACGAGGCGGCGGAGACGACGCTGACGCCGGTCTATCCGTCGACCGAAGGGCTGCGGCAACAGCGCCTTCGGCAGGTCGTGCAGCAAGCGATCGCGATCGTCGAGCGCACGCCGCTCGCCGATCATCTCGACGGCATGGTACCGCCCGGCTGGCCGGGGCTCACGGAATCGCTGGTCTCGCTGCACCAGCCTCCGCCGGACGCGGATTTCAAGCGGCTCCTCGAAGGCCGTCATCCATGGCAGCGGCGCATCGCGCTCGAGGAGCTCGTCGCGCAGCGGCTTTCGCTGCGCCGTCTCGCGCAAGGGGTCGAGACGGAGAGCGCACCGCCGATCAAGGACGTCCAAGGCCTGCTGCCCAGGCTCCGCGCCGCGCTGCCGTTTCCGCTGACCGGCGCCCAAGAGCGCGTGCTCGACGAAATCGTCGCCGATCTCGACCGCACGCGGCCGATGCATCGGCTCGTCCAAGGCGACGTCGGCTCGGGTAAG
This sequence comes from Gammaproteobacteria bacterium, assembly GCA_017577365.1. Classification (GTDB taxonomy): domain Bacteria; phylum Pseudomonadota; class Gammaproteobacteria; order Steroidobacterales; family Rariloculaceae; genus ZC4RG20. The sequence continues at coordinate 192,309 of PKRJ01000001.1, read as the reverse complement.
ACCGTCGTCGCGGCCGCCGCCGCGACGATGGCGAAGTCCGCCGGCTTTCAGGCCGCGATGATGGCGCCGACGGAGCTGCTCGCCGAGCAGCACTTCGCGAGCTTCTCGAGGTGGCTCGAGCCGCTCGGCATCTCCGTCGCGCTCCTGACCGGCTCGCTCGGCGCAGCGGCTCGCGGGGAAACGCTGCGCGGGATCGAGGAGGGGCGAATCGACGTCGTCGTCGGCACGCACGCGCTGTTTCAGGAAGCCGTGCGCTTCAAGAGGCTCGCGCTCGTGATCGTCGACGAGCAGCACCGCTTCGGTGTGCGGCAGCGGCTCGAGCTGAAGCGCAAGGGCGAGAACGGCATGACGGTGCCGCACCAGCTCATCATGACGGCGACGCCGATCCCGCGCACGCTCGCGATGACGGCGTACGCCGATCTAGACTGCTCGATCATCGACGAGCTGCCCGCGGGGCGCCGCCCGGTGCGCACGATCGTGCTGCCGGAAACCCGCCGCGCGGAGCTCGTCGAGCGCGTCGGCGCGCATTGCCGCGCCGGGCATCAGGCGTATTGGGTCTGTCCGCTGATCGACGAATCGGAGGCCGTCGAGTCGAGCGCGGCCGTGAGCCTCGCCGAAGGGCTTTCGGCAGCGCTGCCCGAGGTGTCGGTCGGGCTCGTGCACGGGCGCATGAAGGCCGCGGAGAAGGACGCCGTGATGCGGGCGTTCAAGCAAGGCGAGCTCGCGCTGCTCGTCGCGACGACCGTCATCGAGGTCGGCGTCGACGTGCCGCGCGCGACGCTGATGGTCATCGAGAACTCGGAGCGGATGGGGCTCGCTCAGCTGCATCAGCTGCGCGGCCGCGTCGGCCGCGGTCAGCTCGAATCGACGTGCGTGCTGCTCTATCGGCCGCCGCTGTCGGAGCTCGCGCGTGCGCGCCTCGACCTTCTGAGACGCACCAACGACGGCTTCGCGATCGCGCAGAAGGACCTCGAGCTCCGCGGTCCTGGAGAGGTGCTCGGCACGCGGCAAACGGGCGTCGTCCAGCTCCGCGTCGCGGATCTGCTGCGCGATGCGGATCTCTTGCCCGACGTGATTCGTATCTCGGACGAGCTGCTCGAGAAGCATCCGGAGCGCGCCGATGCGCTGATCCGGAGGTGGGTGCACGGCGCGCACGAGTACGCGAAGGTCTAGCGGATACGCCCGAGATCGGGTGCTCCCTTTCCGTAGCGTGAAGCTTTGCCGCCGCCCGGGCGGCCGAACCGGCTAGAATCCGCGTCCAATGAGACGAGCGATCGATCGCGGATTCGTGGCGGCACAGTGGGAGCGCGCCTGCGCGTTCACCCGCTGGCTGATGCGCCAGGTGGAGCTCGTCCTCGAGCAGTACGGCAAGTACGGTCGGCTGATGCGGCTCCATCGGCCGGTCGGCATCTGGCTCCTGTTGTGGCCTTCGTTGTGGGCGCTTTGGATCGCGAGCGACGGCGTACCGGATCCGAAGATTTTCACGGTCTTCGTGCTCGGCACGATCGTGATGCGCTCGGCGGGCTGCATCATCAACGATTTCGCCGATCGCAATATCGATCCGCACGTGCGGCGGACGGCGGACCGCCCGCTCGCGACGGGCGAGGTGGCGCCGGGCGAGGCGCTCATTCTTTTCGCGGGCCTCATGCTCATCGCGCTCGGTCTCGTGTTGACGCTGAACAGGCTCACGGTGCTGCTCGCGTTGGCCGGAGCCGTCGTCGCGATCGTCTATCCGTTCACGAAACGCTGGCTTTCCGCCCCGCAGTTCGTGCTCGGCATCGCGTTCTCCTGGGGCGTGCCGATGGCTTACGCGGCCGCGCTCGGCACGGTGCCGCGCATCGGCTGGCTGCTCTTCGTCGCGACGATCGTCTGGGTGCTGATCTACGACACCGAGTACGCGATGGTGGACCGAGAAGACGACCTGCGCATCGGCGTGAACTCCACCGCGGTGCTTCTCGGCGACATGGACCGGACGGCGATCGCGGGCTTGCAAGCGCTCTTTCTCGTCACGCTCGTGCTCGTCGGCCGCAATGCGGAGCTCGGCGCGTGGTACTACGGCGGGGTCGGCGTCGCGCTCGCGCTGTCGTTCTATCAGCAGTTCCTGATGCGCAACCGCGAGCCCGAGGGCTGTTTTCGCGCGTTCTCGAACAACGCGTGGCTCGGCGGCTTCGTGTTCGTCGGGATCGTGCTCGACTACGTGTTCCGCGGCGCGACGCAAACGGGTTAGGCGATCGTCCGCGCGACCGCCCAGGCTTCGACCCGTGTCGCGCCGGCGCTCCGCAGCGCGTCCGCGAGCGCGTTCGCCGTCGCCCCGGTCGTGATCACGTCGTCGACGACGATGACCGCGCGGCCGTGCACGGCAGCCGGCCTCGTGACGCCGAACAGCCCCGCGACGTTCGCGCGGCGCTCGCGCGCGCCGAGCAGCGATTGCGGTGCGATCGGCCTGCGCCGCGTGGCGACCGCCGTATCGACGGGGAGCGTGAGCTCGCGGGCGAGCGCGCGAGCGATCTCGACCGCCTGATCGAAGCCTCGTTCGACGAGCCGCTCGCGCGATAGCGGCACCGGCACGAGCAACGGGTCTTTCTCGCTCCGCGCGTCGACGCCCGCGGCTAGCGTCGGCGCGGCCGCGAGCGCGAGCGCACGTCCGAGCGCGCGGGCTCGGCCGAATTTCAGCTTGTGCAGATACGCGTCGAGCGGCGGCGCGTAACGGAACGGCGCGCGCACGGCGGCGACGTGCCAGTCGCCGCGCTGTCGCGGACAATGCGCCACCGGCTTCGGTAACCCGCAGACGACGCACGGATCCTCGATCCGCGGCAGCTCCGCTCGGCAGCCCGAGCAGAAGCCTTTCGTGGTCGGTCCGCTGCACGCCGGACAGCGCTCGGGCAGCACGACCGCCGCAAGTCTCTGCACGAGCTTTCGCAAGTTGACACCCCGGGAGGCGGTTCTGATACTGCGAGCCTCTTCGACGGCGGCGCATGGAGCCACAATCGAATGTCCCCGGCCGACAACGAAATTCGCATCCGAGGCCTTGCGATCGGCGCTCGGCCGCGAACGGATTGGACGCTCGACGAGGTCAAGGCACTTTTCGAGCTGCCGCTCTTCGATCTGCTTTACGCGGCACAGTGGGTGCACCGGCAGCATTTCGATCCGAACGCGGTGCAGTGCTCGACGCTGCTGTCGATCAAGACCGGCGCGTGTCCCGAGGACTGCGCATACTGCCCGCAGAGCATCCGCTTCGATACCGGCATAGAGACGCACGACCTGATGCCGCTCGACGAGGTGCGCAAGGCCGCCGAGCGCGCGAAGGCGGCCGGGGCGACGCGCTTTTGCATGGGGGCCTCGTACCGCGGTCCGAAGGATCGGCAGCTCGAGCCGATCCTCGAGATGGTCCGCGAGGTCAAGGCGATCGGGCTCGAGACGTGCGTCACGCTCGGGCTGCTGCGCGAAGGGCAGGCGGAGCGGCTCGCCGAGGCCGGGCTCGATTATTACAACCACAACCTCGACACGTCCGAGGCGTTCTATCCGAAGATCATCACGACGCGGACTTTCGCCGACCGGCTCGAGACGCTGCGCCGCGTGCGCGCGGCCGGGATCAAGGTCTGCTGCGGCGGCATCCTGGGGCTCGGCGAAAGCCGCGAGGACCGCATCTCGCTCCTGCACGTGCTCGCGACGCTCGATCCGCATCCTGAAAGCGTGCCGATCAACCGGCTCGTGCGCATCCCGGGCACGCCGCTCGAGAACGCGACCGAGCTCGACAGTTTCGAGTTCGTGCGCACGATCGCCGCGGCGCGCGTGCTGATGCCCGCATCGCACGTGCGGCTTTCGGCGGGGCGGACGGAATTCAGCGAGGAGATGCAGGCGCTGTGCCTGCTCGCCGGCGCGAACTCGATGTTCTACGGCGAGAAGCTCTTGACGACCGCGAACCCGAGCACGGCCGACGACGACGCGTTGTTCGCGCGCCTCGGGCTCGTGCGCGAAAGCGCGCCCGTGCGCGACGAATCGCGGAGCGCGGTGGCGACATGAGCTTCCTTCGCGCGGAGGCCGCGTTGCCGGACCCGGCCGCGGCGCGCCGCGCGTTCGACCGCGCCGCGGCGACGTTCGCGCGGGCTTCCGTCGTGCACGACGAGGCCCGAAACCGCCTGCTCGAGCGGCTCGACTTCGTCCGCATGGCGCCGCGGATCGTCGTCGATCTCGGCACGGGCCTCGGGGACGGGGCCGAACGGCTTCGCGAGCGCTACCCCGAATCGCGCGTGCTCGCGATCGACACGAGCCTCGCGATGCTCGCCGAGGCGCGTAAGCGCCCGGCAATTCACGTAATCGCGGCCGACGCCGAGCGCTTGCCGCTCCCGATTGGCCAAACCGATCTGATTTTGGCTAATATGCTGCTCCCTTGGAGCAGGCCTGACAGGGTATTCCGCGAAGCGGCGAGGATACTCACGAGCGGCGGGCTTTTGCTGTTCGCAACGCTCGGTCCCGATACGCTTCTCGAGGTGCGTCGCGCTTGGGCCGCGGTCGACGATCGCGTGCACGTCCACGCGTTCTTCGATATGCACGATCTCGGCGATCTCGCCGTCCAGTCGGGCCTTGCCGAGCCGGTCGTCGACGTAGACCGATTGGAGCTGACGTACAAGGACGTGAACGCGTTGATCCGGGATTTGCGCGCCTGCGGTGCTACGAATGTCGCGGCCGGCCGCCGCCGCTCGCTGACGGGCCGGCGCCGCTGGACGCGCTTCGTCGAGACGCTCGAAGCGTCGAAGCGCGACGGCCGGATCCCCGTGACGATAGAGCTGATTCTCGGACATGCGTGGGGCCGGGGCGGGCCGCCCTCGCGCCGCGTCGGGCCGACGGAAACGTCGGTCTCGGTTTCCGAGATCCCCGTTCGACGAAGGCCCGCGAAATGAGGCGGTCCGCGTGCGGCGCGACGCGCGTTGTGCGCGCGTTCGCGATACGGGAAATCCGCAGGCCAGTGCGGCGAGCCGTTTTGCTAGAATCCCGCGGGCCCGCCACCACCGACTCGTTGCGTTGCTGCTGCTGAAATCTTGGATATGAACAGAAAAGTAGGCGCCTTCGCGGCCGCTTTAGCAGTGCTGGCCGTCACCTTCTGCTCCGCGGCGTGGGCCGACTGGACACTCAACATGCCTCGGGGCGTGACGACGATCAGCCCGGAGATCTACCGGCTGCACATGCTGATCCTGTGGGTGTGCACCGTGATCGGCGTCGGCGTCTTCGGCGCGATGATCTACGCGATCGTGACCTTCCGTAAGGACAAGGGTGCGCAGCCGGCCAAGTTCACGCACAACACGAAGGCCGAGGTCATCTGGACGACGATTCCGGCGCTGATTCTGATCGCGCTGGCGATTCCCGCCGCCGAGACGCTCGTGAAAATCGAGGACACGCGCGACTCCGAGCTCACGATCAAGGTCACCGGATTCCAGTGGGGCTGGCACTACGACTACATCGACGAGGGGGTGCGCTTCTACAGCTTCCTCGATCGAGAGAGCAACGCGGCGAGGCGTCTGCGCTCGGGCATCGATCCGCGGTCCGTCGAAAACTACCTGTTGAACGTCGACAACCCCGTCGTCGTCCCGGTCGATACGAAGGTTCGGCTGCTCATCACCGCGGCCGACGTCCTGCACGCGTGGTGGGTGCCGCAATTCGCCGTGAAGAAGGACGCGATCCCCGGCTACGTCAACGAGGCTTGGTTCACTGCGACTCAGACCGGAACGTTCCGGGGTCAGTGCGCCGAGCTCTGCGGAATGGATCACGGCTTCATGCCGATCGTCGTCAAGGTCGTGACCCGCGAGGAATTCGACGAGTGGGTCGCCGAGAACGCGGCGCCCACGATGACGCGGTCGAACTGAGCGGGTCGGGAACGGCGAAGTCAAGGAGAGCTTTGGGATGAGCACGACTGCGATCGACGTACACGCCGGACATCATCACCCGAAGGGCGTCTGGCCGTGGATCATGCGGTGGGTCACGACGACCAACCACAAGGATATCGGCACGCTGTATCTCACCTTCTCGCTGGTGATGCTGTTCGTCGGCGGCGCGCTGGCGTGGGTGATCAGGGCGGAGCTCTGGGAGCCGGGCATGCAGTTCGTGCAGCCGCACGTCTTCAACCAGATGACGACGGTGCACGCGCTGGTCATGGTGTTCGCGGCGATCATGCCCGCGTTCGCAGGCTTCGCGAACTGGATGATCCCGATGCTGATCGGCGCGCCCGACATGGCGCTGCCGCGGCTCAACAACTGGTCGTTCTGGCTGCTGCCGTTCGCCACCGGGCTGCTGATTCTCACCTTCTTCTTGCCGGGCGGCGCGCCGGCCGCGGGCTGGACGATGTATCCGCCCCTCGTGCTGCAGCAGGGCGCGTCGCTGCCGTTCTCGATCTTCGCCGTTCACCTGCTCGGCCTGTCATCGATCATGGCGTCGATCAACATCATCGTGACGATCATGAACATGCGGGCGCCGGGCATGTCGCTGATGAAGATGCCGATGTTCTGCTGGACGTGGCTGATCACGGCATACCTGATCATCATCGCGATGCCCGTTCTCGCCGGCGCCGTCACGATGCTGCTCACCGACCAGTTCTTCGGCACGAGCTTCTTCTCGGCCGCGGGCGGCGGCGATCCGGTGATGTACCAGCACATCTTCTGGTTCTTCGGCCACCCGGAGGTGTACATCATCATCCTGCCGGCGTTCGGCATCATCTCGCAGGTGATCCCGGCCTTCTCGCGTAAGCCTCTGTTCGGCTACGCGGCAATGGTCTATGCGACGGCCGCGATCGCGTTCCTGTCGCTGATCGTCTGGGCGCACCACATGTTCACGGTCGGCATGCCGCTCGGCGGGCAGCTGTTCTTCATGCTGTCGACGATGCTGATCGCGATCCCGACCGGCGTGAAGGTGTTCAATTGGACCGCGACGATGTGGCGCGGCTCGCTGACGTTCGAGACGCCGATGCTGTTCGCGCTCGGCTTCCTGTTCATGTTCACGATCGGCGGCTTCTCGGGCCTGATGCTCGCGATCGCGCCGGCGGACTTCCAGTATCACGACAGCTATTTCGTCGTCGCGCATTTCCACTACGTGCTCGTGCCCGGCGCGCTGTTCGGCGCGTTCGCCGGCGCGTACTACTGGCTGCCGAAGTGGACCGGCGTCATGTACGACGAGAAGCTCGGCCGGTGGCACTTCTGGCTGTCGACGATCTTCGTGAATCTCACGTTCTTCCCGCAGCACTTCCTCGGCCTCGCCGGGATGCCGCGGCGTATCCCCGACTACGCCGTGCAGTTCGCGGACTTCAACATGATGTCGAGCATCGGCGCGTTCGGCTTCGGCGCCGCGCAGCTGCTGTTCGTGTGGATCGTGATCAAGGCGGTGCGCGGCAAGGGCGAGAAGGCGGCGGACAAGCCGTGGGAAGGCGCGGAAGGGCTCGAGTGGACGGTGCCTTCGCCGGCGCCGCACCACACGTTCGACACGCCGCCGGTGATCAAGTGAGCTTGCGTCTCATGGCGCCGGCGGAGCGCGGCGACGGCGACGAGCAGGTCGACGAGCGCCGGAAGCGTGCGCGACGCAACGCGCTGCTTCTCGGGCTCGTCGCGGCGGCGGTTTACGTGGGATACATCCTGTTGGGGCTGGTGAAGGGCATCTTCCCCGGTTGAGGTGAGATGAAGCGCCATCGCGAACTGACGTTCAAACTCGCTTTGATGTGCGTCGGGATGTTCGGCTTCGGCTTCGCGCTCGTGCCGCTCTACGACGTCTTCTGCGAGATCACCGGGCTCGGCGGCCGGACGGCGGGAGAGGCGCAGCAGGTCACGGAGAACGTCGACTACGATCGCACGGTTCGCGTCGAGTTCGTCGGCTCGCTCGCGAGCGGCGCCCCCTGGGAGTTTCGCCCGACGCAAAGCCACATGATCGTCCACCCGGGGAAGCTCTACGAGACGCACTACTTCGCGCGAAACCTCACGGGGCGCCCGCTCGTCGGCCAGGCGACGCCTAGCGTCTCGCCGGGCATCGCGGCCAAGCACTTCAAGAAGGTGCATTGCTTCTGCTTCACGCAGCAGGAGTTCGAGCCGCACGAAGGACGCGAGATGCAAGTGCTCTTCATGGTCGATCCGGACCTCCCCGAGCACATCGATACCGTTACGCTGGGCTACACCTTCTTCGCGCTGGACCAGCGTTCGTAGGGAATATCGTCATCAGGCTTCAGTCAGAGTTTCGAGTTGAATCATGAGCGCCGCGACCCACCCGTCTGACCGCTATTACGTGCCGCACGGCACGCATTGGCCGATCCTCGGCTCGATCGGTTTGTTCCTGATCACCGGCGGTTTCGCCATGTGGCTGAACAGAGTGCCGGCCGGCAAGTGGATCGCGTGGACGGGCGCCGCGATCCTCGCCGTGATGCTGTTCGGCTGGTTCGGCGAGGTGATCAAGGAGAGCGTCAAAGGCCTCTACAACGACCAGGTCGACAAGTCCTTCCGCTGGGGAATGGCCTGGTTCATTTTCTCGGAGGTCGCGTTCTTCGCCGCGTTCTTCGGCGCATTGTTCTATGCGCGCCAGCTCGCCGTGCCCTGGCTCGCGGGCGAAGGCAACAACTTCTACACGAACGTGTTGCTGTGGCCCGAGTTCGAGAACGCATGGCCGACGTCGGGCCCTGCGGGTCAGCCTTTCGAGACGATCCCGGCATGGGGCGTGCCGGCGCTCAATACCGCGATCCTGCTGACGAGCGGCGTGACGATCACGATCGCGCATCACATGCTGCGCGCGAACAAGCGCCTCGCGCTCAAGATCTGGCTCGCCGCGACGTTCCTGCTGGGCTTCATCTTCCTCGGGTTCCAGGCCGAGGAGTACGTACACGCCTACCGGGATCTCGGATTGCGGCTCGACTCGGCCGGCATCTACGGCTCGACGTTCTTCATGCTGACCGGTTTCCACGGTCTGCACGTGCTGATCGGCTCGATCATGCTGTTCGTCGTGTGGCTGCGCGTGATGCGCGGCCATTTCACGCCGGAGCGGCACTTCGCGTTCGAGGCCGTCGCCTGGTATTGGCACTTCGTCGACGTCGTCTGGCTCGGCCTCTTCATCTTCGTCTACTGGCTCTAATGCCGTGACGGCCCGCCGACGCGCTTGCGGCGCCGTGGCGGGCCGTCGCACTTCCTTCGAATGGACGGGGCGTGCCGCGCGGCGCGCCACCCAGCCGGCCTCAGGGACGCGGCGGCACGGGCGGCAGCCCGTGCGGCTTGATGAGCCCCGCGTACCACGCGACCATCAGCAGCACGAACAGCAGCACGGAAAGCCCGATCCGAACGGTCAGCGCGTTCGCCAATCCCTTCGACGAGCCGCGCGAGCGCAGCAGGAACCAGAGGGCGACGAAAAGCGAAGCGAGGACGCCGAAGAACAGCACGAGCACGATCAGGTCCAATGGTCAGCTCCCAGCCGGGCCGGTGCGAGCTTCGGTGTCTTCGCGGCAACGGCTTCCCTGCCGCTATCGCCTCGCCCGGCGGGCCGCGCTCGAAGCGCGGCGTCGATTGAACGATGCAAGAGCCTACGCATTCTAACGCGCCGCCGCCGGCCGATGCCGGCATTCCGCGTCCCTTGCTCGCGGTGGGACTGCTTGCGGTCGCGGCCATGGTCTGTGCGTCGCTCGGCTTCTGGCAGCTCGGAAGGGCGGGAGAAGCCCGCGCGCTAATGGAGCGAGTCGCGCTCGCCGCGAACGAGGCGCCGATCCGGCTTCGAACGTCGGATGCCGCGCGCGAGTCGCTGCGTTACGCGCGCGTCGAGGTAGCGGGCCGATACGTGCCGGAACGGCAGATCCTCGTCGACAATATCGTCCACGAGGGCACGGCCGGCTACGACGTGCTGACGCCTTTCGAGCCCCTCGACGGCGGCCCGTGGCTCATGGTGAATCGGGGTTGGATCCCGGCAAACCCGGATCGTCGTGTGCTGCCGGCGGTGCCGGTCGACGGCGAGCCGCGCACCGTCACGGGGATGCTCGACGCGCTGCCGGTTCCCGGGCTTCGCCTGGGCGAGGCCCCGACGGCCGAGACCCGCGCGCCCCTGACCGTGATCAGCTTTCCGACGATGGGCGATCTCGAGACGATTCTGGGGCGATCGCTGTTCGGTTATCAGCTCCTGCTCGACCCGGAGCAGCCCGACGGCTACGTGCAAAAGCTTCCGGCCCCGAGCCTTACGCCCGAGAAGCATCTGGCGTACGCGGCACAATGGTGGCTGTTCGGCTCGATCGCGGGCGGCGGCGCGGTGGCGGTCGCGTGGCGCACGTTGCGTCGGAGGAAGACATGAAACGGTTCAAGCTCGAGCCGCTCCTGGTCGCGCTCGCGTGCCTCGGGCCGATCGTCGCGGCCTATCTTCTCTACTACTATGGCGATCCGTCGGCGCTGCCGCGCATGGCCAACGAGGAGCGGACGCTGTTGGAGCCGGCGGTGCCGCTGCCGCCGCTCGACAGCGGCGCGGATCGCGAGGACGGCCAGGCCGCGGCCTGGGGGCCTCGATGGTCGCTGATCTATGTCCGCACCGCGCCGTGCGATACGACTTGCGTCGAGGATCTCGCGCGGATCGCGGCGGTCCATATCCGCCTCGGCCGGGACCAGCCGCGTATGCGGCGGATCTATATCGGCCCGGAGCCGGAGCCGCTTGCGGCGCTCGACCCCATGCTCGCGGCGCTGCCGATCGGTACGCCGTCGTATCAGGCGTTCGCCGATGCGCTCGTATCGGCGGGCGTGCCGCCGGCGGAAGGCGGTCGCCTCTATGTCGTCGATCCGCACGGCAACCTCGTCTTGAGCTATCCTCCCCGGCCGGACCAGGAAGGCCTGCTCAAGGATCTCGAGCGACTGCTCGACGCATCGCGGATAGGCTGATGTCGAATCTATTCGTTTGGCTCGCCCGTTTCGGTTGCGCGCTCGCGCTGATCGTCGTGACGGTCGGCGCCTGGGTCAGGCTCACCGACGCGGGCTTGGGTTGCCCCGACTGGCCGGGCTGCTACGGGGAGATCTTCGTTACCGAATCGCTCACGATTCCTCCGGACGTGGAGGCCCAATACGGGCGGCCGCTCGACGCCGGCAAGGCGTGGCGCGAGATGTTCCATCGCTATCTCGCGAGCACGCTCGGTCTCGTCTGCGTCACGCTCGCAGTGCTCGCCTGGTTGAATCGCAAGGATCCGGAGCAGCCGCGCGTCATCCCGTTCATGCTCGCCGGCCTCGTCGTCTTCCAGGGGCTGCTCGGGATGTGGACCGTGACGCTGCTGCTGAAGCCCCTGATCGTCGTCGCGCATCTCCTCGGCGGCCTCGCGACCCTGTCGCTCCTGTTCTGGCTCGCGCGGGGGCGTGCGCGCCCGCTCGACGCGAGCCCGCGGCTGAAGGTTCTCGCGGTCGCCGCGGCTGCCGCGCTCGTGCTGCAGATCGCGCTCGGCGGCTGGACGAGCGCGAACTATGCGGCGCTCGCTTGCCCCGATTTCCCGACGTGCCAGACCCAGTGGTGGCCCGAGCTCGCGGACTTCGACGAGGCCTTCGTGCTGTGGCGCGGGATCGGCATCGATTACGAGGGCGGAGTCCTCGATCACCCGGCGCGCGTCGCCGTGCATTTCACGCATCGACTGGGTGCGATCGTCGCATCGCTGCTGCTGCTCGCCTTCGCGGTCGCGCTCCTGCGGCGTCCCGACGGGCGAATCGCGGGCGGCGCCGTGCTCGCGGCCCTCGCCGCGCAGCTCGCGCTCGGCGTGAGTATCGTCGTCTTCGGGGTGCCGTTATCGATCGCCGTGGCGCACAATGGCGGAGCCGCCGTGCTTTTGCTGACGATCGTCAATGCTCACAAGAGACTATTCGGATTCTGACGGGCGGTCCGCGGCGACCTGGCGGGATTACTACACCCTGACGAAGCCGGGGGTCGTACGGCTGCTCGTGTTCACGGCGATCGTCGGGATGTTCCTCGCCACGCCCGGCATGGTCCCGTGGGACGTCCTCGTCTTCGGCAGTCTCGGCATCGCGCTCGCGTCGGCATCCGCCGCGGCGATCAATCACGTTCTCGATCAGCGGATCGACGCCGAGATGGCGCGGACCCGCCTGCGTCCGTTGCCTTCGGGCCGCATCGGCGAGCGCGACGCGCTCGCGTTCGCGCTCGCGCTCGGTCTCGCGGGTCTCGGCATCCTCGCGGTCTTCGTGAATGCGCTGACCGCGGCGCTCACGTTTCTTTCGCTGATCGGCTACGCCGTGATCTACACGGCGTACTTGAAGCGCGCGACGCCGCAGAACATCGTGATCGGCGGCGCGGCAGGCGCCGCGCCTCCCGTGCTCGGGTGGGCCGCGGTGACGAACCAGGTCGACGGCTACGCGCTGCTGCTGTTCCTGATCATCTTCACGTGGACGCCGCCGCATTTCTGGGCGCTCGCGATCGCCCGCCGCAGGGACTACGAGAAGGCCGAGATCCCGATGTTTCCGGTCGCGTACGGCGACGAGATGACGAAATCGTTCGTGATCTACTACACGATCCTGCTCGTCATCGTGTCGCTCCTGCCGTACCTGACCGGCATGAGCGGCCTTCTGTACCTGCTCGGCGCGATCGCGCTCGGCGCGGGCTTTCTCGGGTACGCGTTGCAGCTGAAGTTCCGGCCTCGCCAGGATACGGCGATGAAGACGTTCGCGTACTCGATCAGCTACCTGCTCGCGCTCTTCAGCTTCCTGCTCGTCGACCACTATATCCCGCTGCTCTGGCCGGAATGACCTCGGAGGACGGCGCAAAGGCCGTTTTTCGGGGCTTTCCACGCCGATATCGGGCCCATTTTGCGGCTTGCGGCTGACCGCTTGCCGCCGTCAAATGGCCGTGTTCTCGTCATGCCTGTTTTGCCGGATCGTGCGCGCCACGGATGGCGCGCCCGAAGCCTACAGGGAAGTATTCACGGCGGTCCGGCAAGACAGGCATGACGAGAACACGGCCCACCGCCGCGGCTAATGGGCGACAATACGCGGCGCGTGGCCCGAAGGTGGCAGCCGACCCCGACATGGACATCACCGACATTCTCGATCCGTTGAACGAGGCGCAGCGCGAGGCGGTCACCGTCGGCGCGGAGCCGACCCTCGTCCTCGCCGGGGCCGGCAGCGGCAAGACCCGCGTGCTCGTGCACCGCGTCGCCTGGCTCGTGCGCGTCGAAGGCGTCGCGCCGCAGCACATCCTCGCCGTCACGTTCACGAACAAGGCCGCCGCGGAGATGCGCCAGAGGATCGAGGCGCTTCTCGGCTACCCGACCCGCAACCTCTGGATCGGCACGTTCCACGGCCTCGCGCATCGCCTGCTGCGCATTCACGCGCGCGAAGCGGGCCTGCCCGAGACGTTCCAGATCATGGATTCGGAGGATCAGCTGCGGATGATCCGCCGCATGATCCGATCGCTCGATCTCGACGAGCACGAGTGGGCGCCGCGCGACGTGCAGTGGTTCGTGAATGCCCAGAAGGACGAGGGCCTGCGCCCGAAGGACCTGAAGGACGAGGGCAACGCGGGCCGGCGCCGGATGATCGATCTCTATGCTCGCTATCAGAGGCTCTGCGACGAGGCCGGGCTCGTCGATTTCGGCGAGCTGCTGCTCCGCACGCTCGAACTCCTGACGGAGCGCGCCGATCTCCTCGAGCACTATCGAGCCCGCTTCAAGCATCTCCTCGTCGACGAGTTCCAGGACACGAACGCGATTCAATACCGCTGGCTCCGCCTCGTCGCCGGCAAGAGCGGTATCCCGTTCATCGTCGGCGACGACGATCAGTCGATCTACCGCTGGCGCGGCGCGCGCGTCGAGAATCTGCAGCACTTCCAGCGCGATTTCCCCGGCACGCGCATCGTCCGGCTCGAGCAGAACTACCGCTCCACGGCGACGATCCTGAATGCCGCGAACGCGGTGATCGCGAACAACGCGTCGCGTCTCGGCAAGAACCTGTGGACCGACGGCGGCGCGGGTGAGCCGATTCGCGTCTACGCGGCGTTCAACGAGCGCGACGAGGCCGAGTTCGTCGTGAATCGTATACAGGACGCGATCGCGGCCGGAGAGCGGCGTCGAGACATCGCCGTGCTGTATCGTTCGAACGCGCAATCGCGCGTTTTCGAGGAAGCGCTGCTCGCGGCCGGCATCCCGTATCGCGTCTACGGCGGCATGCGCTTCTTCGAGCGCGCCGAGATCAAGGATGCGCTCGCGTACTTGCGGCTCATCGCGAACCGCGACGACGATCCTTCGTTCGAGCGCGTCGTGAACATGCCGCCGCGCGGCATCGGCGCGCGGACGATCGACATCGTGCGGGACGAGGCACGACGCTCGGGCACGAGCCTGTGGCGGGCGGCCGCGGCCGTCATCACTCAGGAAGCGCTCCCGAAGCGCTCGAGCAACGCCCTCTGGGAGTTTCTGAAGCTCGTCGACAGGCTCGATCAGGATACGCGCAATCTGCCGCTGCACGAGCAGGTCGCGCACGTCATCGAGCGCAGCGGGCTGATCGCTCACTACGGCAAGGAGCCGCACGGCGGCGGCGAGGCGCGCGTCGAGAACCTCGAGGAGCTCGTGAACGCCGCGCGCGACGTGATCGCCGACGAGGAATCGGACATGCCGCCGCTCCTGAGCTTCCTCGCCTACGCGGTGCTCGAGTCGGGCGCGGCCCAGGCCGGCCCGTACGAGGACAGCGTGCAGCTGATGACGATGCACTCGGCGAAGGGCCTCGAGTTCGAGTGGCTGTTCATGTGCGGCATGGAGGACGGGCTCTTTCCGCACCAGCGCTCGCTGAACGATCCCGAGGGCCTCGAGGAGGAGCGGCGGCTTTGCTACGTCGGCATCACGCGGGCGAAGCGACGCCTGTATCTGACCTATGCCGAGCAGCGCCGGCTGCACGGCCTCGAGAGCTATGCGACGCCGTCGCGCTTCATTCGGGAGATTCCGCCGGAGCTCCTCGAGGAGGTGCGTCCGACGATGGCCGTCGCGCGGCCGATATACCGCCCGGCGTTCGCCGGCCGGGACGCGTTGCCGGGCGGCATCCGGCTCGGGCAGCGCGTTCGGCACGGCAAGTTCGGCGAAGGCGTGATCCTCAACGCCGAAGGCTCCGGCGCGCACGCGCGAGTGCAGGTGAACTTCGAGCGCAGCGGCACGAAATGGCTCGTGCTCGCGTACGCGAATCTCGAGCTGATGTGACGCATGAACATACTGATTCTCGGCGCCGGGCAAGTCGGTTCCACGGTCGCCTATAGCCTCGCCCGCGAAGAAGCGAACGAGGTCACGATCGTGGACCGCAATCCCGACGTGCTGCGCGAGCTGCAGGACCGGCTCGACGTCCGCACCGTCGTCGGCAACGCCGCTTACCCCGACGTGCTCGAGCGCGCCGGCGCGCGCGACGCGGACATGATCATCGCGCTGACGGACAGCGACGAGATCAACATGATCGCGTGCCAGGTCGCGTACACGCTGTTCAAGACGCCGACGAAGATCGCACGGATTCGCGCGAACGAATATGTCCGCCACGCGGAGCTCTTCGGCACGGATCGCCTCGCGGTCGACGTTTGCGTCAGCCCCGAGGCGCTCGTGACGGAATACATCGAGCAGCTGATCCATTTCCCCGGGGCGCTGCAGGTGCTCGAGTTCGCCGACGGCCGCGTGCGGCTCGTCGCGGCGAAGGCTCATCGCGGCGGGGCCCTCGTCGGCCGGCCGCTGCGCGAGCTGCCGCAGCACATCCCGAACGTCGAGAGCCGCGTCGTCGCGATCTACCGCGGCGGGCGCGGCATCATCCCGGACGGCGATACCGTCGTCGAGGAAGGCGACGAGGTCTTCTTCATCGCGTCTCGCAAGGATATCCGCACCGTGCTGTCGGAGATGCGCAAGCTCGACGAGCCGGTGCGCAGGGTCGTGATCGCGGGCGGCGGCAACATCGGGCTCCGGCTCGCCCGCGCGCTAGAGGACACGAACAACGTCAAGGTCATCGAGCGCCGATGGGAGCGAGCGAGGGAAATCGCGGAGCTCCTGGACAAGGCCATCGTGCTGCACGGGGACGCGGCGGACGAAGAGCTCCTGCTCGACGAGAATATCGACAGCGCGGACGTCTTCGTCGCGGTGACGAACGCCGAGGAGGCGAACATTCTCTCCGCGATGCTGGCGAAACGACTCGGCGCGCGCAAGGTCATGTCGCTGATCAACAAGCCCGCGTACGCCGAGCTCGTGGAGTCGGGAACGATCGACGTCGCGATCTCGCCGCAGCAAATCACGCTCGGCACGCTGCTCGCGCACGTCCGCCGCGGCGACGTCGTCAAAGTGCATTCGCTCCGACGCGGCGCCGCCGAGGCGATCGAGGCCGTCGCGCATGGAACGCCGGAGGAGTCGAAAGTCGTCGGGCGCGCCGTCGGCGAGATCCGCTTGCCGCGCGGCGCGACGATCAGCGCGGTCGTTCGCGGCGAGACCGTGCTGATGGCGCATCATGATCTCGTGATCGAGGCGGACGATCATGTCATTCTGTTCATGGCCGATCGCCGGCAGATCGACGAGGTCGAGCGGCTCTTCGAGGTGGGTTGAGTCGGGAGGACGAGCCGATGGGCATGATCGAGCAGCTCGAGGCCATGATCGCGTCCGGCAAGGACGGGCCCGCCGCGCGGCTCGCGCTCGCGGCACGGTACCACGCGGACGGCGTGCTCGATCGCGCGCTCGAGCATGCGCAGGTTGCCGTCGAGCAGGACCCCGATTATTCTGCCGCCTGGAAATTGCTCGGCCGGATTCTCGTCGATTCGGGCCGCGAGAGGGACGCCGCCGAAGCTTATCGCCGAGGCATCGACGTCGCCGCGCGGCGGGGGGACAAGCAGGCCGAGAAGGAAATGCGCGTGTTCCTGAAGCGAATCACGCGCCAGCCGGACGATCACTAGACGACAATCTCCGCTCTCCGTTGAACGATACGACGGCCGACAAGCTTCGCTGGCTGAGCGCTGCGCTGCAGCGTGTAAGCGAGACGACCGGCAACCTCGTCGCGTGGCTCACTGTGCCGATGGTCGTCGGCACGTTCGTCATCGTCGTGCTGCGTTACGCCTTCGACGTCGGCTGGATCTGGATGCAGGAAGGCGTCGTCTGGCTGCACGCGCTCGTTTTCATGCTCGCCGCGGCGTACACGCTGAAGCACGACGAGCACGTCAGAGTGGACATCCTCTACCGGCGTCTGTCACGCAAGCGTCGAGCGCTCGTCGACGTCCTCGGCATTCTGCTGCTGCTCCTGCCGGTCTCGATATTCATCCTGGCGGTGAGCTGGGACTACGTCGAGACGTCGTGGCGGATTCGCGAAGGTTCGCGCGAAGCCGGCGGCTTGCCGTATCCGTTCGTGCCGCTCTTGAAGAGCGCGATACCGCTCACCGCGCTCCTGCTCGTGATCGAAGGCGTCGCCGAGCTGATTCGACGGATCCTCGAGCTCGTCGGGGCCGGCGACGCAGGCGGCGTGAGCCATTCCGCGGCCGCGGAGCTCTAGGCGGAGACGACGGCGATGGAATGGCTCGCGATCGTGATGTTCGGCGCCGTCGTCGCGTTCTTGATGGCGGGTTATCCGGTCGCGTTCACGCTCGGCGGTATCGCGCTCGCGTTCGCGTACATTGGCGCTGCGCTCGGCGTTTTCGACGTGGTGTTCCTCGACACGATGCCGAATCGAATCTTCGGCGTCATGAGCAACGAGACGCTGCTCGCCGTGCCGCTCTTCGTGTTCATGGGCGTGATGCTCGAGCGCGCCCGCCTCGCCGAGAGCCTGCTCGACAGTCTCGGTGCGCTGTTCGGCAAGCTGCGCGGCGGGCTCGGTATCTCGGTCACGCTCGTCGGCATGCTGCTCGCGGCGAGCACGGGGATCGTCGGCGCGACGGTCGTGACGATGGGGCTCCTGTCGCTGCCGACGATGCTGCGCCGCGGCTACGACGCGCGCATCGCCACCGGAACGATCTGCGCGGCCGGCACGCTCGGCCAGATCATCCCGCCGTCGATCGTGCTCGTGCTGCTCGGCGACGTCATGTCGTCGGCCTACAGCCAGGCGCAGCTCGCGCAGGGCATCTACGCGCCGGATACGGTGACCGTCGGCGATCTCTTCGTCGGCGCGTTGGTGCCCGGCCTGTTGCTGGTCGCCGTATACATCCTCTACATCATCGGCGTCGCGATCGTGAAGCCGGATGCGATGCCGAGTCACGTTCACGACGGCGAGAAGCCGAGCGCCGCTTCGCTGCTCGTCGCGCTGTTCCCTCCGCTCGTCCTGATCGTCGCGGTCCTCGGCTCGATCATCGGCGGCTTCGCGACGCCCACCGAGGCGGCCGGCGTCGGCGCCGTCGGCGCGACGCTGCTCGCGCTCATGAAGGGCGAGCTCTCGCTCGCGCGGCTCAAGGAAGTCGCGAGAAGCACGACGCGGATCAGCAGCATGGTGTTCCTGATCCTCGTGGGCGCGTCGCTGTTTTCGCTCGTCTTCCGCGGCTACGGCGGCGATGACCTCGTGCGCGAGTTCCTGACGAGCTTACCCGGCGGCGTATTCGGCGCGGTGCTGATCGTCATGGTGCTCGTGTTTCTGCTCGGCTTCGTGCTCGATTTCATCGAGATCACGTTCGTCGTCGTGCCGATCGTCGGACCGATACTGCTGGCGATGGGCGTCGATCCGGTCTGGCTCGGTATCCTGCTGGCCGTGAACCTGCAGACCTCGTTCCTCACGCCGCCTTTCGGATTCGCGTTGTTCTACCTGCGCGGCGTCGCGCCGGACAGCGTCGCGACCGGGGATATCTACCGCGGCGCCCTGCCCTTCGTCGCGTTGCAGCTGCTCGTGCTGATCTGCGTCGCGGCCGTTCCGCAGCTCGCGACGTGGCTCCCGGACCTCGTCTACGGCCGGTAGGCGTCGCGCCGGCGAGAGCGGCGCTCTAGAACGACGGCACCCGTTGCCGGCATCGGCGGCCGATGCGCTGAGGGCGGCTGGCCCCGTGTCATTCGGTTCGGTGTTCCTCGCGCACGCGCTGACGCTCCGCGCGCGTTCCGCGTATCCACACGAGGACGCCGAAGACGAAGAGCGTGACCGCAACGATCGCGAAAGGCAGCGGCGGTAGCCAGACGGGCACGGGCGCGACTCCTGTCAAATAGGGTGTGATGAGCTTCGATGCGACCCAGGCGATCGGCAGGCCGATGAGGATGCCGAACGCCATCGTCGGGTTCGTCTTCCAGATTTGCGCCCAGATCACGAGCGCGATGACGAGACCGAGAAACCAGAGAAGCATCGCTCTCTTCCTCAGTGCTCGGACGCGGTGATCGGCGCCGGCTCGGAGAAGAAGTCGAGCCGTGTCAGCAGCGTGTAGTCTCCTTCGATGGCCATCAGCGCGATCAGGAACAAGAGCACGACCGGCGGCGTCAGAATCGCGTAGATCAGCGCGAGCCGCTCCCACGCCAAATGCATGAAGATCGCGACGATGAAGCCGGCCTTCAGGAACATGAAGAGCAGGATCAGCCCCCAACGCAGCCAGCCGTGGTCGAGAAAATCCGTGAAATACGAGAACGCGCTGAAGACGAAGAGCAGTGCCCAGATCACGATGTAGATCTTGATCGGGTGCTGCTGGCCGTGGCTTGCCGCGCCGCCGTGAACCTGCCCGCTTTCCACCGTCGCCATACGAGCCTCACCACAAATAGAAGAACGCGAAGATGAAGACCCAGACGAGATCGACGAAGTGCCAGTAGAGGCCTGCGATCTCGACGATCTCGTAGTTACCGCCGGCGCGCTCGTAATCGCCTCGAAGGACTTTCAACGCAACGGTCACGAGGTAGATGACGCCGATGGACACGTGCATCCCGTGGAAGCCCGTGATCATGAAGAACGACGCGCCGAACTGCTCGGCGCCGAACGGGTTCTCCCAGGGTCTCACGCCCTCCATGATCAGCTTCGTCCACTCGAAGGCCTGCATGCCGACGAAGGTGGCGCCGAACGCCGCGGTGATGAGCATCAGCGCCGTCGTCCTCGCCCGGTCGCGCCGATAGCCGTAATTCACCGCCATCGCCATCGTGCCGCTGCTCGTGATCAGGATGAACGTCATGATCGCGATCAGGAGCAGCGGAATGTCGCGTCCGAAAGCGTGCAGCGCGAAGACCTCGCTCGGATTCGGCCACGGCACCGCCGTCGAGATGCGCACGTTCATGTACGAGACGAGGAAGCAAGTGAAGATGAACGTGTCGCTGACGAGGAAGATCCACATCATCGCCTTGCCCCACGGCACGTGGAAGGTCTGCTTGTCTTGAGACCAATCCGAGACGATGCTGCGCCACCCTTCGGCCGGCGTTTCCTCCGCGATCGCGGTCACCCCGTGTTCCGCCATGGCTCTTGCTTCCTCCCGCTATACCGTTCCGGAGCCGCCGTCCAGCTCGCCGAGCGAGTCGTGCCGCGGCTTACGTTTTTCGCTACGTGGTCATCAGCAGCCAGAACAATCCGATCCAGACGACGAGCAGGAAATGCCAGTACGTCGTGCAAAGACCGATGCTCATATCGGCCCGCGCGAGCGCGACCGCGTTGCCCGGATCGAGCTCTCGCATTCGGAGCGCGGTGCGTGCGAGCACGAACAGGCCGCCGACGAGGTGCAGCCCATGCACCGCGGTGAGCAGAATGAAGAACGCGTACGCGGGCGTCTCGGCGGTGTACAGGCCCGTCGCGGAGAGCTGCCGCCATGCCCACACCTGACCCGCGAGGAAGAGCACGGTCAGCAGACCCCCCATCGCGAAAGTCGGCTTCGCCTTCGCGACTGCACCCCTCGCGATCGCGTTGCGCGCGATCTGCATCGCCACGCTCGCGAGCACGAGCACGGCGGTGTTGAGCCACAGCACATCCGGATCGTCGACCGGAACCCACGCGTGCATGCCGCCGCCGTGGCCATGATCCTTGCGCATGATGTAAGCGCCGACGAAGACGAGGAACAGGCTCGTCACAACGCCGAGAAAGACCCAGAGACCGACTCGCGGCGCCGACGACGTCAACCCTTCCTGGCTGCCGACGATCACGCCGTGCTCGGCCCAGGGTTTCGTCTTCAGCCGCTGGACGACGAGGAACCATATGGTGATCCCCGTCAGCATCGCGATCAGGAGCGCCGTCATCATCGGCCGGGTCTCCTTCGTGCGCTACGCCTTCGCTTCTCGAGGCGGCTCGTTCTGCGGAATGAAGTCGCGGTCCGCGCCCGGGACGCTGTAGTCGTACGCCCAGCGGTATACGACGGGAAGCTTCGGTCCCCAGTTGCCGTGCTTCGGGGGCGTATCCGGCGTCTGCCACTCGAGCGTCGTCGCGCGCCACGGATTCTCTTCCGCCGGCTTGCCCTTCTTCAGGCTGTAGAACACGTTGACCAGGAAGATCAGCTGCGCGACCGCGACGATGATCGCGGCGATCGTGATGCCCTGGTTCACGATCACGCCGGACTCGGGCAGCACCTCCGTGTTGCCGTACGCGTAGTAGCGGCGGGGCATGCCGAGAATGCCGAGATAGTGCATCGGCAGGTAGATCGCGTACGTGCCGAGGAACGTCATCCAGAAATGGATCTTGCCGAGCGTCTCGTTCGCCATCTTCCCGGTCATCTTCGGGAACCAGTGATAGATCGCTCCGAACAGCACCATCACCGGCGAGACGCCCATGACCATGTGGAAATGGCCGATCACGAAATACGTGTCCGACAGCGGCAGGTCGACCGTGACGTTGCCGAGGAAGAGGCCGGTGAGACCGCCGTGGACGAACGTGAAGATGAAGCCGCAAGCCCACAGCATCGGCAACGTGAAGTGAATGTCGCCGCGCCACAAGGTCAGAATCCAGTTGTAGACCTTGATCGCGGTCGGCACGGCGATGATCAGCGTCGTCGTGGCGAAGAAGAACCCGAAATACGGGTTCATGCCGCTGACGTACATGTGGTGCGCCCACACGACGAACGACAGCACGCCGATCGCGACGATCGCCCAGACCATCATGCGATAGCCGAAGATGTTCTTGCGCGCGTGCGTCGCGAGGAGGTCGGAGACGATGCCGAACGCCGGCAGCGCGACGATATAGACCTCGGGGTGCCCGAAGAACCAGAACAGGTGCTGGAACAGGATCGGGCTGCCGCCGTCGTTGCCCGTTTGCGTGCCCATCGAGATCAACGCGGGCATGAAGAAGCTCGTGCCGATCGCGCGGTCGAGGAGCAGCATGATCGCCGCGACGAGCAGCGCGGGGAACGCGAACAGACCGAGGATCGTCGCGATGAAGATGCCCCACACCGAGAGCGGCATCCGCATCAGCGTCATGCCGCGGCAGCGCGCCTGAAGCACGGTCGTCACGTAGTTCAGGCCGCCCATCGTGAACGCGACGATGAATATCGCGAGCGAGACGAGCATCAGCACGATGCCCCAGTCGACGCCCGAGGTGCCTTCGGCGATCGCTTGCGGCGGATAGAGCGTCCAGCCGGCGCCGGTCGGCCCGCCGGGCACGAAGAAGCTCGCGATGAGCACGATGACCGAAAGAAAGTAGACCCAGAAGCTCAGCATGTTCATGTACGGGAAGACCATGTCTCTCGCCCCGCACATGAGCGGAATCAAGTAGTTGCCGAAACCGCCCAAGAAGAGCGCCGTCAGCAGATAGATGACCATGATCATCCCGTGCATGGTCACGAACTGGTAGTAGCTGTACGGCGTGATGAACGAGAACGTCTCGGGAAAGCCGATCTGCAGACGCATCAGCAGCGAGAGTCCCAGCGCGACGAGGCCGACGAGTATCGCGACGCTGCCGTACTGGATCGCGATCACCTTGTGATCCTGGCTCCAGATGTACTTCGTGACGAAGGTCTGGGGATCGTGGAGATGGTGATCCCGGTCGGCGATTGCGACGTAAGCCATGAGCACCCCCTTCGCCGGCCGCCGCGTGTCCTTGCGTCGGCCGCTCAAAGCGATTCAGTCATCATCCCGTCAAGGTCGATATCCCTCGCTTCCTTCCTTCAAAGCGAATTGATGTACGCGATGACGTCGTCGATTGCCCGCTCGTCCCGCAGGCTCGCCGCCATCATCGCCATCTGTAGCCCGTAAAGGTCGTCCGCATGCGCGCCGCGAACGCCGTCGCGGAAATACTCGAGCTGGCGTTTCAGATACCAATCGCTCATCCCGGCCAGCCGCGGCGCATTCGTGCTCCAGATGCCGCGCCCGTCACGCCCGTGACAGCCGGCGCACGTCTGATAAAGCGTTCGCCCGCGCGCCGCGTTACCGCTGACCGTCGGCTCCGCGGGTCGATCGGGCAGCGACTCGATGTATGCGGCGACGTCCGCGAGCGCCTGCTCGGTCGTCAGCGTGTTCGCCATCGGCGCCATCTGCATGCCGTACGGGTCGCGCGGATCGGTGCCGCGGATACCCTGCTGATAGAGCCTGATCTGCCGCTTGAGGTACCAAGCCTCCTGGCCCGCGATCTTCGGCGCGTTCAGCTGAGGGTTGCCCTCGCCCTGCGCGCCGTGACACGCGCTGCACACGGCATACGTCGCCGCCCCCGACTGCGGATCGCCCATGGGCCGCGCGGCGGTCTCGGCGAAGGTCGGCTGCTCGGCGAGCCAGGACTCGAAATCGGCGAACGGGTCGACGACGACGCGGCCGCGCATCGCGAAATGCGCGATCCCGCAGAGCTCCTCGCACAAGAGCTCGTACGTGCCGACGCGCGTCGGCGTGAACCATTGATACGTGACCATGCCCGGCACGGCGTCCATCTTGGCGCGGAACTGCGGCACGGCGAAGTTGTGCAACACGTCCGACGAGCGCAGCAGCAGATGGATCGGCCGATCGACCGGCAAGTGCAGCACCGGATTCGCCACGAGGATATCGTCCTGACCGGCCGGATCGTTGGGGTCGAGCCCGAACGGGTTGTCGACGGTCATGTGACGCACGTCGGTGCGTCCGAGCTTGCCGTCGCTGCCGGGGAAGCGGTAGCTCCAATGCCACTGCTTCGCGAGCGCCTCGACGACCATCGCGTCCTCGGGGACGCGGACGAAATCGCCCCAGACGAAGAGGCCCGGCGTGAGCATCGCGGCGACGCCGACGGCCGTGATGGCCGTCAGCGAGATCTCGAGCTTCTTGCTTTCCGGCTCGTAGTGCGCGCGATGCGCTTTACGGTGCCGGTACTTGATGAGGCAGTACGCAGTGAAGAGATTGACGGCAACGAAGACGATGCCGGTGACCCAGAACGTCACGCCGACGGTGAAGTCGACGGCGCTCCAGTTCGACGCGAGGGGAGTGAAGTACCACGGGCTCGCGAAATGGAAGATCAGGGACCCTGCGACGAGCAGGACGATGACGACGGCTAAAGCCATATCGCATGCACCCCCATTCGTGTGTCGGCAGCCGTCCGCTCGGCTGCTCGGTCTACGGTGTGCCGGTCCCTAGATCTTCTCGCTCACTCCGCTCGAACTTCCTGTCCAGTTATCGCTCTTGTTTCCTACGAACTTCCTGTCCCTCGCCGGGACCGAGCTCGACCTTCACTCGACGATGAACTTCCCGTTCATCAACGCGAAATGCCCGGGGAACGAGCAGAAGAACGTGTAATCCCCGCCCGGTTCGAGCCGAGAAAGATCGAACGTCACGGATGTCTCCTCGCCGCCGCCGACGACCTCGGTCGCGGCGATCACGCGCTCGTCGCCGGCAGGCACGTAGTTCGGAGGCCCGGCGGACTGGCCCGCCTGTGCGACCGGCATGTAATCCTCGGTCTTCGTGAGCACCCAGTTGTGCCCCATGATGTTCGCCGGCAGCTTGCCGACGTGGACTAGCGTGACCGTGACCTGCTCGCAGCTCGAGCTGACGCGCATTTCCTTCGTGTTGAACTGGATCTGATCGTTGCCTTCGATCCGAAGGTCGCACTCCTGCGCAAAGCTCGGCGCGGCGGCCGCGAGCCCGATCAAGCCGATCACGAGTGTCAAACGTTTCATCAGGTTCCCTCTGCGTGCTGAGGCTGACGTCCCGAGTATCAGCCGGTCAATGTTAACAGACCCTTAAAGATGTCGCACCGCATAGGATCGGCTCGCGCCTGCGATCATCGTCATACCGATGATTACGGTGGGTTATTCGGGCTGTCAACGCAGACTAGACTCGAGCGGAAGCCGCGGCGGCCCTACGATTCGCGCGTCGCGAGATACGCGTACTCGGAGACGCGCTGCCAGCTCTCCGACTGCGCCATGAACGCCCGGTACGACTCCCACACCTTGGCGGACATCGGATCCCGGGCGACGAGCCCCTCGATCACCTGCAGCGACAGGCGCTTGAGCTCCGCGAGAACCTCCGGCGGGAACGGCAGCACCTCGACGGACTCGTCTTCCTCGAGCCGCTTCAGCGCTTGAGCGTTACGGGCCATGAACTCCGCGGTCATGTCCGTGTTGACCGCCTGGCACGCCACCTCGACGATCGCCTTGAGATCGTCCGGCAGACTCTCCCACGCGTTACGGTTGACGATGCATTCGAGCGTCGGGCCGGGCTCCTGCCAGCCCGGATAGTAGTAGTAGCGCGCCGCCTGATGGAGCCCCGCGGCGACGTCGTTGTACGGGCCGACCCATTCCGCCGCGTCGATCGTGCCGTTCTGCAGCGCGGTGAAGACCTCCGAGCCCGGCAGATTGACCGGCGTGCCGCCGGCGAGCCGCAGCACCTCGCCGCCGATGCCGGGAATGCGCATCTTCAGGCCGCGCAGATCCGCGACGCTGTCTATCCGCCGGTTGAACCAGCCGCCGGTTTGCACCCCGGTATTCCCGGCCGGGAACGGCACGAGATTGAACGGGGCATAAAGCTCGCGCCAAAGCTCGAGGCCGCCGCCGTAATAGAGCCAGCCGTTCATCTCATGAGCGGAGAGCCCGAACGGGATCGACGCGAAGAACTGCGCGGCCTCGGCCTGTCCGCGCCAGTAGTAGGCGGCGCCGTGACCCATCTCCACGGTGCCGCGCGAGACGGCATCGAACACCTCGAACGCGGGGACGAGCTCGCCGGCGGCATAGACGCGCACGCGCAGCCGCCCGCCGCTCATTCTTTCGAGATACTGCACGAGGCGATTGACGGCGGTGCCGAGGCCGGGGAAATTGGGCGCCCACGTCGTGACGATGCGCCACTGGAAGCGCTCGTCGCTGCGGGTGCTCCCCGCGCCGGGCTCGGTGCTTGAGGAGCAAGCGGTCAAGGCGGCGGCGCCGCCGACGCCGGCCAGGAAATCGCGGCGTTTCATGAGGTCTGCCCCCTTCTGGTTATTCGGAGGAACGATGGGGCCGCTACTAATAGCAGATCCCCCGTCACGCGCCCAGAGGTGGTTCGATGCGTTCCCACTTTCTGCCTGTTTCTGGCGAAAGGCGCGCCTATGCGTGCCACATTGCGCCGATATTAAGAAAAGTGGGAAAACTTTGAGACAATCGTCGCCAATGTGAGTGGTATGTGGAGTAGGATGCGTTTTGCGCGCGCTGTCTCTGCTTGTTCGTGGCATACGCGACAAGAAATGCCACGCTCGGGGAGCGTCCGATGATAGGCCTGCTGCAGCGCGTCAGCCGTGCATCCGTGTCCGTTGACGGCGAGGTCATCGCGCGCATCGGGCGCGGCCTCCTGGTCCTCGTCGGTGTCGAGCGAGGCGACGGCGAGGCCGAGGCGAAACGTCTCGCCCAGCGGCTGGTCGAATACCGAGTATTTCCGGACGACTCGGGGCGGATGAACCTGAGCGTCTCCGACGTCGGCGGTAGCCTCCTGCTCGTGCCGCAGTTCACGCTCGCAGCCGACACCCGCAAGGGGACGCGAGCCGGTTTCTCGACCGCGGCGGAGCCGGCGACGGGAAAGGCGCTGTTCGACCGTCTCGTCGCGGAAGTGGCGGCTTTCGGCCTGCCGACCGAGCAGGGAAGGTTCGGCGCGAACATGGACGTCGAGCTCGTGAACGCCGGTCCGGTCACGTTCTGGTTGCACGTGCCGCCGCGCGGATAACGACGCCGGCACGACGCCTCTTTGGCGTATCATGTGGACTCTACTTGCCCCTGGAGGGATCGAAATGGGACTCGGCGGCATCAGCATTCCGCAGCTCCTGATCATCCTGCTGATCGTCGTGCTGATCTTCGGGACGAAGCGCCTGAAGACCTTGGGCGGCGATCTCGGCGCGGCGCTCAAGAGCTTTCGCAAGGCCATGGAGAGCGACGACGACAAGGATCGCGCCGACGACGCCAAGCGGCTGGAAGCCAACGCGGGTAACGCGACGGCGCCGGATGCCGAGTTCGTCGAGCAGAAGGACAAGGCATCGCAGGCCTGATCGCGCGCTCCGCATCGTTCGCGCACGATAAGCACCGATGTTCGATGCCGGCTTCTCCGAGCTGCTGCTGATCTTCGTGATCGCGCTCTTGATCCTCGGGCCCGAGCGGCTGCCTCGCGTCGCCGCGCAGCTCGGCCGCTGGATCGCGAAGGCGCGGCGCACGGCGAATCAGCTTCGCTGGCAGCTCGAGCGTGAAGTCGCGCTCGACGAGATCTACCGCACGCAGCCGAAGCGGCGCCCGCCCTCGACGCCGAACTCGCGGGCTTCCGGGGCGGGGACGCCGGGTGTGAGCGCCGACGCTTCGACGGCGCCGCACGCGGCCGGCGCGGCGAGTACCGAGTCCGCGGATCAGGGCGACGCATCGACAACGAACCCCCCCGAGCCCGAAGGGAAGGCGGCCGAACCTCGGGCTACTGAATCACGAACGTCTCCGGAGCAAGGCCAAGGGGCCGAAGATCAGCAGCCTTCGGAAAGCGAGTCCGATGCTGCGGAGAGCTCCCGCTCCGCTCGGGCCACGGGCGCAGGATGAGCTATTTCAAGAACGATCACGAGGAAGAGGAGCAGCTTGCCGAGGGCACGCTGGTCTCGCATCTCATCGAGCTGCGCTCGCGGATCCTGAAGGCGGTCGGCGCTGTGCTCGTGGTTTTCCTCGTGCTCGCGCCTTTCTCGCAGGAAGTCTTCACGCTCGTCTCCGAGCCGCTGCGCAACGCCATGCCCGAGGGCTCGGATCTGATCGCGACGAAGCCCGCCGGGCCGTTCCTGACGCCGTTCATCACGACGCTGTTCGTCGCGCTCTTCATCGCGATGCCGCTCGTGCTCTATCAGGTCTGGGCGTTCGTCGCACCGGGCCTGTATCGGCGCGAGAAGCGTTTCGCGGTGCCGCTGCTCGTGTCGAGCGTCATCCTGTTCTACGCCGGCGTCGCGTTCGCCTATTACGTCGTCTTCCCGCTGATGTTCGCATTCTTCGCGGCCGTGACGCCCGACGGCGTCGTGATGATGACGGATATCGGGGAGTACCTGAGCTTCGTGCTGACGCTCTTTCTCGCGTTCGGCCTGTCGTTCGAGGTGCCGATCGCGACCGTTCTCCTGATCTGGACCGGGCTCGTCGACGCCGAGAAGCTCCGCGCGGCGCGTCCGTATGTCTTTCTCGGCGCTTTCGTCATCGGGATGCTGTTGACCCCGCCCGACGTGATCTCGCAGACGCTGCTCGCTTTGCCGATGTATGCGCTGTACGAGACCGGCCTCTTGATGGCCAGATTCCTGCTGCCCGAGAAAGTGAACTCGATGGAGGAAAAGCCCGAGACCTGAAGGGGGGGCGATGGTTCGGGCGGCGGCGAGCGAGAGGCGTTGGTGGCTGAGGGGCATCGGTACTACGACTTGTTACTACGTCATGCCTCGGTGGTGCAGCCGCGGGCGCCGATAACCGCCTTCGCGAGGCACGCCGCGAGCACGTCCCTGTGGGCTCTGTGGGCTCGTGTGCCGCCATCCATGGCGGCACACGGCCTCGCAAAGGCGGTTATCGGCGTCCGCGGCCGGTTGGGCGCCTCGCCAGCCTTCGAGGCTCGCATCGGCACGCCCCGTGCCCGAACCCGTTACCGCCGCACATATCAGCGAGGCCGTTGATGCCGTCCGAGTCCGCCGTCGCCCAGGCCCAAGCCGCGCCCCGCGAGTTCTTCGGCCATCCGCGCGGGCTCGCGACGCTGTTTTTCACCGAGATGTGGGAGCGCTTCAGCTACTACGGCATGCGCGCTCTGCTCGTGCTGTTCATGGTCGACCAGGTCGAGCGCGGCGGCCTCGGGTTCAGCGACCAGGTCGCGACCGCGATCTACGGGCTCTATACGGCGGCCGTCTACATCGTCGCCGTGCCCGGCGGCTGGATCGCGGATCGCCTATGGGGCGCGCAGCGCTCGGTGTGGTTCGGCGGCATCGTCATCATGACCGGGCACTTCGTGCTCGCGATTCCCGGGATCACGTCGTTCTTTCTGGGCCTGATGCTCGTCGTCTTCGGCACGGGGCTCTTGAAACCCAATATCAGCGCGATCGTCGGCGAGCTTTACGCGCCGGGAGATCCGCGCCGCGACGCCGGCTTCACGATCTTCTACATGGGCATCAATCTGGGCGCGGCCCTTGGCCCGCTCGTCTGCGGTTGGCTCGCGCAGACGAACTGGCATTACGGCTTCGCCGCCGCCGGCGTCGGCATGCTCGCCGGGCTCGTGCAGTTCGCGCTGACGCGCGGAGCGCTCGGCGAGGCCGGCCGCGAGCCGGGCGCGATGGCGACGCCGCGGGTCAAGCGGGTCGCATGGGGCACGGTCGCGGTAACCGTCGTCCTCGCGCTCGTGCTGCTCTGGGCCGGCGTCGCCGGCCTCGTCGGATTCGACGCCCCGCTGCTCGCACGTTGGGCGGCGCTCGCGACCGCGATCGCGACCGTCGGTTACTTCGCGTTCGTGTTCATCGCCGGGCGGCTCGACCGCGTCGAGCGCAATCGCATGATCGTGATCCTCGTGCTGCTCTTCGGCTGCGCGATGTTCTGGGCGGGATTCGAGCAGGCCGGCTCGTCGCTCAATCTCTTCGCGCAGCGCTATACGGAGCGCACGTTCGGCGGATTCACGATCCCGGCCCAATGGTTCCAGTCGCTGAACCCGATCTTCATCATCACGCTCGCGCCGATCTACTCGATGGTGTGGGTCGCTCTCGCGAAACGCCATCTCGAGCCCTCGGCCCCGGCGAAATTCGCGTTCGGGCTGATTCTGCTGGGGCTCGGTTTCGCGATCATGATCGGCGCCGCGTCGCTGGTCGCCGCGGGCAACCAGGTGCTGCCGACGTGGCTGTTCTTCACGTATCTGCTGCATACGATGGGTGAGCTCGCGCTGAGCCCCGTCGGATTGAGCTCGGTGACGAAGCTCGCGCCGCGGCGCTACGTCGGGCAGATGATGGGGCTTTGGTTCATGGCGTCCGGCCTCGGCAACATCATCGCCGGCGTCATCGCCGGGCGATTCGATCCCGAGCAGCTCGACCAGATGCCGGCGCTCTATACGCAGATCGTGCTGACGTCGATCGGTTGCGGCATGGTGATCGCGATCCTGGTGAAGCCGCTCAAGCGCCTGATGGGCGAGGCCAAGTGACGAGCCGAATCCCCGATCCGTTACCCCAGCTGACCTTCAAGGCGATTGCGCTCGGCATCGTGCTGTCCATGGTGCTCGCGGGCGCGAATGCTTATCTCGGGCTCTTCGCCGGTCTCACGGTGTCAGCTTCGATCCCGGCGGCCGTGATCTCGATGGCCGTCCTGCGTTTTTTTCGGGATTCGAACATCCTCGAGAACAACGTCGTGCAGACTGCAGCGTCGGCCGGCGAATCGCTCGCCGCGGGCGTGATCTTCACGTTGCCGGCGCTGATCATGCTCGAGTACTGGGACGCGTTCGACTACGCGTGGGTGGCGATCATCGCAGGCATAGGCGGCCTGCTCGGCGTCGCGTTCACGATTCCGCTGCGGCGCTCGCTCATCGTCGACCTGAAGCTCGCGTATCCCGAAGGCACGGCCACTGCCGAGGTGCTCAAGGTCGGCGAGGATCCGAGCCGCGGGGCCCTCTATCTCGGCGGCGCGGCGATCGTCGGCGCGCTCGCGAAGCTCGCCGAGACGGGGCTTCGGCTTTGGCCCGCGACGGCGCAATCGGCGACGTACGTCGGCTCGAGCACGATCGCGTACGTCGGCTCGAATCTGTCGCCGGCGCTGATCAGCGTGGGCTTCATCGTCGGGCTCAATATCGCGGTGCTCGTGTTCTTGGGCGGCGCGATCTCGTGGTACGTCGCGATTCCGCTCTACTCGACGTTCGCGCTCGCGCCGGGCTCGCCGCTCGCCGAGTCTTTCGCATCGGGGGCATCGGCGACGGATCTCGCGTTCCAGATCTGGTCGACGCAGATCCGCTATCTCGGCGTCGGCGCGATGCTCGTCGGCGGCATCTGGGCGCTCGCCTCGATGCGCGGATCGCTGTTCGGCGGCATCGTCGCGGGGCTCAAGGGCGCGCCGCGAAGCGTCGGCGCGGCCGCGGTCTACGATCATCGCGAGCACGATGCGCCGATGCGCGTCGTGCTGATCGCGATCGCGGTGCTGACGCTGCCGCTGTTCGCGTTGTATCAGGCCGTCGTCGGCACGGTCGGCGTGGCGCTCGCGATGACGCTCGTGATGCTCGTAGCGGGCTTTCTCTTCTCCGCCGTCGCCGCGTATATGGCCGGTCTCGTCGGCTCGTCGAACAATCCGATCTCCGGCGTGACGATCGCGACGCTCCTGTTCACGTCACTGCTCTTGCTGATGCTGATGGGGCGAGGCGAAGGCGGCGCGGCCGCGGCGATCATGGTCGGTGCCGTCGTATGCTGCGCGGCCGCAATCGGCGGCGACAACATGCAGGACCTGAAGACCGGATACCTCGTCGGCGCCACGCCGTGGCGCCAGCAGATCATGCAAGGCGTCGGCGTGGTGTCCGCGGTGCTCGTGATGGCGCCGATCCTGAATCTTCTCCTCGACGCGTACGGAATCGGCGCGCCGACGCCCGAGCGCCCGAACTCGCTGAGCGCGCCCCAGGCGACGTTGATGGCTTCGGTCGCGCAGGGCGTCTTCCGCGGCGGCTTGCCGTGGAACATGGTCGCGTACGGCGCGGCGATCGGCATCGCGATCATCGCCGTCGACGAGCATCTCAAGCGGCGCGGCTCGGCGTGGCGCGCGCCGGTGCTCGCGGTCGCGGTCGGCATCTACTTGCCGCTCGAGCTGTCGGTGCCGATCCTCGCGGGCGGGCTGATCGCCGCGTTCGCGGAGCGGGCGCGAAGGCGCCAAGGGGCGACGAATGCCGGCGCGCGGCACGGCATGCTGTTCGCTGCGGGGCTGATCACCGGCGAGGCGCTGATCGGCATCCTCATGGCGATACCGATCGTGCTCGCGAACGATCCCGACGTGATCGCGCTCGGCTTCACGCTGCCGGCATTCGCCGGTATCGTCGTGATCGGACTGATCGCCGCGGCGCTCTATCGGGTGGCAGCGCGCGCCCGCTGAGCCTCGATCGATTCGAACCGTTTCCGCAGGCGGCGCCCGAGCGGGTCAGCGGCGGAAAAAGAGGTTCACGATCAGCGTGAGCACGATGCTGACGATGATCATCGACGTGATCGGGAAGAAGAACCGCGTGTTGCCCCGCTCGATGTCGATGTCGCCGGGCAGACGGCCGAACCAGCCGAGCACGCCGGGCGCGAAGTGCAGCAGCAGGCCGATCGCGAGAATCACGAGCCCGATCGTGATCAGAATCTTGGAAAGCATGGCGGAAGCGTTCCGGTCATGAGTCTGCTCGAATCGAAACTGCCGAACGTCGGCACGACGATCTTCACCGTGATGTCGCAGCTGGCCGAGCAGCACGGAGCCATTAACCTGTCACAAGGTTTCCCGGATTTTCAACCGCCCGCGCGGCTCGTCGAGCTCGTCGAGAAGCACTTGCGAGACGGCCGCAACCAGTATGCGCCGATGGCGGGAGTCATGGCGCTGCGGGAAGCGATCGCGGAGAAGCTGCGCGATCTCTATGCGGTGCACGCCGACCCCGAATCCGAGATCACGATCACGCCGGGCGCGACCGAGGCGCTCTTCGCCGCGATCCACGCGGTCGTGCGCGCGGGCGACGAGGTCGTGGTCTTCGACCCGGCCTACGATTCCTACGAGCCGGCCGTCGCGCTCGCGGGCGGCAAGACGATCCACGTGCCGCTCGAGACGCCTTCGTTCACGCCGAGGTGGGACCGGCTCGAGTCCGTGCTGTCGGACCGCACGCGTCTCGTGATCGTGAACACGCCGCACAATCCGAGCGGCACGGTCCTCAGCGAGGCCGATCTCGCCGAGCTCGCCGCGCTGCTCCGTCCGTACGGCTGCTACGTGCTGAGCGACGAGGTCTACGAGCACATCGTCTTCGACGGCCGCCATGCGTCCGTGCTCGCGAATCCGGAGCTCCGCGAGCGGTCGTTCGCGGTGTTCTCGTTCGGCAAGACTTATCACGCGACCGGCTGGAAGACGGGCTACGCGGTCGCGCCGCGCGCGTTGACCGCGGAGCTCAGGAAAATCCACCAGTACCTCACGTTCGCCGCGGTCACGCCGTTGCAGCACGCGCTCGCTGACTTCATGCGCGAGTGTCCCGAGCATCATCTCGAGCTCGCGGACTTCTATCGCAAGAAGCGCGATTTCTTCGTCGAGCGGCTGCGTGCGTCGCGTTTCGCATTCACGCCTTCGCAGGGCACGTATTTCCAGCTCGCCGACTACGGGCGAATCTCGCGCGAGCCCGATACCGACTTCGCTCGCCGGCTCACGATCGAGCACGGCGTGGCCGTGATCCCGATCTCCGTCTTCTATGCCGACCCTCCGGCGGGTGCGACGTTCGTGCGCTTCTGCTTCGCGAAGCAGGAGGCGACGTTGCGCGCCGCAAGCGAGCGCCTCGTCGCCGTATAGTGTCCTCGATGGTCGAGCAGACGTCGCCGAGCCGCGCGGACGAAGACGCCCGACGGGGTGCGCTGATGCGCGTCGCCGGCACCGCATCCGTCGCGACGGCGCTGACGCTGATCGCGCTCAAGGTCTGGGCGTACCGCGAAAGCGGATCGATCGCCGTGCTCGGTTCGCTGGCCGATTCGCTGCTCGATCTCGTCGCGTCGCTGATCACGCTGCTCGCGGTGCGGGTCGCGCTGACGCCCGCGGACCACGAGCATCGCTTCGGCCACGGCAAGTCGGAAGGCGTCGCGGGGCTGATCCAGGCGCTGATCATCACGGCGTCCGCGCTCTACGTCGGCGCCGAGGCCGTGGCGCGCCTGTTCGCGCCAGAGCCCTTGGAGGCACCCGGAGCGGCGCTCGGCGCGATCGGCGTGTCGTTGGTCCTCACGGTGGCGCTGTACGGGCTGCAACGATACGTGATCGCGAGGACCGGTTCGCTCGCGATCAGCGCGGACGCGGTGCACTACTCGGCGGATATCCTCACGAATCTCGCGCTGCTCGCGGGGCTCGCCGTGAGCTATTGGTTCTCGCTCGAGATCCTCGATCCGATTCTCGGT
The DNA here is from genome assembly GCA_017577365.1 of Gammaproteobacteria bacterium. Classification (GTDB taxonomy): domain Bacteria; phylum Pseudomonadota; class Gammaproteobacteria; order Steroidobacterales; family Rariloculaceae; genus ZC4RG20. The sequence goes on along the minus strand of PKRJ01000001.1, from coordinate 158,023 downwards.
CTCCTCGTCGTCGCGCTGATTCTCTGGAGCGTGAAGCAGGTCGTGACCGAGTCGCTCGACGTGCTGCTCGACCGCGAGCTGCCCGGCCGCGAGCGGCGGCGCATCGAGGCGATCATCGAGAGTCATCCGGCCGTTCTCGGCTACCACGACGTGCGCACGCGCTCCTCGGGATCGACCGAGTTCATCCAGCTTCACCTCGAGCTCGATCCGAAGCTGTCGCTGCTCGACGCGCACGCGATCGCTCAGGAGGTCGAGATCGAGGTGCGGAAGGCGTTCCCGCGTGCGGAGGTGCTGATTCACGTCGATCCGTACGGCATTCAGGAGCCGCGGGATCCGTTCTGAGAACGCGCCGCGACCGCGCGGCGTTCCGAGCGCGCGTCAGCGCTGCGGGCGTTCCGACTCTGCGAGCTCGTCGATGAGCTCGATCAGCGCGTCGTAGCTGCCCGCGAGCGTGGCGTTCGACGTGTACTTGCCGTTGACGACGATCGACGGGACGCTCGTGATGCGATAACGGCGCGCGAGCTCCTCGGCGCGCTGAACCTTCGTGTGAACGGCGTACGAGTCGAAAGCCTCGGCGAACTCGTCAGGAGTGACGCCGAAGCGGCCGAAGAACCTCTCGAGCGCGCCGCGCGAGTCGAGGGGATTGCCGCGCTCGTGAATCTCGGCGAAGAATGCCGAATGCATCTCGTCGAGCTTGCCGAGCGCTTCAGCCGTGTAGTACGCGCGGGCGTGCAGGCGCAAGAGGTCGTTCCACATCGCCGGGATGCGCACGAAGGCGATCGCGCTCGATTTCCTGGCGAGCCAACGCGCGAGATAGGGCTCGAAGTCGTTGCAGTGCGGGCAGCCGTACCAGAACACCTCGGCGACCTCGACCTGCTCCGGGCTCGAGCTCGTCGGCTGCGTCGGCGACAACCGCTGGTAGTGGACGCCGAGCTCGAAACGTGCCGACGCCGGCTCGTCTTCCGCCTCGACGAGCGCGTCCTCGTCGATGGACGCCTCCGGCGTCAGCGTCGCCTGACCGCCTTGGACCTCGCGCTCGACGTCGGGGTCCGAGACGTCGCCCGTGCCGCATCCTGCGAGGACGAGGAGCAGCGCGAGCAGATGGTGAAGGCCTCGTTTCGCGATCATCGGCGCTCTCCGTTCGAACGGATGGGCTCGTGCACGGTCCGCCCAGGAGATCGCGCGCGAGCGCCGCGGGGGCCGCGCTACTGCCGCTGCAGCCCCTGCGCGTAGTTCACGACGGCGCGCAACTCGTCCTCGAGCAGCTGGCTCGCGATGTTGCGCATCATCTGGTTGTACTTCGCATCCGAGCGGCGCGTGCCGGCCGCGTACTCGCGCATCGTGTTCAGCATATAGGCCGCGTGCTGGCCGGCGATCCGCGGATACGAAGCGAGATAGTTTCCGTTCCCGGCCGGACCGTGGCACGCGATGCACGCCGGAATCCCGCGCTCGGGAACGCCGGCGCGATAAATGTCCTCGCCGAGCTGGACGAGCTCGGGATCCGCGCCCTTCGGCGTCAAGGTCTGCGAGGAGAAATAGGCCGCGACGTCGCGCATGTCCTGATCCGACATGCTCTGCGCGAAGCCGACCATGCCCGGATCCTGCCGCTCGCCGTTCTTGTACGCCTGAAGCTGGTTGTAGATATAGCCCGGATGCTGTCCGGCGAGGCTCGGCCACAGCGGATTCACGCTGTTGCCGTCGATGCCGTGGCACGCGGCGCAAGTCGCCGACTTCTCGCGTCCGGCTTCGATCGAGCCGCCGAAGATCGTATCGTCGCCTTGCACGCCCTCCTGTGCGTGCGCCGTCATTGCCGCGGCGGCCGCCCCGGCGAGGGCGACGGCGGCGAGCAGTGTCCATGGCCGCGCGCGGCGGCCCCGCGGTTCGTCGATCATCTCGTGCTCGCTTTGCGAAAAACGTCCCTGAAGGCTTCTGCGTGAAGCGCGGCGCGAATTGTACACTAGCGGAGCGATGAAAATGCCTCGAGCGGCGATCGGCGACACGGCGTGTGGATCATGGCGGCGAAGTTTCTGACGAGCGCGTCGTCGCCCGGCGGGTTCCCGCGCGACGAGGTTCCGGAGGTCGCGTTCGTCGGCCGGTCGAATTCCGGAAAATCGAGTGCGATCAACGCGATCACGGGCGACAAGAAGCTCGCCCGCGTCAGCAAGACGCCGGGCCGCACGCAGCTCGTGAATTTCTTCGAGGTCGCGCCCGGCCGACGGGTCGTCGATCTGCCGGGATACGGTTTCGCGAAGGTCGCGCCGAGCGTCCGCGAGCATTGGCGCGGGCTGATCGACGCCTACCTCCGGCGTCGGCCGAATCTCAAGGGGCTCTGCGTGACGCTCGACATCCGCCGCGGCGTGACCGAGCTCGACCGGACGATGCTCGACTGGGCCGAATCGCTCCGGCTGCCGCTGCTCTTGCTGCTGACGAAGGCCGACAAGGTCAGCCGCAACGAAGCGGCCAGGCAGCGCGGCGGCGTGCAGCGCGAAGCCCCGCCCGGCTCGTTCATCGTCGTCTTCTCGGCGCTGACCGGCCAAGGCGTCGACGAGGCTCGCGCCGTTCTCGACCGCTGGTTCGAAGGCGTCACGGCGAACGCGAGCGCCGGACAAAAAGAAGCCCCGGGGGGGAACCACGGGGCTTGAGAAAAGATCCCCGGGCATGGGATTACAGGGGGGGGGACATGCCCGGGGCGTCCCGGTTGGGGTATCCGGGACCAATACCCGCTTAGGGAGGATAGCGGGGACGCCCTCATCGGACGTCTGAGCCATTAGTCCGGGGCGGCTCGCGGAAGTTCCGCGTCGCTCGAAAATTTTTCGGGCCGGCCGGCGCGACCGCTCGTGCGGTCGGGCTTCGGGGCGGTAACGCGTTGATTATAAAGGCGTGCTAGTGCGCCTCGTCCCAGTTCGCGCCGATGCCGATATCGACCTGGAGCGGCACGGTAAGCTCGGCGGCCGACTCCATGAGCTCCGCGACCTTCCTGGCCACCGCCTCCGCCCGGTCCTCGCGGACCTCGAGGACGAGCTCGTCGTGCACCTGCATGATCAACCGCGCGTCCTCGCGCTTTCTCTTGAGCCACGCGTGAATCCGCAGCATGGCACGTTTGATGATATCGGCCGCGGTCCCCTGCATCGGTGCGTTGATCGCGCTGCGCTCCGCGTACTGGCGGCGCTGCGCGTTGCGGTCCCTGATCTCGGGCAAATAGAGCCGTCTTCCGAATACGGTCGAGACGTAGCCCTGCTCGCGCGCCTTCTCGCGGATCTCGTCCATGTAGCGCTTCACGCCGGGATAGCGCTGAAAATAGAGATCGATGTAGCGCTGCGCTTCGCCGCGCTCGACGCCGAGCTGACGCGCGAGCCCGAACGCCGACATGCCGTAGATCAGGCCGAAATTGATCACCTTCGCGGAGCGGCGCTGATCCGAGGTCACCTCGTCGAGCGGCACGCCGAACACCTCGGCCGCGGTCGCGCGATGGATATCCTCGCGCGCCGCGAACGCCGCGCGCAGGCCCTCGTCGCCCGAGAGGTGCGCCATGATCCTGAGCTCGATCTGCGAGTAGTCGGCGGCGACGAGCCGGTAGCCGGGCGCCGCGACGAAGGCCTGCCGGATCTTGCGGCCTTCGGCCGTGCGGATCGGGATGTTCTGCAGGTTCGGGTCCGCCGACGACAGGCGCCCCGTCGCGGCGACCGCCTGGTGGTACGACGTGTGGATGCGCCCCGTCTCGGGGTTGATCTCGAGCGGCAGCTTGTCGGTGTACGTCGACTTCAGCTTCGCGAGCGCGCGATACTCGAGGATCAGCTTCGGCAGCTCGTACGACTGGGCGAGATCGGCGAGCACGCTCTCGGCCGTCGACGGCTGGCCGCCCGGCGTCTTGCCGAGAACGGGGAGCCCGAGCTTGTCGTAAAGGATCTCCTGGAGCTGTTTCGGCGAGCCGATGTTGAACGGTCCGCCGGCCGCCTTGTGCGCAGCGGCCTCGGTCTCGGCCATCGCCTCGGCGAGCTCGCGGCTCTGCCGACGCAGCATGTCGGCATCGACCATGACGCCGGTATGCTCCATCTCGAACAGCACCTCGGCGAGCGGCACCTCGAGCTCGGAGTAGAGCGCGGCGAGCTCGGGGGCCTCCTCGAGCTTCGGCCAGAGCGTTCGATGCGCGCGCAGCGCGACGTCCGCGTCCTCGGCGGCATACCGGCACGCGTTCTCGAGATCGAGCTGGTCGAAGGTGATCTGCTTCGCGCCGCGGCCGCAGACGTCCTCGAACGTGATCGTGCGCTCGCCGAGATACTTGGCCGCGATCGAGTCGAGATCGTGCCGCGTTGCCACCGAGTTCAGCACGTACGACTCGAGCATCGTGTCGTGACGCACGCCTCGCAGCGTGATCCCGTAGCGCGCGAGGATGTGCCTGTCGAACTTGAGGTGATGCCCGACCTTCGCCGCCTTCTCGGATTCGAGCCACGGCTTGAGCCGGCGCAGGACGTAGTCGCGGTCGAGCTGGTCCGGCACGCCGGGATACGTGTGGCCGACGGGAATATAAGCCGCCTCGTGATCCTTCACCGCGAACGACAAGCCGACGAGCTCGGCGCGCATGTAATCGAGCCCGTTCGTCTCCGTATCGAACGCGACGAGCTCGGCCGCCTCGATCTTCTCGATCCATGCATCGAGCTCGGCCTTCGTGAGGACCGTGACGTAGTCGCGCGGCTTCTCGGGCTCCGTGCGCCGCGGCTCGGCGGAGGCGCCCTCCGGAAGCCGCCGCCGGATCAGCGAGGCGAGTTCGAGCCGGGTATACAGCTCGCGCAGCCCGTCGACGTCCGCGGGCCTGACGGCGAGGTCGTCGACGTCGAACGGGAGATCGCAGTCGCAGCGGATCGTCGCGAGCTCGCGGTAGAGCGGAAGCTGGTCGAGCACCTCACGCAAGCTTTCGCCCGCCTTCCCGGGGATCTCGTCGGCGTGCTCGATCAGCGCGTCGAGCGAGCCGTATTGCTCGAGCCATCTCGCGGCGGTTTTCGCGCCGACGCCCTTCACGCCCGGAATGTTGTCGACGGTATCGCCGACGAGCGCGAGATAGTCGACGATGAGTTTCGGTCCGACGCCGAATTTCGCCTTGATCTTCGCCTCGTCGATCGGCTCGTTCGCGATCTTTCCGGGGCGCGGCATCGTGTCGACGAGGCTGATGCGCTCGTCGACGAGCTGCGCCATGTCTTTGTCCGACGTCGAGATCACGGTCGAAAGGCCGCGAGCCGCCGCGCGTTTGGCGAGCGTGCCGATGACGTCGTCGGCCTCGATACCGGGCACGCGCAGCACCGGAATGCCGATCTTCTCGATGGCATCGATCAGCGGCTCGATCTGCGCGCCGAGCGCGTCCGGCATCGGCGGGCGGTTCGCCTTGTACTCCGCGTAGAGGTCGTCGCGGAACGTCTTGCCCGGCGCATCGAAGACGACGGCCATCCGCTCGGGCGCGTACTCGTCGATGAGCTTGTAGATCATGTTCAGCACGCCGAGCAGCGCGCCGGTCGGCTGGCCGTCCTTCGTCGACAGATCCGGCAGCGCATGGAACGCGCGATAGAGATAGGACGAGCCGTCGACGAGAATCAGCGGTTTCTGGTCGGCCGACATCGGACTCACTCGCCCCGGCGGCGTACGAAGGCGTCAACGCGCATTGTCGCCGGCGCGTCGTTCGCCTTCACGCTCGTCGCCGTTCTGCGCCGGCGCCTCGCCAGACTCCGAGGTCGTCGGCACGGCGCCGCGATCGGGCAGCACGAGCGGCCCCTTTTGGCCGCATCCCGGAAGCGCGGCGAACGCCGCGGCGCAAAGGAACGTCAACGCGAGCGGGCCCGCATGACGCTCGACGCGGCCTCGGCCGCTCTGCGAGCGAATGGAGCTCGCGACACGTCGCCTCATCGCTTCTTCGCCCGCAGCTCCGCCGCGACTCGGCGATAGGCTTCGCGGAACGGCAGCCCTTCGTCGAGCACGAGCTGATTCGCGCGCGCGGCGGCGTAGAGATCGTCGTCGAGCCGGATGTTCTCCGGCCTGAACTTCACGCCGGAAAGCGCGTGCGTCGTGATCTCGATCGCGGCCTCGGCGAGATCGATGGTGCGGAACAGCGGCGCCTTCAGCCGCTGCAGATCGCGGTGATAGCCCGACGTCAGCTTCGCCGGAATGCCGAGCGCCTCGACCAGCGCGCCGGTCGCGGTCGCCTGCGCGCCGCGCATGAGCTCGAACACGTCGGGATTGCGCTTCTGCGGCATGATCGACGAGCCGGTCGTCATCTCGTCGGGCAACGAGACGTACGCGAACTCGGCCGTATAGAACAGCACGAGATCGGACGCGAGCCGCCCGATATCGCCGAGGAGCAGCGCGATCTCGAAGATCAAGCTCGCCTCGGCCTTGCCGCGCGAGAGCTGCACCGCGGTGACCGGCTCGTGGTTCACCGCGAAACCGAGCGCTTTGCGCGTCGCTTCGCGGTCGAGCGGCAGATTCGGCACGCCGTAGCCCGCCGCGGAGCCGAGCGGATTCTTGTCGATGCGCGCGAGCGTGCGCAGGAGAGCGTCCCGGTCGTCGCGAATCTCGGACGCATAGCCGCCGGCCCAGAGCGCGACCGAGCTCGGCATCGCGGGCTGCATGTGCGTATAGCCCGGCAGCGCGACATCGCCTTGCCGCTCGGCGAGCGCGTCGAGCGCGGCGGCGAGCGCATCGCAGCCTTTCGCGAGCTCGCTCACCGCATCCTTGAGATACAGCCTGAGCGCGACGAGCACCTGGTCGTTGCGCGAGCGTCCGAGATGCACGCGGCCGCCCGCCTCGCCGATCCGCTCGATCAGGCGCGCCTCGAGCGCGCCGTGCGCGTCCTCGTCCTCGAGCGAGATCGACCATTCGCCGGCCGCGTGCGCTCTGCCCAAGGCCTCGAGACCGTCGCGGATCGCGGCGGCGTCCTCGGGCGACAAGAGTCCCTGCTGCTCGAGCATCGTCGCGTGCGCGATCGACGCGCGCACGTCGTAGGCGACGAGCCGCTCGTCGAGGACGTGATCCTCGCCGGCCGTGAATCGCAGGATCCGCTCGTCGAGCGGCAGGCCTTTGTCCCAGAGTCGTGCCATCAGTGCCCGTTCACGCTTGCTGCTCTTCCGGCGTTAGGTGCTCGATGTCGGAGACGACCATCGTGCCGGTGCCTTCGTTCGTGAAGACCTCGAGCAGGAGGCCGTCCGGAAGCGCATACGAGATCACGTGCACGCGCTTCACGCCGCCGAGAAGCGCTTTCTCGATCGCCGAGGCCTTCGGCAGCATCCCGTCCTTGAGCTTGCCGTCTTGCTCGAGGCGCTTGAGCCCCGCGAGATCGACGTACGAGATCAGCGAGCCAGGATCGTCGAGCGACTCGAGGATGCCCGCCACGCCGGTCGCGATGATCAGCTTCTCGGCCTTGAGCTCGCACGCGATCGCCGACGCGACCGTATCCGCGTTGATGTTGAGCAGCGTGCCTGAGTCGTCGGCCGAGATGGGGCTCACGATCGGGACGAGATCGTCCTCGAGGAGCTTCGTGATGACGGTCGCGTCGACGCGCTCGATGTCGCCGACGAAGCCGTAGTCGACGGTCTGGCCGCCGCGCTCGACCGGCGGGCGCTTCCTCGCGCGGATGAGCCCGCCGTCGACGCCGCTGATGCCGACGGCCGGGATCCCGAGCTCGCGGCAGACGGCGAGGATCCGCGTGTTGATCTCGCCGTTCATGACCATCGTCGCGACCTCGAGCGTCGCCTGGTCCGTGACGCGCCGGCCTTCGACGAAGCGGCTCTGAAGCCCCAGCCGCTCGGAGAGCTTGGTCGCCTGCGGCCCGCCGCCGTGCACGACGACGACTCGGATCCCGACCTGATGCAGGATGCCGATCTGCTCCATCAGCGCGCGCGTCGACTCGGGCGTCGTGAACGCGTCTCCGCCCGCCTTGAGCACGAACACCTTGCGCTTGTACATGCGCACGTACGGCACGGCGTGCCGCAGCGCGGTCACGACGATCGTTCGTTCCGTTCCGGAGAGTCTCGGCATCGCTCTCATCCCTTGAGCATGCGGTAGAGCACGGCCATCTGCACGAGCATCCTGTTGTGCGCCTCGCGAATGACGATGCTGCGCGGGCCGTCAAGGATGCGGTCCGCGACGACGACGCCGCGGCGGACGGGCAAGCAGTGCATGAACCGGCAGTCGGGCCGCGCGTTCTCGAACCACGGCTCGTCGACGCACCAGTCGACGAGCTGCTCCCGAAGCGCCTTGTCGCCGGCACGGTCCGTGTAATAGCGCGTCGACGACCACGACTTCGCGTAGATCACGTGCGCGCCTTCCATCGCCTCGCGCCGATCCGTGGTTTCGATGACGCGGCCGCCGGACGCCTCCGCCGCGGCGCGCGCCTTGCCCATGATCGCGGGCGGCAGCTCGAAGCCCTCGGGCCTGAGCACGACGACGTCCATGCCGCGCATCGCCGCCATGTGCACCGTCGCGGCCGGCACCGCGAGCGGCAACGGCTTCGGGTGGTACGCCCACGACAGCACGAAGCGTCCGCCGTTCGCCGGGATCTCGAAATCGTCCAGCGTCTTCCAGTCCGCGAGGCTCTGGCACGGATGGTTGATGGCCGATTCCATGTTGATCAGCGGCTTGTCGCCGACGAGCGAGGCGATCTCGTTGAACTCGCGATCGTCGAGATCGGCTTGCAGGTTCTCGCGCTTCGCGAACGCGCGGATGCCGATCGCGTCGCCGTACGACGCGATCACCGGCACGGCCTCGCGAATATGCTCCGCGGCGGCGCCGTCCATGACGATGCCGCTGCGCGACTCGAGGCCGTGGATCGACATCTCCGGCGAGACGACGAACGCACCGCCGCCCAGGCGGATCATCGCCGCCTGGAACGACGTGAGCGTGCGCAGCGACGGGCTCAGGAACAGGAGCGACAGCACCTTGCCCTCGAGCGCGCGCGGCTCGGGCTGTCGCTCGAGGCGGCGCGCGAGGTCGATCAGCCCGCGGATCTCTTCGCTCGAGAAGTCGGCGAGATCGTTAAAGCGCTGCATTGCCGATCTCCTCGAGCGCGGAAGCGAGCAGCTCGACGTGCTGCCGCTCGAGAATGAGCGGCGGCAAGAGCCTGACGACGTGCGGATCCGTGCTCGTGCCGACCAGGATGTTCCGCTCGAGCAGCGCGTCGCGGACTTTCGCCGCGGGGGGCGTCGTCTTCAGTCCGAGCAGGAAGCCTTGTCCCTGCACGCCGTGCACCGGGCCGACGACGCAGGTCTCGCGGATGAGCGCGGACAGCTCTCGGACGTTGTCGATCAGCCGTTCCTGCTCGATCGTCTCGATCGTGGCGACGACCGCCGCGCACGCGAGCGGTCCGCCGCCGAAGGTCGTGCCGAGCTGTCCCGGCGAGAGCTGCGACGCGATCGTCGGCGTCATCAGGACCGCGCCGCACGGGAAGCCGCCGGCCACGCCCTTCGCCGTCGTGAGGATATCGGGCTGCACGCGATACAGGTCCGCGCCGAACGGCGCGCCGAGCCGGCCGATGCCGCTCTGCACCTCGTCGAGAATCAGCAGCGCATCGTTCCGATCGCACGCTTGCCGCGCCGCGCGCAGGAAATCCGTCGCGAGATCGAAGGCGCCGGCGAGCCCCTGCACCGGCTCGACGATCACGGCGGCGGTCTTGTCGTCGACGGCGGCGTGCATCGCGGCGACGTCGTTACGCGGCACGAACACCACGTCGAACGGCGTGCGCGGGAAGCCGTACCACTTTTTCGCTCCCCAGGTTGCCGCGCCGGCGGCGGCCGTGCGGCCGTGGAAGCCGTGCTCGACGGCGACGATCTTGGAGCGGCCCGTGACCGTGAGCGCGAGCCGCAGCGCATTCTCGTTCGCCTCGGCGCCGGAATTCACGAAGAACACGCGATCGAGGCCCGACGGCGCGAACGCCGCGAGCTTCTCCGCCGCCTCGTCGCGCACCGCGAGCGGGAGCACGTTGCTTTGAAAGTGCAGCGTCTCCGCCTGACGGCAAATCGCCTCGGACAACCGCGGATGCCCGTAGCCGAGCGCCGCGACCGCGTGCCCGCCGTAGAAGTCGAGAACTTTGCGGCCGTGCTCGTCCTCGAGCCAGACGCCCCGGCCCTTCACCGGTTTGAACGGCAGGGTCGGATAGACCTCGTCGAGATGCGCGCCCCGAGCTCCGGAGGACATCAGAGCCACCCCGGCGCCGGGGCCGTGAGACCCGAAGTCTCCGGCCACCCGAGCAGTCGATTCACCCATTGTATGCTGCCTCCCGCAGCGCCCTTGATCAGATTGTCGATCGCGGAGTGCACGACGATCACGTCGCCGTCCGCGGCCAGGGAAAGCGTCGCGAAGTTCGTCGCGACGATGTCTTTCATCCGCGGCGGCTCGGCTTGCACGCCGACGAACGGCGCGTCGCGGTAGAAAGCATTCAGTGCGTCGAGGGCGTCGGACGTTCTCGCTCCGGCCTTGAGCCGCGCGAAGATCGTCGCATAGATGCCGCGCGCGAACGGGCCCGAATGCGGCACGAAGCTCAAACGAATCGAGCGGCCGGTTGCGGCCTCGACGAGCGCGCGGACCTCGGGCGCGTGCCGGTGCTTGAGCGCCTGATAGCCGAACAGGTTGTTGTGGCGCATCGGATGATGCGTCGTGTCCTTCGGCGTGCGGCCCGCGCCCGTGCTGCCGGTGATCGCGCTCACCGAGATCTCGGGCTCGACCAGATCGGCCGCGACGAGCGGCACGATGCCGAGCAGCATCGACGTCGCGAAGCAGCCGGGATGGGCCGCGTGCGGCGTCTCGATGGACTTCACGTGCTCGGGCAGCGCGCAAGTGAACTCGGGCAACCGAGCCGGCGCCCCGTGCGGATGGCCGTAGACCTTCGCGTAGGCTTCCGGATCCGCGAAGCGGAAATCTGCGGACGTGTCGACCGCCGTGATGCGTACGCCGGCCGTGTCGGCGGCATCGAGAATGCGCGCGATGACTTCCGCCGACGCGCCGTGCGGCGCGGCGGAGAGCAAGACCCAATGCTCCGCGTCGCCGAGGCGCTCGACGGCGGCTTCGAGCGAGACGAAGCGCTCGTCGGGATAGCACGCGGCGAGATGCGGGAATGCCGCGGCGAGCGGCTCGCCAACCTGGCTCGTCGAGATCACGCCGCGAAGCGTGAGCTCCGGATGCTGCGCGACGAGACGCAGCAGCTCGCCGGCGACGTAGCCGGTTCCGCCGAGAACGAGGACCGGCGCGCTCACGACGCGGCCCTTGCAATGCGTTCGCCGAGGCCGATCCGCGACAGCAACAGATCGCCGAGCTCGGCCCCGTTCGCCATCGCGTTGATCGCCGGGACGCCGCAGCGTTGCTCGACGATGTCGATGCCGACCTGATTGTCCGTCGCGGGTCCCGTCACGACCGTCGGCTCGATCTCGAACTCCTCGCGCAGCAGCTTCACGCCGCCCCACGCTGCGACCGGATCGTTCGCGCTCAGCACGACCGCCGTCAGCGCCTTGCGAATCTCGGGATCGCGCAAGATCGCCTCGACGCCGTACGCGCCGAGGAGCCCGTCACCGAGCTCGAAGACGATCACGTCCGGTCGTTGCTGCGCGAGCTGCGACAGCAGATTGCGCGTGATCGCGGGCGCGTTCTGCGACGTCGTGCAGACGATGCCGAGATCCGTGAAGATCGACGTGTTGCGCGCGCCCGCGTCCTGCATCGCGAGGATGTCGCGCCGAAGCGCCACGCCCGTCGCCTTGAACGCGTCGACGACGAGCCCGTGGTGCCGGAAGCGGCTCACGATCGCGGCCGCCGCCGCGGTCTTGCCGGAATTCATGCAGGTGCCGGCGAGCGCGACGACCGGGACGCCGCGCGCCGAGAACGGCGCGTCCGGATTCAGCTTGCGCTGCCCGACGCGCGCCGGCACGCCGACGCGCTGCCCGAGATACGGGAAATCGAGCACGACGCCGAGCACGCGGCAGTCGAACGGCGCGCCGTGCGTCGGGTTGATCGAGTCGCAGACGCCGAGCACGCCGCCGAGATTGAGCAGCTGCACGACGTCGCCGGGCTCGAGCTTCTGCGGCAGATGGCCCGAGTAGCCGAAAAGCGCCTTACGGTGCCCCAGCGCGCCGACGATCACGTCGCCGCGCTTCACTTGCGCCATGCGGCCGCTGGTCAGCTCGAGCACGTTGTAGCTCGATTTCGAGTTCAGCACCTCGACGGCGATCAGCACGCCTTCCTCGCAAGGGATCTTCGAGTCGATGCGGATCTCGCGCGCGAGGTCGCACCCCAAGGCGACCGACGCGATCTTGTCGACGACTATGGACCGCATGAGCGTCATCCTCCGGCTCGCGTGTGCAGCATTCCGGGCAGCGCCAGGATGCGTGAGAAGCCGACCGCGTCGGCTGGCGTCCATTCGCCTGCCGACTCGCCGTACTTGCCGCGGCTCGCCGCCATCAGCGAATGCGGCGACTGCACGCCGACGATGAATACGCTGCCCGGGCGAAGCAGGCAGCGTACCGTGCCGGTCACGCGCGCCTGCGACGACTCGAGCAGGGCTTCGATATCCCGCGCCGCGGGATCGAGCTGCTTGCCTTCGTGGACGAGATCGCCGTAGGTCTGCGCGAGCGGCTCCTTGATACGCATCTGCAGGCCCGTCAGCGTCAGCTTCTCGAGCTCGCGGTGCGCGGTCAGCAGGATCTCCGCGGCCGGCGCCTCGAACGCGACGCGGCCCTTCGTGCCGAGGATCGTGTCGCCCAAATGGATGCCGCGGCCGATCGCGTACGACGCTCCGATCGCCTCGAGCTTCTCGATCAGCGCGACCGGCGCGAGCCGCTCGCCGTCGACCGATACCGGCACGCCGCGCTCGAAGCCGATCTCGATCTCGACCGGCTCCTCGGCCTCGTCGAACGCGCCGGACGAGAGCACCCACGCGGACTCGGGGATGGAGTCCTTCGAGTCGAGCGTCTCGGTGCCGCCGATCGTCACGCCCCAGAGCCCGCGATTGATCGAATACGCCGATCCTTTCGCCGGCACCGGCAGACCGCGCTCCTCGAGATACCTGACCTGGTCGGCGCGCTGCCACGAGTGGTCGCGCACGGGCGCGAGCACCTCGAGCTCCGGCGCAAGCGTCTTCAGGATGATCTCGAAGCGAACCTGGTCGTTGCCCGCGGCCGTGCAGCCGTGCGCAACCGTCGTCGCGCCGAGCGATTTCGCGATCTGGGCGAGGTGGCGCGCCTGCACGCCGCGCTCGGCGCCGACGCAGAGCGGATAGAGATTGCCGCGGCGCACGTTGCCCATGATCAGGTATTTCAGCACGCGATCGAAGAATTCGTCGCGCGCGTCGATCATCACGTGCTGCGCCGCGCCGAGCGCGAGCGCGCGTCGCTCGAGCGCCGCGGCGGCGTCGGCATCGAGCCCGCCGGTGTTCACGGTCGCGGTGACGACCGGACGGCCGTAGGTTTCCTTCAGCCACGGCACGCAGAACGACGTGTCGAGCCCGCCGGAGAAGGCGAGAACGATGGGGTTATCGGCAGCCACGGTCGGCTCGCGCGCGGAATCCGTCATCTCAATCCCTTTTTCCAGTGCTGCCGCAAGCGAATCCGCAGCCTGCGCTGCTCGGTGGAGTTCGCCGTCGCGACGAAAATCGTGTCATCCCCGGAGAGCGTGCCGACGATCTCCGGCCAATCGATCCGGTCGAGCGTGACCGCGACGCGCTGCGCCGCGCCCGTCGCCGTTCGGACCACGAGCAAGTTCGGGCCGGCCGTGCGGATGTCGCGGACGAACTCGGCGACGCTCTCGAGCAGCTCGCCGTTGCCGTCCAGCATCCGTTCGGGCAGCCTGTAGCCGTTCTTCAGCTTCGCCGCGCCGAGCTCCTTCAGATCGCGGCTCACGCTCGACTGCGTCGCGACGAACCCTTCTTCCCGAAGCAACGCGACCAGCTCCGCCTGACGCGTGATCTGATGCGCTTCGAGCAAGCGGACGATCGCGCGTCTGCGCTCGTGTTGCTGCGTGGAGGCGCTCGGCATGAGGAACGGGGCTGAATAAAATTGCGCATATAATACCCGATATGTGCAAACGTGCAAGACCCGCGCGTTTGCGACCTCGAACGACGCGAAACCGGGAGGCGAGGAGTCCGAATATGAATTCGACGGTTCTCGAGACGATCGAGCGCGGCCCGACGCAGGCCGAGTCGACCGTGATCTGGCTGCACGGCCTCGGTGCGGACGGCCACGACTTCGAGCCGATCGCCGCTGAGCTCGGGCTCTCTCGTACCCGCTTCGTCTTCCCGCATGCGCCGGTGCGGCCGATCACGATCAACGGCGGCCTGTTGATGCGCGGTTGGTTCGATATCGTCGGCTTCGGCGCGAGCGCGCCGCAGGACGAGCGCGGGATCCGGGAAAGCGCCGCGGCGGTGTCGCGGCTGATCGACGCCGAGGTCGAGCGGGGCGTGCCGAGCGAGCGCATCACGCTCGCCGGATTCTCGCAGGGCGGCGCGATCGCGTTGCACGCGGCGCTTCGCGAGCCGCGGCCGCTCTCGGGCGTGATCGCGCTGTCGTCTTTTCTGCCGCTCGCGGACTCGCTTCCGGCGGAGAGGAGCGCGGCGAACGCGGCGCTGCCGATCTTCGTCGCGCACGGCGACGCGGACAACGTGATTCCGATCTCGATGGCGGAGGAGAGCGTGCGGCGGCTTACGGCCGAAGGCTACGCCGTCGACTGGCGCGTCTATCCGATGGCGCACACCGTCTGCCTCGACGAGGTCCGGGATATCGCCGCGTGGCTTCGGGCGCGCGGCCACGCCTAGCGTCTCTCGGCGGCTCCGCGCGGTCCGCGCCCGTTATGCGCGCGGCGATGCCGTGAACTCGTGGCGTACCTCGCCGATTCGTGTGCCCGCCGCGTCGAAGCTCCGCTCGACGAAGCGGATGTGTCCCACGGAATCCGCGATGACGAGCGTGGAGCTGCGCGTTCCCCAGCTCGGATCGAGCTGGAACGGCGAGATCTGGCGGTCGTCGTAGCCGTCGACGGGCGGCGACCGCTCCGCGAGGAACTCGAAGATCGCGTCCTCGGGCTGCGCGGACTCGACGATAGACGCGAGCCGCTCGCGCGCCGTTCTGACCTTCGGCCAGTCGACGCCGGGCTCGACGTTGCTCAGCGCGTGCACGCCGGCCGGCAGCGCGCGCGGCGCCGAGCCGGTGCCGACGAACCACAGCGTCTCGCGGTCGCAGAGGAGCAGATTGAACGCGCCGTAGCTGTCCGCGTCGGAGGCGACGGTAGCGGCATAGCGCTCGGCATCGGCGTCGCCGCGAAGAAAGTCCGCGACGAGCGTGCCGCGCGAGCGTTTTCCGACGAGAGGCCTGGCGCCGCGAAGGTTGGTGACCGCGGCGAAACGGCCGGCGGCATCGACGCCGAGCCATGTGCCGCCCGCGAGGACGTCACGCCCCGCGAGGACCTGCGGCGCGTCGGGCCACCAGTGGGCCGGCTGGGTCGGTCGTTGGTGCGATTCGTCGCGGTTCGCCGCGACGATGAGCGGACGCCGGGCGGTCGCGCGCCACGCCACGGCGATCAGACACATCGCGCGCCTCGCAGCGGTCCATGGCACAGGCGTCGAGCGGCGCTTTCGGTCGCCGACCGAAGCTCGCGAAGTGGTCGATGCGAGCGGAGCATGCAGACATTCTGCGCCGCCTCGGGAGTCTTGGCGATACGCCGACGCGCTCAGGCGAGCACTTCTTCCTTCGCGCTACGGCGGTTCGAGATCGGCGCGAACGTCGCGCACGCCGGGCAGCCCGAATGCGGGACGGCGAGCAGATCGACGATGTAGCCCAACGAGCACTTGTCGCAGCGCTCGATGCCGAGCTCGTCGCCGCGCCTCAAGCTCAACAGCAGGTTCCACCCCCATTCGAACGACAGGTTCGCCCGCGGGACGAGCGCGCAATAAGTCTCGTAGCACTCGCAGAACTTGTGTCCGAGCTCGATGTTGCCCTGCAGCTTCGGAGCTTGCGTGGGGTCGGAAGTGAGCAATCCGTTCGCGAGAAGCAAGTTCACGAAGACGCCGGATTCGAGCGCGCGAAGCGGAGTCTTGATCAACGGGCCGATTTGCGTCGGCGAGCGGCCGCGACGGCGCCGCACGGGCGCATCTCCATACTTGAAGTACGAGGTATAGAGCTTACGGATGCGGTCGTCGCTGAGACCGGTGAAGTAACGGATCGTGCCGGTGCGCGCCTCGTGCCCGATCATTCGCAATGCGAGCTCGAACTTGGCCTTCTCTCCACGGTAGCGAAGGTCCGTGGCACGCATATTTGCTTATTCCTCCTAATGATCCAGATATGCCAGCTTAGGTTAACTTTGCCACTAATGGTATTTTAGGACCATATATGGTAATAATCGCGTAAAAAAGGTCCGGCCGGCATGTCTCCGAACACTCACCCCGAGCCGCTCGAGCAGATCTTCGAGCTCAATAGACTGTTCCTGAGATTTTTGCAATCCCGGAACCTTGACGAGGCTCGGCGAATGGGGTTGCCGGCCTCGGCGGCGGACCCGTTGAAGGCGGCGACGCCGGAGCAGCTCGACGCGGCCGCCGAGTTTCCGCGCGGACTGTTTCAGCTGCAGCTCACGGACGCGAACGACGCGTCGCCGATGAGCTACGAAAGCTTTCCGTTGCCGGCGCGCATTCTGGAAATGACGATCGCGTACTGCGCGTGGAGCACGAGCCGCGACAGCGTCTATCACGCGCGCTTGTTCTTCGGCTTGGGCGCCGAGGTCATCCACACGTTGCGCACGACGCCGCTGTCGGAGCTGCCGCGGCTCGCGATGTGCCACGCGCGCGTCGTTTGCGCGTTCCAGGAAGCCGAGTGGCTTTGGAGAGAATTGCTGGTCGAAACCCGTCCCGAAGCGCGGCGTCAGCTCGTGCTGGTCGCGCTTCAACCGCCGCTGCCGTCGGGAAGGGCGTTCCGCCGGCCGGCCGAGCGGATACGCGGCGGCCGAACCTGATTCGACGGCCCCGCGTTCGTAACGGGCGCTCGCTTCGCTTCCGCTCCCATTAGAATAGCGGCTTCGTGCGTGCGGGCACGGCCGACCACATGGACGCATTGGTCATCCAGGAACTGCGGAAGCGTTACCCGAACGGAGTCGAGGCCCTCAAGGGCATCGACCTGACGGTGCGGGAAGGCGATTTCTTCGCGCTGCTCGGGCCGAACGGCGCCGGCAAGACGACCGCGATAGGTATCATCACCTCGCTCGTGACGAAGACGAGCGGACGCGTCGTCGTGTTCGGCCGGGATCTCGACCGCGAACGCGAGGCGGCGAAGTCGTTGATCGGCGTCGTGCCGCAAGAAGTCAACCTGAACATGTTCGAGCGTAACTTCAATACGCTCGTCAATCAGGCCGGCTACTACGGGGTTCCTCCTCGCATCGCGCGGCAGCGGGCGGAGAAGTACCTCAAAGCGCTTCACCTCTGGGACAAGCGCGACGACATCGCGCGGAATCTCTCCGGCGGGATGAAGCGGCGCCTGATGATCGCGCGCGCGTTGATGCACGAGCCGAAGCTCTTGATCCTCGACGAGCCGACGGCCGGCGTCGACATCGAGATCCGCCGCTCGATGTGGGACCTGATGCAGGACATCAACGCCGCCGGCGTCACGATCATCCTCACGACGCACTACCTCGAGGAAGCGGAGAGCCTGTGCCGGAACATCGCGATCATCGACGAAGGCCGCATCATCGAGCACGATTCGATGACGAACGTCATCAACAAGCTGCAGCGCGAGGCGTTCGTCCTGACGCTCGACAAGCGCGTCTTCGAGGCACCGAAGCTCGACGGCTATACGGTTCGGCTGCGTAACGAGCACGAGATCGAGGTCGAGGTCGCGAAGGAGCAGGGTCTGAACAGGATGTTCGAGGAGCTGACGAAGCAGGGACTCACCGTCGTGACGATGCGCACGAAGACGAACCGTCTCGAGGAGCTCTTCATGCGGCTCGTCGAAGCCAAGCAGAACGGGGCGCGGCCGTGAGCGAGCGCCAGCGCGCCTTCGAAGCCGAACTCGCCGGCACGCTCCGCGAGGAGCGCGACGTCGACCTCGTGCGCATCAACCTGATCGGGCTCTCCACGATCGTGCGCAAGGAGGTCCGGCGGATCTTGAGGATCTGGGTGCAGACGATCATCCCGCCGGCGATCACGATGACGCTCTACTTCATCATCTTCGGCAGCCTGATCGGGCGCCGCATCGGCGACATGGACGGCGTGCCGTACACGACGTTCATCGCGCCCGGGCTGATCATGATGTCGGTCATCACGAACTCGTTCGGCAACGTCGTCTCGTCGTTTTTCTCCGGCAAGCTGCAGCTGCACCTCGAGGAGATGCTCGTCGCGCCGCTGTCGAACGTGACGATCATCGTCGGCTACGTCGTCGGCGGCATCGTCAGGGGGCTGCTCGTCGGCGGCCTCGTGATGGTCGTCGCGATGCTCTTCACCGACATCTACGTCGCGCACCCGCTCGTGACGCTCACGACCGTCCTGCTGACCGCGGGGACGTTCTCCGTCGCGGGCCTGATCAACGCGATCTACGCGAAGACCTTCGACGACATCTCCATCATTCCGACGTTCGTGCTGACGCCGTTGACCTATCTCGGCGGCGTCTTCTTCTCGACGTCGCTGCTCTCGCCGTTCTGGCAGAGCGTCGCGCACGCGAACCCGATTCTCTACATGGTGAACGCGTTCAGGTACGGCATGCTCGGCACGAGCGACGTGTCGATCGGCGCGGCCTACGCGATCATGGGCGGATCGTTCGCCGCGCTATTCGTGCTCGCGATCGTGCTGCTCAACCGGGGCACCGGCATCCGGCATTGACGCCGACGGCCGCGCGGCGGCGCGGCATCAATGCTGGTCGAGCTGCAGCTGCCTGCCGTTCGCGAGCAGCACCGCGCCGCGCGGATTGATCGAGATCACCCGCATGCCGCCCGGCAGCGTGTCGCCTTCTCTATAACGCCTGCCGCCGATGAACACGAAGCGCTGCGCGGGATCGTCCGCGTACGCGAGGATCTCGATCTCGAGCTTCGGCAGGCCGAGCGACGGGGCGAGCGAAGCGTAGCTCGCCGGAGAGGGATCCGGCGGCGGCAGGCCTTCGCGCGTGTCTCGCGCCTCGGGCCGAGGCGCGGACGAGGAGCCGACCATCGCCGCGTCCCGCAGGCTCCGCGCCGGCGCGCCGGCGGCCGGGATGCGCGTCTCGGGCTCGGCGCGTTGCGCGAGCTCCGCGAGCGACGGACCGCGCGCGACGTTGCGCGGCTCGCTCGTCGCCGTCTCGGCGCTCGTCCGTTCGCCGTTCCGCGGCGCCGAGCCCGTGGACGCGGTGGGCGCCGGGGGCTCGGGCGGCAGGCTCACCGGCTCGACGCGCGTCGTTCCCACCGTGCGTCCGACATCCGCGACACGCGCCGTGTCGGCGCCCGGCGCGGTCGTCCCCGCCGGTTCGGTGACTACGGTGTAGATCCACGCGCCGCCGAGCGCGAGAACGCACGCGCCGAGGACGGCGATCGTCGCGATCGCCCACGTCGGCGTCGCGCGCGACGGCACCGCGTCCGGAATGCGCGCGATGCTCGGCGGAATCTCCTGTCGCCGCTCGCGCTCGGACTTGCGCAGGGCATCGAGGATGAACGACACGGCTACTCGTCTCCGCGCAGCGTCGGCCGATCCGGCTCGCCGAGATCCGACATCAGCGCGAGCTGCGTCATCTCCCCGACGATCCCGTCGACCGTGAGCATCTTCTCGCGCTGATAACGGCGCACGTCGGCCTCGAGCCGCGGATCGTAGTATGCCGACGGCGAAGCGGGCGGCGTCTCGCCGCGAACGCGGGCGAGGGCCTGCCGGAGCCACACGACCGCTTCACCCCGCGCGCCGGGGATCAGCGCGCCCGACAGGTTCGGCGGCCGCCACAAAATCAGGTGATCGCCGAACCAATGGTGCGTGAGCTCGGAAAGCGGAAACTCGGCGCGACGCTCGCCGATCGCGATCTCGACATCGTCGTAGCCGAGCCTCGTCACGACGACCTCGTGACGCTCGCCGTCGGCACCGACGAGCGTGAGGATCGCCGGCCGGTCGAGATGGCGCAGCGCGCCGATCGAGCCCGTCGAACGGTACAGGCACTTGAGACCGGCAGCCGTGGCTTGAGCGCACGGCTCGCCGCGGGCGGCGTCGTAGCTCGCGTTCCACAGCGAGAAAAGCACCGCGAACGCCGTGTCCGCGTCGGTCTTCGCGGCGGACTCGGCGAGGAGCTTCGCGAGCGAGCCTCGGGCCGTTTCGCGCTCGGCGTCGGGCGGTTCCGCGAGGCCCGTCGTCGACGGCGCCGCCTGAGTCGTCGCGACGCCGATCGAAGGCGAGCTTCCTCGCGTCGCGGAGGCGGCCGGCGCGCCCACGGCGGTGCGCTCGATCACGCTCGCCGCCGGCCGCTCCGGCGTCCGGCCGGGCGCCTCGTCGCCCCACAACGCGAGGACGCCGAGCGCGGCCGCGGCGAACGCGGCGCTGACCGCGGCGGCCGCCCAGGGCCACGAGAACGGCAGGAAGCGCTTGCCGAAGACCTCGGCCGCGGCGCTGCGCACGAGTCCGGCGTCGATGCGCGTGCGGTCACGCGTGTAGCCGGCGAGCAGCGCACGATCCGCGACGACGTTGATGAGCCGCGGAATCCCCTTCGAGCAGCGATAGAGCTCGCGCAGCGCGCGCTCCGAGAAGATCGCCGTCTGGCAGCCCGCGACGCGCAGCCGATGCCGCACGTATTGCGCCGTCTCCGCGCGCGTCAGCGGCTCGAGGTGGTAGCGGCCCGTGACGCGTTGCGCGATCTGGCGCATCTCCGGACGCGCCAGGAGATCGCGCAGCTCCGGTTGGCCGATCAGGATGATCTGCAGCAGCTTCTGCGTCGGCGTCTCGAGGTTCGTCAGGAGGCGTACCTGCTCGAGCAGCTCGGGACCGAGCGTCTGCGCCTCGTCGACGATCAGCACGACGCGGCGGCCCTCGGCGTGCGCCTTCAAGAGGTAGCCGTTCAGCGCGGCGATCAGCTCTCTCGCCGAGGCTTCCTCCGGATATGGGACGCGCAGCTCCTCGCAGATGTTCTCGAGAAAATCCCGCGACGAGAGCTGCGGATTGAGGATCAGCGCGATCTCGGCCTTCTCGGGAAGCTGCTCGAGGAGGCAGCGGATCAGCGTCGTCTTGCCCGTGCCGACCTCGCCGGTGAGCTGGATGAAGCCGCCGCTTTCGGAGATGCCGTAGATCAGATGAGCGAGCGCGTCGGCATGCCGGCGGCTCAGGTAGAGGTACCGCGGATCAGGCGTGATCGAGAACGGTTTCTCGTTGAGCCCGAAGAATTCCGTGTACACGTTGTGGGTTCCGAGGCGCGCCGGCGAGCCGGCGCGCCGCTCATTGCACGCGAATCGTGATCGGCTCGGACATCACCGGCGGATCGTGCGGAACGTGGAGCTCGTCGCCGACGAGAAGCCGCAGCGTGTGCTCGCCGGGCGGCAAGGTCAGCTCCGTCTCGGTCTGCCCTGCGCCGAAATGACGGTGCCGATCGTCGGTCGGGATCGGCGTGCCGGGCGGCGGCGGATCGGCGTCGATCAGCAGGTGATGATGGCCCGTGCCTTCCCGGGCGATACCCGCCGGCGCGACGCCCATGCCCTTGAGCCCGAACACGACGCGGACCGGATTCGTGACCGTCGCGCCGTCCTCGGGCGCGATGAAGTAGACGCTGGCGCCTTCGGGCGCCGGCTTCGGCTGGATCGCCGGGGCGGCGGGCGCTGTCGCAGCCGCTGCGGGCCCCGCCGCTTCGGGCGCGGGCGCGGCGTCCGGGCCTCCGCCTGGCGGAGGGGCTGCGCCGCCGTCCGGTTCGCTGCAGCCGACGAGCGCGCCGAGGATCGCGAGGGGAAGATAACGAAGAGCGACTTGCACCATGCGTCTGCTCCGTGGCCACGGGGAACGCCGGCCGAACGCGCCGACGGCTTCGCAGTATCCGCAGCCGCGGACCGCGGTGCAACCTTATGTCGCCCGGCGACGGGCGCGCGCCGCCGGGCCGCTACCGTCAAGTGGATGCGTCCGCCGTCTCGACCGGGGTCTCCGCCGTCTCTGCCGGACGCTCGGGTGCTCCGCCGGCGAAGAAGCCGTCCGCGCGGCTTCGCCCGAGCTCGGAGGCGTCGAAATCGTCGACGGCCGTCAGCGCCATCACGGTGCGGTCGAACTCCCGGAGGGTCTCGGCCTCCGCGTGATCGATCACGCCGAGCCGCTCCGCCTCGTCGATCTGACCGGGCACGTCCTCGCTCTTGATGCGACCCGCGCGGCGCGCGTCGAAGATCTTTCGCTCGATCGGCTTCACGCGCTCGGCGAACTCGAGCGCTTCCTGCATGAGCCCGAGCGGATTCGTCGGCTCCGGCGTGACGTACGCGCAGTCCGCGAGCCGGCGCCTCGCGTCGGTCGGATTGATCATGAGCTCCGCGATGCGCTGGCAGAGCTCGTCGGACGGCGCCGAGTACGTGCGTCCCCGCGGAAACACCGCGATGCGCAGCAGCGCGGCGACCCAACGGCTCGGGAAATTGCGCAGCAACCCGTGCAGCTGCTCCTGCGTCTTGTAGAGCAGCGTGCGACACGCCCATTCGACGAGCGGCAGATCCTCCTCGGGCCGCCCCTGGTCCTCGTAATGCTTGAGGACCATCGACGTGAGGTAGAGATAGCTCAGCATGTCGCCGAGCCGCGCGGACAATGTCTCGCGCCGCTTGAGCTCGCCGCCGAGCGTCAGCATCGCGGCGTCGGCCGCGAGCGCGAACGACGCGCTGTAGCGCGCGACGTGCTGGTAGTACCGCCGCGTCGGCCCGTCGACGGGTGCGCTGGCGAAGCGCGAGAGCGTCAGCGCCATGACGAACGAGCGCGCGGCGTTCGAGAGCGCGTAGCCGATGTGGCGGAACAGCAGCCGGTCGAAGGCGATCAGGCCGCGTTCCGTATCCTCGTCGCGCGCGGCTTCCATCTCGGCGCGGACGAACGGATGGCAGCGGATCGCGCCCTGACCGAAGATGATCAGGTTCCGAGTGAGGATGTTCGCGCCTTCGACGGTGATCGAGATCGGCACCGACTCGTAGTTGCGCGCGAGGTAGTTCTTCGGCCCGAGCATGATCGCCTTGCCGCCGTGAACGTCCATCGCGTCGTTCGCGACCTGCCTCGCGAGCTCGGTGTTGTGGTATTTCAGGATCGCCGACGCGACGGCCGGCTTCTCGCCGGCGTTCAGCGCGGCGCACGTCACGCGCGACGCGGCCTTCATGATGTACGTGGAGCCCGCCATGCGCGCGAGCACCTCGCCGACGCCGTGGAACTTGCCGATCGGCAGGTTGAACTGCCGGCGCAGGCGCGCGTATGCGCCGGACGCGTACGTCGCCGCGAGCGCGCCGCCGAGCGCGTTGCTCGGCAACACGATGCCGCGCCCCGCGGCGAGCTGCTGCACGAGCATCCGCCAGCCGAGTCCCGCGTTCTTCGGGCCGCCGATGATGTTGTCGACGGGAATGAAGACGTCCTTGCCGCGTGTCGGGCCGTTCTGGAACGGAATGCCGACCGGCAAGTGGCGCCGGCCGATCTCGACGCCCGGGAGATTCGCCGGCACGAGCGCCGCGGTGATGCCGAGATCCTCCTTGTCGCCCAGGAGGTGATCGGGGTCGTGGAGCTTGAACGCAAGGCCGATCACCGTCGCGATCGGCGCGAGCGTGATGTAGCGCTTGTCCCAGTTGAGGCGGATGCCGAGGACCTCGCGGCCTTCGTACGTGCCGCGGCAGACGACGCCCGTGTCGACGATCGCGGTCGCATCGGAGCCGACGCGCGGCGAGGTCAACGCGAAGCAGGGAATCTCTTCGCCGCGCGCGAGGCGCGGCAGCCAGTAGTTCTTCTGCTCCTCGGTGCCGTAATGCAGCAGAAGCTCCGCCGGGCCGAGCGAGTTCGGCACGCCGATGATCGACGCCGCCGTGCCGCTTCGCGACGAGATTTTCGTGAGCACCATCGAGACCGCGAGCGGGGAGAAGCCCAAGCCCCCGTACTTCTTCGGAATGATCATCGCGAAGAAGCGCTGCTCGAGCAGGTGATCCCAAATCGCACGCGGCAGGTCGGCGTACTCGTGCGTGACTTTCCAGTCGTCGAGCATCCGGCAGAGCGTCTCGGTCGGACCGTCGAGGAAGGCTTGCTCCTCGTCGGTCAGCTGCGGCGCCGGGAGACGCCGCAGCTTCGACCAGTCGGGCGCGCCCGAGAACAGCTCGCCTTCCCACCAGACGTTGCCGGCCTCGAGCGCGTCCTGCTCGGTGCGCGACATCGACGGCAGCATGCGCCGATAGACCGCGAGCACCCTGCGGCTCACCTGCTCGCGGCGGAAGCTCTCGACGTTCAAAGCCGCGAGCGCCGCGAACACGACCCAGAGCAGCAGCTTCCACAGCACGGGCCCGTCGCCGGCGAACGTGTACGCGACGAGCAGAACGCCGAGAACGGCGGTCGACGCCGCGAGAGGCACGCGACGGTACGCGAGCGTCAGCGGAGCGCCGATAAAGAGCAGCAGCCAGAGCAACGTATCCACGGTTTCACTCGCTTTGCCGTCGAATCGGGTCTCAAAGCAGATCGGCGACGCCGGCGCGCTCCTCGCGGAGCTCGTCGTCCGTGGCCTTCATCTTCTCCCGCGCGAAGTCGTCGAGCTCGAGACCCTGCACGATCTCGTACCGCCCGTCCTTGCAGCGGACCGGGAACGAGTACACGACGCCCTCGGCGATGCCGTAGCTGCCGTCGGAAGCGACGGCCATGCTGACCCAGTCCTCGCGGGTGCCGAGCGCCCAGTCGCGCATGTGATCGATCGCGGCCGAGGCCGCGGACGCGGCCGAGGACGCGCCGCGCGCCTTGATGATCTCCGCGCCGCGCTGCTGGACCCTCGGGATGAACTCGTCGCGATACCACTGCGTGCCGACGAGCGACAGCGCGGGCGTGCCGGCGACGGTCGCGTGCGCGAGATCCGGGAATTGCGTCGACGAGTGATTGCCCCAGATGATCACGCCGCGGATCTCGGCGACGGGCGTCGACGTCTTGGCGGCGAGCTGCGCTTTCGCGCGGTTGTGATCGAGCCGCGTCATCGCGGTGAAATTGCGCGGATCGAGGCTCTTCGCGTTCTCGCGCGCGATGAGCGCGTTCGTGTTCGCCGGGTTGCCGACGACGAGCACCTTGACGTCGCGGCTCGCGACCTCGTCGAGCGCGCGCCCCTGCGCCGAGAAAATCTTCGCGTTCTCGAGCAGGAGATCCTTACGCTCCATGCCGGGGCCGCGCGGTTTCGCGCCGACGAGCAGCGCGTAGTCCGCGTCGCGGAACGCGACCTTCGCGTCGTCCGTGACGACGATGCCGTGCAGCGTCTCGAACGCGCAGTCCTCGAGCTCCATCGCGACGCCCCGCAGCGCGCCCTGCGCCTGCGGGAGCTCGAGGAGCTGCAGAATGACCGGACGATCCGGGCCGAGCATTTGCCCGGACGCGATTCGAAACGCAAGCTGGTAACCGATTTGCCCCGCGGCGCCCGTGATCGCGATGCGCGCGGGAGTCTTGTTCGTATTGGTCATCAGTCGTGAAGCTCTCGTGGAATTGAATCGAAGATCGCGTGCTAGGGCGCGACAGCGAAGATGGTAGCACGTGCGCGCTAGCGGCCCGGGTTGCGGATTGGCGAAGCGAACGCCCGGTTTTTCGGAGCGGACGAGATCAGCGCGGCGCGCGGTTGCCGTTCTCGAGCGCGGACGGATACGCAAGCCGCAGCGCTTCGAGCTCGGCATCCGCCGCGGCGTCTTCGCCGGCCTCGCGGAGCTCGGCGATGCACGTGAGCCACGCGGCAACGTCGCCGCGAGCCTCTTCGCCGCACCGGGCATCGGGCGTGCTGGCTGCGGCTCGAGCGCCGTCGGCCGCGGGCGCCGTCGCGCCCGGCGGGGGGGCGGCGAAGCGCTCGAGCCGCGGGGCCCCGAGATCGTCGGCGGCGTCGCGCGCCTCGGGTCGAACGGGCGCGACGCGCAGCTGGTCGCTGTGCGCGGACGAGCGTTCCGCGCGGCGCGGAACCGGGCCGCCGAGGTCGGTGACGGGCTCGGAGATCGCCGGCGCGCGGTCGGGCGCGACGCCCGGTCCCACGCCCACCTCGAGCACGATCGCGATCGAAAGCGCGACGGCCGCGGCCCAGGCGAGATGGGCCGGTCTGAGCCACCGCGCGCGTTGCGCCGCGACGCGATCGGCTTCGGCGAGGATCGCGCGGTCGATGTCGGGCGGCGGGGCTTCGTCGAAGCCCGCTTCGGCGTACGGAGGAAACCGATCGTCGTGTGCCGCGTGGCGTGCGTTATCGCCGTTCATGCGCGTTTCTCCATCGGCTCGTCCGCGTCGGCCAGAGCGCGCCGCAGCTTGAGCACGGCGTAGCGAAGACGGCTCTTGATCGTCTCGCGATTCGTGCCGACGACCGCGGCGATCTCGTCGAGCGTGAGCTCGGTCTCCTCGCGAAGCAGAAACGCTTCGCGTTGCGGCGGCGGCAGCGCGGCGATCGCCGCCGACAAGCGCCTCTTCAGCGTCGCGCGATCGAGCTCGGCTTCCGGCGGATCGTCGGGATCCGCCACGTCCGGCAAATCGTCCGCGTCGTCGAAGGCGCAGTGCGCCGTGCGTCGGTAGTGGTCGACGAGCACGTTGTGCGCGATGCGATAGAGATAAGCCGCGAAAGGAGCGGACGCGGAATAGCTCGCCGCGCCGCGAATGACCTTGAGCCACGTCTCCTGATAGAGGTCGTCGGCCGCCTCGCGGTGCGCCTGGCGCAGGAAAAAGCGGTACAGCGGTCCGCGATGGCGTGCGTAGAGATCGTGGAACGACCGGGCGTCGCCGGCCTTGAAGCGCAGCATCAGCTCGGTGTCGTCGCGCCCGCCTTCGCGTCTCGGCCGCGCGGCGGCGCTCGTCGGCTCGCCGCCGATCGTTTCGTGCCGCTGCGAAATGGGGTGCCGCATGATCGCATGCGGACGGCCTAGCCGTCGGCCTCGCGCGCGACCTTGATGCCGTGCTTCTTCATCAGCCCGCGGAGCTGGTGATAGCTCAAGCCCAGCAGACGAGCCGCGACGGTCTGCTTGTACTTCGATCGCTCGAGAGCCTCCTCGAGCGTTTGCCGCTCGAACTCGGCGACCGCGCTTCGGAAATCGATCGGCCAACGCGCGTCGCCGTTTCCGGCCGAGCGCACGCGGCCGTCGCCGTCGTGCGGGCTCGTCGCGCGCTCCGCCGGCGGCGACGCGGGCAGAAAGTCTCGCAGCGGACCGAATGGCGACTCGAACGGATCGAAGATGATTTCCTCGATCGGCTCGTCCGGCCTCTCCGCGCGGTAAACGCTGCGCTCGACGGTATTCTTGAGCTCGCGCACGTTGCCGGGCCAGTCGTACGCGAGCAGTGCCGCGGTCGCCTTCGGCGCGAATCCGGGAAAAAACGCGCGTTTCAGCTCGCTCGTGACGTTGACCGCGAAGTGATACGCGAGCGTCGGGATATCCTCCGGCCGCGCCCGCAGCGGCGGAACGTGGATCACGTCGAACGCGAGCCGATCCATCAGGTCCGCGCGAAAGCGGCCCTCGGCCGCGAGCCGGGGCAAATCGGCATTCGTCGCGCCGACGACGCGGACGTCGGTCTTCAGCGTCTTGGTCCCGCCGACGCGCTGGAATTCCCCGTACTCGATCACGCGCAGAATCTTCTCCTGCATGCGGAGCGGAATCGTGCCGAGCTCGTCGAGCACGAGCGTTCCGCCGTCCGCCTGCTCGAAGCAGCCGATGTGCGTGCGCGTCGCGCCCGTGAACGCGCCGGCCTCGTGGCCGAAGAGCTCCGACTCGAGAAGAGACTCCGTCAGCGCGGCGCAGTTCACCTTCACGAGCGGCTTGTCCCAGCGCTCGGACAGGTAATGCAGCCGCGACGCGATCAGCTCTTTGCCGGTGCCCCGCTCGCCGACGACGAGCACGGGCTTCGACAGCGGCGCGGCGCGCGACACGTGCTCGAGCATCGACAAGAACGCAGGCGACTCGCCTAGCAGCTGGATGGACTCGGGACGAGGCGGAGGCATGCGCGAATTACACCAAGAGTTCGTGGGTTGTGCCAATCGTTGACCAATTCGATCTGGGCGACACGCCGCCTCTACGCGCGAGCGCGAGAAAAACCCTAGGTAAATCAGTGAGATAGTCAAAACCGCGTGCTTGGCATGGAAGGTGCTCAAGGTCGCACGCGTGGCGGGCTCTACCCGCCTCGCACGCGGCGCGACCGCGACCGGATCGGACAACTAGCAGAGGAACAGGCGATGGGCATCTTTTCGCGCTTCACCGACATCGTGAACTCGAACATCAACGCGATCCTCGACAAGGCGGAGGACCCCGAGAAGATCGTCCGTCTGATGATCCAGGAGATGGAGGAGACGCTCGTCGAGGTACGGTCGGCCGCCGCGCGGGCGATCGCGGACAAGAAGGAGATCACGCGTAAGCTCGCGACGCTCGAGCGCGAGGCCAACGACTGGCAGAGCAAGGCCGAGCTCGCGGTCGACAAGGGGCGGGACGACCTCGCGAAGGCCGCTCTCGCCGAGAAGGCTCGCGTCGAGGCGACGATGCGTTCCCTCGAGGTCGAGCAGAAAACGATCGCCGAGGGGCTCGAGAAGCTGAACGAGGATATCGGGAGGCTCGAGGAGAAGCTCGCGGACGCGAAGGCGCGCCGTAACGCGATCGTCGCGCGTCACCAGACCGCGGCGAAGCGGCTGGAAGTTCGCAAGCGCTTGCACGATTATCGTATCGACGATGCGTTCGCCCGGTTCGAGCAGTTCGAGCGGCGCATGGAAGGCTTCGAGGCTCAGGTCGAGGCGTACGATCTCGGCGGCAAGAAGGATCTGAAGAAGGAATTCTCCGAGCTCGAAGCCGAGGAGAAGATCGAGAGCGAGCTCAAGCGCTTGAAGGCGAAGCGCGAAGCGCAGCGCGGCTCGAGCGATAACGTTTGAGCCTCGAGGTAGCGCGTCATGAGCATGCCGATTGCGGCGTTCGTCTTGATGACGCTGTTCATGGTGATCGTGCTGCCGATCATCGTGATCATGCACTACGTGACCAAATGGAAGGAGGCGCGCGGGCTCTCGACCGAGGAACAGGAGCTTCTCGAGGAGCTGTGGCGAGCTAGCCAGAAGATGGAGAGCCGCTTGAACTCGCTCGAGACGATCCTCGACGATCAGGCACCGGATTGGAAGAAGAAGACATGAGGCATGCGGCAATGGCGGGCGCCGCGTCGCGGCGCGCGGGACGAGGCTTCGGCGACGGAGACGACGACGTGGGAGAGCTTTACGGCAATCGGCTTTACCGCAATCCCGAGCGCGGAATGGTGTTCGGCGTCTGCGCGGGGCTCGCGGACTACTTCGGCTTCGACGTCACGATCGTGCGGGTGCTCGTCGTGCTCGGCACGCTGTTCTTTCCCGGCCCGCTCGTGGCGGTCGGTTACGTCGTGATGGCGTTGTTGCTCCCCAAGGATCCCAGGCCGGCGCGGCGCAGGCTCGCCGACGGCGACGAAGGCGATCTCGGGCGGAGAATCCGCGCCGAGCCGCACGGCACGCTGAACAGCCTGCGTCACCGCTATCGCGAGATCGAAGCGCGCCTGCAGCGGCTCGAGAAATACGTGACGTCCGAGCGCTACAACCTCGATCGCGAGTTCGAGCGCTTGCGCGACTGACGGCGGGCATCGACCGGAACTAGTAAAGGGCCGACGAATGGAACCGTTCTTCTTCGTTCAGATCTTCGGCTTCGTGCTGACGCTCGTCGTTATCGCGCTCGGCTACGATCTGTTGAAGACGCGGATGCGCTCGAAGCGGCACGCGCCGGCCGCTTCCGACGAAGAAACGCTGCAGCTGCACCTCGAGCAGCTGGCTCGTCTCGAAGAGCGGCTCGAGGTGCTCGAGAGAATCATCATGGACGAGCGTTCGAGCCGGCAGCCCGATCGCTCGGCAACGGAATATCGCGTCAGTTACTCGGATTCGCCGCGCGAAACGCCCGCAGCTGCTCGTTGAAGGCCGCCGCGACCGTTTCCATCTCGCTGACGGCGGAGTTGTAGCGCTGGATCATCAGCGCCTGAAACTCTTCGGGCGCGTCCTCGCCTTCGGCGGCGATCTCCCGATCGACGCAGGCGAGATACTCCTCCATCGACGCGAGATACGCGGTGACCCGGTTGCGGGCTTCGATCATCTCCTCGGTCGTCGCCGTCGCTCCGTCGGGCACGTCGACCATCGCGGGCATCTCGCACGCGAAAGCGCCGCCGAAGCAGAGCACGGTCGCGAGCGTCGTCGCGCCGACCACCGATGTCTTCTTCATTTACGTTCCCCAAAGCGGTCGGGGAGGCGACTATAACGCAGGCCCTCGGAGAGCGCCAAGCTGTCGCAGATGCCGTTCAAGCGCCGACGAACAGCGATCGATACTTGCCGGTACCTTCCGCCTCCGCGACCAGCATCTCCGCGAACGTCGCCGCATCGACCGGATCGCCGAACAAATGGCCTTGCACGTAGTCGCAGCCGAGCTCGCGCAGAAACTCGAGCTGTTCCTCCGATTCCACGCCCTCCGCGACGACGTCGAGCTTCAAGCTGTGCGCCATGTTCACGATCGTCGCGACGATCGCCGCGTCGTCCGTGTCGAGCGGCACGTCGCGGATGAAGGATCGATCGATCTTCAGGGTGCTGATCGGAAACTGCTGCAACGCGCTCAATGACGAGTAGCCCGTGCCGAAATCATCGATCGCGAGGTGCAGCCCCATGCCGTACAGCGCGTTCAGGATCTTCACCGTACGCGCCGTATCCTCCATCAGCGTCGTCTCGGTGATCTCGAGCTCGAGCGACGTCGGAGACACGCCGTGCGCGCGGAACGTCTCGCGGACGCGCTCGAGGAATCGCCGCTGCATGAGCTGGCGCAGCGAGAGATTCACCGATACCCGGCACGGCGACGGCAACAGGCGCTGCCAGCTGCGATAGTCGGCGCAAACGCGGTTCAGCACCCAGTCGCCGACTTGCAGGATCAGGTTCGTTTCCTCCGCGAGCGGAATGAAGTCCGACGGATACACGAGCCCTCGCTCCGGCAGATCCCATCGCACGAGCGCTTCGGCGCCTTCGATGCGTCCCGTCCTGACGTTGTACTTCGGCTGGTAGTGCAGGCGCAGCTCGTCGCGCTCGAACGCGCGGCGCAGCTTGCTCTTGAGCATCAGGCGTTCGACGGCCGCGGTGCTCATCTCTGCGGCGTAGAACTCGTACGCGTTACCGCCCGCCTTCTTCGCTTGATACAGCGCTCCGTCGGCGGCGCGAATCAGATCGATGGCGTTGTCGGCGTCGCGCGGATAGACGGCGATCCCGATGCTCGTCGTGATGAATATCTCCTCGCCGCGCACGTCGAAGGGTTTGCCCGCGGCGCGTAGAAGCCGCGACGCGAGCCGTGCGATCTCGTCGAGAAACTCGCTCGAATGAGTCGAGCTCGTGACGAGCACCGCGAACTCGTCTCCGGCGAGCCGGCCCGCGATCGCGTTCTCGTCGAGCTCGGCCTGGACCCTGCGCGAGAACGTCTCGAGACTCGCGTCGCCCGCCTCGTGCCCGAACGTGTCGTTGATGTCCTTGAAGCGGTCGACGTCGAGATAGAGCAGCGCGACGTACTGATGAGATTTCTTCGCCCGCGCGATCGCCTGCTGCAGGAGATGCTGGAACTGCATGCGGTTCGCGAGCTTCGTCAGCGGATCGAGGCGCGCGAGATTACGGATACGTTGCTCGACGCGTTTGCGCTCGTCGATGTCCTGCAGAGCCACGAGCACGCGTTCCGGCTCTCCGTTCTTGTCGAGAATCCTCGCGACCGTGCACGACGCCGCGAGCTCCGTGCCGTTCGCCTTGCGCAGCACGACCTCGCGGGGCACGCCGGGAGCGGTCGGCACGAGCGCGGCGCTGTCCTCGAGGACGTCGCCGATGGACCGATCGATCAGCTCGCCCTGACGCATCCCGAGCATCGTGTGCGCGGCGCGATTGGCCCGTTCGATCCGCCCGTCCGGAAGCGCGACGAGAACGCCGTCGCCGACCGCGGAAAAGATCTCGTCGAGATGGCTCGCGATCGAACGTTGCTTGCCGAGCGCGTCGTCGGCGCGCCGCATCAGCACCGCGAAGCCGCGCGTCGCGGCGAGAGAGAGGCCGACGGCCGCGACGCCGGCGAAAGCGAGCAGCGCGAGCAGGGACACGGCAAGGGTGCCTTCGCCGATCCGGTCCCCGACGCGCAACGCGAAAAGAACGCCGGCGCACGCGAGCACCGCCGCCATGACGGCAGCGACGGTCAAAGGATGCCTGCGCAATTGCATCGACGTCGGTCGGGCTCGGATCAAGGGTAGCTGGAATGCTTTGTTATAGTTATTGTCCGTCCGGGCCGCCCTGTGGGACTCGCCCTGCACAAGGCCTCGGCAGACACGAGTCTACTATGAGCGGGGTGCTCGACACAGCCGGTCTCGTTTTCGACCCGCCTCGACTTCTCCGTCATGCGCACGTCCAGTCCCTGCTCGGCAGCTGGCCGGTTCGGGACTGGCTCGCCCGGCGGCGGGCCGCGGCGCTGCTTTCGGTGTCGACCGCGGAGATCCTCGATTGCGGCGACGCACGCCTGCTCGGGTATTACAGCCCGTCCGCCGGTCGGCCGAAGGGACTCGTCGTGTTGCTGCACGGCTGGGAAGGGTCGGCCGACTCGCAGTACATCCTCTCGGCCGGGGCGCTCGCGCACGGCTTGGGCTACGGCGTTTTTCGCCTGAATTTCCGCGATCACGGGAACACTCACGCGCTGAACGAGGGCCTGTTCCACTCGTGCCGCCTCGACGAGGTCGTCCGCGCCGTGGCCGAGGCGGCGGCGCGTCACCCGGCCCCGCGAGTCGTGCTGATCGGCTACTCGCTCGGCGGCAATTTCGCCCTCAGGGTCGCCGCGGTCGCGCCGAGCTATGGCCTTACGCTCGACCGGGTCATCGCGATTTGTCCGGTGCTGCGGCCGCACAGCACGATGCAAGCGCTCGAGAGCGGCCTCTGGATATACCGCCACTACTTCCTGCGGCGGTGGCGCCGCTCGCTCCGGGCGAAGGCGGCGGCCTTTCCGAAGCTCTACGACTTCGGCCGGCTCGAACGGTTCCGCACACTGACCGAGACGACGGCGTACTTCGTCGAGCGCTACACCGAGTTCCCGGACCTCGACGCGTATCTGAACGGCTACTCGCTGACGGGCGACCGGCTCGCCGGCCTCGAGGTCCCGGCGCGGATGATCGTCGCCGAGGACGATCCGGTGATTCCGATCGCGGATCTCGCGGCGGTCGCCCGCCCGCCGGCGCTCGAGATCACGAGGGCACCGGGCGGCGGACATTGCGGCTTCGTCGAGGATTTCTTCCTGGGCTGCTGGCTCGACCGGCAGCTCCGAACGGAGCTCGACGTCCTCGGCTGAACCGCCTGAGCGCCCCGTCAGCGTTTGCGCTTCTCCTCGAAAGTCGTCGGCTCGCGGCCGCTCCGGACCAGCACCTCGCCCTCGATCACCGCGCCTCGGGCAATCGCGACGGAATCGCCCTCGAGCCGGCCGAGCACTTTGCCCGTCGTGCCGACCTCGACCTTGCGCCGAGCGATCACGTCGCCGTCGACCGTGCCCGCGACGACCACGTCGGTCGCGCGCAGCGACCCTTTCCACAGGCCGCCGGCGGCGAGCGTGACCGTCCCGTCGATGTCGCAGTCGCCTTCGACGGTGCCGCAGAACACGTACGGGCCCTGGCCGACGATCTTGCCGACGATCTTCGTTGCCGCGGCGACGAACGTCGTCGGTCCGCTCACGAGATCGCCGATTCGCCTCTTGGGTGTGGTCATGCCGATGCTCCGCGTGGCCCGGGCCCGAAAGGTAGCGGAAGTTCGGGCGGGACGGGAGACGTCAGCCGCGATTCTTCGCCGGCAGGTAGCCGTAGCCCAAGTGCTCGACCTTCTCGACGAAGCCGTTCGCGAAGCGAATCTGGCGCATCAGCTTCTGCGGGCCGAAGTTGTAGGTCCACTCCTCGATCAGCACGTCCTCGACGAAGCCGAGCCCCGGCCTGAACACCGAGCCGAAGACGACCCCGCGTTGCACGACCCAGGACTGGACCGCGACCGGCTCGCCGCAGTAGCGCAGCACCCGGCTCGCATGATCGCCCCGTGATATCACCTTGTTCCCGCAGCGGAGCGTGTCGGCCGACGCTGTCGAGCACATCACGAGCGCGGCGACCGAAACGACCGTCCATGATCTCAGTCGGGCCATTCGCGTCGTTGACATCGTTGCGCCTCGTTCGCGCCGATCATCGCCGCCCTCGACCGAATCTTGCCTTAACGGGCCGTCTGTGTCGCCCCGCGATGCGGTGACCCGTCTCGACCGATGACGATCGGGGCCCTCGGCCTATAATGACCGGGGCAGGAGCGGCCCATCGAGCGACGAAGGATCAGAACTTGAGGACAGCCCGTCTCGATTGGCTGCTGGAACCCGGCAACCGCGCTCTCCTCGGGGGCGGGCTGCGAGGCGTCGAGAAGGAAAGCCTCCGCGTCACGGCGGACGGCCGCTTGTCCAAGAGCCCGCATCCGGCCGCGCTCGGCTCCGCGCTGACCCACCCGTACCTCACGACGGACTATTCCGAGGCGCTCCTCGAGTTCGTGACGCCGCCGCGCGCGACGAACGCGGAGACGCTCGAGTTCCTGCGCGACCTGCACGTGTACACGTTGCGCCGGATCGGCGACGAGCGGCTTTGGCCGTCGAGCATGCCGTGCATCGTGAACGCGAACCAGGAGATTCCGATCGCGCGGTACGGCTCCTCGAATCCCGGCATGATGAAGACCGTCTATCGCCGCGGGCTCGGCTACCGCTACGGCCGGGCGATGCAGGCGATCGCCGGCGTGCATTTCAACTATTCGCCGCCGCTCGCGCTGTGGGAAGCGTACCGGGATGCGGCGGGGAGGCGCGACGAGCCGCTCGATCGGTTTCGCTCCGAGCGCATGATGGGCCTCGCGCGCAACTATCGCCGGCTCTCGTGGCTCGTGATCTATCTCTTCGGCGCGTCGCCGGCGCTGTGCAAATCGTTCCTTCCCGGCGGCCACGAGCTTCTCGAGGAGCTCGATCCGGGGACGTGGTATGCGCCGTATGCGACGTCCCTGCGCATGAGCGATATCGGCTACCGCAACAAGACCCAGGCGCGCCTGTCGATCTCGTTGAACTCGCTCGACGAGTACGTGGCCGGGCTCGTCGCGGCGGTCACCACGGTCGAGCCGCGCTACGCCGAGATCGGCGTCGAGGTCGACGGCGAGTATCGGCAGCTGAACGCGAACATCCTGCAGATCGAGAACGAGTACTACACGCAGATTCGCCCGAAACCGCGCAAGGGCACGTCCGATCGCCCGACCGTCGCGCTGCGCCGCGGCGGCGTCGAGTACGTCGAGATCCGCACGCTCGATCTCTGCCCGACCGACCCGATCGGCATCGACCGGCACACGCTGCCCTTCGTCGAGCTTCTGCTCCTCTACTGTCTGCTCGCCGAAAGCCCGCCGATCGACGCCGACGAGCAGCGCGAGATCGACGCGCGCGACCTCGCCGTCGCGCGCGAGGGACGGCGGCGGAAACTCGCGCTCCCGAGCGGCGGGACGACGCGCGAGCTCGGCTCGTGGGGCCTCGAGGTCGTCGATCGCCTCGGCGACATCGCCGAGCTCCTCGAGGGTCACACGCCGGGTTATGTCGAAGCGCTCGCGCGGCAGCGGGAGGCGCTCGAGGACCCGGACGCGACGCCGTCGGCGCGGCTGCTCGCCGCGATGCGTGAGCGCGGCGTGTCGTTCGCCGAATACGCCCGCGGGCTCGCGAGCGCTCATCGCGACGCGCTGCTCGCGACGCCGTTGTCGGCGGCACGCGAGGCGGAGCTCGATGCGCTGGCCGCGTCTTCGCTCGCCGAGCAGGCGCGGCTCGAGCAAGACGACACGCCGTTCGCCGAGTACCTCGCGCGCTATTTCTCCGAAGTCTGACCGCACACGCCCGTACGGCGAAGTGTGAGTCGGTTAACCGTGCGGTTCGGTCTGGAAGCTCATACTTCGTGGGCTTTTCCGATTCATGGAGCTCCATGAGAGCGACGTTCGTTCTCGGTGTGTTGCTCGGGCTCGCGGGCGTCCTCGCCGCCGCGCGGTTCGTGCCGTGGGTCGGTCCGGATCGTGTGCCGTCGCACACGACCGTCGTCTCGAACGGCGGCCGGGCCGAGACGTTCGTGATCCGCCTGCCCGCGGATCGAATCGCCGTCGCCGGCGGCGAGGAAGCGGGCCTGCGCGCTTTCGGTGCCGCGGCCGCCGAGCCGGGCTCCGTGCTGGTCGAGCAGTTCAAGGTGCGCGACCGCGAGGGTCAGGTCATCGGAGTCGCGGCGCGGCACCGCGACCCGATGGGGGGCGCCTCGGGCGCCGCGTGGCTGCTGGTCGTGCCGGGGCGCGGCACGATGCTGCTCACGGGCGACGCCGAGCCTGCCCGCGCGCTCGACAACGCGCTGTCCTCGGCGGGCCGCCGCGCCGGCGAGGCCTGGAGCGGGGAGGTCCGCGTCGTGTTCCCGCGTCCGCCGTCGAACGGGCGGATACTCGGCGGCACGCACGAGTTCGCGGGGCTCGAAGGCACGTACACCGAAACTTGGACGATCACGGGCGTCGGCGAGAGCGGCGAGCTGCGCGGCACGATCGAGCTCGCCACGGTGACCGTGCGCGGCACGTGATTTCCGGGAGACGCATCCGCCGATGAGGCACTTATTCATGCTGATTGCCGGGGCGATCGTCGGCGCCGTTGCCGGCGCCGCATTGATCTTCGCGAACCCGCTGATCGGGCCCGGCGACGGGCGCATCGACGACCTCGATCGGGCGCTCCGCTACGATCTGCCCGAGGCGGCGATCGTGCTGACGCATTCGCAGCCTGCCTTCGTGCCGGTCCGACCCGACGGCGTCGAAGAGCTTTGGGAGCGCACGGTACGCAAGAGCGCGCTCGGTCTGATCAGGCTGTCTTCATCCGACGGCTCGCCCGCGATCGCGAGCCGCGTGCTCGTGCCGTCGGAGCGAACGGAGCTTCTGACGGCCGGCGTCATCGTCGACGACGTATGGCTCGTGACGTTGCCCGGCGAGGGCTCCCTGTACGTGCTCGGCGAGAGCAACGTCTGGCCGGTCGCGAAGGACACGCTCGTCTCGGTCTCTCTGCTCAGGCGCGCGTTTCGAGGGCCGCGCGACTACGTCGCGACGGCGGGGCTCGCGCCGGACGGGCGCGCGCTCGTCGTCGGCGCGACCGGCGAGTTCGCTAACCGCGAAGGCCGCGCCGTCGAGCGCTACCGCATCGAATCGTTCACGCGAGACAAGGGTTTCGGCGGCGTGTCCGCGGAGCTGCGTTTCGTGCTCGATCCGCTGCAAGCGGACGGCGCCGGCTGACCGAGCGCGCTTCGCCGTCGGCGCTCAGGCCGGCAGCAGCTTCGCGAGATCGAATGCGGGGTCCGCGATCTGATCCGCGCGCGGCGAGATGCGGGCGGCGATCGCCTTGCGCGCGAACATGAAATCCCTCGGCGCGTTCACGGCCTCCACCGCCGCGAGCTCCCCGCCGCGCAGGTGATAGACCGCGAAGCTCTTCTGGGCGGGATCGCCTCGCACGATCGTCTCGTCGTAGCCTTCGGCAAGCCCCGCGATCTGCAGCTTCAGGTCGTACTGATCGGACCAGAACCACGGCACCTCGGCATACGCGTGCGGCTCGCCCGCGAAGTTCGACGCCGCGGCCTTCGCTTGCTCGATCGCGTTCTGCACGGATTCGAGCCGAACGCGGCTTGCCGCGAGCGGATGCGGATGATTCGTGCAATCGCCGGCCGCGACGATCAGCGGATCGGCGGTCCGGCCGCGCTCGTCGACGACGATGCCGTTATCGCACGGCAGTCCGCCGCTGCGCGCGAGCTCCACGTCGGGGTCCACGCCGATGCCGACGATCACGACGTCGCACGCGAAACGCAGCCCGCCGGACGTCTCGACGGCCTCGACGCGCTCGCGTCCGACGAAACCCGAGACGACCGTCCCACACTCGATGTTCACGCCCGCGTCGCGATGATAGCGCTCGTAGAACGCGCTGATCGCGGGGCCGACGACGCGGCTCATCACGCGGTCCGCGGCCTCGAGCACCGTGACGTCGAGCCCGCGGCGCACGGCGACGGAAGCGACCTCGAGGCCGATATAACCGGCGCCGACGAGCACGAGACGCCGCCCCGGCACGAGCTCGGGCGCGATCGCGTCGACGTCGTCGATCGTGCGCAGATAGTGAATGCCGGCGAGCTCCGCGCCCGGGACGGCGAGCCTGCGCGCTTTGCTTCCGGTCGCGAGGATCAGGCGGTCGTAGTCGACGATGCGGCCGTCGTCGAGCCTCACGCGCCGGGCAGCCGGCTCGAGCTCGACCGCGCGCGTGCCGAGCTCGAGCGTCACGTCGCGCTCGCGGTACCAGACCGCGGGGCGTAGCTCGAGGCGTTCTCGCGCGAGCTCGCCGGCCAGATACTTCTTCGAAAGCGGGGGACGCTGATAAGGCGGATGACGCTCGCCGCCGACGATCGTGATTCGGCCGGAGTAGCCGTTCTGCCTGAGCGTGTGCACGGCTTGGGTCGCGGCCTGTCCCGCGCCGACGATCAATAGATGCTCGGTCATCGTCTGGGTTATCTTGGTCGTTCCCCGATTCTAACCCTCGGAGCCCGCTCGATGTCCCGCGCCATTCGCATCGACCGTTTCGGCGGACCCGAAACGCTTCGCGTCGTCGAGGTCGACGTTCCGTCGCCGCGCGCGGGACAGGTGCGCCTGCGTCATACGGCGATCGGGCTCAACATGATCGATACGTACTACCGGAGCGGGCTCTACGCGCTGACGCTTCCGAGCGGCCTCGGCTCCGAAGGGGCGGGCGTCGTCGTCGAGGTCGGTGCCGAGGTCGAAGGGCTCACGCCCGGCATGCGCGTCGCTTATGTGAGCCCGCCGCCGCTCGACGCGTACTCGGAGGAACGCGTCATCGATGCGAAATGGCTCGTGCCGTTGCCCGACGCGATCGCCGACGATGTCGCGGCCGCGGCGATGCTGAAGGGCCTGACCGCGTGGTATCTGCTGCACCGAAGTTATCGCGTGCAGCCGGGCGACTTCGTGCTGCTCTATGCCGCCGCGGGCGGCGTCGGCCTGATCACGGCGCAATGGGCCAAGAGCCTCGGCGCGCGCGTCATCGGTGTCGTCGGCAGCGAGGAGAAACGGGCCGTGGCCGAGGCACACGGCTGCGAGACGGTGCTGCTCTCGAGCGACGACATCGTCGCTCGCGTGAGGGAGCTCACGGATGGAAAAGGCGTGCCGGTCGTCTACGACTCGATCGGCCGTGCCACGTTCTTTCAATCGCTCGACTGCTTGCGTCCGCACGGCGTGATGGTGAGCTTCGGTAACTCGTCGGGGCCGGTCGAGCCGGTTTCGCCGCTCGAGCTGATGAGGCGCGGCTCGCTCTATTTGACGCGGCCCTCGCTGTTTCACTTCATCGGCGAGCGTGCGGACTACGAGGAAGGCTGCCGCGAGCTCTTCACGCGCATCGAGCGCGGGGACGTGCGTATCGAGATCGGTCAGCGCTATCCGCTCGAACGCGCGGCCGATGCGCATCGCGATCTCGAGGCACGCCGCACGACGGGCTCGACCGTGCTCGTTCCGTGAGTTTCTGCATCATCGCGCGCGAATTGCACGCTGAGGCCTCGCGTGCCGCCGCGTATCGTTGTCGACGAGGCAACGAGACATGCAGCGGCAGCATCACGAAACGCTTCTCGATCGGCCGATGGCGGAGATCTTCTCCGCGCTCGTCGGCGTCGTCGGCCACGGGCGATGGGGCGGCGGGCTGCTCGGCGCGGGCGGCGATGTCCTGCCGGCCGGGACGCGCTACGAGCAGCAACGCGGCTCCGTGCTGCGGCGCGGGCGCGTCGTCGAATGCATCCGGCCGGTGTCGATCACGTTGCAGGAGACGCTGCTCGATCCGCCGTGCCGCGTCGAGCTCAAGCTCAGGTGGCGGCTCGAGCCGGGTGAGGCGGGGTCGAGGCTTCGGCTCGAGGCGAGCTACAAGCTCGGTGGCGCGGCGACGTTCCGCAAGGAGCACTGGGATC
The DNA here is from genome assembly GCA_017577365.1 of Gammaproteobacteria bacterium. Classification (GTDB taxonomy): domain Bacteria; phylum Pseudomonadota; class Gammaproteobacteria; order Steroidobacterales; family Rariloculaceae; genus ZC4RG20. The sequence goes on along the minus strand of PKRJ01000001.1, from coordinate 117,891 downwards.
GCTGCATCCGCGCCCACTGCTCGCGGATGCTCGCGAAGCTCGAGGCCTCGCTCGCGGAAGACGCTCAGGACGAAAGCTTGGTCAGCGGCCAGAAGATCGGCAGCACGAGCATCGCGGTCACGAACGTCACGAGCGTCAGCGGCAAGCCCACTCTCAAGAAGTCGTTGAACCGGTAACCGCCCGGGCCCATCACGAGCACGTGCGCGGCGTGCGACACCGGGCTCGAGAAGCTCGCGGACGCCGCCATCGCGATCGCCATCATCGCCGTGTGCGGCTCGACGCCGAGCTCGGCGCTCGCCGTCAGCACGATCGGCGACATCACGACGACGAGGGCCGCGGCCGGGATCACGAGGTTCGCGAGCGCCGTGACGATATAGAGCGCCCCGATGACCCACCACGGGCCGAGCGAGCCGAAGAGATCCGTCGCGATCTCCGCGAGGAAGCGCGCCGCGCCGGTATCCGCCATCGCGGTGCCGAGCGGGAGCATGCCGGCGATCAGGAAAATCCCGCGCCAGTCGATCGCGCGATACGCTTCCTCCATCGTGATGCAGCCGGTGAGCACCATCAGCGTCGCGCCGATCAGCGCGGCCATGTAGATCGGCAGCCAACCGACGAGCGCCGCGATCACAACGCCGAGCATGATCGCGCCGGCGACAGGCGCCTTGCGCGTATCGATCGGGCGTTGCCCGAGCGGCGTCAGCACCAAGAAGTCCTGATCGCGCTCGAGGAGCTGCAGCTTCTCGCGCGGCCCGATCAGCAGCATCGCGTCGCCGAGCTCGATCGTGTGATCGTCGAGGTCGGAACGGATCGCCTCGCCCTTGCGCCAAATGGCCGCGAGCTCGAGACCGTACTTGTCGCGGAACGCGAGATCCGCGACGCGCTGCCCGACGAGACGCGAGCGCGGGTCGAGCGTCGCCTCGACCATCCCGAGCCGCTCGGACTCGAGGACGTTGTACGCGGGCGTGCTGTCGCGCTCGATCTCGAGCTCCTGCAGGCCGCGCAGCACGTCGAGATCTTCCTCGCGGCCCTGGATCAGCAGGAGGTCGCCGCCTTTGAGCGGCAGGTCCGCCTCCGGCATGATCGTCAGCTCGCCTTCGCGGAACAGCGCGAGGAGACGGAAATCGAAGGCGTCCGCGATCCGGCTCTGCGACAGGGTGTCGCCCGCGAGCGCCGAGTCGCGCGGCACGCGCACGACGAAGATCCGCTCCTGCAAACGATAGACCTCGGAAAGTTCCTGCTCCCCGACCTTTCGGAACGAGCCGAAGTCGGCCGAGCGCTCCAGATCGGGGACCGCATCGTTGCTCGCCTGCAGCAGCAACACGTCGCCGGCGCGAAGCGGAACCTTCGTCAGGTTCACGCGGCGCACCAGGTCGCCGCGGCGAATCGCGAGCACGTTCGCACCGTAGCGTTTGCGGAAATCGGAGTGAGAAAGCAGCGAGCCTTCGAGCGTCGAGCCCTCGTTGATCGTGACCTCGGCGATCGTTACCTGCCCGGCCATGAGGCCCTGCAGCACCGGTGCCTCGCGCTCGATGACGAGGTCGCTCCATCGCTGGAATTCGCGGAAGCGGTCGAGGCGTCCCTGCACGAACAGCTTGTCGCCGCCCTGAAGCACCGTTTGGCGTGACGGCATCAGCTCCGTTCGGCCGCGCCGCTCGAGCGCGAGGACGATCAGGCCGGCCGCGCTGCCGATGCGGCTTTCCGCGAGCGTCTTGCCGACGAGGATCGAGTCGGGCGCGACGCGCATCTCGAAGTTGCGGGCCTGCAGGCCGTACTGCTGACGCAACGTGCGTTGGCTGCGGCGCTGCGTCTGCTCCTCGGGCTTCCTTCTCGGCAAGAGATGTCGCCCGATCAGCGCGACGAAGATCACGCCGGCCACGAACAACGCGCCGCCGACCGGCACGAAATCGAAGATGCCGAAGGACTCGAAGCCGGACGCCGAGAGCGCGTCCGCTATCAGCAGGTTCGGCGGAGTGCCGACAAGCGTCGTGAGGCCGCCGAGCAGCGTGCCGTAAGTCAGGGGAATCAGCAGCCGCGAGGCCGGAATCCGCGTTCGCCGCGCGACGTCCACGACGACCGGCAGCATCAGCGCGGCGACGCCGATATTGTTCATGAAGAACGACAGCGTCCCGGCCGTGATCATGATCACGACGATCATCCGTGCTTCCTGCCTGCCGGCGAGGCGTAGCACGGTATAGCCGATCATTTTCGAGATGCCGGCGCGGGTCATCGCGGTGGAGAGGATGAACATCGCCCATATCGCGATGACCGCGCCGTTCGAGAAGCCGGCGACGGCTTCGGGCGGCGTGACGAGCCCGGTCACGACGAGGCTGCCGACGACCATCAGCGCGATCACGTCCATGCGGATCTTCGAGCCGATGAACAGCGCGAGCGCGGCAGCGAGGATGCCGAGGACGAGCCCGATTTGGAGTGTCAAAGCGGCGTGACCGAAATATGCGTGCCTGTGCCCCCCGTCGATTTGCCGTCTTCGGCGGAACGTCGCGGGTCGAAAGTCATTCTAATATGCTGTAGTAACGGGTCCTAGGATACAACGCGGCGCACGTTTCCGCGGCTTCACGGTCCAAGGGCTCGGCGGAGCGGTGCGCGGCAAACGTGATGGGATTCACTCGAGCCGCTTGCGACGCTACCTATACTCGGAGGAGTCGGCGCAGGCGGCCACGAGCAGGACGAGGAAGCTATGCCAGCGATGCGCGAGACGAAGGTCAAGCCCGTGTGGAGCCTGGAGGAGTTCTTCAGGAACTCGGTGTCGAGCGCGATGGCTCGTCAAGGGCTTTCGGCCGACGACCACACCGCTTACTACGTCGTGAATCTGCTGACGTTGTTCGCGCGCTCCGAGGTGCTGTACGACGGCTCGCCCGAAGGCCGCTGGCTGAAACCGCTCGCGCTGTTCCTCGCCGAGGCGACGGAGGCGCCCACCGAGGACGAGCGCAATTTCGCGTTGCAGCGCATCGGCGATATCTCGCTGTTCATCGCCGGGTTCTTCGGCGAAGCGCTCGCGCGGCGTCAGGTCGACGTCGACTACTACGTCAGGATGGGAGGCTCCGCGTACGGCTCGTTGTCCGAGCGCGTGCGGGGCAGCATGCGCGGCCGGATCTATACGGCCGTCTTCGCCGAGCTCGCTTCGAAGTTCCAGGACTTCGTCGACGTGCTGACCGAGGTCCGGGACGAGGCTCGCGGCAACGACGATATCGATATCCTGCGCTTGTACGAGGTGTGGCTCAAAACCGGCAGCAAGCGAGCCGAGCGCACGCTACGCCGGCTCGGCATCGAGCCGAATCATGCGCTCGACGCGATGAGCCGGCATTGACGCGAGATCGTTCGATGTCGGTGGAGGTGCGCGGAGCCGCTGATCACGCAATCGTGCCCGGACGCAGCCGGGACTTCGCGGTGCTCGCGGATTTCCAGACGCTCCTCGCCGATATCTATCAGCTCGACGTCGCCTACGACGTCGACGATTTCGTGATCACCGATCCCGAGGTCGTCGGGCTTCTGGACGAGAACGGCCGCGCGGTCGACGAGAAGCTGCTGATCGCCGAGCGCGAAGGCCAGGCCGAGGTCGCGCTCTATCTAGAAGCCGGCGTCGTCGAGCGCCTGACCGCGCGCGATCCGCTGCAACGGCTCGACGAGCGGAACCTTGCCGACTTCTGGACCGCGCTCGAAGGCGTCAGCCACTTCGCGTATTACGCGTGGAACGCCGCCCTCGAGAAGCCGGTGCGGCTTTTCGAGATGGAGCTTCAGGCGGAGGTCGACAAGTTCGTCGCGACCGCGGTGCTGCTCGCGCGCCAGAGCGGGCGGTTGCCGCCGTCGTTGCATCAATGGCTGTTCGATCTGCCTCGCTTCGACCGCAATCTCACGGCCGAGGAGCTCGATCGCTACCGTCTCGCGAATCACTACGCCGCGAAGTACTGCCTGAAGCTCGCTCAAGCGCTCGCGGGCAGCGGGCTCGACGGCGCGATGCGGCAGGAGCTGAAGCACTTCTACCGGCTGTCGCAGCCGCTCAAGATCCGGCACATCGAGACGCGCTAGCGCGGCGAGTCCCGAAGGGGAGCCGCCGTTCAAGGTTCCGGGTTGCCGTTCGCGCCGAGGAACAGGCGATAGGCGGGATTGTGCGTCTCGTCGACGTACGCGTATCCGAGCGTCGCGAGATGCGACGCGAATTGGGCCCGCTCGTCGGACGGGACCTGCACGCCGGCGAGGACGCGCCCGTAATCCGAGCCGTGATTCCGATAGTGGAACATGCTGATGTTCCAGCGGTCGCCGATCGCCTTCAGGAACTTGAGCAATGCCCCCGGCCGCTCCGGGAACTCGAAGCGGTAGATCAGCTCGTCGCGAATCGACGGCACGTGTCCGCCGATCATGTGCCGCACGTGCAGCTTCGCGAGCTCGTTGTCGGAGAGATCGAGCACCGGATAGCCGCGCACCGAAAGCTGCTCGATCAGGGCCTGCGCCTCGCTGCGCTCGCCTTGCAGCGCGACGCCGACGAAGATTCTCGCGCGCTCCGAAGGCGCGTAGCGGTAGTTGAACTCGGTGATGCTGCGCGATCCGAGCGCCTCGCAGAAGCGCAGGAACTCGCCCTTCCTTTCCGGGATCTCGACCGCGATCAGCGCCTCGCGGTGCTCGCCGAGCTCGGCCCGCTCGGCGACGTGCATCAGCCGATCGAAGTTCATGTTCGCGCCGCTCGCGATCGCGATGTAGTGCTCGCCCTGACCGCGCTCCTCGCGCTCCAGCCAGCGCTTCAGGCCCGCGACGGCGAGCGCGCCGGCCGGCTCCATGATGACGCGGCAGTCCTCGAAAATGTCCTTGATCGCGGCGCAGATCTCGTCCGTCTCGACGAGCACGATCTCGTCGACGACCTCGCGGGCCACGGCGAAGGTGTGATCGCTGACGCGCCGGACGGCGACGCCGTCCGCGAAGATGCCGACGTGCTCGAGCGTGACCGGCGCACCGTGCACGAACGAGTCGTGCATGCTCGGCGCGTCGACGGGCTCGACGCCGATGATCGCGACGTCCGGATAGAGCTGCTTGATATACGAGCCGATGCCGCTGACGAGCCCGCCGCCGCCGATCGGCACGAAGATCGCCGCGGGCGGGGTCTGCCATTGCCGCGTCAGCTCGACGCCGATCGTCCCTTGTCCCGCGATCACGTCGGGATCGCCGAACGGGTGGACGAACACGAGCTCTTCGCGCTCGGCGAGCTTCAGCGCGTGCTCGTACGCCTCGTCATAGGCGTCGCCGTGCAGGACGACCTCGCCGCCGAGCGCGCGTACCGCGTCGACCTTGATCGACGGCGTGCTCGTCGGCATGACGATCACGGCGCGCACGCCGCGGCGGCGCGCCGCGAGCGCGACGCCCTGGGCGTGGTTGCCGGCGGAGCTGCAGATCACGCCCTTCGCGACCGAGCGGGCGTCGAGCTGCGAGATCTTGTTGTACGCGCCGCGCAGCTTGAACGAGAAAACCGGCTGCTCGTCCTCGCGCTTCAGCCAGATCTCGTTGCCGAGGCGCCGTGACAGCCGCGGCGCGTGGTCGAGCGGCGACTCGAGCGCGACGTCGTAGACGCGCGCCTTGAGGATCCTTTCGATGTAGCCGGCGGCGAGCGGACGGCGTTTTGCGGCGGAAGAGCTCATGAGGCGGCGAGCTTAGCTCATCTCGCGCGAGCGCCACAGTCCGCCGCCCGCGTTTCCGCCGTGCGGCCGTTCGGAATGGCGGTTACGCGTCGTCTTCTGTCTCGACCGCGCGGAGGAGATTCTCCATCCGGCGCGTGAGCTGGTCGGTCTGGTACGACGGGATGCGGTACTCCCATCCGGCGACGCGCGCCTGGATCTCCCGCGCGCGCTCGGCGGCATCGCTGGCTTCGTCGTCGTCCGCGGTGTCCCCGTTGTCGGCCGCGGCCGCTTCGGCCTCGGCCGTGCCGTCCGCCGCTGCGCCCGCATCGGCTTCGTCCGAGCTCTCGGAGGCCGCCGCCTCGGCGCGGGCCGAGAACCTGACCCACCGCTCGCCGTCGCGCTCGATCGTCGTGGCCACGACGACGAGCCCGTCGAAGGTGCGGAACGTCGTGGTCGTCTTCGGCGCGTCCTCCGCGTCGTCGGCCGCCTGCCGCACGTCATCGAGCTTCAAGTCGCGCAGCGCGCCGGCGATCGAGTTCGCGACGCCGGCGTACGACAACTCGCGTCCTTCCGGAATGTCGTGGACGTCGAAATTCGTTTGGCTCGAGCTCTTCTTCGAGATCTCGAGCGTCTCTCCGTCCGGGTGCTCGATCGTCACGGACGCGATCCGAGTGCTCGGGACGTCGACGATCGTGCGATCCAGCCAGTCGCGGAGCGTGCGCGGCACCTCGAGCTTGGCGTCCACCTCGTAACTGGTTTCCTCGCCGCCGACTCGCACGTAGCGGTGGTTGCCGCCGACCGAGTCGCCGACGATGACGGAAACGACGGGCTCGTCGCCGGCGAAAGCCGCGACCTCGACGCCGCGCGCGTCGTCCGAGCCGATGTCGCTCACGCCGAGCCGGTCGTAGTAGGCCGGATTCGACGTCTTCTCCTCGACGATCTTCGCGTCGGCGAGCCCGCGCAGCACCTCGCGGATCTTGCCGATATCGGCCGCGTAGCCGTCCCGCTCGGCGACGGTCCACGCGTCGCTGCCGCGTTCGAGCGTCGCGACGGTCTCGCTCCCGGCCGTCGCGATGCGCACGCGGTCGATTCGATCGAGCGAAGCTTCGAGCTGCGGGAGCAGCAGCTCACCGCTTCGGGATGGCGGCGACACGTCCCGGCGCTGTCCGTAGACGGCAAGCAGCGCCAGCACGACCAGCGCCGCCGCGAGGATTCCCAGCGTTCGGCTTGTCATCGTTGCCCCTTGCGGTTTCGTCTGACGAACACGGCGAGCAGCATCGTCCCCGTCAGGGCGATCGGCAGCACGATGATGTTCAGCACCTTGAGCGTGGTGCCGAGCTGCTCGATGCTGCGGTCCAGGTTACGACGAACGGCACGCAGCTCCTGACGGATGCGCAGCTGCTCGTTGAGAAAGCGCTGGACTTCTTGCTGCTGCTCCGGGCTCATCAAGAGCGACGTCGAATCGTCGCGCTGCGCCTGGAGCTCGGCGAGACGGCGCTCGGTCTCGGCAAGCTCTTGCTGCAGACGTTCCTCGGTCGCGCGGAAGCGCAGGTCCGCTTCGCGGCGCAACGCCTCGACTCGCGTGAACGGGCGCGAGAACGTCGCGCGGCTGCGGAGCCCGATCAGGTCCGCGCTGCCCGAAAGGTTGTCGAGCGCGTTCACGATGAAGTCGCCGTTGCTCGCGAACGCCGTAAGGATCCGTTGACCGAGGAAGCTCTGGCTCTGCACCCACAGCCGGTCGCTCAGGACGTCGACGTCGCCGATCAGCACGACGTTCGCGCGCTCGGTCGACGCGAGATGCTCGGCCGGCGGATCTTCCGTCGATGCGGCTTCGTCCGCCGAGTCCTCGTTCGCCGCATCCTCATCGGACGCGGCATCGCCGTCGGCGTCGCTCGAGTCGTCGTCGCTCTCGTCGTCGCGAGGCGGACCGTCGGGGAACGCCGTGCGCAACGGCCCCTCGAGACGCGCCGCGAGCACGTAGCGCTCGCCGCTCGGCGCGAAATCGGCGAGTAGCTCGCCCGGGTCGGTCAGGAACTGGAAGCGGATCGAGGGCACGAGCGCCGCCCGGTCGCTCGACGTGATGAGCGGCACGAGCCTCGGCCCGTCGCCCGCTTGCTCGGCTTTCTCGTCCGCGTCGTCCTTCTCGGCGAGCCGGAAGTGGCCGGCCGTGCCGATATTGACCGTCTCGAGCCCGGCGGTGACGACGTCGTCCTGCGCGAGCCCGTCGGCGCCGACGCCGAGCATGCCGATATGCCGGACCGCGCGCCCGTTGTTGGTGATGACGTTCAGCGAGTTGACGTCGTCGACGACGACGCTATCGGTCGAGAACTCGACGCCCCAGGCTTCGAACAGCCGGGGCAGGCTCGAGCTGCTCGGAGCGCCGAATCCGCTCGGCCCGGAAGCTCCGACGACCTCGGCGAGCGGATCGACGAAGATCAGCGCGCGTCCGCCGCGCAGCACGAACTGGTCGATCGCGTAGAGCGTCTTCTCGTCGAGGTTGGTCGGATGCACGATCCAGAGCACGTCGATGTCGTCGTCGATGCGCTCGACGCTCGACGGCAGCGTGCGCACGTCGAAGAGCTGACGCGTCTGCTGCGTGATGACCCACGGCGAAGTCGGCTGGCGGCTCATCGGATCGAACCCGCCGCTCATCGTGACGCCGCTCAAGAGGCCGATCACCCGTTTCTCGGGGTTCGCGAGGCTGTAGATCAGGCGCGCGACGTCGTATTCGAGAAAGGCCTCCTTGCTCGGATCGAGCACCGGGATCACCGCCTCGTCGCCCACGCCGTTCGTGCCGGCGAGGCCGAAGAAGACGTTCCTGCCGCCGACGGCCAGCGGCTCGATGCCGAAGCGCGTCGCGCGATCCTCTTCCTCGGAGAACGGCTCGGGGTCGACGACCTCGACGCGCAGGTTGCCGTTCGCGTGCGCCGCGAGCTCCTCGAGCAGCTCCTCGACGCGCGTCGCGTACGTCTGGAACAGCGGGATATCCGCGGATTCGTCGTCGCTGAAGAACAGATAGAGATTGATCGGCTCCTCGAGGCCCCGAAGCAGCGACCGCGTGCCCGGAGAAAGCGTGTACAGCCGGTTCTCGGTGAGATCGATGCGCAGTCCCTTGAGCAGCGTGTTGCTCGCCATCACCGCGGCGATGAAGACGAGCGCCAGCAGCGCGAGCGTCGAATAGCCGATCTTGCGTCGTTGTGCCCCGCTCATGTCAGTCGGCCTTCTTCAACTCGAGGACGATGGTATTGGCGTAGAGCGCAAGCCCGATCAGCAGCGCGAAGTAGACGAGGTCGCGCACGTCGATCACGCCTTTCCTGATGTTCTCGAAGTGCGTCAGGAAGCTCAGGCTCGCGATCGTCTCGACCAACGCGTCCGGCGCCCACGCCGAGAAGACGTCGAGGACGAGCGGGTAGCCCGCGAGCACGAGCATCAGCGATACGACGACCGCGACGATGAACGCGATCACCTGGTTCTTCGTCATCGCCGAGATGAACGAGCCGATCGCGAGGAATCCGCCGGCCATCAGAATGCTCCCGACGTAGGCCGCGAGGATCGCGCCGTTGTCGGGCGAGCCGAGGTAATTCACCGTGATCCAGATCGGGAAGGTCAGCCCGATGGCGATCGCGGTGAACGCCCACGCCGCGAGGAACTTGCCGACGACGGACTTCCACGGCTCGATCGGCAGCGTCATCAGGAGCTCGATGCTGCCGGACTTACGTTCCTCGGCCCAGAGCCGCATGCTGAGCGCCGGCACGAGGAACAGGAACAGCCACGGGTGGAACGTGAAGAACGAGGCGAGATCCGCCTGGTTGCGCTCGTAGAAACCGCCGAGATAGAAGGTGAAGGCGTTCGCCACGATGAGGAAGATCGCGATGAAGACGTACGCGACGGGAGTCGTGAAGTAGCTCGCGAGCTCCCGCTTGAACACCGCCGCAATCCCGCTCATGCGCTTGCTCCTCCGGTGATCGTCCGGAATACCTCGTCGAGGCGTCCGGTCTCGAGATGAAGCTCGTCGAGCTTCCAGCCTTTCTGGTCCGCGAGGCGGCCGATCGGCACCAGCGGCAGCTTGCCGTTCGCCGGGAACGCGATGATGCGGCCCGTGTCCCCGTCGATCTCGGTTTCCGCGACCTCGGGCAGCGCGCCGATCTCCGCGCGCACGGTATCGACGAGGCTCGCGTCGGCGAGCTTCAGCGACACGGCGTTGTGGTACCGCGAGCGCGCCGCGAGCCCGGCCGGCGTGTCGTCGGCGAGGAGCTTGCCGCCCGAGATGACGACGGCTCGCGTGCAGATCGCGTCGACCTCCTCGAGCAGGTGCGTCGAGATCACGATCGTTTTCGATTTCGCCATGCCGCCGATCAGCTGGCGGACCTCGTGCTTCTGATTCGGATCGAGACCGTCGGTCGGCTCGTCGAGCAAGAGCACGTCGGGGTCGTGCAGGATCGCCTGCGCGAGGCCGACGCGGCGCTTGTAGCCCTTCGACAACGTCTCGATGGCGCGATCGAGCACCTTCTCGAGATGAAGGAGCGCGTAGACTTCCTCGAGCCGCGCGCGGCGCGACCCCTTCGGCAGGCCGCGCGCATCGGCGATGAACTCGAGGAACTCGCGCGGCGTCATCTCGGGGTAGCTCGGCGCGCCTTCCGGCAGATAGCCGATCTTGCGCTTCGCCTCGATCGGCTGCGTCTCGACGTCGAAGCCGCAGACGCGCACGCTTCCCGAGGTCGGCGGCAGAAAGCCCGCGATGATTCGCATCGTCGTCGTCTTGCCGGCACCGTTCGGGCCGAGGAAGCCGAGCACCTCGCCGGGCCGCACCTGGAAACTCAGTTCGTCGACGGCCTTGAGCCGGCCGTATTCCTTCGTCAGGCTCTGAACGTCGATCGTCGCAGTCATGTGGATGCTCTCGGTCCAGGAAAACGGCGGTGTCGACTGCGCCGAAGGCCTGTCCCGCGCGCTCGCTGCACGAGGGACGGCAGCGACTGACCGCTGAAGGTGGCGCCCAATTCTGCATAGCCGCAAAAGGCGTTGCAAGGCGCGACCAAGCTCGCGCCGCTGGCGCGTTTGCCGCGTCGAGTGGCATGCTGTCGCCGTTTTCGGAGCCGCTGCGGCATTCGCTCATCGCGCGCATCGCCGCGTTCACGCGCGCGATTCGCAGCGGATCGATGATCCCGAGAAGGAGCCGAGATGCGTCGAATGCTGGTCGACGGCCGCATCGTGAACGAAGGCCGCATCGTCGAAACGGATCTTCTGATCGAAGGCGACCGAATCGGCCGAATCGGCGGACCGGTGCCGTCCGACGCCGAGGTCGTCGAGCTCGGCGGGCGCTACGTGCTGCCCGGTCTGATCGACGATCAGGTGCATTTCCGCGAGCCGGGTTGGCCTGCGAAGGGCACGATCGAGAGCGAATCCCGCGCGGCGATCGCGGGCGGCGTGACGAGCTTCCTCGATATGCCGAACAACGCTCCGCCCGCGGTGACGCTCGCCGCGATCGCCGAGAAGCGCGCCGTCGCCGCGCGGACCAGCTATGCGAATTACGGCTTCTATCTCGGCGCGACGAACGACAACCTCGAGGAGCTCGTGCGCGCGACTTCGGCCGACGTTTGCGGCATCAAAGTCTTCATGGGCGCGTCGACCGGCAACATGCTCGTCGACGATCCGCGCACGCTCGAGGGAATCTTCTCGAAAGTGCCGCTGCCGATCGCGACGCATTGCGAGAGCACGCCGATGATTCGCGACGCCGAGCGCCGCTACCGCGAAAAGCACGGCGACGCGGTGCCGTTCTCGGCGCACCCCGAGATCCGGTCCGCCGAGGCGTGCTACGCGTCGTCATCGCTCGCGGTCTCGCTCGCGAAGCGGCACGGGACGCGTCTTCACGTTCTGCATTTGACGACCGCCCGCGAGCTCGAGCTGTTCGACCCGGGTCCGATCGACGGTAAACGCATCACCGCCGAGGTCTGCGTGCATCATCTCTGGTTCGATCAGCGGAGCTACGCGGAGCTCGGCGCCAAGATCAAGTGCAATCCGGCGATCAAGACGGTCGAGGACCGTGAGGCGCTGCTCCGCGCGGTCATCGAGGACCGCATCGACGTCATCGCCACGGATCACGCGCCGCATACCGCGGAGGAGAAGGCGCGCGGATATTTCGAGGCGCCGTCGGGCCTGCCGCTCGTCCAGCACTCGCTCGCGATGCTGCTCGAGCTGCACCGGGACGGGCGGTTGAGCCTGCCGACGCTCGTCGAGAAGACCGCGCACAACCCGGCCCGCCTCTTCGGCATCGTCGACCGCGGCTTCATCCGCGAGGGGTATTTCGCGGATCTCGTGGTCGTCGACCTCGGCGCGACGGCGACGGTGACGCCCGAGAGTCTCCTTTACCGCTGCGGATGGTCGCCGCTCACGGGGACGACCTTCCATTCGGCCGTGCACATGACGTGGCTCAACGGCGAGCCGGTCTTCGTCGAAGGCAAGATCCTCGGACCGCCGTCCGGGCGCGCTCTGGAATTCAAGCCCGCGGCCTGATGGGGCCGCGGGCAGAAAAGACAGGGACGAAAAAAATCGGGGGCCGGGTCGAACTTCCTTGTTTCTCCGTTGCGGAGGAACGTCCTTGTCCGACTCGCCGGGACGATCCCGGCCCCCTCAACTGGCCTCCCGGCCAGGCCCGGCAACCACCATGGGGGAGGGCTGGTGGTTGCCTCGACTCCGCTCGAGACGCGGATCCTGCATGCGCCGCACGCGTCGGTGTGCGAAAAAAAACGGGGGCCAGGTCCGAACTTCCATGTCCGCTCCGTTGCAGAGCGAGCTCCTTGTTGAGTTCGATGCCGGGATAACCCGGCCCCCTTATCAATAGGCCTTCCGGCTTGGCCTCACGGTCGCCACGGGGGAGGAATGGCGACCGTCCTCGTGACGGCCGTCATGGGGGAGGAATGACGGCCGTCCTCACACCATCAACCGCGTACGGACTCCTTTTGAACGGCGCTAGCCACGTTCACCTTCGGAATCCCGGTCGGCTTCACACCGTTCTGCAGCGTAGCCTTGATCCACTCGTCGACGGAGCGCTTGTTTTCCTCCATCTCCGAGCGAAACACCTGCTCCCGCACGTCGAGCAGCGCGAGAACCTCGGCTCCGTTGACCACGATCTCGTCCATGGCCGCCGCATTGTGACTGACCGTGCCCAGAAGCAGAGCCGCTAAAGTAGCGCTGGGGGTCAGCATCCGGGTGAACATTGGCCTTCCCTTTGTCTAACGAAACTCCGATACTTTGCAAATCTTGCGAGTCGCCTCGCGGCCTTGTATATGCACCTTGTGTGCCAAGTTCAAGGGAATGGTAAAACAATAACTTAGCCGATCCGCGTGTAACGGAATTCCGTGAACTCACGGAATTCCGTTGACCCGATTAACGGAAATCCGTAAAATCGTCGCATGTCACTCGAAGATCGATACCAATGGCTTTTCCGTAAGGCGCCCGCGTTGACCGTCTCGCTGGACCAGGACGGCTATTTCCTGGACGCGAGCGACGCCTGGCTGCGCCGCTTCGGGTATACCCGGGAGGAGCTGCGGATGCTGCGTCCCCAGGACCTCGGCAGCCCCGAGACCGCGCGGCGCGTGAACGAGGAATATCTGCCGCTGCTCCGGCGCACCGGACGACTCGACAACGTCCCCTTCGATATGAGGACGAAGAGCGGCGAGCGGGTCGACCTGCTCGCGAGCGCGATCGTCGAGCGCGGTGCGGAGGGCGACTACCTCCGGACCGTCGCCGTGTACACCGAGGTCCGCCAGCAAGCGCGGCTCGAGGCGCATTACCGCGAGCTCTACCGCCAGACGCCGGCGATGCTGCACACGGTCGACGCCCAGGGCCGCATCATCCACGTCAGCGACCGCTGGCTCGCGAAGCTCGGTTACAAGCGCGAGGAAGTCCTCGGTCGGCCGATCACGGATTTCATGGCCGAGGAGTCGCGGGAAAGGCTCGCGGGCGGGCGGCTCGAGGCCATCATCGCGCACGGCGAGCTGGAGAACGAGCCGCGTACGCTCGTCACGAAGTCCGGCGAGATCATCGAGGTGCTGCTATCGGCGCGCGCCGAGCGCGACGAGCAGGGCAACGTCGTGGCGTTGCTCGTCGCATCGAAGGACGTCACCGAGCGGAATCGCGCCGAGCGGCAGCTCCGCGCGGCGTTCGAGGAGAACGCGCGGCTGCGCGAAGAGCTCGAGCGCGAACGCGACTACCTCCGCGAGGAGGTGCAGGTCTCGATGAATTTCGGGCGCATCGTCGGAGAGAGCCCCGCGCTCAAGAAGATGCTCGCGCGCCTCGAGGCCGTCGCGCAGACGAACGCCAGCGTGCTGATCCAGGGCGAATCCGGAGTCGGCAAGGAGCTCGTCGCCCACGCGATTCACGCCCGCAGCCCGCGCGCGAACGGTCCTTTGGTGAAGGTGAACTGCGCGTCGATTCCCCGCGAGCTGTTCGAAAGCGAGTTTTTCGGGCACGTGAAGGGCGCGTTCACCGGCGCGCACCGCGACCGCATCGGCCGCTTCCAGCTGGCCGACGGCGGCACGATCTTCCTCGACGAGGTCGGCGAGATCCCGATCGAGCTGCAGGGCAAGCTCTTGCGCGTGCTCCAGGAGAGCGAGTTCGAGCGCGTCGGCGACGACCGCACGCACACGGTCGACGTCCGGATCATCGCGGCGACGAACCGCGATCTCGAGAAGGAGGTCGCCGCGGGACGCTTCCGCGAGGACCTCTACTATCGCTTGAGCGTATTCCCGATCGACGTTCCGCCGCTCCGCGAGCGCGGCGACGACGTCGTGCAGCTCGCGAGCCATTTCCTCGAGCGGACGTGCCAGGAGTTCGGTCACCCGCCGCTCACGCTGTCGAAGCAGCAGGCGGCGCTGCTCAAGCGGTACGACTGGCCGGGAAACGTTCGCGAGCTGAAAAACGTCATCGAGCGAGCGGTGATCCTGTCGCGCGGTAAGGTGCTGCGCCTCGATCTCGCGATGGCCGATATCCTGACCGCGACCCAGGTCGCGAAGTCGGTCTCGCAGGAGGACGACGATCGGGTATTGACCGAAGCCGAGATCCGCGAGCTCGAGCGACGCAACATGCTTCGGGCGCTCGAGCAGTGCGGCTGGCGGGTGTCCGGGCCGGACGGCGCCGCGAAGCTGCTGGGCTTGAAGCCGAGCACGTTCACCGATCGCATGCGCAAATTCGGCATCGCCCGTCCGAGCGCCGTCCAGGAGCGGTCCAGCGCGGCGTGACGCACGCCCTTGCCGTTCGTTTCCATAATCTGCTATACCACGCCCACTTGGGGGGCGGCTATCCGCGGCGGGGGGACGCAGGCAAGCGCTGCGGCCGGCAAGCACCTCGGTCTATCCGCAGTGTCGATTCAACACGGGGCCGTGCGGGCCCCTAGGGCGCATTAGATGCTCCATCTGGCAAAGCGATTCGAAGCCGCGGTACGGGAGCTGGTCGGAGACGGCCCGATCAAGCAACGCCTCGGCTCGGCATACGGCCGTCACCTCGAAGACGTCGTCATCCCCGATCTGCCCGAGCCGCTCCGAAGCCGCTTCGAAGCGCTTCACGTCGCGCTCCATCGGTGTCCGCCGATGGGCAAGGACGGTAGCTTGAACGCCACCGTGCGCAAGATGTCGTTCGCGGAGGCGTCGTCGCACGCCGAGACGATCGTCGAGCTTTACGCCGAGATCCTGCGTAACGCCGATCGCTCCGAGCCGCTCAAGGTCGTGCGCAACGACGAGCCTCAGCAACGCCTGGTCTCCGGACGCTGAGGAGCATAAGCTCCGCGCCGCGTGCGCTGGTTCACGGCTCGAGCCCTTCGCGGCGACCGATAATCGCACGCCCGCCATACTCGGTTGCGGGCATGCGAAGCTCACTTTCCATCGCGCTGCTCTTGCTCGTGCTCGGCTGGATCGATCCGGTCCGGGGCGAGGTCGCCTACGTCACCGACATGCTTCAGCTCGGGCTGCATGCCGCGTCGGATACGAGCGACCGACCCCTCATGAATCTCCCGAGCGGCACCCGTCTCGAGGTGCTCGAGCGTTCCGCGCTCTATGCCCGGGTCCGCACGCCGAGCGGCGACGAGGGTTGGGTCAAGGCGGCGTTCATCGTCAGCGAGCCGCCCGCGCGCTACCGCCTCGACACGCTCGAGCGCGAGGTCGAATCGCTGCGTGAGCAGCTCGCGGGCGCTCTCGAGACGGAGCGTCGGGCAGTGGCCGAGGCCGAGCGCTTGCGCGCGGCCGAAGCCGAGGCCGCCGAGTCCGCGCGCACGCTGCGCGACGAGCTCGGACGGCTCGAGAAGGAGCACGCCGAGCTCATCGAGCGCTTCGGCGCCGACGGTTTCTTGCTGCCGCTCGAGTGGGTGCTCGCGGCCCTCGTCGTCGCGTTCGTCGCGGGCGGCGGGTTCGGTTGGTGGGTCATCGACACGATCAGCCGCCGGCGTCACGCCGGATACCGCGTCTACTAGCGACTCACGCGGCGGAGCCGCGCCGGCTAACGGCTTGCGGCGGCCGCGGCCGCAACGCTCGTGCGCCGGCGCCTGCGCCGCCAGGCGTCGGCGGCTCGGAAACCGAGCAGCGCGCCGAGGATCAGCGCATAGAGCAGCGGCTCGCGAATGTCGGCTTTCACCTGCCACCAGAAGTGGATCACGCCGAGAACCGCGCTCACGTAGACGAGCTTGTGCAGACGCGTCCAATTCCGGCCGAGCCGTCGCTGCCAGCCGCGCGTCGACGTCACGGCGAGCGGGATCAGCAGCAGGATCGCGAGCGTCCCGATCGTGATGTACGGCCGCTCGGCGATATCGGTGCCGAGCGTCGCGAAATCGAAGCGGAGATCGAGCGCCGCGTACGCGAGCAGGTGCAGCACCACGTAGAAGAAGGCAAACAATCCCAGCAGGCGCCTGAGCCGGATCAGCCAGTTCTGCTTCGTGATCTTCCGGAGCGGCGTGATCGCGAGCGTGATCAGCAGCAGGTTCAGCCCGGTCTTCCCCATCGAGTGCAGCACTTCCTGCACGGGATGCGGGCCGAAGTCGATGATGCCGATGATCTTTCCGACGACGATCCCGAGCGGCGCGAGGCACGCTATCCAGATCAGGATCTTCACGACCTTGACCCGATCGAGCCGGACGCGCGCGGAGCCCGGCGTCCGTCGGCCGGGAGCATCGTGAGGCGCGCGAGAAGGCATCGGGTTCAGCGGTTGGAGCGCTCGAGCACGCTACGCGACCGTGCAGCCGCATGCCGTGCGGTTCGGCGGACGCATCGCGTGCATGAGGCGCTCAGTAGTACTTCCTGAGATCGAGCCCCGTATACAGCGACGCGACTTCCTCGGCGTAGCCGTTGAACATCAACGTCGGTTGCCGCGGCGACAGCAGCGCGGACAAGCCGCTCCCGCCGATGCGCCGCTCCGTGGCCTGGCTCCAGCGCGGATGATCGACATTCGGATTGACGTTCGAGTAGAAGCCGTATTCGTGCGGCGCCGCCATGTTCCACGAGGTCTCGGGCTGCGTCTCGGTGAAGTGGATTCGCACGATCGACTTGATGCTCTTGAATCCATACTTCCACGGCACGATCAGCCGAAGCGGCGCGCCGTTCTGGTTCGGCAGCACGCGGCCGTACATGCCGACCGTGAGCAGCGTCAGAGGATGCATCGCCTCGTCCATCCGAAGCCCCTCGCGGTACGGCCATTTCAGCACGGGGTAGCGGATGCCCGGCATCTGCTGCGGATCGGCCAACGAGAAGAACTGCACGTATTTCGCGTTGGAGGTCGGCTCGAATCGCTTGAGCAGATCTCCGAGCGGAAAGCCGACCCACGGCACGATCATCGACCACGCCTCGACGCAGCGGAAGCGATAGACCCGCTCCTCGAGCGCGTGCGGCTTCAGGATGTCCTCGAGCGTGTACGTGCCGGGCTTGCTGCACTCGCCGGTGACCTTGACCGACCACGGATCGGTCTTCATCCGATGCGCGTAGCGCGACGGGTCCTCCTTGCGCGTGCCGAACTCGTAGAAGTTGTTGAAGGTGGAGACGTCCTCGAACGAGTTCGGCTCCTCGTCGAGCGAGCCCGGCCACCGGGAAACATTCTCCAGGCGGTCGCCCTCGGCCGGCAGCACCGCGGCGAAGCTCTCCGACGCCAGACCGGGGATCAGGCCGAGCGCGACAGCACTCTTCACGATCTCTCGCCGCCTGACGAAGACCTCTTCAGGAGTGATCTCGGACGGTTTGATCCGCTTATCGACCCAGCCCATCGTGATCCTCCTTACGCGAAGGCGATCCGTGCGGTGACCGGGCGCCTACGCTCCGCCCGCCACCCGGCACGGACGGCCGTGCGAGCTGCGGCTCGACTCCGCTACACTATCAAGCTCGAAACACACCTTAGCCCGCGCCCGGGGCGCAGTTCAAGGCCGAAAATCCCATAAGAAACCGATGCGAGGCGTCCGATGAAGCTGATTACCGCCGTCATCAAGCCGTTTCGACTGGACGATGTCCGCAATGCGCTCGCCGAGGTCGGCATCCAGGGTATGACGGTCACCGAGGTGAAAGGTTTCGGGCGCCAGCGCGGCCATACGGAGCTGTACCGAGGCGCGGAGTACGTCGTGGATTTCCTGCCGAAGGTGAAGATCGAGGTCGCGGTGGCCGACGAGCTCGCCGAGCGGGTCATCGAGGCGATCATCGAGTCGGCGAAGACCGGCAAGGTCGGCGACGGCAAGATCTTCGTCACGCAGCTCGAGCAGGTCTACCGCATCCGCACCGGCGAGACGGGCGATCAGGCGATCTGAACGGAGCTCGAGCGTATCCGAAGCCGCGTCGGGCGAGGCGGTACCCGCATAGGTGCCCTCGCGGGACCGTGAGCGGCCAGGGATGGCCGCGACCGAGCGGCATGGATGCTTTTCGCGTGTCCCGCGAGGGCACCTATGCGGGTAGCGTCTCGCCCGACCCCGATCGAAGAGGTTTTTTCTTAGACGTCGCGTTCGGTCCGCGCAGGCGGCGTCACCGGCACGACCAGCTCGACCTCGAGGCCGCCGTCCGGGCAGTTCCGCGCCGTCGCCTTGCCGCCGTGCAGCTCCATGACGCGCGCGGTGATCGCGAGACCGATGCCTTGACCGTTCGTCCGGTGGTCGCGGCTCGGGTCGACGCGATAGAACGGCTCGAAGATCTTTTCGGTGTCCCCTTGCGGGACGCCCGGTCCGTGATCGCGGACCGTGATGCGCACTTCCTTCGTGTTGCCGTCGAGCCGGACCTCGACCGGCTTGTCGAGCCCGCCATGCGCGACGGCGTTCCGCACGACGTTCTCGATCGCGCTCTTCAAACCGGCCGGATCGCCGAGCACCGCGGGGACGGCCGCGGCCTCGAAGCGAATGTCGGCATCGGGGTGCTCGAAGCGGGCGTCGTCGACGATCTCCGCGACGATATCGCCCAGCTCCACGGGCACTCGCTTCGGCTCGGTCTCGGTGCGCAGCCGGGTCAGCGTCATGACCTGGCCGACGAGCTCGTTGAGGCGCTCCGTTTCACGCTCGATGCGCGCGAGGTCGGCCTGCGCCGCTTCACCGGCGCGCCGCTGAGCGAGCGCGAGCGCGACGGAGATCCGCGCGAGCGGCGAGCGGAACTCGTGCGAGACGTCGCGTAGCAACGCTTCTTTGTTCATCACGAGCCACTGCAGCTTCTCGGCCATGGCGTCGAAGTCGCGTGCGAGGCGTCCCGCCTCGTCGCGCCGCTGGTTGAACGGCGGGCCGACGCGCGTATCGAGATTGCCGGCCGCGAGCGCGCGCGCGGCCCTTTGTATTCGGATGATCGGCACGGAGAGATAGCGCGCGAGCAGCGCGGACATGATCGCCGACGCGATGATCGCGATCGTCAGCACGGCGACTTGCGTGCCCGGCCAGAGCAGCACGCCGAGCAGCGTGATCGGTGCGCGCGCGAAGACGAGCCGGTACCCTCTGCCGTCGGGCCCGAAGATTTCCGTCGTCAGCTGCTGCGGCCGGACGTTCCACGGCCGCGGCGAGCCTTGGAACGGCTGCTTCTCGAGCAGCTTGCGGACGTTCGGCGGCGGCGTGCGGCCGAGCAGCTCGTTGCCGTTCTCGTCGAGCACGAGGAGCGTGATGCCCGGCGCCGGCCGCGGATTGCGCAGCAGCCAGCGCCGCAAGCGGTGCTCGCCGCCGGAATCGAGCGCCGCGGCCACTTCCTGAATGATGCGCTCGCGGCCCTCGAAGTCGATCTGCTCGAATGCCTGTCCCGCGAGCCTGAAGCTCACGAACACGGTGGCCACGAGGGTCGCGGCCATCGTGATGCCGAACGCGGCGAACAGCTTCCAGAACAGGCGCATCGATCAGTTATCCATCGGCGGCACGAGCACGTAGCCGCTGCCGCGGACGCTGCGAATCTGCACGCCGCCTTGCTCCCCCTGGCCGAGCTTCTTGCGCAGGTTGCTGATATGGGTGTCGAGGCTGCGGTCGTCGGGCAGCAGCCGGCGGCCGAGCGCCGTTCGCGTCAGCGTCTCCCGCGACACGACGTCGCCGGCCGCCTTCATCAGCGTCGCGAGGATCACGAACTCGGCGTTGGTCAGCTTCAACGGCTCGCCGTCGAGCCACGCCTCGCGCCGCTGCATGTGGGCGCGCAGCGGGCCGACGTTGATCTCGACGACGTCCTCCTGCTCGGACTCGGCCGTGCGGCGAAGGATCGCTTTGATGCGTGCGAGAAGCTCTCGTGGATTGAACGGCTTCGGAAGATAGTCGTCCGCGCCCATCTCGAGGCCGACGATGCGGTCGACGTCGTCGCCGCGCGCGGTCAGCATCAGCACCGGGGTTTCGGACCCCGATTCACGCAGCTGTTTCAGCACCTCGAAGCCGGAAAGCCCGGGCAGCATCACGTCGAGCACGATCAGATCGTACTCGCCCGTCTGCGCTTCGCGGAGCCCCGTCGAGCCGTTCGCGTACGCGGTCACGGAGAGCCCCTCCGGCGCGAGGTACTCGGCCAGCATCTCCGTCAGGCGCGTATCGTCGTCGATGATCAGAATTCGATTCGCAGTCATGGTTCGTCAACTGCGCACCTTGCCACAACGGCGGGCCTGACGCGAAGACCCGTGCGGTTTCGCGTCCGTCGCTTCACAATTGTTGACAATATCGACCTTCTCGGAAGACCGAGCGTTCGCAGGTTTTCACCCGTGATCGGCCGGCGGCGTGAACGCCGGCGGCTTGATGACGAGGAGATCGCAGGGCAGACGATCGAGCGCGCGCTCGGCCGTGCTGCCGACGAAAATGCGCTTCAGCCCGCTGCGCGACACGGCGCCCATGACGACGATATCGGCGCCGAGCGCTTCGGCCTGCCTGACGAGCGCCTCGTGCGGCACGCCCTGCTCGAGGTGCAGGCGCGACGGCTCGATGCCGAAGTCCGCGACGAGCTTCTCGAGCGCTTTGCGATGCTCGGCTTCGGCGGCCTCCGAGATCTCCTCGACCGGCACTGCCATCGTCGAACCCGGCGTCCCGGCGATGGCCGCGAGGACCGGCCCGATATCGAACGAGTGGTGGACATGAAGCTGCCCGTTCAGCGCGGTCGCCAATTCCTTCGCGAAGGCGAGGATCGCGCGGTCGAGCTCGGCCGGCTTGTCGTGCTCGTGCATCGGATCGACGGCCGCGACGACGACCGGCTCGACGGCGATCGGGCGCGGCTTCACGAGAAGCAGCGGCGCCGGGCACGTCCGAATCAAGCTCCAGTCCGTGTTCGTGAACAGCGTACGCTTGATTCCCGTGTGGTAATGCGTGTCCTTGACGACGAGCAGCGGCTCCGTGTCGATGATCTTCGCGACGACGCCGCGATCGAGCGGGCGACCCCACCTCGCGTCGACGGTGATCTCGATCCCGCCGGCGGAAAGGCGTTGCGCGAGGGCGCGAAGACGTTCGCGGTGCGCCTCGAGCGCGGCTTCGCGGGTTTCGTCCGAACGGGGAACGTCGTCGCAGACGAAGAGCTCGAGGCGCGCGCCGACTTTCGCTGCGAGCCAGGCGGCGCGCTCGGCTGCCGGCTGCTCTTCGGCCGTCGGATCTACGACGGACAAGATGATCTTGTTGGCCATTGGTTTCCCCGATGAACGGGGAGCTTACCGGCTTTCCGCGGTGGGGAACAGCTCCGGCTAACCGAAATGCGGGTCAGCCGGCGTCGGCGTCCTCGCCGCTCGACAAGGACTCCGGCAGATAGCGGTAGTTGAACCGCAGCGGGACGTCTTCGCGCGGGACGATCTCGCCGTTCTCGATCAGCGGACGGAAGCGCCAACGCTGGACCGCGCGGACGACGGCGTCGTCCTTGTAGCCGCGCGGCTCGGAGCGAGCGACGCGCACGTTGCTGGTTCGGCCGAAACGATCGACGTCGAACGTCACGATCACGTAACCCGGCACGGCTTCCGGAGCGCGGCTCAAACCCTGGTCGTTGATCGGTTCCATGTACACGCTGTGGAGCCGCTCACCGAACCACTCGCGACGCAGCTCCTCGCCGTTCTCGACGTCGCCGAGCAGCGTCCAGGCTCGCACGTAGGTGTCGAGGTCGGGCTGGACGCGGCTGAACGCGATCTCCCAGTCGCCCATGTCGCGCAGCACTTCCGCGCGGAGCAGCGAGTTGGCATTGGTATCTTTGTCGAGCAGCTCGAGCGCCGTGCGCAACGAGCTCACTCCCTGGTTATCGGGCAGCCGCTGCTCGCGGAAGCTGTTCGCAACCTCGCGGAGCGGCCGCACGAGCAGCGTGCTGTCCTTGCCGTGCATCTCGCGGATGAGACGCATCGCGCGCGCGTACTGGAGGCGCTCGTCGTGGAACCGGCCGCTCGAGCGCAGCCAGCCGGCGTAGCGGTAGAGCGCCTCGAGATGCTCGAGCGAGCCTTCCGGATAGTTGCGCTCCGCGAGGTGCAGAATCGTGCGTTGCTGCTCGTCGGCCTCGACGTATTGCCCGAGCGCCTGGAAAGCTTCGGTGATGCGGTCGAGAATCGGGACCTGCCCTTCGTTCAAGAGGCCGTAGGCGCGGCGGCTGATCGTCCGCGCCTCGTTGTAGACCGTCACGGCGTTCAGGTGCTGGCCCGCGGCCTGATAGTTGTCGCCGAGCCCGATCAACGGCTCGATCGCGCGGTGCGTGTACGGTCCGTCCACGGCGCGGAACAGCTCGACCGCGCGCAGATAGTTCTGCTCCGCGAGCTCGTGCTCTCCGGCGTCCCGCTGGACGTCCGCCGCCGAGTGGTAGGCCTCCGCCGTCTCGATGCTCTCCGTGCCGAACTCCTGCTCGGTCAACCGGATCAGTTGCTCCGCGAGCGGCAGCGCCTCGTCATAACGCTCGGCGCTCGCGAGCCGGTTCATCTCGAGCAGCGTCTCGAACCGGGTCACAGGACGGGGAGGCTCGTCCGTCGCGTCGTCGTACTCGGCGAGCCCGCGCAGCCGTTCGGGCACCTCCGGGAGGTCGCGCAGCTCGACGCTCGCGTTGCGGGGCTCGTCGCCCGACGCGGCGTCTTCACCGCGCTCCACCGGCGACGTTTCCGCCGACCGCTCGTCGGAATCGGTTTGGGAGTAGCCCTCGATGGAAAGGATCGCGCCCGCGAGCGCCGCGAGCGAAAGCGCCGGGAATCGTTTCATGCGCCGGACCATCGTCCCATTCTATCCAAACGTCGATCGCTGACGCAGTGCGATCGAACAATGAGACCGGGGCCGTGCCGACTCGGTTCCGGCGATGGCCCGGGCACGGAAGGCGGATCCGCGGCCCGTCCAAGCTTGTGGCGCGCTTGCCGCGGTCTATAATGCGCCAACCCTTCTCCACTGACGGATGATTCGGTCCGGGCTCCGCATTGTTGCGCCGACGTAGCATCTCGGGCGGGGTGCCTCCTCCGCAGCCCTCGAGCGACCTTCGCGCCGCCGCGTCTCGCGTCGCGGTCCGTACGGTCCCTGGTGTTCGCCCTGTCGGTATCGCCGAGAGATAACTCCTGCCGTTCCGGAAAACTCCGCTGCGCAAGCCTGGGCCGACACTGGATACCGTAATGGTCTACCGATCCCGCCGAACGCCGCTCGACTCGCTCGTCCGGTCGCGTGCACCGGCCGGCCGGATTGGATGAGGTCGCGATGGAGCCGACGAAGACGCAAGGAACGGAGTATTTCCACCGAGTCGTCGATTGTCAGTGGGCGTGCCCGGCGCACACGGACGTTCCCGAGTACATCAGGCTGATCTCGCTCGGGCGGTTCGACGATGCGTATCTGCTCAATCGACGGTCGAACGTCTTTCCGGGCATTCTCGGGCGGGTCTGCGACCGTCCGTGCGAGCCCGCGTGTCGACGCGGGCGGGTCGAGGAGAAACCGGTCGCGATCTGCCGACTGAAACGGGCCGCGGCCGATCATCGCGGCGACATCACGAGCCGACTGCCCAAGGCGCCCGCCGTTCGCAACGGTAAACGCGTCGCGCTCGTCGGCGCAGGACCCGCCTCGCTCAGCGTCGCGAACGACTTGCTGCCGCTCGGCTACGAGTGCGTGATCTTCGAGGCCCACGACAAGCCCGGCGGCTTGATGCGCACGAATATCCCCGCTTTTCGTTTGCCGGCGAGCGTGCTCGACGAGGAGATCGGCTACATCGTCGACATGGGCGCGGACTTGAGGCTCTCGACGCCGGTGAAAAGCATGCGAGCGCTCCTCGACGAAGGCTTCGATGCGATCTTCGTCGGCAGCGGCGCGCCGAAGGGCAAGGATCTCGACCTTCCCGGGCGGCGCGACACTGACCGCATCCATATCGGCATCCAATGGCTCGAGTCGATCGCGTTCGGTCACGTCGACTCGATCGGCGAGCGCGTGCTGATCATCGGCGTCGGCAACACGGCGATGGACTGCTGCCGCAGCGCGCTCCGGCTCGGCGCGAAGGACGTGAAAGTCATGGCGCGCAAGCCGCGCCAGTTCTTCAAGGCGTCGGAATGGGAGCTCGAGGACGCGGAGGAGGAACGCGTCGAGATCGTCGTCAACCACTCGCCGAAAGCGTTCGTCGTCGAGGACGGCAAGCTCGTCGGAATGCGCTTCGACAAGCTCGAGTACGACCTCGACGAGCGAGGGCGCATCGTGGGCAGCCGCGTCGTCGAAGAGGTGCTGATTCCGTGCGACGACGTCGTCCTCGCGATCGGCCAGGAGAACGCGTTCCCGTGGATCGAGCGCGATCTCGGCATCGAGTTCGACAAGTGGGGCGTGCCGGTCGTCGATCCGGTGACGTTCGAATCGACGCGCGCCGGCGTATTCTTCGGCGGCGACGCGGCCTTCGGGCCGAAGAACATCATCTGGGCCGTCGAGCACGGCCATCAGGCCGCGATCTCGATTCATCTCCATTGCCGCGGCCGCCCGTTGACGGAGCGGCTGCCGCGCGGCGTCACGCTCTCGAGCGCGAAGATGGGCATCCACGAGTGGAGCTACAGCAACGCGTTCGACCCGTCGGAGCGACGCCTCGTGCCGCACGTCGATCTCAAGAGCCGGTTCAAGAGGCTCGACATCGAGGTGGAGCTCGGCTTCACGCCGGAGCAGATCGCGACCGAGGTCGAGCGTTGCTTGAACTGCGATCTGCAGACGGTCTTCACGTCCGACCTCTGCATCGAGTGCGATGCCTGCATCGATATCTGCCCGGTCGACTGCCTGACGATCGCGCGAAACGCCGACGCGCCCGAGCTCGAGCGATCGCTGAAGGCGCCGCGCCTGAACCCCGAGCAGCCGCTGTTCGTCTCCGCGCCGCTGAAGCAGACCGGGCGGGTGATGGTGAAGGACGAGAATCTCTGCGTGCACTGCGGGCTGTGCGCCGAGCGCTGCCCGACGGGCGCGTGGGACATGCAGAAGTCGAGGGTCGTCATTCCGTACGCCGCCGACCAGAGCACGGAAGCGGAGGTGCCGTGTCGCAAGATCGGGTAAACGATTTCGTCATCAAGCTCGCGAACGTCAACGGGACCGGCTCCGCGAGCGCGAACTCGTTGCTGATGAGGTCGATCTTCCGGATGGGCGTGCCGGTCTCCGGTAAGAACTTCTTCCCGTCGAACATCCAAGGCCTGCCGACCTGGTACGAGATCCGCGTCAACGAGAAAGGCCGCCTCGCGCGTTCCGGCAACGTCGACGTGATGGTCGCGATGAACGCGCAGACCTACCTGCAGGATCTGCACGAGGTCACGCCGGGCGGCGTGCTGCTCTACGATTCGACGTGGCCGCGCGACAAGCTGCTGTCGCGTCCCGACGTCACGATCCTCGGCGTGCCGCTCGCGCGAATGTGCAACGAGCACTTCGCGAACGCGCGCACGCGAGTGCTGATGAAGAACATGGCCTATGTCGGTGCGTTGACCGCGCTGCTCGACATCGAGCGTGAAGTCGTCGAGGAGCTCGTTCGCGAAACCTTCGCGAGAAAGCCTGCGGCGATCGATGCGAATCTCCAGGCGCTCGATCTCGGCTTCCGCTACGCGCGGGAGCATTTCGATTGCCCCCTGCCGACGCGCGTCGAGCGGCGGAACCTGACCGCCGGGAAGATCATGATCGACGGCAACACGGCGACGGCGCTCGGCTGCGTTTACGCGGGCGCCACGGTCGGCGCGTGGTATCCGATCACGCCGTCGACGTCGGTCATGGACGCGTTCAAGAGCTTCTGCGAGCGTTTCCGCGTCGATCCCGAGACCGGCGAGCGCCGCTACTGCGTGATCCAGGCGGAGGACGAGCTCGCGGCGATCGGCATCGTGCTCGGCGCGACGTGGAACGGGGCGCGCGCGTTCACGCCGACGAGCGGGCCGGGGCTTTCGCTGATGCAGGAGTTCCTCGGTTTCGCGTACTTCACCGAGCTTCCCGCCGTCGTCATCGATGTGCAACGGGTGGGTCCGTCGACCGGCATGCCGACGCGAACGCAGCAGGCGGATATCCTCGCCGCCGCGTACGCCTCGCACGGCGACACGAGGCACGTGCTGCTCTTTCCCGCCGATCCGCGCGAATGCTTCGAGCTCACCGTGACGGCGTTCGATCTCGCGGACCGCCTGCAAACGCCGGTGATCGTGATGTCCGATCTCGATCTCGGCATGAACGATTGGATGTGCGACGAGCTCACGTGGGACGACGGCTACAGGCCCGACCGCGGCAAGGTGCTCGGCGCGGAGGAGCTCGAGCAGGCGAAGAGCTTCTTCCGCTATCTCGACGTCGA
The DNA here is from genome assembly GCA_017577365.1 of Gammaproteobacteria bacterium. Classification (GTDB taxonomy): domain Bacteria; phylum Pseudomonadota; class Gammaproteobacteria; order Steroidobacterales; family Rariloculaceae; genus ZC4RG20. The sequence continues at coordinate 91,133 of PKRJ01000001.1, read as the reverse complement.
CGGCGACGGTATCCCTTATCGGACCTATCCCGGCGTGCACCCGAAGGGCTCGTATTTCGTGCGCGGCTCCGGGCACAACAAGTACGGGCTCTATACGGAGAACGCGCGCGATTACCAGGAGCTCGTCGATCGGCTGCTCGAGAAGTGGCGAACGGCGGCGCGCCTCGTGCCCGCGCCCGTCGTCCGCACGCATCCGGAGGCCGACGGTCTCGGCATCGTCGCCGTCGGCAGCAGCGATCCGGCCGTCGTCGAGGCGATCGAGCGGCTCGCCGAGGAAGGTATCCACGTCGACTATTGCCGGATCCGCGCGTTTCCGTTCGGCGAGGAGGTCGAGCGCTTTCTCGAGACGCACGAACGGGTGCTCGTCGTCGAGCAGAACCGCGACGCGCAGCTCAAATCGCTGCTCACGCTCGAGACGCGTTGCCCGAAGGAGCGCCTCGAGCCGGTGCTTTCTTACGGCGGGCTTCCGATCGACTGCAACGGCATCGTCGACGCGGTGAAGCGTGTGAGACTCGCGGGGGTGGCGGCATGACGTCGATCGCGAAACCGAAGATCCTGCACAAGGGGCTGCGCCGCAACGGGCTCGGCCTCACGATGCGCGACTACGAGGGCGGCATGTCGACGCTCTGCGCGGGCTGCGGCCACGACTCGGTCACGGCCGCGATCGTGCAGGCGTTCTTCGAGCTCGATATTCCTCCGCATCGCGCCGCGAAAGTGAGCGGCATCGGCTGCTCGTCGAAGACGCCGGCCTATTTCCTCGGCGCGTCGCACGGCTTCAACGCAGTGCACGGCCGCATGCCGTCGATCGCGACCGGCGCGTCGGCCGCGAATCGCGAGCTCTACATCATCGGCGTCTCCGGCGACGGCGACTCGCTGTCGATCGGTCTCGGCCAGTTCGCGCACGCGGTACGCCGAAACCTCAACATGCTCTACATCATCGAGAACAACGGCGTATACGGGCTCACGAAGGGGCAGTTCTCCGCGTCGGCCGATATCGGCGCGAAGGCGAAGAAGGGCGAGGAGAACCGTCAGCCGCCGATCGATCCCGTGCAGATGGCCCTCGCGCTGGGCGGCACGTTCGTCGCGAGGAGCTTCTCGGGCGACAAGGAGCAGCTCGTGCCGTTGATCAAGGCGGGTCTCCTTCACAAGGGGTTCGCGCTGATCGACGTGTTGTCGCCTTGCGTGACGTTCAACGACCACGAGGCGTCGACGAAGAGCTACGCGTACACGCGGACACACCGCAGCACGGCCGTCGAGGCGGATTTCGTGCCGGCGAGGGCCGCGATCCAGACCAGTTACGCCGAGGGTGAGATCGTCGACGTCGAGCTCCACGACGGCAGCCGCGTGCGGTTGCGCAAGGTGAGCAAGGACTACGATCCGGGCAACCGGGGCGCGGCGCTCGACTATATCCGATCGCGGCATCGCGCCGGGGAGATCGTCACGGGTCTGCTCTATATCGACGAAAGCGAGCCGCACTTCCACGTCATGAACGGCACGACGCAAACGCCACTCGCGTCGCTGTCGTACGAGTCGCTCTGCCCGGGCAGCGCCGCGCTCGAGGCCTTGCAGCGGCGGTTCCGCTGAGCGGCCCGGGCGGCGGCCCCGCCGAGGCCGGGCGCGGGGCGCGAAATCGTCCGCGGTTTTCGATCGTCGGGCGTCGGGGGTGTGACGCAGGTCCGAGCAAGTCACCTCGAATCCGTGCAACTTAACGTCGGCGGATCTTCCGCTGGACGGAATTTCTCGATGAACGAGCTCGACACCCGGGCGCTGCGGGAGCGCCTGACCGATTTGCTGGCCGAGTGGGGCGCGCAGATGTCGTGCGTGCTCACGGAGCTCGAGCAAGCGCGCAGTAGGCTCGCGGACGCGGAGCAGGCTTCCGCGCAGAGCGAGAAGCGGATCGCCGAGCTCGATGAACGCGTCCGCTCGCAGGAAAACCTGATCGACACGCTTCGAGCCGAGGCCGAGAGCGCCTCCAAGCTCGAGCTCGAGCTCGAGCGGAAGACCGCGGAGCTCGACGCGTTGAAGCGCGACAAGGAGCGGCTCGAGGGCGAGTCGCGCGAGCTGCGGCAGCGCGTCCGCGAGCTCGAGGAGGCGGCCGATAACGAATCCGCAGGAAGCGCCGCCGAGATCGCGTCGCTGCGCGCCGAGCTCGAGGCGAGAAAGTCGCTGATCAAGAGCTTGCGCGCGGACAGCGAGCGCGCGCGCACGCTCGAGGCGAGTCTCGAGGAGCAGCGGCAGCTCGTTCAGCAGCTCGAGGAGACCGTGAATCGCCAGGCGAGCACGATCGAGGAGCTGAAGCGCAAGGTCGAGGCATGGCGAGCCAAGTATCGCGCCATGAAGCGCCGCGAGCCCGACTCGACGACGACCACGACGTCGCTCACCGATACCGGTATCCCGAAGCTTCCGCAGAGCGTCGCGCAGGACGAGAGCATCGTCGAGCAGACGATCGCGATCGATATGCGAGAGGCGCTGCTCGAGGCTCGCCGCGTCGCCGGCATCCTCGACGACTGAGGCCCGGGCCTTATCCCCCGATTCCGGCCGTCGGCTCGTTCCGACCGATTCCGGTCAGAACGGAACCCACGAACGCTCCGGCGAAAGGTGCAGGTAGCCGACGTTCACGCCCTGCCGCCAGCCCACGCCGAAGCGCACGGGCGCGAGAACGATATCGTTGGCGCGGTTGTACGTGACGCCGACGCCTCCGACGTAGTAGAGGCTGCCCTCCACACCGCCGAACCGCTGAAAGATCGCGTCGATGTCGTCGAGGTTGTAGACGAGCACGAATGTCTTCGACGCGCTGCCGCCGATATCGAAGCCGAGCGACGGGCCGCGCCAGTAAACCTTCGTGCTCGTGCCGTCCTTGTAGTAGAGCGTGCCGTGCCCGTAGCGCAGCCCGACCGCGACCGCACCGCCGCCTTCCTCGCCCTTGATATACGCGTCCGGCGGCCCGTAATCGTCGAATACTCGGTTGATGACTTCCGCGAGCCCGCGCGCGCCCTTGCCGAAGAATGCCTCGGCTTCATGCAGAACGGTATCGCGCTGATAGGGCTCCGGGGGATATTGAGACCGCTGCGCCGTCGGCGCGGGCCGGGACGGCGTGCTCGTGCGCTGGCCGGCGCAGCCGGCTGCCGCGAGCGCGAGGACGCACGCCGCGACGATCGCTACGTGCCGCATCGACACTCTCCCGCATCACTCCGATGACCGGCAGTGTGTCGGAGACCGGTATTTTGTCAAGCCGGCAAGATGCGTTTAGCGCTTGAACAGCGCTTCCGCCTCGCGGAGCGCGCGTTCTGACGCGTTCTCTGCATCCGCGGCGTCAGCGATCGGCGACGCGGAATCGCCGCCCGCGTCGCCGAACAGTTTCGCGAGCTCGGCACGCGCGGCGGCGCTCGCCGCGGCGCGGCCGGCGTCGAACGCGTCGGGTCTCGGTCGGAAGTAGTCGCAGAAATTCGCGGTCTCCTTGTCGCGCACGTCGGGCGCGTCGTCCTCGTCGCACCCGCGCGAGAGCCGCGGCGCGTAATGCGTGCACATCCGGCAGACGTGCAGCTCCGCGCGGCAGCGAGGACATTCATCGCGGCGCGCCCAAGGCAGCGACAGCGAATCGAGCGCGGCGCCGCAGCGATAGCAGACGAGCCCGCTCATCGGTCGTTCAAATCAGGTAGCGATGGCCTTCGATCGATAGCAGCCCCGCCTTGAGCGCAAGCCCTCCGCTATAGCCGCCGAGCGAACCGTCGCTCGCGATCACGCGATGACACGGGATCACGATCGGAATCGGGTTCGCGCCGTTCGCGCGGCCGACGGCGCGGGTGGCGTTCGGCTGGCCGACGCGCGCGGCGAGGCCTCGGTACGACTCGACCTCGCCGAAGCCGATCTCCCGCAGCGCCGACCAGACGCGGAGCTGGAAGGGCGTGCCGCGCGGCGCGAGCTCGAGCTCGAAGCGGCGCCGCTTGCCCGCGAAGTACTCCGCGAGCTGCCTGCGCACGTCGGCGAGCCCTTGCTCGTCGCGGACCGCGCCGGGCGGCGGTCCGCCGAATCGGAGCGAGGTCAACGCGCCGCGCGCGTCGACGGTTGCGCAGAGCTCGCCGAACGGCGAGTCGAAGACATCGAAGCGTTCGTAGCCGAGCATTGCGGCCTCCGTTCGCGGCATGCGCCGCGCGAGCCCCTACGGTATGTTCGCTATGCTACCGCGCTTCCCCGTGACGCGCAGCGTGCGGCGATGGCGCGGGACGAGACGGGGACGTCGATCCAGAAGGGCAACGGACACGGACGGGCGAGCTTGGAGACGCGAGATACGGTCATCGTTGCCACGGGCGTTTCCGAGCGCGAATACGCGGAGCTGTCGCTCGTGCTCACCGCGCGCGGCATCGAGCATCAACGGCTCGTCGTCCCCGGAGGATGGGCGATCGCGGTGGCGGCCGAGGATCGGCGAAGCGCCGGCGACGAAATCGCGTCGTACCGCGCGGAGCACGCCGCGGCACCGGCGCCGCCCCCGCCGGTCGCGCGCCATCCCGACGCTTGGTACGGCGTTGCGGCGTATGCCGCGGTGCTCATGGTGTTCGCGATCCTGACGGAGCAGGCGGCATTCGGCGTCGACTGGCACGCGAAGGGGATGCTGATCGCGCGAGCCGTCGTCGATGGCGAGCCTTGGCGCGTCGTCACCGCGCTGACGTTGCACGGCGATACGCTGCATCTCGCGAGCAACCTCGCGTTCGGCGGCTTCTTCGGCTTTTTCCTCGGCCGGTACTTCGGCTCGGGCGTCGCGTGGCTCGCGATCTTGGGATCCGGTGCCGTCGGCAATCTGCTGAACGCGCTCGTGCAGCAGGGCGAGCATCGCTCGATCGGCGCCTCGACGGCGGTATTCGGCGCGCTCGGCCTCCTGACCGCGCATGCGTGGCGCCGCGGCCCGCGTCACGCGAGCCTGCGGGCGCGCCTCGCGCCGATCGTCGCAGGCATCGCGCTCCTCGCGTTCACCGGCACCGGCGGCGAGAACACCGACGTCTTCGCGCACCTGACGGGCTTTGTCGCGGGTTTCGCGGCCGGGGCTGTGCTCGCGCGCGTCGATGTGACGCGGTTGCCGGGTGTTCAGCCGCTGTCGGCGCTCGCAACGTTCGGTCTGCTCATGCTCGCTTGGGCTCTTGCGCTCGCGTTCTAGCGCGGGCCATTCCAGCGCCGGTGGGGCCGGGCAGCATGACGCTATTCGCCTTCGGGGGGACGCCGGAAGAGCGTCCATGCGGCTCGTCGGCCGGCATCCCTGCCGGCCGACGCCCCCCGAAGGCGAATAGCGTCATGCAGCCCGGCCGTTAAGCCTCGCAAATTGCGTCATGCAGCCCGGCGGTTGGCGTCGCCAGAGCCGTCACGCAGCCCGGCGGCTACGGGGCGGAAATGACGTTGCGCAACGGACCGCTAGGCGACGCGAGTCGCGCGGCTGTAGCCCTGCGGCTGGTCGTTGGGGAATGGCGGCGGTGCATCGCGACCGTTAGCCGTCGATCGCGCTCGCGACGAGCTCGAGGAAATCCTTCTCGTCGCGGACGTCCTCGGCTCGTCGCGCGTCGACGGTATACCCGTACTTCCTCGCGAATGCTTCGTATTTCGGACGCCGGTGCTCGACGAGCGCGGGGAAGACCCAGCGGACGAAGTCGTCGGGAATGATCTCGTCCGGGCTCGACAGACCCTTCAGGGCGAGGTACTCGGCGAGCTTCCGGTCGAGAAACTCCTCCTGGTAGTACAGCGGCTTCGGGTTCTTGATTGCTCGGTCGACGAGCTGCTTCTCCATCTCGGCATCCGCCTTCAGATAGAGGATCAGCGTGTGCTTCGCGAGCACCTCATAGGTTTCCGGATCGTCGAGCTCGACGACGCTGCCGCCCGCGTCGTTGAGGAAGTGGTCGTAGCCGTAGATCTCGCGCGCCTTCTGGATGAACTGCTCGACGTCGCGCATCGCGCCGATCTCGGCCTCGCGGTGCAGCCGCTGGCGCCGCTTGAACTCCTCGACCGGGAGCCCGCCCAGATCCGGACGGCCGATCTTGCCGAGGAACGTCGAGATCGGCTCGAGATTGTGGACGGTGATGTTGCTCGCGATGTAGATCGAATCGCTGCGCAGCAGATCGCGCAGGAAACTGACCTGCATCGCCTGGCGCTTGATGTTGTCGAGGATCGGCTCGGCCAGATACTTCGTGCCGATCCGATAGTCACCCGAGTAGTGGAACCACGACGATTTCGGCAGCTTGTTCGCGAGCGTTGTCTTGCCGACGCCGGACATGCCGAGCAGCGTGATCGCCTTGTTCGGCCACTCGAGAAACTCCTTGCGGGTCATTCGCATAAGCTTTAGCCGCCGCCGTAAACCGTGGCCGCCGATTATAAGGCGCGCCGCGCGCTCTGCCGCGCGGGAAAGCCGAAAACCGAAACGGGCGGATCGAGCTCTGTAGGGGGTCTGACCCCGCTCCGGGATATCCCGTATGCTTGCGGCATGGGTCTCGATCGCCTTCACCCCGCGGTCGCGGGATGGTTCACGCGCACGTTCGATGCGCCGACGCCGGTGCAGGCGCGCGCGTGGGACGCGATCAAGCGCCGCATGCCGACGCTGATCTCGGCGCCGACCGGCTCCGGTAAGACCCTCGCGGCGTTCCTCGCGGTCATCGACGATCTCGTCCGGGACGCGGAGGAGGGCCGCCTCGCCGACGAGACGGCGATCGTCTACGTCTCGCCGCTCAAGGCGCTGTCGAACGATATCCAGAAGAACCTCGAGGCGCCGCTCGACGGCATCCGCCGCGAGCTCGTGGAGCGGCTGCTGCCGGACGCCCCGATCCGCGCGTGGGTGCGGACCGGCGACACGCCGCAGGGCGAGCGCGCGCGCATGCGCCGCACGCCGCCGCACATTCTCGTGACGACGCCGGAGTCGCTGTACATCCTGCTGACGTCGGAATCCGGCCGGCGGATGCTCTCGACCGTCCGCACGGTCATCGTCGACGAGATCCACGCGCTCGCGGGCAACAAGCGCGGCGCGCATCTCGCGCTGTCGCTCGAGCGGCTCGCCGCGCTTACGCCGTCGCCGCCGGTGCGGATCGGCGTGTCGGCGACGACGAAGCCGCTCGAGCGCATCGCCGAGTTCCTGACCGGCTCGCCCGACGTGCCGTGCGAGATCGTCGACGTCGGTCACGTCCGCGAGCGGGACCTCGCGCTCGAGCTGCCGTCGTCGCCGCTCGAGCCGATCATGCCGAACGAGGTCTGGACCGAGATCTACGATCGGCTCGCCGATCTCATCCGCGCGCACCGCTCGACGCTCGTGTTCGTGAACACGCGAAGGCTCTGCGAGCGGGCCGCGCGGCATCTCGCCGAGCGGCTCGGCGACGACGCGGTCACGTCGCATCACGGCAGCCTCTCGAAAGAGCATCGGCTGCGCGCCGAGCAGCGGCTGAAATCCGGAACACTTCGCGCCGTCGTCGCGACGTCCTCGCTCGAGCTCGGCATCGACGTCGGTGACATCGACCTCGTCTGCCAGCTCGGCTCCCCGCGCGCGATCGCGGCGTTCCTGCAGCGCGTCGGCCGCTCGGGGCACGGCCTCGGTCGGCTGCCGAAGGGGCGGCTCTTTCCGCTGTCGCGCGACGAGCTCGTCGAATGCACGGCGCTGATCGCCGCGACGTCGCGCGGTGAGCTCGACGCGATCCGTTCGTGCGGCGCGCCGCTCGACGTCCTCGCGCAGCAGATCGTCGCCGAGGTCGCGATGGGCGAGCAGCGCACCGACGAGCTGTTCGAGCGTTTTCGCCGCGCCGCACCGTACCGCAACCTCGAGAGAAAGTCTTTCGACGCGGTCGTCGACATGCTCGCCGAAGGCTTCACGACGCACCGCGGCCGCCGCAGCGCGCACCTCTATCTCGATCGCGTGAACGGCGTGCTGCGGCCGCGGCGCTCGGCGAGGCTCACCGCCGTGACGAACGGCGGCGTGATCCCCGACCAGTTCGATTACGACGTCGTGCTGCTGCCGGACGAGCAGCCCATCGGCACGGTGAACGAGGATTTCGCGTTCGAGAGCATGCCGGGCGAGATCTTCCAGCTCGGCAACACCTCGTACCGGATCCGCAAGGTCGAGACCGGCAAGGTCTACGTCGAGGACGCGCGCGGCGAGCCGCCGGGGATTCCGTTCTGGTTCGGCGAGGCGCCGGGCCGGAGCGACGAGCTCTCGTGCGCCGTCTCGGAGCTCCGCTCGCGTATCGACCGCGAGCTCGAGGTCGCGACCGCGCAGCAGGTCGCGGAATCGGTGAGCCGCGACTACGGCCTCTCGCGCGACGCGGCGACTCAGCTCGTCGACTACCTCGCGGCCGCGAAGGCGGCGCTCGGCGGGCTTCCGACGCACGAGCGGATCGTGCTCGAGCGCTTCTTCGACGAGACCGGCGACAGCCATCTCGTTGTGCATTCGACGTACGGCTCGCGCATCAACAAGGCGTGGGGACTGTCGCTCCGCAAGCGCTTCTGCCGGCGCTTCAACTTCGAGCTGCAGGCGGCGGCGCTCGAGGACTCGATCGTGCTGTCGCTCGGCACGGTGCACAGCTTCGCGCTCGAGGACGTCGTGAAGTATCTGTCGAGCCGCACGGTGCGCGAGGTTCTCAAGCAAGCCGTGCTCAACGTGCCGATGTTCCCGACGTACTGGCGCTGGAACGCGACGACGGCGCTCGCGGTGCGGCGGTTCCGCGACGGCAAGCGCGCACCCCCGCAGTTCCAGCGGACCGATGCCGAGGATCTGCTCGCGACGGTCTTCCCCGACCAGCTCGCGTGCGCGGAGAACCTTTCGCCCGGTGATCGCGAGATTCCGGACCATCCGCTCGTCGAGCAGACGCTTTGGGACTGTCTCAACGTCGCGACGGATATCGAGGGGCTCGAGCGGCTCCTCGCGCGCATCGAGGCCGGCGAGGTCGAGGTCGTCTGCCGAGACCTGACCGCGCCGTCGCCGCTCGCGCAGGAGATCTTGGGCGCCCGGCCGTATGCCTTCCTCGACGATGCGCCGGCCGAGGAGCGGCGCACGCTCGCCGTGCAGACCCGCCGCTACATGAGCCCCGAGCAGGCCGCGGAGCTCGGCCGGCTCGATCCGGGTGCGATCGAGCGGGTCTGCGACGAGGCCTGGCCCGACGTGCGCGATCCGGACGAGCTGCACGACGCGCTGGTGTCGATCGGCTTCGTCACTGAGACGGAAGGGCGGACCTCGCGCGACGTGGATTGGACGCCTTACTTCGACGCGCTGCGTCACGCGCGTCGCGCGACGCGCTTCGAGCCGCCGGGGGGCGAGACGCTGTGGGTCGCGGCCGAGCGGCTCGCGGATCTCGAGCTCGCGCTCCCCAAAGGCGTGGCCGGCGACGACGCCGCGCCGTTGCCCCCGCGCGCGGCCGACGGCGACGAGGCGCTGCGCGAGATCGTGCGCGGACGGCTCGAGGCGCTCGGGCCGGTCACGGCGGCCGAGCTCGCCGCGCCGCTCGGGTTGTCTCCGTTCGATCTCGCGATACCGCTCGCGGCGCTCGAGCAGCAGGGCTTCGCGATGCGCGGCCGTTATCGGCCGCGGCCTGCCGGCGCCGAGGACGAGTGGTGCGAGCGGCGGCTGCTCGCGAGGATTCATCGCTACACGCTGAAGCGGCTACGCAGCGAGATCGAGCCGGTGTCGCTCGCCGACTATCAGCGCTTCCTTTTCCACTGGCAGGGTCTCGGCCCCGACCGCCGAGAAGGCGTCGATGCGCTGCGCGCCGTGATCGACGAACTGCAAGGCGTCGCCGTTCCGGCCATCGCGTGGGAGAGCGAGGTGCTGCCGGCGAGGATCGCCGACTACGGGCGCGATCAGCTCGATCTTCTGTCCGCGACCGGCGAGATCGTGTGGTGGCGGCCCCGGCCCGCGGGAGCCTCGGTCGGACCGCGGCCGACGACCGTGGCCGCGTCGCCGATCGTGCTCGTGCCGCGCGCGAGCCTCGCGCACTGGCGTCGGCTCGCGGCCGCGGGCGGCGCGGTCGAGGACGAGGAGTCGACGGCGCTCTCGTCCGCCGCGGCGCGCGTCGAGGCCGCGCTCGCCGCGCACGGCGCGCTCTTCTTCGTCGAGATCGTGCAGCGGACCGGGCTCCTGCGCGTGCAGGTCGAGGAGGCCCTCGGGGAGCTCGTCGCGCGCGGCCGCGTGACGGCGGATTCGTTCAACGGTCTTCGCGCGCTCCTCACGCCGCAGCGGCTGCGCGAACGGTTCCGCGGACGCGGCCGGCCGGCGGCGGGCATCGGTGCCTTCGATGCGGCGGGACGGTGGGCGCTGATCGACGGTGCCGGGATCGATCCGGTCGGCCACGGCCCGCTGGTCGAGTTTCATGCGTCCGAGGGCGATGCCGCGCCGGCGCCTGCGCCGCTACGACCCGAGCCCGCGGCCGGTGCTTTCGATCCCGACCATGCCGACGCCGCAGCGGTCGAGCACGCCGCGCGAGCGCTGCTTCGCCGTTACGGCGTCGTATGCCGCGCGATTCTCGGCCGCGAATCGTTGGCGCCGAGCTGGCGCGTGCTGCTCGACGTCTATCGACGTTGGGAAGCACGGGGCGAGATTCGCGGCGGCCGCTTCGTCGCGCCGCTCGGCGGCGAGCAGTTCGCGCTGCCCGAGGCCGTCGCCGCGCTCCGAAAGGTGCGGCGCGAGGACCGCGGCGACGAATGGGTCGCGATTTCCGCCGCCGACCCGCTGAACTTCGCGCACCTCGCCGGAACCGCGTCGCGCACGCCGGCCGTGCCGTGGCGCCAGATGCTGTTCCGGCGCGGCAAGCCGGTCGCGGCGAAGAGCGCCGCGGGCATCGAATGGCTCGACACGCTGACGCCCGCCGAGCAGCGCGACGCGCTCGACGTCTTCGGGCCGGCCAGCGTCGCGAGCCTGCACGCCGGGCTGCGCGGCCGAGGGCGGCCCGGGCTCTCCTGGCGCTGATCCCTCGCTAGAACCTGAACGACGCCCGGGCGTACAGAACCCGCCCGCGCGGATCGTGCACTTTCGAGTCGTAGCCGCCGTTCGTATGGACATGAGGCGGGTCGCGATCGAACAGGTTGATCGCGCCGACCGAAACGATCGGGCCCGTCTCGCCGCGGAAGCTGTAGCCGTAGCGCAGATCCGTCGTCGTGTGGCTGCCGATCCGACGGAACGCTTCCGGCCCTTGGCCGAGCGCCACCTGATCGTCGATGTAGGAATCGATGTGTCGGACGAAGAGATCGACGAGATGGCCGTTCATGCGCCAATTGAAGAAGACATTCGCCCGCAGCTCCGGCACGCTCGTCGCGAAGTTCGCGAAGTTGCGGCGGCCCGCGCCGTCGATGCGTCCCGCTTGAGGATCGTCGATGTCGTAGCTCGTCACGTACGTGCTCTCGAGGCCGACTCGATACGTCGACGCGCCGCGGGTCGGCACGTCGTACGTGAGCCTCAAGTCGAAGCCGTCCGTCTCGAGCGATGACGCGTTCGCGAAGAACACGTTGACGCGCTCGAGGAAGCCGAACGCGTCGCGATCGACCTGGCTCGCCGCCTGCGGATCGCCTCTCGCCGCGGCGTTGAGGATCGCCTGCGCGTTCTGCTCGATGATCACGTCCGTGTAGTCGAACGACCACCAGTCGACGTCGAGCTCGAGCGAGTCGCCGATCGACCACGTCACGCCGAAGTTCAGCACGTCGGCCTCCTCGGGCTGCAAAGGCTCGCCGCTCGGGTTCGGCTGTGAACGCACCGGGAAGAACTGCGGCGTGCCGACGGTCGGATCGATGAGCTCGGCGAGCGTCGTCTGCGTGCCGAACGACTGAAACAGCGACGGCGCGCGGAACGACGTGCCGATCGACCCGCGGAACGCGAGCCGATCGCTCGGCTGCCATAGCGCCGTCACTTTCGGGTCGGTCGAGTCGATGTCGCCGTAGTCCTCGTGGCGGACGGCGACCTGGAGATTCAGCGTCGCGGTCAGCGGCAGCGCGAGCTCCGCGAAGACGGCATTCACGTTGCGGTCGTTGCTGAAGTCCGGATTGCCGACGAGAAAGATGAAATTGTCGGCGTTCGCGTTCGGGTCGTAGTCGTACTCGATTTCCTCGGTGCGGTGCTGCGCGCCGACGACGATCGCGACCGGCCCGCCCGCGAGCTCGCCGATCTCGCGAGAGGCGTAGCCGTCGATCGTCAAGAGCTCGCTGCGGGCGTCGATCCGCATGAAGCCGAGGAGATGCTCCATCAGCGCCGGGGGATTCGTCGCGCCGGCGCCCGTCAGCGCGCTGCCGAACGGGTTGAAGTAGAGGCATGGCGCGACGCCCGGCGTGCCCCCGTCGCAGTCGGGGCCGCCGAGCCCGACGATCGCCGCATCGAATCGGTCGACGAGCACGTCGGGCGCAGCGACGATGAAGTCGTTCTCGCTGAGCTGAGCGCCGAGCTCCCAGGCCCAGACGTCCGCGCCGCCGGAGAGCACGGCCGCGAGGCGTCGCGTCGTGCTCTCGTACGAGCTCTCGAACGGCGTGCCGCCCGCGCCGATCAGCCGGCCGATGAATTGCACGTCAGTGCCGAACGGATTGTCCGGGTGGGTCGCGGCGACGACCGGGAACCTCGAGAACGGGAACGACGGCGACGTGTTGCTCGCGGCCTCGTTGTCCGCGAAGTGAAACTCGAGGCGGCCGTCGAGACGATCCGTGAATCGGTGCGTGACCTCGACGTAGCCGATATTGCGCTCCTCGCGCGGCACGAGGCTCCAGAATTCGCCGAAGTCGAACTGACACAGGCCGAGCGGGATATCGCCGATCGGCGTGTCCTCGATCACCGCCGCAAAGCTCGGAATGACCTTCGGATCCTCGGCCGCGATCGCCGCGCAGTCCGGATCGGCGAAGACGGGCGGCTGCGCACCCGGCAGCCCTTCGATGAAATCGGCAATGCCGTTCGCGTTCGAATCGAACGCCTGCGTCCACACAGCGGCATAGACCGGATGAGCCGGCCGCTGCGGGACAAGGAACGAGCCCGGATTGCCCGCCTGGCTCAGATCGTCCGCCGTCGTCGACAGACGCCGGTCGGCCGTCGTCAGCATGTCGCGATCGAGCCGGCTGAACGCGGCGAGCAGATGCGTGCGATCGTTGCCGACGCCGTAAAGGAGCTGCACCTCGACGTCGTTCTGATCGTGCCCGGGAATGTCCTGATAGCCGATCTCCGCTTCGAGCCCGGCGAAATCGCTGCGCGTCAAGAAGTTCACGACGCCGGCGACGGCTTCGGAGCCGTAAAGCGCCGTCGCGCCGTCTTTCAGGATCTCGACGCGATCCATCGCGATCAGCGGCGGCAACGACGAGGTGTCGACGAAGTTCTCGCCGCGGTCTGTGGCCATCGCGCTCGCCGTCTGCCGCCGCCCGTTGATCAGCACGAGCGTCGACGCGACGCCGAGGCCTCGCAGGTTGATATTCGTCGTGCCGGTCGTGAGGTTCTGCGTGAACGCGTCGGGATTGTTCTGCGAGCCGGTATTGATCGTCAGATCCTCGATCAGCTCGCCGATCTCGTTGGCTCCCGCGGCCACGATGTCGTCGCGGCCGACGACGACGAGCGGCGACGGCGAATCGAACTGCGACGCGCGCGGGACATAGGTGCCGGTGACGACGATCTCCTCGAGCGGCTGCTCCGGCTGAGCGCTCGCCGCACGAGCCAGCGCCGCCGCGACCGCGACGGCGAGCGCGGAAGAGACGAAGCTTTGCTCGATCATCGGATCCCCCCTTCGACTCGACGGCCGACGTTGAACGCTTCGCCCGACTGCTGCGGCTTCGCAAGACGCGGGGCGATAACAAGCTGCTCCGATGAGTCTATGGACAGGATCGCGCCGGGTCTCTCCGAAAAATTGCCCTTGGGCTTCGATTACAATGTCTGAAACCTTCGAGTCGGGAGACGCCCGTGAAGATCGCAGTGCTGTTCGGCGGAGAGAGCATGGAGCGCGACGTCTCCGTCGCGAGCGCCGCCCAGGTCGTTCGTGCGCTTCGGGCGCGCGGACACGAGGTGCTCGCCGTCGACGCCGAGCGAGGGGTCCTCCCGCCGGCCGACGAGGCCGCGCTGCTGACCGGGCGCGTCGATCGCGTGCCGCCTCCGCCGGCGGAACGGAAGAGCGCGGTTCCCGCGATCGTGAGCAAAGTGAATCTGCGCGACGTCGACCTCGTGTTCCTCGCGATGCACGGCGGCACCGGCGAGGACGGCACCGTGCAGGCCGTGCTCGATCTCGCCGGCATCGCGTATACCGGCTCCGGGCGGATCGGCAGCACGCTCGGCATGAACAAGGACATCGCGAAGCGGCTCTTCCTCGCGGCCGGCGTGCCGACGCCCGAGTGGCTGATGGCGCCCGCGAGCGTCGACGAGGTCGAGTCGAAGCTCGGCTTTCCGGTGGTCGTGAAGCCCAACAGCCAAGGCTCGACGGTCGGGCTCTCGCTCGTCGAGCGGCCGGAGGAGCTCGAGGCCGCGATCGAGAACGCTTCCCGCTACGACTCCGAGGTGATGATCGAGCGCTATATCGCGGGGCGCGAGCTCACGGTCGGCATCCTCGACGACGAGCCGCTCGCCGTCGGCGAGATCATTGCGAAGTCGGGGCCGATCTTCGACTACGCGTCGAAGTACCAAGTCGGCGGCGCCGACGAGATCTTCCCGGCCGACATCCCCGAGGACATCGCACGCCGCGTGCAGGCGTACGGCCTCGCCGTGCACCGCGCGCTGAAGCTCGAATGCTATAGCCGTGCGGATTTCCGTATGGACGCGAACGGCGGGTTGTGGTGTCTTGAAGTGAATACGTTGCCGGGCCTGACGTCGGGCAGCTTGTTGCCTCGCTCGGCGGCGGCCGTCGGCATTTCGTTCGAGGAGCTCTGCGAACGGATCTGCGCCGCGGCGCTCAGGAAGCGCGGCGCGAAGCGGGGATGAACGCGGCGATCGCCATCGAGGCCCACCCGACGGCGAACGAGATCCCGCCGAGCGGCGCGACGCGCGTCGCGGCGCCGACGCCGAGCAGATACGAAGCGTAGATTCCCCCGCAGAAGAGCAGCGTGCCCACGACGAAGAGCGATCCGGCCGCGAGCGTCCAGCGCGGCGCGAGATGCGCCGACAAGAGCGGCACCGCGAGGAGCGCAAGCCCGTGATAGAACTGAAACTCGACGGCCGTGCGCACCGCGTCGACGGCGGCGGGCGGCGCCGATTGCATTCCGTGGCTCGCGTAGGCGCCGAGCAGCGTCGCGGCGAGGAGCGAGATCGCCGCGAAGCCGGCGAACAACTTTCCGCGTGGGGCCATGTATGATTCCCTTACCGATTCACTGACGGGCGTGAAGGATCGTAGCCGATGAAGCTTTATCACTGCACGGGAAGCCGTTCCACTCGGGTTTTGTGGCTGCTGGAGGAGCTCGGGCTCGATTACGAGGTCGAGGTGCTGCCGTTCGATCCCAAGGCGCTGCGTTCCGACGACTTTCTGCAGCTTCACCCGTTCGGGAAGGTACCCGTGCTCGTCGACGACACGGTGACGCTGTTCGACTCGGTCGCGATCATTCAGTACCTGCTCGTGCATTACGACGAGGCCAATCGTTTTCACCCGTCGCACGAATCGCCACACTACGGCGAGTTCCTGTCGTGGCTTCACTTCGGCGAATCGACGCTGATGCAGCCGGTCTCGCAGATCGCTCAACACTTGTTCCTGCTGCCCGAGGCGGAGCGGAGCAAGGAGCGGCTCGAGGAGGGCAAGCGCATCTTCGAGCATTACGCGAAAATCCTCGAGGCGAAGCTGACCGGCAAGGAGTACCTCGTCGGCAACCAGTTCACGGCCGCGGATATCGTCGTCGGCTATACCGTGAACGCCGCGGACCAGCTCGGCGCGCTGCCGCAAGAGTGCGAGGCGCTTCGCGCGTACATCGAGCGCCTGAAGCAGCGTCCCGCGTTCCAGAAGGCGCTCTCCACATGATCGGGGCCGGCGAGCGGGATCGAGCATGACGTCGGTCTCCGCTCGCCGAGCGCGGCCAGACGAGGCCCGCCCGGCGGCGCCTTATCGGTCGACCGCAGCCGACGTGCTCGCCGCGCTCGGCGTGAATCCCGAGACGGGGTTGTCGAGCGAGGAGGCGCGCGCACGCCTGGCGCGGCACGGCCCGAACCGCATCGAGGAGGCGCGCGCGAAGCCTGCGTGGCGGCGCTTGCTCGAGCAGTTCACCGACGTGCTCGTGCTGCTCTTGATCGTCGCGGCGGCGATCTCCGCGTTCCTGTGGATCGTCGAGCGGGACAGCGCGCTGCCTTACGAGGCGATCGCGATCTTCGCGATCGTGCTGTTGAACGCGCTGATCGGCTTCTTCGAGGAATCGCGCGCGGAGAAGGCGGTGGCGGCGCTGCGCAGCATGACGGCGCAGACCGCGCGCGTGCTGCGGGACGGAAGGCTCGAGACCGTGCCGGCCGAGGAGCTCGTGCCCGGCGACATCGTCGCGATCGAGGAGGGCGACGCGATACCGGCCGATGCCCGGCTGATCGTCGCGACGGCGCTCAGCGTCTCCGAGGCGGCGCTGACCGGCGAAAGCGTTCCGGTGGAAAAGGGTATCGCACCGCTCGATACCGACGTGCCGTTGGCCGACCGCTGCAACATGGTCTTCGCCGGCACCGCCGCGACGTACGGGCGCGGGCGCGCGGTCGTCACGGCGACCGGCATGGGAACCGAGATCGGCCGCATCGCCGGAATGCTCGAGGCGGCGCCCGAGGAAACGACGCCGCTGCAGCGCGAGCTCGACCGCGTCGGCAAGCTGCTCGGCGCGGTCGTCGTCGCGATCGCCGTCGTGATGATCGCGACGATCCTCGTCGTGATGGAGGTCGACGGCCTCTCGGCGCTCTTCGACGTGCTGATCCTGGGCGTCGCGCTCGCGGTCGCCGCCGTGCCGGAGGGGCTTCCGGCGGTCGTGACCGCGGTGCTCTCGATCGGCGTGCAGCGGATGGCGCGGCGGAACGCGATCGTGCGTCATCTCGCGGCCGTCGAGACGCTCGGCTCGGCGAACGTCATCGCGTCCGACAAGACCGGCACGCT
This sequence comes from Gammaproteobacteria bacterium, assembly GCA_017577365.1. Lineage (GTDB taxonomy): Bacteria > Pseudomonadota > Gammaproteobacteria > Steroidobacterales > Rariloculaceae > ZC4RG20. The sequence continues at coordinate 74,139 of PKRJ01000001.1, read as the reverse complement.
GACGCGCAACGAGATGACGGTGCGCGCGGTCGTGACCGCGAGCGGCCGCGCCGAGCTCGAGGGCACCGGCTACGCGCCCGAAGGCACGGTGACGGACGCGGCGGGCGCGCCGCTCGAGGGCGCGTTGCGCGACGAGGTCGAGCTCGCTCTGACGATCGGCGAGCGCGTGAACAACGCGGCCCTGCGCGAGCACGACGGCCGCTGGTTCATCGACGGCGATCCGACCGAAGGCGCGCTGACCGTCGCCGCGCGCAAGGCGGGGTTCTCGGCCGATCGACTCGATGCGCGCTTCCCGCGCATCGCCGAGATCCCGTTCTCGTCCGAGCGTAAGCTGATGACGACGGTCCACGACGACGCCGAGCGCGACGATCGCGTCGTCGTGATGACGAAGGGCGCGCCGGACGTGCTGCTCAGGCGCTGCACGGCCGAGCTCGTCGGCGGCGAGACGCGGCCGCTCGACGATCGTAGACGCGCCGAGATCGAGGCCGCGAACGAAGCGCTCGCCGGCGAGGCGTTGCGCACGCTCGGCCTCGCGTTCAAGGCATTGCCGAAGGCCAGCTTCGACGCCGGCTGCGTGAGCGACGAGATCGAGCACGATCTCGTCTTCGTCGGGCTCGTCGGCATGATCGATCCGCCGCGCGAGGAAGCGAAAGAAGCCGCTGCGCTCGCGGCCCGGGCCGGCATTCGATCGATCATGATCACCGGCGATCATCCGCGCACCGCGGCCGTGATCGCCGCGGAGCTCGGCATCGCGAGCGACGGGCGCGTCATCACGGGCGCCGAGCTCGAGCGCATGACGGACGAAGAGCTTGACGAGGCGGTCAACGAGGTCTCGGTCTACGCGCGCGTCGATCCGAGTCACAAGCTGCGCATCGTCGGCGCGCTGCAGCGGCAGGGCATGACGGTCGCGATGACCGGCGACGGCGTGAACGACGCGCCGGCGCTCAAAGCCGCCGACATCGGCGTTGCTATGGGCATCACCGGCACCGACGTTTCGAAGCAGGCCGGCGATATCGTGCTCGCCGACGACAACTACGCGACGATCGTCGCCGCGGTGCAGGAAGGCCGCGCGATCTTCTCGAACATCCGCAAGTTCCTCCGTTATCTGCTGTCGTCCAATATCGGCGAGGTGCTGACGATGTTCGCCGGCGTATTGCTCGCCGGCGTGATCGGTCTGACGGAGATCGACGCGAACGACGGCGCGTTGGTGCTGCCGCTGCTCGCGACGCAGATCCTGTGGATCAACCTCGTCACGGACGGCGCGCCCGCGCTCGCGCTCGGTCTCGATCCCGCGGCGCCGCATACGATGCGCCGTCCGCCGCGTCCTCCGGGCGAGGGCGTGATCACGTGGAAAATGTGGCGCGGCATCCTGTTCGTCGGTGCGGTCTTCGCCGCCGGCACGCTGCTCGTGCTCGACATGAGCTTGCCCGGCGGATTGATCGAAGGCAGCGGCGAGCTCGCGTACGGGCAGACGATGGCGTTCAACACGCTCGTGCTGTTCAACGTGTTCAATGTGTTCAACGCGCGCTCGGACGAGCGCAGCGCGTTCTCGGACCTGTTCGCGAACCGCTGGCTGTGGCGCGCGGTCGCGCTGTCGCTGCTGCTGCAGATCGCCGTGATCTACGTGCCGTTCCTGCAGCGAGCGTTCTCGACGGTCGCGTTGTCGCCCATGGATTGGCTGATCTGCGCGGCGGTCGCGAGCTCGGTGCTTTGGACACGCGAGCTCGTGAAGCTCATCGGCCGCACGGCGGCAGCGAAACCCCAACCCCAGCCGGCGATCTAGCGCTCACGCTCGCTTGCGCAGCGTTCCGAGGGCACGCACGACGGTTTCCTCGGCGAGGCCGAGATGGGACGCGACCTCTGCCCGAGTCATCGGCAGCGCTCGACCGACGGCCTCGTCGTCCAGCCGCGTCGAGATATCGGTGACGAAGGCCGCGACCCGCTCGAGCGCGGAGCGGCCGGCCCACGGCCGAGACGCGTGATGCAGCTGCTCGGAGGCTTTCGCGAGCAGGCGTACGAGGAGATCGGGGCTCGCGTCGGCGCAGAGCTCGACGCGGCATAGCTTCGTTCGCATCGCCGCGATTGCCGCGTGAGGATGGCGGCCCGCGACCCAGCCTTCGAGCCCCACGAGCTCGCCCGGCGTGCGGACCGCGACGATCCGCTCGCCGCCGTCGCTCATCGTCTCGCGGAGCTTGATGCAACCTTCGGCGACGATATAGAGGCCGGAGTACCGATCGCCCTGCGCGAAGGCGCGTTCGCCGCGCCCGAGCACGACGCTCGTCGTCACCGCGATGCCGGCTCCACGCCGCGGCCTCGTCCGCCAGCAACGCACCGCGGCCGAGCAGTCCGCACAGTCCTTCTCCGCGGTGCCCGCGGCCGCACGACGGTTCGATCGGCCTTGCATCGTGCGCACGATAGATGCCGCGAGGAGGCGTCGGAATAGCGATTTTCCGCAGCTTGTTCGGCAATTGCGTATGCGTCGACGGCCCTGCGGTTGACGAGGATCAACCGCCGCTCCTCGAGCGGACGCTAGTCTGATCCGCGGACTCACGCCTGCTTCAAGGAGTGGAAAGACGATGAATGGCTTAAGGAAGGGCAGCATCGCCGCCGCCGTTTGCATCGCGTCGCTCGTCGCCGCCGGCAGCGCACTTGCACAGGACGAGAGCGGTTGGACCTTACGGGTCGGAGCCCACTACGTCGATCCGAAATCGAACAACCACGACGTCGTCTCGGTCGACTCCGGCGAAAGCCTGACGTTCAGCGCCACGTATCGTTACACGCCGCGCTGGGCGGTCGAGATTCTGGGCGCGCTGCCGTTCAGTCACGACGTGACGTTGAAAGCGAGCGGCGCGAAGGTTGCGGAGGTGAAGCATCTGCCTCCGACGGTGACGATGCAGTACGCGTTCTCGCCGGATCGCCGCGTGAGGCCCTATGCCGGCATCGGCGTCAACGCGACGGTCTTCTTCGACGAGGACACGACTGGCCCGCTCGCGGCCGAGGATCTCTCGCTCGATCCGTCGTTCGGTCTCGCCGCGCAGCTCGGGCTCGACATCGATATCGGCGAGAACCTCATTCTCGGTATCGACGCGCGGTGGATCGACATCGACAGCGACGCGAAGCTTTCCGGCGCTTCGCTGGGCACGGTCGAAATCGATCCCGTCGTTCTCGGCCTGACTTTCGGTTGGCGCCTCGGCCGCTAGTGACGTCCGACGATCGTCACGCGTCCTTGCGCGTCATTCGAACGACTGCACGCGGCGCGGGCTAGAACGCCCGCGCCGATCGCACGAAAAAAAAACCGCGCCGCGCGGAATGACCTCGCGGCGCGGTTCGATCACGATCGACTAGGTCGGATACTGATCCTCGCGTACCCACCATCCGTGGACTTGCGGCGAGGCCTGGACCGGCAGCTTCACGATCGCGATCGGTCCCTCGTCGATGTGCTCGGCATCGAAGATCACGAGGTCCGAGCGCAGGTTCTCGTCGAGACGCCACGCGACGCCGAGCAAATAGCCCACGCCTTCCGGCGCGTCGAGGCTCTTCGGCGCGAAGACCGGCTCGCCGAGACCGACGTTCGTGCCGAAGTTGTAGAGCTTGAACGTCCGAGTCGAGTTGTCGACGCGGGCGTAGCAGGCACCGGCCTTGGCACGGTCGGCCTCGTTCGGGTCGGGGCACGCCATGTACCCGTAGCGGTACGGCATCGTGTTGTAGCGATCGTCCTGCCGCGGCAGCGGTGCGATCAGCGGATACATCTTCTCGATGCCGTAGCTCTTGTTCGGGCCGTCGAGCTTCGCCGTGAGCCGGTGGATATAGCTCCTCGAGGCCTCGTAGTCCGGCGGCGAGCCGTCCTTGTTCGGCATGAACGGAAACGGGTTTCCGGCCGTGATCTCGGTATCGAAGTAGAGCGTGCCGTTGTCCTCGAACGCGCCCATCGTGTGCGTGCCGCTGCGGGTCGGGCCTTCGATCCAGCGGATGTCCTTGCCGTCGCCGTAGCGGCGCATGATGCCGAGATACGTCTTCTTCGTCTTGTCCCACGACCAGTGAATGCCGCCGCGCGCCATCTGCTCGTGGTCGATCGCGAGCGGAACGACGAAGAACGCGATGTGGTTCTCGGTCACCGCGAAGTCGTGCAACAGGCCGACATACGGGACCTTGATCTTCGCTTCCCAGACCTTCTTGCCCTGCTGGTCGATCTCGAACACCGCGACGACGTCGCTGCCGAAGCCTTCGGCCTCGTAGCCGAACGCGACGATGTTGCCGGTCTGCGAGCAGATCTTCGGGTGCGCGGTGAACGGCCGGTCACGCGGCAGCTCGCCGCCGAACGTGAACACCGGATCGACCGTCTCGAGCGTATTGATGTCGAGCGCGCAAGGCGGGCTGTCTTCCTTGAGCGCGAGGATATAGTTCTTGAAGTTCAGCACGTGCGTATTGGCCGTGCTGCGGCTCAGGCCCTTGACGCTCGGATCGTCGAGCGCCGGATTGCGGTACATCGGGAAAAGATTTCGCCGGGCCTTGTCCTGCGCGACGTAGCGCTCCGTCTTCGCGTAGCGGGTCTTGTAATCGACGCGGCCGTTCTTGATCCGGAACATCCGGACGTGGCCTTCGCCGTCGAACACGATATTGCCCGGAGCGAGCGGGTATTGCGGGTCGGGACCCGTCGCGTAGAAACCGCCGTTCAGGTCGTCCGGGATCTTGCCCTCGATCTCGCAGTCCCGAACTTCGACCTCGGCTCGAATCGGAGCGTAATTCGCGCCTCCCCCCGGTCTCGCTCGCGGCGGCGGCGCGCTCGATTCGGCTTGCGCTTGCGCCAAGGCCGTCCGCTGCAGGCCGCCGGCGCCGACTACCACGGCGCCCAAGGCCGCCGCCCTGAGAAATATACGGCGATCGATGCCGTCCATCTCATCGGTCATTGGTTTTCTCCCTCTACGGACTCGGATCGTCAGCGCCGGCCGGCGCCGGCCGATCGTGCGCAATGGTATGCGCGCGGCCGACGCTATCAACCGGCCGCCGACGGTCGCAATTGCCGCTTCTACGTATGTTTCGGCCGGCGGCAGTATACGCCCGAAGACAAATCGACCGAGAAATCCATACAGATTCGTCGCCGGCCGCGGTTATTCTCGAAGAATTCATCGTCGCGAGCGGGGGCCGAATGAGCGCATGGTTTCGAATCGTCGCCGGAGCCGTGGGTGTCGCGGCGATGACCGCTTGCAGCACCGATGGCGCAGGCGGCGATCTCGCGGACACGGCTGCACCCGACGCCAGCCCGCCTCGCGCACTGACGCGAAGCGAGGAGGCCGTGGTCGGCGCTTCGCTCCGCTTCGGCTTCGAGCTTGCGGCGCGCACGGCGGAGGCGGAGGAGCGGCCGAACATCGTGTTGTCTCCGCTCGGCGCGTCGATGGCGCTCGGCATCGCGATGAACGGCGCGGGCGGCGCGACGTTCGACGCCATGCGCGAGGCGCTCGGATTCGGGGCGCTTTCGCGCGCGGAGATCAACGGCGGGTATCGAGAGCTGATCGACCTTCTCGCGGAGCGCGACCCGAACGTCCGGCTCGAGATCGCGAACGCGGTGTGGGCGAACGAAGAGGTGCCGTTTCAGCACGCTTTCCTGCAAGCGGTCACGGCGGCCTTCGACGCTCGCGTCGGCTCCATGGATTTCTCCGACCCGTCGGCCGTGACGACGATCAACGACTGGGTCGCGGAGAATACGAAAGGGATGATCGACGGCATCGTCGACGCGCTCGATCCGTCGCTCGTGATGCTGCTCACGAATGCCGTGTTCTTCGACGGCAGTTGGACCACGTCCTTCGATCCCGAGGAGACGAGGCGGGCGGCCTTTCAGCGCGAGGACGGCTCGACGGTCGAGGTCGATATGATGTCGCTGCGGAACGTCGAGATGCCGCGCGGCGGCGACGCGTCGTACTCGGCCGTCGAGCTGCCTTACGGCGACGGCGGGTTCGCGATGGTGATCGTTCTGCCGCAGCCGGGCACCTCGGCGCGCGACTTTCTCGCGAACCTCGACGCGGACCGCTGGAACGAGATCGTCGACGCGCTCGCCCCGGGCAGGATCGATCTGCTGTCGCTACCCAAGGTCACATTGACGTTCGATACGTACCTGAACGACACACTGATCGCGATGGGCATGGAGCCTGCGTTCACTCCAGGCGCCGATTTCACACCTCTGTCGCCGCTCGGCCGGCAAATGTGCATCGACTTCGTGCGTCAGAAGACGCGCGTCGAGATCGACGAGCGCGGCACGCGCGCCGCGGCGGCGACGTCGGTCGGCATCGGCGTCGTCTCCTTCAACGCCTTCGTCGCCGACCGTCCGTTCATCTTCGCGATCCGCGAGCGCTTCTCCGGCACCGTGCTGTTCGTCGGGCTCGTCGGCGATCCGACGGCCGAGGACCGGGGAGCGCGATCGCTCGTCAGCACCTGCACCGGCACGGTGCTGACGGGTCAGAGCGAATAAGGAACGTTTCTGACCCCGAGCGCAGCGACACGCCGCCTTCGCAGCAGTGCGGCGTGCCGCCTGGACGTCGCCCGGCTAGTTCATGCGCTTCGCCGTGATCTCGGTGACCATGGGCTCCCCGGTCGGGCCGCCTTCGAACGTGCTCACGAGCTTCAGCTCGTCGCCGTTCACCGTGCCCTCGTAGGCGATCGTGAAGCCTGGACCGCCGTCGAACCCCATCACCGGCAGCTTGAACGCAACGTCGTTGCCGTCGATCTTGCCTTCGGTGATCGAGCCTATCTGCATTCCGCCGGCGGCGACGGTGCCGGTCAGCGCCGGGCCGTTCGCGGCCAGAATGAATTGAACCTCGATCGCGCCCATCGGGCTATCGACGTTCGCAACCCACGTACCGTCGACGCCGTCTGCAAGGGCGTACCCAGAGAGGACCGCTAGCGCGACGGCGACAGCCGACTGTCTTATTTTCACTATTGTTTCCCCCTAAATTGACCCGGCACTGTGCCGACGGAGTGAGCATCGTCGCATAATCCCGGCTGCCTGTGTATTACCAGATCATGAACGATCCAGCGTCGGGCTCAACGATGCGCCCACCAGCTTCCCCATACGGTCGCAATGACTACCAGCACTAGCGACGCGGTCGATGTCTTGTCGAGAAACCCTGAAAGCATCGGTTTTCAATGTAAGTCCTGCCGAGGCTTCGTCACATTGGAGTGCGCTCATAACGCAGAGCCGGTAGAGAATGAGTGTCCAGTTTGCGGTGGCCCGGTTTCGCGAAGCGAGCAACTGATTTGTCCTCAATGTGGCTCGAATCGACTTCGGTACGTGATGGAGATCATCACGTGACGGGCGTTGCGGCAGGCGCGGGGATGGTGGGCCCGGTAGGACTCGAACCTACGACCAAGGGATTCACTCGCTCCGCCGTTTCCGGCGGGAGTGGACTATCTCTTCACCCGCGGGCGACTCGCCCGGTAGGGTGCGGGACGCTCGAGCCTGTCATTAAGAGCGCTTTCGAAAGCGGGCGTAGCCTGCGCTTCCGAGCTCTCAGGTAGTCTCTGCACCTTCCGGCGGTGCACCGCCGGCTTGGCTCAGGGTTGCCGGCGCGGGTGCGCTACGGTTTCCCTGAATTCATCCCGTCCACTTCGCGGCTTTCACCGCGAAGGCACCTTTCGATGAGTCCCCTGCTCTAACCAACTGAGCTACGGGCCCAACCCGGCCGGTAGTCTACCATCAACCGCATGGGCGGTCCGCCCGCGCGGCACTCGGGCGAGTGCCCGTTCGAGTTGTCGACGGCACGCCGTGCCGTGAGAATGGACCTATGGAAGATCACACGCGCCGCGCGGCACTTCGCGTCGTCATCGACAAGCTCGAAGCGACGATGCGCGAGGCGGATCAATGGGAGACCGAGCCGCCGCCCGCCCACCTGCTCGAGAGCACCGAGCCGTTCTGCTGCGACACGCTGACGTTCCTGCAGTGGGTGCAGTGGATGATGATTCCAAGGATGCGGGAGATCCTCGAGAACTACGAGGAGCTGCCGCGGACGAGCGCGATCCTTCCGTACGCCGAGGAATTCGTGTCGGGCAATTCGCACGGCCGCGAATTGCTGCGGCTGATCGGGCGATTCGACGAGCTCATTTCCGCGTGAGGCGACGCGTTGCCGCCGGTCCCGGGTGACGGGCGCGAGCATCACCAACTGAAGCCTACGGCGGCATACGTAACGGTCGGCCATGCGGCTTCGCTCGCGTGCGCTTCCCATGATCCGAGGCCATGGCTACCATGGGGCGCGATTCGGTCCGCAGGCATCCGCGTCCGTCAGGAATTCCGCATGGCAGTCCACCGCTTCGGCTTGCGCAGCTTTCTCGTGCGCCTCGCGTTTTCCGCCGTCCTCGTTCTGCTCACGTTCAATCCAACGCGCTTTTCGTATATCCATTGGCTGCAAGAGTCGTTCGTGAACAGCCGCCTCGGCCCGGCGCATGCGCTCGCCGGCGTCGTCGTGCTCGCGGGCTGGGCCATTCTGCTCCGCGCGACGACTCGCTCGCTCGGCCTGTGGGGAATGCTGATCGGCGCGGCCTTCTTCGGCACGCTGATCTGGTTCCTCATCGGCATGGGCTGGCTCACGCTCGACCAGCGGAGCGAGATCACCTGGATCGCGTTGATCTGTCTCTCCGGGCTGCTCGCGCTCGGTCTCTCGTGGTCGCACGTGCGGCGGCGCCTGACCGGGCAGGTCGACGTCGACGACGTTGACGTTTGAGCGCGCAAAAAGAAAGGGTCTGACCCTTTCGGGCCAGACCCTTCGCGGAAACACGCGGCTTCGCGCGTCTCAGTCGTCGATCAGGAAGCTGCGGAGCTGATCCGACCGCGACGGATGGCGGAGCTTCCTGAGCGCCTTCGCCTCGATTTGACGAATGCGCTCGCGCGTCACGTCGAACTGCTTGCCGACCTCTTCCAGCGTGTGATCGGTGTTCATGTCGATGCCGAAGCGCATCCTGAGCACCTTCGCCTCGCGCGGCGTGAGGCCCGCGAGGACCGCATGCGTGGTCTCCTTCAGGCTCTCCTCGGTCGCGACGTCGAGCGGCGAGGGCGACGTCGTGTCCTCGATGAAATCCCCGAGATGCGAATCCTCGTCGTCGCCGATCGGCGTCTCCATCGAGATCGGCTCCTTCGCGATCTTCAGCACCTTGCGGACCTTGTCCTCCGGCATGTCCATCCGCTGCGCGAGCTCCTCCGGCGTCGGCTCGCGGCCCATCTCCTGCAGCATCTGCCGCGAGATGCGGTTCAGCTTGTTGATCGTCTCGATCATGTGAACCGGAATGCGGATGGTCCTCGCCTGGTCCGCGATCGAGCGCGTGATCGCCTGGCGGATCCACCACGTCGCGTACGTCGAGAACTTGTATCCGCGGCGGTACTCGAACTTGTCGACCGCCTTCATCAGGCCGATGTTGCCCTCCTGGATCAGGTCCAGGAACTGCAGGCCGCGGTTCGTGTACTTCTTCGCGATCGAGATCACGAGACGCAGGTTCGCCTCGACCATCTCCTTCTTCGCGCGACGGGCTTGCGCCTCGCCGAGCGAGATCTGGCGGTTGATCTCCTTGATCTCGGCGATCGACAGCATCGCCTGCTGCTCGATCTTCTGCAGGCGCTTCTGCGCGCGCAGGATCTCGTCCTTCAGCTTCGCGAGCTGCGACGAGTGCTTGCGCTTCGCACGGATGTGCTTGTCGACCCAGTCGAGATTCGTCTCGTTCTTCGGGAAGCTCGCGAGGAAGTCCTTGCGCGGCATGCCCGCGTCGCGCACGCACAGCGCCATCACCTGCCGCTCGTACGTGCGGATCGAGTTCACCATGTCGCGAAGCTGCGCGACCATCTGGTCGAAGATCTTCGGCGCGAGCTTCAGCTCCATGAAGTCCGTCGTGAAAGCCTTCAGCGCCTTCTTCGTCTGCGCGTTGCGCCCGCCGTGCTGCGTCAGCAGCTCGACGTAGCGCTTGTGCAGGCGCTTCAGCTTCTTCATGCGCTTCGCGACTTCCTCGGGATCGGGTCCCGTCTCCGCGACCGCTTGCGGCGCATCCTCGTCGTCCTCGTCGTCGCCGTCGTCCGACGCCGCCTCGCGCTCGTCGATCTCGGTCTGAGCGTTCGGCTCGGCAATCTCCGCGTTCGGGTCGATGAAGCCGACGATCACGTCCTGAAGGCGAGCCTCGCCCCGCTGCACCTGCTCGTAGGCCTCGTTCAGCAGCTCGAACGTGGGGGGGAACTGCGCGAGCGCCTGGCGCACCTGGTCCAGGCCTTCCTCGATCCGCTTCGCGATGCGGATTTCCCCTTCGCGAGTCAGCAGCTCGACAGTACCCATCTCGCGCATGTACATTCGTACAGGGTCCGTCGTTCGGCCGAACTCGCTGTCGACCGTCGCGAGCGCCGCAGCCGCCTCTTCCGCCGCGTCGTCGTCGGTCGAGACGGCCGAGTCGGACAGGAGCAGGGACTCCGCGTCCGGCGCCTTCTCGAAGACGGGGATGCCCATGTCATTGATCATGTTGACGATATCCTCGATCTGCTCGGGATCGACGATATCGCTAGGCAGATGATCGTTGACTTCGGCGTACGTCAGGAAACCCTGCTCTTTGCCCTTGGCAATCAAGAGCTTGAGTTGGGACTGACGCTCGTCTTCCTGAGGATGAGAGGCGGTATCCATAGACTCTGGTTCCTCGTTCGGGCGGCTAAAAAACAGCGCACTTTAGCGCAATCCGGCCTGCCTAGGCTATGCCGTGCTCACGTTTTGTGATGGCAGCCGGGTCGATTAGTTCAAGTCTCTACGTCAAGTTGCGACGTCCGTCGGCACCGAGCCGCGCCCGGCGCAGCGCCTCGGCCTGCTCTCGCTTCCGCGCGGCGACGGCATGGTCCCGCACGATACGCTCGAGGGCATCCCGCAGCACTGCGGCGGCGGCTGTGTCGTCTTCCACGAGCGGCGGCTCTTCCGCCGCGAGTCTCACGATATGTCTTTCGTCCGGATCGTCCCGGAAGCGCTCGATGAGCCCGGCGAGCTTAAGATCGGGGCGTTCCCGCGCGAGTTCAAGCACGCGCCGGAGCAGCGCGGCCCCCGGCTCGTCGACCTCGTCGAGCCCCGCGACCTCACCCGCGAGCGCCACGGCCCCGGGGTGGTGGAGCACGAGCGTGATCGTTCGACCGATCGCGGAGCGGCCCTTGCGGGGCGGCGGCGGGGCGGCGGGGCGATCGCGTGTCGGGGCGGCGGCCTGCGGCTCGAGCAGTGCGACGAAACGCGACTGTTCGATTCCCGTAAGCCGCGCAAGTTCCTCGATCAATAGCTCCCGATAGACGCCGGCCGGGATCCGAGCGAGCAGGGGCTTCGCCTCGGCGACCAGGCGCGCCCGCCCGTCGACATCTTTCGTGTCGATTCGCGTCGCTAGCTCCTCGATCAGGAAAGTCGAGAGCGGCAGCGCTTCGGCCATCAGGCGGCGGAAGGCTTCCGGACCCTGCCCGCGTACGAGCGAATCCGGATCCTCTCCTTCCGGCAACAAGAGGAACTTGATCTCGACCTTGCCGCCGGCGAACGGCAGGACCGTCTCGAGCGCCCGCCACGCCGCCTTCCGGCCCGCGTGGTCGCCGTCGAAGCAGAAGATGACCCGATCCGACAGGCGGGTCAGGCGGCGGACGTGATCGGCGGTCGTCGACGTGCCGAGCGTCGCCACGGCCGGGCCGACGCCGAACTGCGCGAGGCTCGCGACGTCGAGATAGCCCTCGACGACGAGAATTTCGGCGGGGCGCCCCGGCGTGCCGCGGGCCTCGAAGAGCCCGTAAAGCTCGCGCCCCTTGTGGAAGACCGGCGACTCGGGCGAGTTCAGGTATTTCGGCTCACCGGCGCCGATCACCCGGCCGCCGAAACCGATCACGTCGCCGCGTGCATTCCGGATAGGAAACATAATCCGGTCGCGGAAACGGTCGTAGACGCGACCGCTCTCGCCGCGGACCAGGAGTCCCGCCTCGAGCAGCCGCGCGATGCGCTTCTCGTCGCCGCGGCCGAGCGCTTTCAAGACCGTGTCCCAGGCGTCGGGCGCGTAGCCGAGACCGAAGCGCCCGGCCGTCGCGCCGTCGATGCCGCGCCGCTTCAAGTATTCGATCGCCTTCGGCGTCTCTCGCAGGTGCCGCCGGTAGAGCTGATCGGCCTCGTGGAGGAGGGGTATCAGCCCATCGTCCGTGGGCTGCGGATCCGTCCGCGCGACCTCGGGCACGGGGAGCCCGACCATCTCGGCGAGCGCCTCGACCGCCTCGCGGAAACCGAGGTTGTCGTAGCGCATCAGAAAGCCGAGCGCGGTGCCGTTCGCGCCGCAGCCGAAGCAATGGAAGAAGCCCTTCGACGGACTCACCGTGAACGACGGGGTCTTCTCGTTGTGAAACGGGCAAAGCCCCTTGTAGTCGCGGCCCGCTTTCTTCAACGCGACGCGTGAGCCGACCACGTCGACGATATCCGCTCTCGCGATCAGCTCATCGATGAAGGTTTGCGGGATTCGGCTCATCCGCCGGCCGGTCGGGATCGGCTGAGCGGAGTCGAATCGAAGCAGCGGGCTTCGCAGCCGTGGCGGTCTCCGCCGCTACTCGTCCGCGAGCGCGGCGCGGACACGGGAGTTGACCTCGCGCATGTCGGCACGGCCCGCGGCCTTCGATTTCAACGCCGCCATCACCTTCCCGATATCGTTGAGACCTCGGGCACCGACCTCGTCGATCGTGTCGGCGATCAGCTCGTCGAGCTCCTCGTCGGTCAAAGGCTCCGGCAGGTAGCTCTGCAGCACCGCAATCTCGGCCTCTTCCTTCTCGACGAGGTCCTCGCGGCCGCCCTCCCGGTACTGCGCGAGCGCGTCCCGGGCCTGCTTGATCATCCGCTCGAGGACGCCTTGCACGCCTGCGTCGTCGAGCGGATGACGGGAATCGACCTCACGTTGCTTGATCGCGGCGAGCGCGAGACGCAACGCACCGAGCCGCACCTTGTCGCCGGAGCGAAGGGCGGCCTTCATGTCCTCTTCCAAACGGCCCTTGAGAGACATCGGACCGAGACCGGATCGTGTTTTCGGGAATCAGTATAGGCGCTGCCGCCGTGACAGTAGACGGGCGTTGCGTTTCAGGTGGCGCTTGATCGCGGCCGCCTTCTTGCGCTTGCGCTCCTGCGTCGGCTTTTCGTAGTACTCTCGTCTGCGGAGCTCTGTCAGAATACCCGCCTTTTCGCAGGCGCGCTTGAAGCGGCGCAACGCGGCATCGAAATGTTCGCTTTCTCTTACTCGGACGCTTGGCATCAAGTACTCGCGTGACTGGTTGAACGACGGCGGCGGTCCCGCCATCCGAGCCGGGTATCGTACTCCCCGGCCGAGCGGAGTGTAAAGGGGCGTCTGGGAGCCACCCACCATGCTGGTCCTCGGCATCGAAACGAGCTGCGACGAGACGGGCGTCGCGTTGTACGACACGCGGCGCGGCCTCGTCGCCGAAGCGCTCGCGACCCAGACGGCGATCCACGCGCCGTTCGGCGGCGTCGTGCCCGAGCTCGCGTCGCGGGACCATATCGCGAAGCTCGCTCCGATGGTCCGGCACGTCCTGGCGCAAGCTGCCATCGAGCCGAAAGACCTGGACGCCGTCGCGTACACGGCGGGGCCCGGGCTGATCGGCGCGCTCATGGTCGGCGGCGCGTTCGCGGCGTCGCTCGCCTACGGGCTCGGCATCCCGGCGGTCCCTGTGCACCACATGGAGGGACACCTCCTCGCCGCGATGCTCGAGCCGAATCCGCCCGCGTTTCCGTTCGTCGCGCTGCTCGTTTCCGGGGGGCATTCCCTGCTCGTCGACGTTGCCGGCCTCGGGCGCTATCGAATCGTCGGCGCATCGCTCGACGACGCGGCCGGCGAGGCCTTCGACAAGGTCGCGAGGCTGCTTGCGCTGCCTTACCCGGGCGGCCCCGCGCTGGCCGCGCTGGCCGAGCGCGGCGATCCCGAGCGATTCGCGTTCCCGCGGCCGCTGAAGGGGCAGGGGCTCGACATGAGCTTCAGCGGTTTGAAGACCGCCGTGCGGCTCGCGATCGAAGCGGAGCGCGACGCGGGGCGGCTGACGGACGAGGTGCGTGCGGATATCGCCGCCGGTTTCCAGGCGGCCGTCGTCGACACCCTGGTCGACAAGTGCCGGCTCGCGATCGAGCGGACCGGCCGCGAGCGGCTGATCGTCGCGGGCGGAGTGGGCTCGAATCGGCGGCTTCGCGCCGCGCTCGACGACGCGGGCCGCGAGCACGGCTTCGAGGTGCGTTATCCGCGGCCTGCGCTTTGCACGGATAACGGCGCGATGATCGCGTACGCCGGGGCGTGTCGCGCGGCGTCCGTTCCCGCCGAGCCCGCGCCCGGTATCATCGCGCGCCCGCGCTGGTCGCTCGAGGAGCTCGAGCCGCCGGAGATCGCATCGACGGCCCGGACGCCGAGCGCGGCACGGCGCGTCGGCCGGTCGGCTGCCCGCGAACACTGACAACTGGGAGAAGCGGCGTGGACATCGTTTTCGTGCGCGATCTGCGTGTGGAGACCGTGATCGGCATCTGGGATTGGGAGCGGCACATCAGGCAGATCGTGAGCATCGATCTCGAGATGGGCACGGATATTCGCCGCGCGGCACAGTCCGATTCGATCGAGGACACGCTGAATTACAAGGACGTGGCGAAGCGGGTGATCGCGCACGTCGAGAGCACGCACTTCGCGCTCGTCGAGGCGCTCGCCGAGTCGGTCGCGAAGATCGTCATCACGGAGTTCGGCGTTCCATGGCTTCGCGTCTCGGTCGCGAAGCCTGGCGCCGTCGAGGGATCGAGGGAGGTCGGCGTCGTCATCGAGCGCCGCACGGAGGATTATGGTTGAGGTCTATGTCGGCGCCGGCAGCAATATCGAGCCCGCTCGCCATCTCAAGCTCGCGGCCGCGGCGCTGGCCGAGCGTTTCCCCGGGCTTCGGTGCTCGGACGTCTACCGCAGTCCCGCTTTCGGCTTCAGCGGCGCGCCGTTCCTGAACATGGTCTTCGCGTTCGAGTTCACGGGCTCGCCGGACGACGTCGAGCGCGAGCTGCACGACATCGAGTACGAGGGCGGCCGAGTGCGTCGCGGCGAGCGGTTCTCGTCGCGAACGCTCGATCTCGATCTGTTGCTCTTCGGCGGAATGGTCGATGCCGATCGCAGGCTGCCGCGCGACGACGTGCTGCGCTATCCGTTCGTGCTCGGTCCGCTCGCGGAGATCGCCGCCGACTTGCGCCATCCGCTGACGGGCCGGCCGATCGGCGTCGAGTGGGCCGAGCGGCGTGCGGCAGCGACCCGGCTCGAGCGGATCGGTCCGCTCGAGCGCGCGGCGTAAGCGCTGGATCGCTACCAGCCGATGCTTCGGCCGCCGTCGACGGCGAGGATCTGGCCGGTCACGTAGGTCGCGTCGCGGACGAGGTACAGCACCGCGGAGGCGATGTCCTCGGGCGCGCCGGTCCGCTTCAGCGGCACCTGTCTCAGGATCGTCTGCTGCACGTTTTCCGGGATCCCGCCCTCGGGCCAGAGAATCGCGCCGGGCGAGACGCCGTTCACGCGGATCTCGGGCGCGAGGTCCTTGGCGAGCGAGCGCGTCAGCATCGCGAGCCCCGCTTTCGCGGGGCCGTACACGACGTGGTGTCTCAGCGGCCGTTGCGAGTGGATGTCGACGATGTTGACGATCGAGCCGTGCGCCGCCTTGAGATACGGCAGCGCGGCCTGCGCGAGGAAGAGCGGCGCCTTCAGGTTGCTGTCGATCAGGTCGTGCCACTGCTCCTCGGTGACGGTCCCGAGCGGCGTCGGATAGAACGTCGACGCGTTGTTCACGAGGATATCGAGGCGCCCGGTGCGCGCGATCACCTCGGCGACGATGCGTTCGGTCTCGGGAACCTTACGGATATCGCCGCCTACGGTGAAGGCGGAATTCGCGCGCGCTTCGTTGAGCTGCGCCGCGACGCGCTCGGCGTCGTCGGCGGAGCGGAAATAATGCACGGCCACGTTCGCGCCGGCCCCGTGCAGCGTGCGCGCGATCGTCGCGCCGATTCGCTTGCCCGCGCCGGTGACGAGCGCCCATCGGCCTTCGAGAGAGACTTGCCGTTCTTGCACAGCGATTCCAACGAGCCCGAGTTGCAGGTAAGGGTACACTAGAGTCGCAGCCCGGCCACCCGGCGGACTCGGGTGACCGAACGGAACAGTCGTCCCGCCCGCGCAAAGCAACGAATTCATGCGTCCCACGAGCATCGAGCACACCCTGCCGCGCCCGGACGAGGCGTCGCTCGCACGAAGCCGCGCGCTTGCCGCGCGGATTCGCGACGCGATCGCCGAGGCCGGCGGTTGGATCGGTTTCGAGCAGTATGTGCAGCTCGCGCTCTACGAGCCCGGGCTCGGTTACTACAGCGCGGACGGCGAGAAGATCGGCATCGGCGGCGATTTCGTGACCGCGCCGGAGCTCTCCAATGCGCTCGCGCGCGCGATCGCCGCGACGTGCGCGCCGTGGCTCGAGTCACTACCGTCGCCGACGATCCTCGAGCTCGGCGCCGGCCACGGCACGCTCGCCGCGCAGTGCCTCGACGCGTTCGAGGTGCTCGGGCTCACGAACGTCCGATATTTGATCCTCGAGACGAGCGGCACGCTGCGGCAGCGGCAACAGGAAACGCTCGCACGCTACGCCGGCCGGGTCGAATGGCTCGACGGGCTGCTCGATACCGAGCTCGAAGGCCTGATCCTCGCGAACGAAGTCGCGGACGCGTTGCCGTTCGAGCGTTTCGTGAAGCGCGGCGACGACGTCGTGCCGCTCGGCGTGCGCGTCCGCGAGGACGGGTTCGACTGGGCCGAGGGCGGCCGTGACCCTACGCTATCGAGAGCGGTTCGACGCATCGAGGCGTCGCTCGGTATGCCGTTGCCCGAAGGTTATCGCTCGGAGCTTCGGCTCGTGTTGCCCGCGTGGATCGCCACGCTCGGCGCGTGTCTCCTCCGCGGCGCGATGCTGCTCGTCGACTACGGCTATGCGCGCCGCGATTACTATCGCCCCGACCGATCGGGCGGCACGCTGATGTGTCATTACCGGCACCGCGCGCACGGCGACCCGTTCGTCTATCCGGGATTGCAGGACATCACCGCGTGGGTCGATTTCAGCGCGTGCGCGGAGGCGGGTCGTGCGGCCGGGCTTTCGGTCGCGGGCTTCACGACGCAGGCGCAGTTTCTCATCGAGGCGCTCGGCGACGCGCTGATCGGCGAGCGCGACCGCGAATCGCCGGCGAGGCTCGCCGCGCTCAAGACGCTGATCCTGCCCGGCGAGATGGGCGAGCGCTTCAAGCTCCTGCTGCTGACGAGGCGGGCCGACGGTCTCGCGCTGCCCGGACGGGATTTCCGCAGCCGGCTGTAGCGCCGCCGCCGGCCGATCAGCTCCACACCGCGCGGATCGCCTCGATGCGTGCACGGCGCAGCGCTTCGCCGAGCGCGGCGCCTTCGAGCCCCTGCGCTTTGAGCGGGGCGACGTCGACGGCCCGCGCGGCGGCGAGCGCGGCGCGAAGCCGCTCGCCCGGCTCGTACGGCTGGTCTTCGAACCCCTTGCGGCCGCGCGCGTCGGCCTCGCACGCGAGCAAGAACTGCTCGAACCGGTCCGGGCGGCGGAGGCCGTCGACGGCGTCGATCAGCTTCAGCACCGTCGCGGGCTTGAGCTCGCGCGCGCGATGCACGAGCCCGTGATAGCGCGCGACTCTCTCCGCGAGCTCCTTGTACGCGCGCGGCACCGGAAGCCGCTCGGACATCCGCTGCAGCAGCTCGACGGAGCGCATCTCGTGGCCGATATGCCGCGGCAGCATCTCTTTCGGCGTCGTGCCCTTGCCGAGATCGTGCGTCAGCGCCGCGAAACGGACGACCGGATCGTCCGAGAGCTTCGCGGCCATACGGAGCACCATCAAGATGTGCACGCCGGTGTCGATCTCGGGGTGCCAGCGCTCGGGCTGCGGCACGCCGAACAGCGCGTCGATCTCCGGGAATACCTTCGCGAGCGCGCCGCACTCGCGAAGCACCGAGATGAACACGTCGGGCCGGCTCGTCGCGAGCGCGCGCGCGGTCTCTTTCCATACGCGCTCGGGTCGCAGCGCGTCGACCTCGCCCGCGTCGACCATCTCGCGCATCAGCGCGAGCGTCTCGTCCGCGACCGTGAAGCCGAGCTCTGCGAGGTCCGCGGCGAAGCGTGCGGCGCGGAGCACGCGAACGGGGTCCTCGCGAAACGCATCGGACACGTGCCGGAGCTTTCGCGCCTCGAGGTCGCGGAGGCCGCCCCACGGATCGATCAATCGTCCCTCGCGATCGCGGGCCATCGCATTGATCGTGAAATCGCGCCGCGCGAGGTCCTGCTCCACGGTGATCGTCGGCGAAGTGTCGAACGTGAAGCCGGTATAGCCCGGCGCGACTTTGCGCTCGGTGCGCGCGAGGGCATACTCCTCGCCGGTCTCGGGGTGCAGGAACACCGGAAAGTCCTTCCCGACCGGCTTGAAGCCGAGCGCCAGCAGCTCGGCGGGCTCGGCGCCGACGACCAGCCAATCCCGCTCTCGGATCGGGCGCCCGAGAAGCGCGTCACGAACCGCGCCGCCCACTTCGTAAATTTCCATCGAGTCCGATCTTAACTCAGCCCCGCACGTGATAAGGTTGCGCGCCATGCGAATGCTGAAACTCGCCGCGCTGTTCTTGGCCTGCGCGATCACGCAGAGCTGCGCAGTGCCTTTCTATTGGCAGGCGGCGGCAGGTCAGCTCGAGCTGATACGTAAACGCACGCCGATCGAGCGCGTGCTCGCCGATCCGAACCAGGACGAGCAGGTCAAGGTGACGCTCGGCCGGGTTCCGGAGATTCGCCGTTTCGCCGTCGAGGAGCTCTACCTTCCGTCCAGCAAGAGCTACACCACGTACGTCGAGCTCGGCCGTCCGTATGTCGTCTGGAACGTGATCGCGACGGAGGAGTTCTCGGTCAATCCGAAGCGCTGGTGCTATCCGTTCACCGGCTGCGTCGCGTATCGCGGCTTCTTCAAGCTCGAAACCGCCGAACGGTTTCGTGCGTCGCTCGAGCGCAAGGGGCTCGATACGTATCTCGCCGGCGCGGCGGCGTACTCGACGCTCGGTTACTTCGCCGACCCCGTGCTCTCGACGATGCTCGCGGGAGGCGAGCAGTACGTCGCCTCGATTCTGTTCCACGAGCTCGCGCATCAGGTCGTCTACATCAAGGACGACAGCGCGCTCAGCGAGGCGTTCGCGACGGCCGTCGAGGAGTACGGCACGGAGCGTTGGCTCGCGCGTCACGCCGACGCCGAGGCGCTCGAGCGCTATCGCCGGAAGATCCGTTATCGGCTCGAGTTCTCTGCGCTCGTGTCGCGGCAGCAGGACCGGCTGCGCGCCATCTTCGCGGAAGACCTGCCGCCCGAGGAGATGCGGGCCCTCAAGGCACGCGCGTACGAGCAGATGCGCGAGGAATACGCCGCCTTGAAAGCGGCATGGGGCGGCGCGACCGACTACGATCGCTGGTTCGAGCAGCCGTTGAACAACGCGGCGCTCGCGTCGATCGCGACGTATCGGCGCTGGCTGCCGACCTTGAAGGCGCGGCTCGAGGAACTGGGGCCTCGGGCGTTCTACGCGGAGATGACCGAGCTTGCCGAAATGTCCGATATCAGCCGGCAGCTCGTCCTCGAGTCGTGGCAGAACGAGCTCGGGGAACGGCGCGTCGCGGACACCACGTAGACACTTTTCCTCATACGCGCGGCCGCGGCCGGCGTCGCGCGAGATAGCTCGGCACGATCGCGCTCATCGGCCTCGGCTCGATGCCGAGCGCGGCGAAGCCGTTCTCCCCGCAGATCCCAGCGACGCCGAGCGAAGCGAAATTGTCGAGCGAGAACGGCTTGCCGGGCAGGAACTCGCCGACCCACGCCTGCATTCGCCCGAGGCCTTTCGGCAACGGCACGATCGCGCGCTTCAGGCCGAGCTGATCTCGAACGAAGTGCACGACCTCGTCGAGCGTGTAGATATCCGGCCCGCAGAGCTCGTACGTGCGGCCGATGGTATGGCTGTCCTCGAGCGCGATCGCGAACGCGCGCGCGACGTCATCGACATAGACCGGCGACATCCGCGAATCCGCGCACGCGAGCGGCAGCACCGGCGTGAGCTTCAAGAGCCGCGCGAAACGATTCGTGAACGAGTCGCGCGGGCCGAAGATCACCGACGGCTTGAAGATCGTGAAGCGAATGCGTGGGTGGCTGCGGATGAGCTGCTCCGCCTGGCCCTTCGTCCGTAGATAGTGGCTCGGGGCTCGCGCGGCTTCCGCTTTGAGCGCGCTCATGTGGAGCAGGCGAGTCACGCCCGCCGCGTCGCACGCGGAGAGCAGCTTCGCGACGAGCTCGACGTGGACCTTCTTGAAGCCGCTGCCGTCTCTGCCGCGCTCGTTCAAGATACCGATCAGATTGATCGCGGCGTCCGCGCCGCGAAGCACGGCGGTTAGCGCGCGCTCGTCGTGCACGTCCATGTCGATCAGCTCGACGCCCGGGAAGACCAGCAAATCCCGGTGGCGTTGCCGTCGACGCGTGGGAATGACGACGCGATAACGGGCCCGCACCAGCTCGTTGACCAGCGTGCGGCCGACGAACCCGGTGCCGCCGAGCACACAAACGCTTCGAGATCGAGGCTTGACCACCATCGAGACAGAACCCTTTGCGAAGGAAGAAAGCGCGGAACCGCGTCAGCGCATCAGAATCGTCATGTTCCGTCGGCCGCGCCGAATCTCGAGGACGATCGTATCGGCGTCCTCGACGGCCGCGTTCGCATCGGCCGGCGTCGCGACGGGTTGCTGGTTCACGCGCAGGATCACGTCTCCCGGCCGAAGCCCGCGGCGCTCCGCGAGGCTTCCGGGCTCGACGTTGGCAACGACGAGCCCTTCGCCCTCCGCGGGCGCGAGCTCGACGCCGAAGAACGATGCGGGCCGAGGCGTCTCGGTCAGGAGGCGCGCGGCTTCTTGCGCCTCGCCGAGCGTCGCTTCGATCGTCTGCTCCCGGCCGTCGCGGAGAATGCCGAGCGAAACGCGCTCGCCCGGCCGCCGCAGGCCGATCGCCGCGCGCAGCGAGCCCGCATCGCGGACGGGCTTGCCGTCGACGCTCAAGATCACGTCGTTCACGCGCAGCCCGGCACGCTCCGCGGCGGAGCCTACGCCGACCGCGGACACCACTGCGCCGCGCGTCGATTTCAGCCCTCGCGCCGTGGCGGTCTCCGGCGTGATCGTGTTGATCCAGACGCCGAGCGCGCCGCGCGTCACGCGGCCCGTTTCGATGAGCTCGCGCATCACGTAGCGCGCCATGTTCACCGGGATCGCGAAGCCGATGCCGATGTTGCCGCCGTTGCGCGACAGGATCGCCGAGTTGATGCCGAGGAGCTCGCCGTTCAGACCGACGAGCGCGCCGCCCGAGTTGCCCGGATTGATCGACGCGTCGGTCTGAATGAAGTTCTCGTACGCCTCGGAATCGGGGCTGATGTTGCTGCGGCCGAGCCCGCTGACGATGCCGGACGTGACCGTGTGCGACAGCCCGAACGGATTGCCGATCGCGACGACGAAGTCGCCGACGCGCACCTGGTCGGAGTCGCCGAACTCGATCTGCGTGAGGTCGTCGGCGTCGATCTCGAGCACGGCGATATCGGACTGCTCGTCGCTGCCGATCACCCGGGCTTCCATGCTGCGCCCGTCGAAGAGCGTGACCAGGATCCGATCGGCGTTCGCGACCACGTGGTGGTTCGTCAGCACGTAGCCCTCTTGCGCGTCGACGATCACGCCGGAGCCCGAGCTCTCGACCGGCCTCGCGCCGAGATCCGGCTGGAAGCGGCGGAAGATCGGATCGTCCGCGAGCGGACTTTCGAACTGAATCGTCCCGCTGACCGAAATGTTCACGACCGCCGGCGAGACGCGCTCGATCATCGGCGCAAGCGACGGCACCTGCTCGCTCGGCAACTGCGCGTTCACCGCCACCGGGGCGAAGCACGCGAGCGCGATGAGAAGGGCGGGAACGAGACGGCCCGAATCGAGGCCTGGTCGGACGCTCATCGTGTCTTTTTCGGTTCTAGGCGTCGGCTGCCTTTCGCCGGCGTGCGGTCATTGTAAAGGTCCGAAATCGGAAACGCATAAGTGCGGGAAACCGCGGATGCGCCGTCGCGCGCGCCGAACGGCTTTCGTCACGCGGCGATTCGAGCCGGCAAATCCGGGGAAATCCTGTGCATAGCCCGGGGACGAGCTGGGGACGCGGGCTCACAAGATATTGTACGGACAGCGCTCCTGCGGATATCCGCCCGGCCGCTTTATGAATTCTAGGAGTGCAACGTAAGTGCTTGATTTGTGATCGGTCGCAAGACTCCATTCAACCCCTCTTCGTGCTTGACAGAGTATGGTCGGAGGTCTACCTTACGGTTTCACGACACAACATCTTGTGTTGGGCTTCCAAGTACAGGCTCGATAGGGCTGCGCAGCGGCTCGGGGGGAGTTTTTCGCCGCTGAACGGGCTGCCGTCGAGCACCGCCAGAGCCTTGGGGGGCACGGTATTTCGGGACAAGGGCGAGGGCACGACGAGACCATGAACATTGCATTCGACGTCAAAGCGGCCCGGATCGCGGACATTCCGCTCCAGGAAGCATCGAGAGATATCTGGGATTCGAAGTACCGGCTCAAGACCAAGTCCGGCGAGCCGATCGACCTAGACATCGAGGCGACCTACGAGCGCGTCGCGCGAGCCCTCGCCGCCGTCGAGGTCCCGGAGAAGCGGGAGGAATGGTATCGCCGCTTCGTCTGGGCGCTGCGCCGCGGCGCGATTCCGGCCGGCCGCATCATGTCGAACGCCGGGGCCGAGGCGCACAAGCCCGCGACGTCGACGATCAACTGCACCGTGTCGGGCACGATCCACGACTCGATGCACGACATCCTCGACAAGGTCCATGAGGCCGGCCTCACGCTCAAGGCCGGCTGCGGCATCGGCTACGACTTCTCGACGCTCCGTCCGAAAGGCGCGTATGTGTCGGGCGCCGGCGCCTATACGTCGGGTCCGCTGTCGTTCATGGATATCTACGACAAGATGTGCTTCACCGTGTCGTCGGCGGGCGGCCGCCGCGGCGCGCAGATGGGCACGTTCGACGTCGGTCATCCGGACGTCCTCGACTTCATCCGTGCGAAGCGCGAGGACGGGCGGCTCAGGCAGTTCAACCTCTCGCTGCTCATCACCGACGAATTCATTCGCGCGGTCAAAGACAATCGGCCGTGGCCGCTCGCGTTCCCGCTCAGGCCCGAGGAGGCCGAGCAGGACGGCATCGATCTGAACGACCCCGAGAAGGTCATTTGGCGCGACTGGCCCATCACCGACGACTACATCGTCAACGAAGCGGGGCTCGTCGCGTGCCGCGTGTACCGCACGATTCCGGCGCGCCGGCTGTGGGACATGATCATGTCGTCGACGTACGACTACGCCGAGCCCGGCTTCATCCTCATCGACCGCGTCAACGAGATGAACAACAACTGGTGGTGCGAAGAGATTCGCGCCACCAATCCGTGCGGCGAGCAGCCTTTGCCGCCGTACGGCGCGTGTCTGCTCGGCTCGATCAACCTCACGAAGTTCGTCGTCGCGCCGTTCACGAAACACGCGTACTTCGATTGGGACGAGTTCCGCGAGGTCGTGAAGGTCTTCACGCGGATGCTCGACAACGTCGTCGAGATCAACGGACTGCCGCTTCCGCAGCAGCGCGAGGAGATCCTTCGCAAGCGGCGCCACGGCATGGGCTTCCTCGGCCTCGGCTCGACGCTCGCGCTGCTCGGCATGCGCTACGGCTCGCCCGAGTCGATCCAGTTCACCGAGGACGTCTCTCGCGAGCTCGCGATCGCGGGCTGGGAGATGGGACTCGAGCTCGCGCGCGAGAAGGGGCCGGCGCCGATCATGCTCGAGGAGTTCGTGGTCGACGAGCGGATGCTGCGCAAGCGTCCCGAGATGGTCGAGGACGGCTACAAGGTCGGCGACAAGATCCCGGGACGCGTGCTCCACGCGCGTTACAGCCGCTACATGCAGCGGTTGCGGCAGGTTGCGCCGAAGCTTGTCGAGCAGATCGAGCAGGAGGGCGCGAGGTTCACGCATCACAGCTCGATCGCACCGACCGGCACGATCTCGCTGTCGCTCGCGAACAACGCGAGCAACGGCATCGAGCCCTCGTTCGCGCACCACTACTTCCGCAACGTGATTCGGGAAGGACGGAAGACGAAGGAGCGAATCGACGTCTTCTCGTTCGAGCTGCTCGCTTATCGGGAGCTCGTCAACCCGCGCGCGATGCCCGGCTCGAACGATCCCGCGGAGAAGCTGCCGGACTACTTCGTGAGCTCCGACGACATCACGCCGAAGGAGCACGTCGACATCCAAGCCGCGGCACAGAAGTGGATCGACTCCTCGATCTCGAAGACGGCGAACGTGCCGACGGATTACCCGTACGAGGATTTCAAGGACATCTACCTCTACGCGTACGAGAAGGGGCTCAAAGGCTGCACGACGTTCCGGTTCAACCCCGAGGCGTTCCAGGGCGTGCTCGTGAAGGAGAAGGATCTGAAAAGCACGACGTATCGCTTCACGCTCGAGGACGGCTCGGTCGTCGAGGCGCGAGGCGACGAGGAGATCGAGTACGACGGTGAGGTGCACACCGCCGCGAACCTGTTCGACGCGTTGAAGGAAGGCTACTACGGCAAGTTCTGACGCGGCGCCCGAGAGGCGCCGGAGGCGGGATGCGATGACCATCAAGATCGACAAGAAGATCGTCAAGTACTCGGTCGTGCGCGAAGGCGAGAAGCGCGAAGAGACCGCGAAAGAGCCCGAGAAGCAGGAGACGGAGGCGAAAGTCATCCGGATGCACGAGAAGCTCGAGCGTCCGGAGGTCCTCGTCGGCTCGACGTACAAGGTCAAGACGCCGGTCTCGGATCACGCGATGTACGTGACGATCAACGACATCGTGCTGAACGAGGGCACGCCGTACGAGCAGCGCCGGCCGTTCGAGATCTTCATCAACTCGAAGAACCTCGATCACTACCAGTGGATCGTCGCGCTGACGCGCATCATGTCGGCCGTCTTCCGCAAGGGCGGCGACGTGACGTTCCTCGTCGACGAGCTGAAGGCGGTCTTCGACCCGCGCGGCGGCTACTGGCAACCGGGCGGCAAGTTCATGCCGTCGATCATTGCCGAGCTCGGCCACATCATCGAGCGGCATCTGATTTCGATCGGCTTGTTGAAGCCCGTCGGACCCGATCCCGAGCAGCAGAAGCTCATCGAGCAGAAGCGTGCCGAGTTCGAGTCCCGCCATAAGCAGCGCGACGCGTTCGCCGAGGATGCGTTCCCCGAAGGCGCGCAGCTCTGCACGAAGTGCAACACGGCCGCCGCCGTTTTGCTCGACGGCTGCATGACGTGCCTGAATTGCGGTTATTCGAAGTGCGGCTGAGGGGCCGCGAGGCGCATCCTGAGGACGATAAGGGCGAGGGCTACTGCTCGCGTTCGACGGCGGTGCTCGGCTCACTCGAGCCCGCGCACTACTCTTGCCGCGGGATACCCTTCGACACGTCGAAGCCATGGCGCAGAGCGACCTCGCGCACGCGCGGATCGTTCAACACTTTGTCGTAGATCCAGTCGTAATGAGTGAACGACTCCAGCGTTTCTCGTGCCGCTTTCGCGCCAACGAGGGGCGTCATGGCCTGATATTCCAGATCACACACCGGAAGGTGGCGGTACGTGCTCTCCGCGTCTCGCGCCCCTCCTTCGGCCGGTGACGGAACTTCTGGAAACAAAGCTTCCATCTCCGCAACCCCGTCGGCCTGGATGCGAACGGGCCTCACCGTTACGCCTCGGACGCGATCCGAGGCGCGATCGGCCGCGGTATCAAGACGATTGAAACTCGGGCAGCCAGATCAGATCCGTCACTCCCGGGTCGATTCCGAGTTGCATGAGCAACGTCGTGACCTGACCGCGATGATGAGTCTGGTGGTTGAAGAAGTGGCTGAGCGCGAACCAGAGCGGATAGCGCCGAGGGATCGGGCGTAGCTTGCTGACGTACGAAAGCTCCCGCTGTAGATCGGAGCTGGAAAGCCCGCCCACCCAGGATTCTATGCGTTCGTCTTCGGCTGCCCGCGCGCGTCTCAGCTCGTCGAAATCCGCATAGAGCTCGTCTCGAAGGGAGTCGAACTCGTAGCCGCTCCCTTCGAAGCGGCTCATCCAGATACGGTCCGCGAGCAGAATGTGATTGAGCGTGCCGTGAATCGACTTGAAATAGGCACCGAGGTCGCGTTTGCGATCGGCATCCGAAAGACGCGAGCACGCGTCGTACAAACGCTCGTTCATCCAGACGTTATAGCGTGCCATCGCGCGCACGTGCTCGATCATCGCGGCCTCCCTGTCTGATGCGATTCGGGGGATCTATACCACAAACGCGTGTTCCGGTCCGTCCTCACGGCTGTGCCTCGAGCTCGATGCGGCGCGCGACCAGCTCAGCCATCTCTCTCGCCGCGTGATCACCTTTGGCACGCAGCCCATCCACGACTCCGTGTCGGTCGGGCGGCGATCGATTCTGGCTCGTCTTCCACTTGCCTCGCAGCGCCCGAATCGGGATCTCGATGCCCACGATGTGAATACCACGTGCATGGACGGTTACATAGTTCCACGTCGGCACCGCTTTGCCGTGCGCTTGCTTGCTCGGATACCACGACGGACTGATATACGACTCGACACCCTGGAACACGACCACCGACGAAACGGTCGTCGAAAAGCTCTTCCATACGGGGTTCGCCCTGGCGACGTGGGCGAAGAGCGCGCCGAGCGGGCCGCGGCTCGAGTCGAGCACGAACGGAACGTGATTGACGACGATCTCGCCGTCGACGAGCGTGATCCACGTCCCGAGGGGGGCGCGCGCATCAACGCGTGGAGGGTTTCCCGATCCGATTCTTCGAAATGCGTTGGAATGTGCACGTTCGCTTCTCCGCAGCCGAGCGAAGACATTGCCGCCTATCATATCGATGCGACTCGAAACGATCTCGGGGATGTCGCCTGGCGTGAACGTGACAGAGGATCAGACGGACCGCCTGAGAAAGCACGTGCACGTGCTCGCCGTCGATATCGGCGAGCGCCACACGGCGCGACCCGAGGCACTATCGGCCGCCGCGCGCTACATCGAGCAAGCGCTCGCGAGCTCGGGCTACGCCGTACGGCGGCAAACCTATGAGGCCGACGGCGTCGTATGCGCGAATCTCGAAGTGGAGCTGCTCGGCAGAGAACGGGCGGAGGAGATTCTGCTCATCGGCGCCCATTACGACACCGTCTGGGGATCTCCCGGCGCGGACGACAATGCCAGCGGCGTCGCGGCCTTGATCGAGATCACTCGCCTTCTCTCGGCGCGTCCGCTGAAACGGACGGTCCGCTGCGTGGCTTTCGTGAACGAAGAGCCGCCGCACTTCTTGTCGGATCTGATGGGCAGCGTCGTGTACGCGCGCGAAGCGAGGGCCCGCGGCGATGACATCGAGATCATGCTGTCTCTCGAGATGCTCGGCTATTACTCGTCCGCTCCGCGTAGCCAGCAATACCCTGCGGGGCTCGGCCTCTGCTATCCCGACCGCGGCGACTTCATCGGTTTCGTGTCGAATCTGCGATCTCGCCGCGCGCTCCTGCGCCTGCACCGTGCGTTCCGTGCGCATTGCGCGTTTCCATCCGAGCGGCTCGCGAGCCCGGCGATGGTTCCGGGTGTCGGCTGGAGCGACCACTGGTCGTTCTGGCGCGCCGGTTACCGCGCGGTGATGGTCACGGACACGGCGTTCTATCGATACCCGCACTATCACATGCCGACGGATACGCCGGAGAAGCTCGATTACGCCCCGATGGCGCGAATCACCGCAGGCCTGGCGGACGCGGTGACCGCGCTCGCCAACGGACGCTGAGCTGCATTCCGGATCGAAAGAGAGACATGCGGTCAAGTCGGTATTTCCGCGCCGAGGACCGGTTGTCCTTCGTCGCAGAGCGAGTCGATGATTTCGAATCGCGTCGGGAATGCGAGGAGCGCGAGATGGAGCAACGTTTCGCGGGTCGAAAGCTGCGCCTCGGTTGTAGCTGGCTGAGCTTCAGCGTCTTGGCAGCCATCCAGCTCGCACTCGGTGCGGGCGTCGTCCGAGGCCAGAGCGGCCAGCGCGACGGCGCCGGCTGGACCGGCGAGACGCATGCCGAAGAGATCGTCGCCGCGCGGAGCGCGGTGATGCTCGAGATGGAGCGTTTGATGCGCCCGCTCGATGCCCACGCGGCAGGGGAGCCTGGCAATCCCGACCTGTTGCGCGAGGCCGCCGGAACGATCTCGACGTTCCTTCTGACCGTGCCGCATCTGTTTCCCCCGACGACGAACCTCTACGATCCGAACGCGGAGACTCCGGCCACGCTCGCGCGGCCCGAGATCTGGGAAGACTTCTCGTCGTTCCATAGCCTCGCGGACGCGGCCGCCGCCGCGGCGGCCGATACGCTGACCGCGAGCGCGGCCGAGCTTCCGCAGGCCGCCGCGCGCCTCCGCGAGGCCTGTGACGCATGCCATACGAGGTTCATGCGCACGTACTCTCCGCCGACCGTCACGGAAGAGGATCTCGAGTTCGACTTCGAGTCGTTGTTCCCCGCCGAGTAGCGAGCCGTCGTTGCCTCGGCCGGCTCGGCGGCGCGGCCTCGTCCGCTTGCCCCGGCATCGTTCGTCGGCGATAGGGTGCCGGCGCCGAATGCGGATAGAATGACGGCCCGACTTTCCGCGCGGCGAAGCGAGTGGCGATACAGGTTCCCGATTTCTCGAAGGTGCGCGTCCTCGTCGCGGGGGACGCGATGCTCGACGAGTATTGGTTCGGCGATACCGGGCGTATCTCGCCCGAGGCGCCGGTGCCGGTCGTCAGAACCGTCTCGACCGAGCAGCGTCCCGGCGGTGCGGCAAACGTCGCGCTGAATCTGGCCGCGCTCGATGCGTCCGCGACGCTCGCGTGCGTCGTCGGCGCCGACGAGCGCGGGCGCGTCCTTCAAACCGCGCTCGAGTCGCGCGGCGTACGCTGCCGTTTCGTCTGCTCGGAGAGCGTGCCGACGGTGCACAAGCTGCGCGTGCTCGCGCGCAACCAGCAGCTCATCCGTCTCGATTCGGAGCTGTCGCTCGCAGACGCCGCGGACGGGCTGCTGCCGCTCTTTCGTGAGGCCCTCGACGATGCCGACATCGTGGTGCTGTCCGACTACGCGAAGGGCACGCTGACGGACGTCACGAAGCTGATCGCTTCGTGCAAGGAGCGGCGGGTTCCGGTGCTCGTCGACCCGAAGGGGCTCGACTTCGGCCGCTATCGCGGTGCCACCTTGCTCACGCCCAACCAGAGCGAGTTCCGCGCGGTCGCTGGGCCGTGGAGCAGCGAGGACGAGTTCTACGCGA
Organism: Gammaproteobacteria bacterium; assembly: GCA_017577365.1. GTDB lineage: Bacteria > Pseudomonadota > Gammaproteobacteria > Steroidobacterales > Rariloculaceae > ZC4RG20. The sequence goes on along the minus strand of PKRJ01000001.1, from coordinate 44,703 downwards.
AGGGCGAAGCGCTTCGCGCCGAGCTCGATCTCGACTGTCTGCTCGTGACTCGCGGCGAGCGCGGCATGGCGCTCTTTCCACGGGACGGTTCCCGGTATGTCCTCGACGCGGAGGCGCGCGAGGTCTTCGACGTCACCGGTGCCGGCGACACGGTGATCGCGCTGATGGCGGCCGCGCTCGGCGCGGGCCTGCCGCTCGAGCAGGCGGCGGAGCTCGCGAACCTCGGCGCGGGGCTCGTCGTCGGGAAAATCGGCGTCGCGACCGTGAGCCGCGCCGAGCTCAGGCTCGCGCTGCATCGGCGCGGCAGCGGAGGACGCGGGCTCGTCACGGCCGACGAGCTCGTCGAGCTCGTTCGCGAGGCGAAGGCGCGCGGCGAGCGCATCGTGATGACGAACGGTTGCTTCGACATCCTGCACGCGGGACACGTCGCGTATCTCGAGGAGGCGAAGTCGCTCGGCAACCGGCTGATCGTCGCCGTCAACGACGACGACTCCGTGCGTCGCTTGAAAGGGCCGACGAGGCCGATCACGCCGCTCGAGGACCGAATGGCCGTGCTCGCGGGTCTCGCCGCCGTCGATTGGGTCGTGCCGTTCTCGGAAGACACGCCGGCCGCGCTGATCGAGCGGATCCTGCCGGACGTGCTCGTGAAGGGCGGCGATTATCGACCCGAGGAGATCGCGGGCGGCGACGCCGTCGTGCGAAACGGGGGGGAGGTGCGCGTCGTCAGCCTGAAAGAAGGGCGCTCGACGAGCGCGCTGATCGCATCGATCCTGAGCAAGAACGGCAAGTAGCGCTTACGTTCAGCGCCCTTGCCGTCCGGTCTCGAGAGTTTGCAACGCGAGACCGCGACATTCTCGGTGCCGCGGTCTCGGCGAAATCGCGTTAGCGCCCCAGCCAGCCGTCGACGAGCTCGATATCCGAGACCGCGAGCGTGCCGGCTGCCTGCATGAGCCGCAGCCGATTGAGGATGTAGTTGTAGCGGGCCGCGGCGTAGTCGGTCTGGGCGCGCGTCAGCGCCTCGAGCGACGTCTGCACCTCGACCGACGTTCGCGTGCCTACCTCGTAGCCCGCCTCGGTCGCCTCGAGCGCCGTTTGCGCGGAAGCGACCGCCTGGCGGAGCGCACGTACCTGCGAGATGGACGACATGACGCCGAGATACGCGTCGCGGGTCGCGCGCTCCGTCTCGCGCGCGACGCGCTCGACGGCCTGCACCGACGCTCTGTGGTTGTAGACCGACTGCTGAATCCGGGAAGAGTTCAAGCCGCCGGTGAACAGCGGCACGGTCAGGTTGATGGACCAGTTATAGCCTTCGACCTCGCGGCTGAAAGGCCGAGGCGTCGGAACACCCGCTACTCTCGTTTCGCCGTCGCCCTCGTCGGAGTTGTAGCTCGACGACAATGTCAGCCGCGGCAAACGATCCGCCCTCGCGAGCCGGACATCGTCTTGCGCAATCTCCGCCTGCAGGCGCGCCGCGATCAGCGCGAGGTTCTGCTCCAGCGCAGCCCGTACCCACTGGTCCGGATCCTGCGGATCGGGCGGGACGAGCGGCAGGTCGTCGCCGGGCGACGCGAGATCGACGACGTACTCGCCGATGATCTCGCGCAGTTGCTCTTGCGCGGTCGCGAGGAGGCGCTGGGCCTCGATCTCCGCGGCGACCGAGCGGTCGAACGCGGCCTGCGTCTCCTCGACGTCGGTTCTCGCGATCAGACCCACCTCGAAGCGCCGCTGCGCCTGCTCGAGCTGGCGCTCGAACGCCTGTCTAGCAACGACCTGGGCTTCGAGCGAGTCCTCGGCCGCGAGCACGTTGAAATACGCCTCGGCGACACGGAGCAGAAGCTGCTGCTTCGCGGCCTCGTATTCGATTTCCGCCTGCGCGACCCGCTTCTCGGATTGTTTCAGCGTCAGGATTCGCGACCAATCGAAAATGGCCTGGTTTACGCTGAGCTGCCAGTTCCTGCTGTCGCTTTCCTGCTCCTGACCCGCCTCGAGCGTACCCGTGACCGGGTTGATGACGTTGCTTTGCTCTTGGAACGAGCCCGAGATTCTCGACGAGAACTGCAGCTGTGGGAGCAGCTGCGCTCGTGCCTGCGGCCGAACTTCGACGTTCGCGAGATACCGCGCCTCCGCCTCGCGGATCATCGGATCGTTCTGCAGCGCGCGCTGATAGATGTCCATCAGGCTTTCTTGCGCGCTGAGCGGAGCGGCGAAGCAGAGCAGCGCGCTTACGCCAAGCAGTCGGAGCTTATGCGGCATCATCATCGAATTCCCATTCTGGTTGAGAGATTCGGGGCACCGCGCTCGAGTCAGTAACGCGGGACGGTCGAGTCCAGCGTGCGTGACCACGCATCGATGCCGCCATCGAGGTTGAACACTTGATCGAAACCGTGCTCGGCGAGGATCTGCGCGACGCGTCGGCTGCGCCCGCCGGCTTTACAGAACACGACGATCGGCTTGTCTTTCGGTAATTCGTCGAGTCGAGCCGGCACTTCGCCCATCGGAATGTGGTGCGCGCCCGGAATCGCTGCCCGCTGAATCTCGTCGTGCTCCCGCACGTCGAGCATCAAGACGGCGGAGCCGTCTCGCCCCTGCGGCCATCGCTGCGCGACTTCGAGGGGCGTCAGTTCGGGCACTTCCGGCATTGCGCGGACTTCATCAAAGAACGAACGGTTCGGACCGCTCGGCGTTGATCAACGGCGTGATCAACGTCTCGAAGAGACTCTCCTCGGTCCACCGGCCTCCATGATGCATACGAACGAGCCGGGCTTCCATTACAGGTGCTCTCCCGACGATGATGAACAGCCGGCCGCCCGGCCGCAGCATCCGAATGAAGTGGTCGTCGAGCTCGGGCACGGAGCCCGTGACCGCTATCGCGTCGAATTCCGCGGAGTAGTCGAGCGTCATCGCGTCCGCGGCACGGAGCTCGACGTCGATGTCGGTGATCTCGGCGAGCTTCGCGCGGGCGCTTTCGACCATGTCCGGGAAGTACTCGACGCTCACGATCTCGCCGGCGAGCCGTCCCAGGCACGCCGTGAGATAGCCGCTTCCGGTCCCGATCTCGAGCACCCGATCGCTGGCTTCGAGCTGCAATGCTTGCAGCAGTCGGCCCTCGACCTTGGGCGCCATCATCCGCTGGCCGTGAGGCAACGGAATCTCGATATCGGCGAACGCGAGCTCACGAAACTCGCTCGGTACGAAGCGTTCCCGCGGCACGGATTCGATCGCCGACAGCACTCGCTCGTCGAAGACTTCCCAGGCGCGGATCTGCTGCCCGAGCATCTGCCGCTTGGCGGTCTCGAGATGAATCTCGGCACTCATGACAGGGCGTCTTACCTCTTGGTTCAAGGAGGGCGGATGGACGCGGAAAAGGGCCGGTAGCGTAGCGGAGTTTAAGCAAGCCCGACAAGGCGGACTGTCAAGAATTATAGTCAAATCCAGGCGGCTGCCCGCGGCGCGTTGAGTTATCTTACCGGCAACGAACGACGCGTTGTGCCTCGAGAAAGTGCCGCCGTCGACGGATCGTGGCGGCCGGGGCGAGAGGAACCGCCCCGAAAGGGGTCATAACAACAACTAAAAGGCCCGCATTCCAGTGGATTTCTTCGGTTCCGATCTCGTATTGCGTTTGGCTGCAGTCGTGCTGCTGCTGATCGCTGCCGTTGCCGCCTCGGTGTGGTTCGCGCGAAGACCGCTGCGGCGCGAAATCGACCGGCTCAAGGAAGACGTGCACGCTCTGCTTGCGCGGCGCGGCGGCCAACAGCGGCTCGTTCTGAACGGGCGCCGCAGCGAGTTCGTCGATATCGCCGCGAGCGTGAACCGTCTGCTCGATCGCGAGCGGGAAGGGGCGGCGGACTCGCAGTCCGTCGATACGCTCTTCTTGGAGCTTGCCGACACGCTGACCGATATCGCCGTCGTGCACACCAATACGATCCTGTTCGCGAATCGGTCGGCGGGTGAGCTTTTCGGCGTCGAAGGCGCGTCGCTCGTCGGTAAGCCGGTCACCGACCTCTTGCGCCCGGCGTATCGCGAGACCGTGTCCCGGCACGTCGACGCGCTGCTCGAAGGTCAAGAGCTCGAATCGCCGCTCGAGGTTCAGCTGATCAGCGGAGACGAGCCCGGGCTTTGGGCCGAGCTTCGCAGCCGCGTCGTCACGTGGGAGGGCCGCAAGGCGCTGCTCACCGTCGCTCGCGATATCAGCCCGCGCAAGAGCATGGAAACGGCCCTCGGACGCAGCAAGCTTCAGGCGCGGATCACCCTCGAATCGATCGGTGAGGGCGTGATCACGACGGACACGGACGGAACGATCGATTACATGAACGAGGCGGCGGAGCAGCTGATCGGGACCACGAGGGCCATCGCGATCGGGAAGCGGATCGGCGACTTGATCGCGCTCGTCGACGAGATCGATCGCTCGTCGCTCGGGGATCCGGTGCAGCAGTGCCTCGTCGAACGGCGGCGAGTGAATCTCGGCCGACGCGCGCTCTTGATGAGCAAGGTGTCGGATCGAGAGTTCTCGACGGAGCTCACCGCATCGCCGATACAGGGGCCGGATCGCGAGATCGCGGGTTGCGTCGTGATCTTCCACGACGTCAGCGAGATTCGTGGTCTCGCTCGCGAGATGTCGTATCAAGCGACTCACGACGCGTTGACCGGGCTCGTGAACCGTGCGGAGTTCGAGCGGCGGCTCGAGTCGGCGCTCGCATCGGCTCGCACCGACGCGGTGGGGCACGTCGTCAGCTATCTCGACCTCGATAATTTCAAGCTCGTCAACGACACCTGCGGACACATCGCCGGCGACAATCTGCTGAGAGAGATCGCGGCGTTGCTCAAGCAGAAAGTTCGCGATTCGGATACCGTCGCGCGCGTCGGCGGAGACGAGTTCGCGATGCTGCTCGTCGGCTGTCCGCTCGACAAGGCGCGTCAAATCGCCGGCGACATCTGCGAGGCGGTGGCGAATTATCGCTTCTCGTGGCAGGACCGCGTCTTCGACATCGGCGTCAGCATCGGCATGGTCGAGGTCGGGCACGAGAGCGTCTCGGCCGAGGCGGTCTTGAGCGCCGCGGATTCGGCTTGCTACGTCGCGAAGCAGCAGGGCCGCGGACGCGTGCACGTCTACTCGGCTCGCGACGAGATCCTCGCGCGCGAGCGAGGCGAGATCCAATGGCTGCAACGGCTGCAGCGCGCGCTGAAGGAAGGACGGTTCGAGCTGCATACGCAGCCGATCATCGCCGTCGCGGGACGCGGCGTGAACGGCCCGGCGGTCGAGGTGTTGCTGCGGATGCGCGACGAGTCGGGCAAGCACGTGCTCCCGTCTCAGTTCCTCGGCGCCGCCGAGCGTTACCAGCTGATGTCCCATATCGATCGTTGGGTCGTGCAGAGCACGTTGAGCGCGATGGCCGGCGGCGCGCTGCACGTGCCCGACGACCGAACGTGCAACATCAATCTCTCGGGGCAGACGCTCGGCGACGACAGCTTTCTCGAGTTCGTCGTCGACCTGCTCGACCACACCGGCGTCGATCCCGCGCAGATCTGCTTCGAGGTGCGCGAGTCCGCCGTCGTGCACAACCTCGATCATGCTCGGCGATTCATCGCCGTGCTGCACGGCATCGGCTGTCGTTTCGCGCTCGAAGACTTCGGCAGCGGCATCGGCTCTTTCGCGAACCTGAAGAATCTGTCCCTCGACTACCTGAAGATCGACGGCGTCTACACGCGCAATCTTGCCGAGGACAGCGTGAACCGCGAGATGGTCAGCGCGATGATCAAGCTGGCGCGCTCGCTCGATTTCCGTGTCATCGCCGAGCAGGTCGAGGATCGCTCGTCGTTCGAGGCGGCTCGCGCGCTCGGCGTCGATTTCATCCAGGGCTACGTCGTCGAGCGCCCGCGCCCGATTCACTGAGCGGGTTGTATCGCCGTCGTCGCTTCGATCTGCGGCGCAGGCGCCGCATGAACGCGGCCCTGACGCGCCGCGAGCTCGTATGCGGGGGCAAATCGAGATTCCGCGAACGCGGATCCGGCTGCGCGGGAGGACGAGTCGCGGGCGGGGATGTGCCTCGCGGCAAGACACTATGCAAGAAGAAAAAAGCCGCCGCCTCGCGTCGCGAGACGGCGGCACAGCACGAGTAGCCGTTAGAGCAGCGGAACGACCAGCAGCGCGACGATATTGATGATCTTGATCAGCGGATTGATCGCCGGGCCGGCCGTGTCCTTGTACGGGTCGCCGACCGTGTCGCCGGTCACCGAGGCCTTGTGAGCTTCGGAACCCTTGCCGCCGAAATTGCCGTCCTCGATGTACTTCTTCGCGTTGTCCCACGCGCCGCCGCCGGTGGTCATCGAGATCGCGACGAAGAGACCCGTCACGATCGTGCCGAGCAGGACGCCGCCGAGCGCCTCGGGACCGAGAAGCAAGCCGACGATGATCGGCACGAGCAGCGGTAGCAGCGACGGCACGATCATCTCCTTGATCGCGGCCTTCGTCAGCATGTCGACGGCGCGCGAGTAGTCGGGCTTCGTCTTGCCTTCCATGATGCCGGCGATCTCGCGGAACTGGCGCCGGACCTCGTTCACGACCGAGCCCGCGGCGCGGCCGACCGCTTCCATCGCGAGCGCGCCGAAGAGGTAAGGCACGAGTCCGCCGATCAGCAGGCCGATGATCACGCGGTGGTCGTCGAGCCTGAAGACGACGTCCGTGAGGCCGGCCTCCTCGAGCCGGAACTGGTAGTCGGCGAACAGCACGAGCGCCGCGAGGCCGGCCGAGCCGATCGCGTAGCCCTTCGTCACGGCCTTCGTCGTGTTGCCGACGGCGTCGAGCGCGTCGGTCACGTTGCGGACCTCGCCGGGGAGCTCCGACATCTCGGCGATGCCGCCCGCGTTGTCCGTGATCGGACCGAACGCGTCGAGCGCGACGATCATGCCGGTCATCGAGAGCATCGTCGTCGCGGCGATCGCGATGCCGTAGAGGCCGGCAAGCTCGTAAGTGGCCCAGATCGACAGCGCGACGGCGATCACCGGCAACGCGGTCGCCTTCATGGACACGCCGAGCCCCGCGATGATGTTCGTCGCATGGCCGGTCTGCGAGGCCGCGGCGACCTTCTTCACCGGGCTGAAGTTCGTGCCCGTGTAGTACTCGGTGATCACGACCATCGCCGCGGTCAGCAGCAGGCCGATCAGCGCCGAGAGATAGAGGCTCGTCGCGTTCTCGCCCATCAGCGAATTCGTGATCGGGTAGAACGCGATCGCGGCGAGCACGCCGGAGACGATCACGCCCTTGTACAGCGCGCTCATGATCTTCCCGGAGTTCGTCCGCACGAAGAACGTGCCGATGATCGACGCGACGATCGAGATGCCGCCGAGCGCGAGCGGGTAGAGCACGGCGTTCACGCCGAGCTCGTTCGCGGCGAGGCCGCCGAGCAGCATCGCGGCGATGACCGTCACGGCATACGTCTCGAACAGGTCGGCCGCCATGCCGGCGCAGTCGCCAACGTTGTCGCCGACGTTGTCCGCGATCACGGCCGGGTTGCGCGGATCGTCCTCGGGAATGCCGGCCTCGACCTTGCCGACGAGGTCCGCGCCGACGTCGGCACCCTTCGTGAAGATGCCGCCGCCGAGTCGCGCGAAGATCGAGATCAGCGAGCCGCCGAACGCGAGACCGACCAGCGCGTGGAGGATGTCCGCCTGCTCGACGCCCGACGCGGCGAGCACCGCGTAATAGCCCGAGACGCCCAGGAGGCCGAGGCCGACGACGAGGAGACCCGTGATCGCGCCGCCCCGGAACGCGATCCGAAGCGCCGGGTTCAGGCCCTGCGTCGCCGCTTGCGTCGTGCGCACGTTCGCGCGCACCGAGACGAACATGCCGATGTAGCCCGCGAGACCCGAGAAGACGGCGCCGATCAGGAACCCGAACGCCGTGGCCCAATCGAGCGCGACGCCGAGCACCAGAAACAGCACGACGCCGACGATGCCGATGGTCGTGTACTGCCGGTTCATGTAGGCCTTCGCGCCTTCCTGAATGGCGGCGGCGATTTGCTGCATCCGCTCGGTGCCCGCCGACTGGGCCAGCACCCACCTCGTGGAGTACAGGCCGTACAGCACGGCCAGCACCGCCGCTCCCAATGAGAGCCAAAGCGCTAACGTCATTCCGTCCTCCCGAAATGCCGGTACCCTCGCGAACCGCGCCGGCGGCGCTTCGAGACCGGGCTCACCTACCGAACGATTCCACCCCGGCGCAGATCTTGTGCCGGGAAGCCGCTATTTTCTTGCTCTATCTCGCGTGTTTTCTTGCTCTAACTCGCGGCCGCCCCGCGCACCCGAGCCGGCGCGTCGCTTCGTCGAGCCGGGGGCTGCGGAGCGCTCCCGGACGGCGAGGAACGGCGAAACCCAGGCCGGGCCTGGCATCGCCGCGGGCCTATCGAGCGAGCTTGAGGGTCGCGAAAGGCCCGTTACTTTAGCACAAACTCCGTGCCGAGCCGGCGCTCCACGGGCTTGTTTTTCAGGACCGCGTAGTCCGGCAGCCCGTTCTTGTAGGGCGGATAGTCCTCCCCCTGGATCAGCGGCGCGAGGTAGCGCCGGCACGCCTCGGTGATCGAGAAGCCGTCCTTGCCGATGAAGCGCCGCGGCACGCCCTTCTCGCGGTTCGCGACCTTCGACAGCGCGACCTTGCCGATCGTCCAGCGATAGGGCCGGTCGGACTTGCGCTCGATCGTCGGCATCACGGCGTCCTCGCCCCGGAGCGCGAGCTCGACGGCGGCCTTGCCGACGGCATAGGCCTGCTCGACGTCGACCTTGGACGCGATGTGGCGGGCCGATCGCTGCAGGTAGTCCGCGATCGCATAGTGGTATTTCAGGCCGAGCTCGGAGCGCACCATGTCCGCGATCGTCGCGGCGACGCCGCCGAGCTGCGTGTGCCCGAACGCGTCCTTCGTGCCGGCCTCGGCGAGGAATCGGCCGTCGGCGTACCGCGCGCCTTCCGAGACGACGGCGACGCAGTAGTCGTAGCGCTTCACGCTCTCGGCGACGCGATCGAGAAACGCCTGCTTGTCGAACGGGATCTCCGGAAACACGATGACGTGCGGCGGATCGCCTTCGCCTTGGCCCGCCAGGCCCGCGGCCGCGGCGATCCATCCGGCGTGCCGGCCCATGACCTCGAGGATGAAGACCTTCGTCGAGGTCTTCGACATCGACGCGACATCGAGCGCGGCCTCGCGGGTGGAGACCGCGACGTATTTCGCGACCGACCCGAATCCGGGACAGCAATCCGTGAACGGCAGGTCGTTGTCGACGGTCTTCGGGATGCCGATGCACTTCAGCGGAAACTTCATGCGCTTCGCCATCTGCGACACCTTGTTCGCGGTGTCCATCGAGTCGTTTCCGCCGTTGTAGAAGAAGTAGCCGATGTTGTGCGCCTCGAAGACCTCGATGAGGCGCTCGTACTCGGCCTTGTTCTCGTCGAGTCCCTTCAGCTTGTAGCGGGCGGAGCCGAACGCGCCGCCCGGCGTGTATCGCAGCGCCGCGATCGTCTTCGCGCTCTCGGCGCTCGTGTCGATCAGGTCTTCCGTCAACGCGCCGATGATGCCGTTGCGGCCGGCATAGACCTTGCCGATCTTGTCGCGGTGCTTGCGCGCCGTCTCGATCACGCCGCACGCGCTCGCGTTGATCACGGCCGTGACGCCTCCGGATTGCGCATAGAACGCGTTCCGCTTCACCTTCGCTTCTCCCTGAAAGAAATGGCGGACAGCATAGCAAACCGCCGCACGTTTGACGGCGGCGAACTCGGCCGTTAGCTTACGCTGCTTCGAATGGGAAGCGCGGCCCGGAGGACTGCGAATGCGAATCGTGATGCTGGGAGCCCCGGGGTCGGGCAAGGGTACTCAGGCCAAGCGCCTCGAGGCCGAGCGCGGCTGGCTCCAAATCTCGACCGGGGACCTGCTTCGCCAGGCCGTCGCGGATCGGACGGAGCTCGGGCTGCGCGCCAAGGCCGCGATGGACGCCGGCGAGCTCGTGTCCGATGACATCGTCCTCGGGATGATCAAGGAACGGCTGACGAAGCCGGACGCGGGCCGAGGCTTCGTGCTCGACGGCTATCCGCGCAACGCGAAGCAGGCCGAGGATCTCGACCACGTGCTCGGCGAGCTCGGCTTGAAGCTCGACGCGGCCGTCCTGATGGACGTCGATTTCGACATCCTGATGAAGCGGCTGACCGGCCGGCGGACGTGCTCGAAGACCGGCAAGGTGCTGAACATCTATTTCTCTCCGAAGGAAGAGATCGACGAGTGCCTCCAGGCCGGCGGGGAGCTGCTCCGTCGCGACGACGACAACGAGGAGACGATCCGCAATCGTCTCGAGGTCTACAAGCGTCAGACGGCGCCGCTCGTCGATCACTACGCGGCGCGGGGCTTGCTGCGCCGCGTCGACGCCGAAGGGACGGTGGACGAGGTCCACGGGCGGCTGCTCGCCGCGCTCGGGCTATAGATTCATAGGCTCGTCGGTTCCCCGAGCGCCGCGAGCTCGGCCGCTCGCCACCCCGACGCGAGATGCGGCGGCGGCACGCCGCGGAGGAACGCCGCGAGGTCTCGCCGCGACGCGAGGACCTCGGCTTCGATCCCGAGCTCGGCGGCGCGCGCTTTGACTTTCCCCTGCAACGCTTTCAGTGCGTCTCGATCGGCGCGCTCGCCGCTGCCGGCGCGCGCGAGCATCTCCTCGAGGGCGGGATCGTCTCGCGCGGCGAGCCGGGCGATGATCTCCGCGCCTTGCCGATGCGCGAGGCGTTTCGGCATCTCGGGGATAGCGGCGAGCGCCCGGATGTTCTTCGGCCGGGCCTGCGCGATCCGAATCAAGAGCTCGTCGCTCATGATCCAGCGCCGCGGCCGATCGAGCGAGGCCGCCGCACGCTCGCGCCACAGCACGAGCGCGAGCGCCGCTTTCCGCTCGTCGGCGCTCAAGCCCTGCACGCCTTTCAGCCGAAACCAGATCGCGAGCACGTCGTCACGCGTCGCCTCCTCGACGAGGCGTGCGCAGTCTTCCGCGACCCAGTCGAGCCGCCCTGCCGCGGCGAGCTTCTGCTCGAGCGCGCGCCATAACGGCAACAGGTGGCGGACGTCGTCGAGAGCGTAGCGGAGCGGACCTTCGGGCAACGGCCTCGCGCTCCAGTCGGAGCGCGTGTGGTCCTTGCCGATATCCACGCCGAGCATGGCGGAGAGCGCTTCGCGCAACCCGATCTGCGCGGCGTGTCCCGCGAGCGCGGCGGCGATCTGCGTATCGATGAGCCGCGCGGGAAGCGCGTTCGCGTATCGATGGATCACCTCGAGATCCTGGCGGCCGCTGTGCAGCACCCACGTCGTGTCCGGCCGCGTGAGCACCGCGAAGAGCGGCGCGAGATCGAGATCCGCGAGGCAGTCGACGCACGCCGTCACGTCGTCCGTCGCGACCTGCACGAGGCAGAGCTGCGGGTAGTAGGTGCGCTCTCGAACGAACTCGGTATCGAGCGCCACGAGGCTCGATCGGCCGATCTCGGCGACGAGCTCGCGCAACGAGCCCTCGTCGTCGATCAGCCGGTCCGTCAACGTTCCCTTGCGCGTTTCCGCGGCTTCCATCATTCGGTTATTATCGCCGCCCCGGCTCGCCGGAAGCACGCCGACACGACTCTGTAGAACCGGACGGAGCACGAGCGGACCATGTCCAACAGCCACCGGCATCGCGAGCAGTGTGGTCGCTGATCTCCGTCTTCTTCGACGTCGTGCTGCACCGCCGGGGCCCGGAAGCGCTGCCCGCCTCGCAGGCGTGGCTGCGCGGGGCGCTCGTCGCGTACGGCTTGGTGCTGCTCGCGACGCTCTCGGTCGTACCGACGACCCAAGCCCGGCTCATCGCGATCGTCGTCCACCCGATCGTCGATATCGCCGCGCTGTACCTGCTGCTCGAGCTCGTGAACCAGCGAGAGAAGTTCCTGCAGGTCGCAACGGCCGCGTTCGGCACGGCTGTGATCTTGAATGTGCTCGCGTTGCCTATCCTGTATTGGCGTGAGGCGCTCGCCGCATCGCCCGAGCAGACTGCCGGGCCGAACCTGTTGTTGCTCGTGTTGTTCTTCTGGAGTCTCGATGTTCTCGGATTCATCGTGTCGAGGGCCATTGCCCGGCCGTATATCGTCGGCCTGGCCATCGTGGTAGTGTACGAGCTCACGTCGATAGCGGTAGTCGAAGCGATTTCCCCTGCGGCCGGCTGATGCGCGTTCATATCCTCGGAATTTGCGGCACGTTCATGGGCGGCATCGCGGCGCTCGCCAAGGCGGCCGGACATCAAGTCTCCGGGTCCGACCAGAACGTCTACCCGCCGATGAGCACGCAGCTCCGCAAGCTCGGCATCAGGCTCGAGGAGGGATACGACCGGCTCGATCTCGACGGCGTCGACTGCGTGGTCGTCGGCAACGTGCTGCGCCGCGGGCTTCCCGCCGTCGAAGCGATGCTGAACTCGGGCATCCCCTACTACTCGGGACCGGAGTGGCTCGCGGACAACGTGCTGAAGGACAAATGGGTGCTCGCCGTCGCGGGGACGCACGGCAAGACGACGACGACGAGCATGCTTGCGTGGATCCTCGATTATGCGGGGCTCGAGCCCGGTTTTCTCGTCGGCGGCGTTCCGACGAATTTCGGAATTTCCGCGAGGCTCGGCCGCTCGAAGTATTTCGTCGTCGAAGCCGACGAATACGACACCGCGTTCTTCGATAAGCGCGCGAAGTTCGTGCACTACCGGCCGCGAACGCTCGCGATCACGAATATCGAGTACGACCACGCGGATATTTATCCGGACCTCGACGCGATCCTGTGGCAGTTCCATCAGCTCATCAGGACCGTACCGAGCGAGGGCCGCATCGCCGTCAACGCGCAAGACGCGAATATCGACACGTTGCTCGGTAAAGGCGTTTGGACGCCGGTCGAAAGGTTCAGCGCCCGCGATCGCGACGCGACGTGGTTCGCCGAGTACGACCTGATCGGCGCGAAGTCGCGCTTCAGCGTATTTCGGCAAGGCGCGAAGGTCGGCCAAGTGGGCTGGGCGCTGGTCGGCGCGCACAATCTCGAGAACGCGCTCGCGGCGCTCGGATGCGCCGTGCACGCCGGCGTATCCGTCGACGTCGCCTTGGAGGCGTTGTCGCAATTCAAGGGCGTGAAGCGCCGCCTCGAGAAACGCGGGGTCTTCTGCGGCATCGGTTTGTACGAGGACTTCGCGCACCATCCGACCGCGATCAGCACGACGCTCGACGCGCTTCGCAGCCAGCAGCCGGATCGCAGAATCGTCGCGGTCGTCGAGCCACGCTCGAACACGATGCGGATGGGCGTGCACCGCGACGCGCTCCGCAAAGCTTTCGATTCCGCGGACAAGGTTTATGTGCTCGCCCCCGAGGATCTCGGCTGGCGGCCCGAGAAGGCCCTCGCGACGCTCGGCGCGAAGCTCACCGTCGCGCTCACCGTCGACGAGCTGCTCGAGACGCTGCTCGACGAGCTCGCGGCCGGCGACCAGGTCGTGCTGATGTCGAACGGCAGCTTCCAGGGTCTGCCGCGCATGCTTCAGCAGGCGCTCCGCAGCCGCGAGGTGCGTGAGGCGAGCGGTTGATCTCGCCGCCGTTGAAGACTGCCGATGCGGGAAGAAACGACGCCGCTGTTCCCCTTGAAGACCGTGCTGTTCCCGGGCGGCGTGCTGCCGCTGCGGATCTTCGAGCCGCGCTACGTCGATATGATCGGGCGCTGCATGAAGGAGCCCCAGAAGTTCGGTGTGCTGCTCATCGTGGAAGGCTCGGAGACCGGGCCCGCACGGACGGTCGACGTCGGAACGCTCGCGGAGATCGTCGACTGGCATCAGGACGCGGATGGCCTGCTCGGCATCGTCGCGTTGGGACGCGAGCGGTTCCGGCTCGAGCGCTCGTCGCGCCGGCCCGACGGCCTGTACGTGGGGCGCATCGAGCCTCTTCCGGCCGAGGAACGGCAGCCGCTGCCGGAGCGCCACCGCTATCTCGCGAAGCTGCTGAAGCAGGTGCTGCCGCGGCTCGGCCCCTACGCGCAGCACCTCGACGAGGACTACACCGATGCGACGTGGGTCGGATATCGGCTCGCGGAAGTGTTACCGTTGACGCTCAGGGCGCGTCAGGAATGCCTGGAGATGGACGATCCGCTCGCGCGGCTCGATAGGCTCAGCGCCTCGTTGAACTGAACGTGCAAGTGCCGCGCATCGAGCGGCAATGACAGACATGGAAGCAGCACAACAGCAACCCTACAAGCGATACATGTGCCTGATCTGCGGGTTCATCTACGACGAGGAGAAGGGTCTGCCGGAGGAGGGCATTGCGCCCGGCACGCGTTGGGACGACGTGCCGTTGTCGTGGCGGTGCCCGGACTGCGGCTCCGGCAAGGAAGATTTCGAGATGGTCGAGATTTAAGCGTCCGCCGCGGTTCGCGGCGCCGGTTCTTTGGCACCGCGCGTCGGTTATTCGCTCGGCCCCCCCTCAGCCCAGCCGAGCTCGGTTTCGAGGCGTCCGTCGGCGTTCAGCACGAGCCAACGAAATCCCGGCGGCAGCTTGTCGAGCGCGAAGAACTCGCTCTTCGGCAGAAACTGCGAGCACGTCGACGGCGTCGAGAGGAAGCGCACGCCCCGGCGCTCGAGGTCGCTGACCTGATGCACGTGCCCGCAAACGACGGCGCGGACGTGCGGGTGCTTGTCGAGCACGGCGAGGAACCGTTCGGCGTCGCGCAGACCGACGCCGTCGAGCCACCGGCTGCCGAGGGGCAACGGATGGTGATGCATCGCGATCAGCACGTGGCGGTCGGCGTGCTCCGCGAGCACGGCGTCGAGCCGTTCCAGGCGACGGTCGCCGAGCTCGCCCGCGTCCTCGCCGGCGAGGTAGGTCGAGAGCAGAATCAAGGACCACCCGTCGAAGCGAAACTCGCCGCCGACGTGGAAGCTCCCGCCGGTCAGCACCTCGCTCATCACGTTCGGGTCGTCGTGATTGCCGGGGATGCAGAAGACGGGTAGCCCCAGCGGCTCGAGCGTCGCGCGGAATCGTTCGTAGCCGGCGCGGCTTTCGTCCTGGACGATGTCGCCGGTCACGAGCACGGCGGCCGGCGGCCAGCGCTCGCAGCGGCGCGCGCGCTCGAGCACCGCCAGAAAGGTTTCGTACGTCCGCACGCCGCGCATCCTGCTGTCCGCGGCCGCGTGCAGATGGGTATCGGTGACGTGCAGCAAGACGAGCGGCGCGGACATCAGCGCTTCTCCGTCGTCGGTAGCCTGCGCCGCCGGCGAGAGGCGCGGCTCACGGCGCCGCTCGGACGCCCGCGACGTCCGGAGCAGCCGTCGGGCTCGCTCTCGTCGGGCAAGGTCTGCGGCGTCATCGAGCGCACGGCGGTGAGGGACTGGCGGGCCATCATACTGAATCCTTTCGCGCCAAGCTGAATCCTTTCGCGCCAAGATGCCGAACAGTCGAAGAATTTTTCCAAACGGCCCACAAGTTGCGGAAACTGCACGCATTAAGCGACAATCTCCGGCTTCTCGTCGCGGACCTCCTCAATACTCGAAAGCAATAGCCAACGAGCTCGAGATGGCCTCTCTCGAAAACAGTTCGACTCCGAAAAGCGCAATTCGCTCACACGGCGAGCGGCCGCCTCGTAGGCTTCTCGCGAACGCCGTGCGCATGCTCGCCGCCGACGCGGTCGAGCGCGCGAAATCCGGTCATCCCGGCATGCCGATGGGCATGGCCGACATCGCCGAGGTGCTTTGGAACGACTACCTCAAGTTCAACCCGGCGAATCCCGAATGGTTCGATCGCGATCGCTTCGTGCTGTCGAACGGTCACGGCTCGATGCTGCTTTACGCGGTCCTGCACCTCACCGGCTACCCGCTCGGCATCGACGAGATCGAGCGCTTCCGTCAGCTCGGCTCGCGGACCGCGGGCCATCCCGAGCGCGAGGTCCACATCGGCATCGAGACGACGACCGGTCCGCTCGGCCAGGGGCTCGCGAACGCCGTCGGCATGG
Source organism: Gammaproteobacteria bacterium (assembly GCA_017577365.1). Lineage (GTDB taxonomy): Bacteria > Pseudomonadota > Gammaproteobacteria > Steroidobacterales > Rariloculaceae > ZC4RG20. Next base: position 28,702 of record PKRJ01000001.1, on the reverse strand, counting down.
CGATCGCCGAGAAAGTGCTCGCCGCGCACTTCAACCGCGACGGCCACGAGATCGTGGATCACTACACGTGGGTCTTCGCCGGCGACGGCTGCCTGATGGAGGGCGTATCGCACGAGGCGTGCTCCCTCGCCGGCACGCTCAAGCTCGGCAAGCTGATCGTCTTCTGGGACGACAACGGCATCTCGATCGACGGCAAGACCGAAGGCTGGTTCACGGACGACACGCCGGCGCGGTTCCGCGCGTACGGCTGGCACGTCATCGAGAGCGTCGACGGTCACGATCCCGACTCGATCAAGGCCGCGATCGAAGCGGCGCGCGCGGAGCGCGAGCGCCCGACGTTGATCTGCTGCAAGACGACGATCGGCTGGGGCGCACCGACGAAGCAAGGGACGGCGGCGACGCACGGCGCTCCGCTCGGAGAGGAAGAAGTGGCCGCGACGCGCAAGGCGCTCGGCTGGGAGCCCCCGCCGTTCGTGATCCCGGAGGAGATCAAGGCGGCATGGGATGCGACGGAGCGCGGCAAGGCCGCGGAAGCCGAATGGCGCGCGCGCTTCGAGCGTTATCGAGCGGCATGTCCTGAGTTGGCGGCCGAGCTCGAGCGGCGCATGCGCGGCGATCTTCCCGAAGGCTGGGCCGAGATCGCCGAGCGCGTGACGCAAGAGATCGCGGCCGAGGCGAAACCGCTCGCGACGCGTCTCGCGTCGCTGCGCGCGCTCGAGGGTTTTGCGCCGCATCTACCCGAGCTGCTCGGTGGCTCCGCGGATTTGACCGGCTCGAACAACACCCTACATTCGGGCAGTAAGCGCATCAGCGCGCGGGAAGCCGACGGGAACTACATCCACTATGGCGTGCGCGAGTTCGGCATGGCCGCGATCATGAACGGCCTGGCTCTGCACGGCGGATTCATCCCGTACGGCGGCACGTTCCTCGTTTTCTCCGACTACGCACGCAATGCGCTGCGCATGGCGGCGCTGATGGGCACGCGGACGATCTTCGTGCTCACGCACGACTCGATCGGGCTCGGCGAGGACGGTCCGACGCACCAGCCGATCGAGCACCTCGCGAGCCTGCGTGCCATTCCGAACATGACCGTGTGGCGGCCGTGCGACGCCGTCGAGACCGCCGTCGCTTGGCGCGACGCGATCGAGCGCACGAGCGGTCCGACGTGTCTCGCGCTCACGCGGCAGACGCTGCCCGCGGTCACGCGCACCGCCGAGCAGATCGAGCTGATTCGCCGCGGCGGCTACATCCTGTCGAGCAGCGCGGAGGAGCCGCGCGTCGTGCTGATCGCGACGGGCTCGGAGGTTTCCCTCGCGCTCGCCGCGGCCGACGAGCTGCGCCAGGCGGGCGTCGCCGTCAGGGTCGTTTCGATGCCGTGCGTGGAGCTGTTCGAAGCGCAGAGCGAGGAGTACCGTTCACATGTGCTGCCGGCGTCGGCGGCGCGTATCGTGATCGAGGCCGGCGCGACTCAGAGCTGGTGGCGATACGTCGCCGGGCACGGTGACGTGATCGGCATCGACCGCTTCGGCGCATCGGCGCCGGCGAAGGAGCTGTTCGAGCATTTCGGGTTCACCGTCGAGCGCATCGTCTCCGTCGCGCGTCGCTTCGCGTGATAAGGCGGCTGCGGCTCGCCGGCTTTCGACGGATTGATTGATTCGAGGAGAAGGCTGTCATGCCGGTCAAAGTGGCGATCAACGGTTACGGCCGAATCGGCCGCAACATTCTGCGGGCCCTGTACGAGACCAACCGCCGCAACGAGATTTCCATCGTCGCCGTCAACGATCTCGGCGACGCGAAGACGAACGCGCATTTGACGCGCTACGACTCCGCGCATGGTCCATTTCCGTTCCAGGTTGCTGTGGACGGCGACGATCTCGTCGTCGACGGTGACCGCATCAAGGTCGTGCAGGAGCGCGATCCCGCGAAGCTGCCGTGGAAGAGCCTGGGCGTCGACGTCGTCCTCGAGTGCACCGGCTTGTTCACGTCGAAGGAGAAGGCGTCGGCACACCTCGAGGCCGGGGCGCAGCGCGTGCTGATCTCGGCGCCCGCCGGCAAGGACGTCGACGCGACGATCGTCTACGGCGTGAACCACGAGTCGCTGAACGCGTCGCACCGGGTCATCTCGAACGCCTCGTGCACGACGAACTGCCTCGCGCCGCTCGCGAAGGTGCTGCACGAGGCCGTCGGCATCGAGCACGGCCTGATGACGACCGTGCACGCATACACGAACGATCAGGTGCTGACGGACGTCTATCACAAGGATCTGCGCCGCGCCCGCTCCGCGACGCAGTCGATGATCCCGACGAAGACCGGGGCGGCGGCCGCGATCGGCCTGGTGTTGCCCGAGCTCGACGGCCGTCTCGACGGTTTCGCGGTGCGCGTGCCGACGATCAACGTGTCCATCGTCGACCTCACCTTCACGGCGTCGCGCGACACGACGGCGGAGGAGATCAACCAGGCGGTGCGCGCAGCGAGCGAAGGAGCGCTGAAGGGCATCCTCGCGTACAACGAGGAGCCACTCGTCTCGATCGACTTCAATCACAACCCGGCCTCGTCGATCTTCGACGCGACGCTGACGAAGGTGCAGGGCAAGCGGCTCGTGAAGGCTTGCGCGTGGTACGACAACGAGTGGGGCTTCTCGAACCGCATGCTCGACGTCGCGGTGCTGGTCGGGAAGCTGTGAGATCGAGGCCGGCCTTCAGATCTGACGCCGTTTCGGAGGAGTCATGGCGCTCAACGTCGTTCGCATGACCGATCTCGATCTTCGCGGCAAACGCGTCCTGATCCGCGAGGATCTGAACGTGCCGATCAAGGACGGCGAGGTCACGAGCGACGCGCGGATCAAGGCCGCCGTGCCGACGCTCCGCAAGGCGCTCGAGCAGGGCGCCGCGGTCATCGTGATGTCGCATCTCGGTCGGCCGAAGGAAGGCGTCTTCGATCCGGCGGCGTCGCTCGAGCCGGTGGCGCGCAGGCTTTCGGCGGAGCTCGGCCGGAACGTGCGTCTCGTCCGCGATTGGATCGACGGCGTCGAGGTCGCGCCCGGCGAGATCGTGCTCGCGGAGAACGTGCGCTTCCTGCCGGGCGAGAAGGCGAACGACGAGGCGCTCGCGCGCAAGATGGCCGCGCTCTGCGACGTCTTCGTCATGGACGCGTTCGGCACGGCGCATCGCGCGCAGGCGAGCACCGAGGGCGTCGCGCGCTACGCGAACGTCGCGTGCGCGGGCCCGCTGCTCGCCGCCGAGCTCGAGGCGCTCGGCGCGGCGCTCGAGGCGCCGCGGCGGCCGCTCGTCGCCATCATCGGCGGCGCGAAGGTCTCGACGAAGATCGAGGTGCTGCGGTCGCTCGCGTCGAAGGTCGACGTGCTGATTCTGGGCGGCGGCATCGCGAACACGATCATTGCCGCGACCGGCGCCGAGGTCGGCCGCTCGCTCGTCGAGCGCGACATGGTCGATTTCGCGAAGCAGCTGCTGCGCGGCGAGTTCGGCAAGGCCGGGATTCCGTTGCCGACCGACGTCGTCGTCGGGCCCGGTCTCGAGCCGGACGCGAAAGGACGCGTGACGGATCTCGCGGGCGTCGGCCCGAGCGACATGATCCTCGACATCGGTCCGAGCACGGCGGAGGCGTACGCGGCTCGGCTCGCGAAGGCCGGCACGATCGTCTGGAACGGGCCGGTCGGCGTGTTCGAGCATCCCGAGTTCGCGGCCGGCACGCGCCGCATCGCCGAGGCCGTCGCGGCGAGCGACGCTTTCTCGATCGCGGGCGGCGGCGACACGCTCGCGGCCGTCGAGCAGTTCGGTATCGCCGACCGGATCTCGTATATCTCCACCGGCGGCGGCGCCTTTCTCGAGTTCCTCGAGGGCAAGCGTCTCCCGGCCGTCGCCGTGCTCGAGGAGCGCGCGGGCGCTCGCGGCTAACTCGAGGGGGCCCCGCCGGGGCGACGGGCGTCGCAGCGGCCCGTTCCATCGCGCGCGTATAATCCGCGTCAACTTCCGCCGGGCGCGTCGCGAACGCGCGCGGCGACGAGTATCCGCACAATGGGGACCCTGCATCCGGACTCGAGGATCATCCTCGAGCGCGCATTCCAATGCGCGGTGCGTGCCGCCGATCCGTCGGCAGCGCTCGGGGCCTCGCTTCGTGACATCGACCGCTCGGCGCCGGCGCTCGTGCTCGGCGCCGGCAAGGCGGCTGCCGCGATGGCCGCGGCCTTCGCCGCCGAATGGGAGGGGCCGGTGCGGGGCTTCGTCGTCACGCGCTACGGGCACGGGCTTTTCCCCGACGAGGACGCGCGCGGCATCGAAGTGGCGGAGGCGGCGCATCCGGCTCCGGACGACGCGAGCCTCACGGCGGGCCGGCGCCTGCTCGAGCTCGCGCGCGATGCGCGACCGGGCGAGCGGCTCGTCTGTCTGATCTCGGGCGGCGGCTCGGCGCTCGCGGCCGCGCCGCTCGACGGATTATCGATCGAGCAGAAGCGCGACGCCGCGAGCTTTCTGATCCGCGCGGGCGCCGACATCCGCGAGATCAATTGCGTGCGCAAGCATCTTTCCGGCTTGAAGGGCGGTCGGCTCGCGGCGGCCGCGCGTCCCGCGTCCGTCCTGACCCTTGCGATCTCCGACGTGCCCGGCGACGACCCGGCCGATATCGCGTCCGGGCCGACCGTGCCCGACCGCACGACACGGCACGACGCGCTCGATATCCTCGGCCGCTATCGCTACCCTCGGCTTGCGGAGCTTCGCGGCATCCTCGACGATCCGGCGCTCGAGACGCCGAAGCCCGGCGACGAGGGCTTCGGCGACGACGAGGTGCGCGTGATCGCGACGGGCAAGACCGCGCTCGATGCGGCGGAGGCGTTTCTCGCCGAGTCCGGTTTCAAGGTCATCCGGCTCGGAGATGATCTCGACGGCGAAGCCGAGGCGCTCGGCCGCGAGCACGCGCGCATCGCGCTCGAAGCGCGAAGATCCGGCGCGCCGACCGCTATATTGTCCGGCGGGGAGACGCGGGTCAGGCTCGGAGAGACGCGCGAAGGACGAGGCGGCAGAAACCTCGAGTATCTCGCCGGCCTTGCTTTGGAGCTCGCGGGCACGCAGGGGATCTGTGCGCTCGCCGCCGATACCGACGGCATCGACGGCAATGCGGACCATGCCGGCGGTATCGTGGAGCCGGGCATGCTCGAGCGCGGCGCCGCGCGCGGCGTGCCCCTGGAGACGATGCTGGCGCGGCACGATACTTATCGGTTTTTCGACGCGTGCGACTCGCTGTTGCGGACGGGCCCGACGCGCACGAACGTCAACGATTTCCGTCTGATCTTGTGCTGGCCCGACGCGCGAGGATTGGGATGATCAGATTATCCGAACAGGACGTCTCTCGGCGCCGCACGAAAATCGTCGCGACGCTCGGTCCATCGACGGACGACCCCGCGGTGCTCGAACGGCTGCTCGAGGCGGGCGCCGACGTGCTGCGGGTGAATTTCTCTCACGGGAATCGCGAGCAGCAGATCGCGCGCATCGAGCGCGCGCGCGAGGTTTCGGAGAAAGTCGGCCGCTGCATCGCGATCATGGGCGACCTGCAGGGCCCGAAGATCCGCATCGAATCCTTCGCCAAGGGATCCGTGCAGCTCGAGAACGGACAGCCGTTCGCGCTCGACATCGAGATGGACCCGACGGCCGGCGACGAGACCGCCGTGAACGTCGCGTATCCGCAGCTCGTGAACGACGTTCAGCCCGGCGACGTGCTGCTGCTCGACGACGGGCAGATCGTGCTGCAGGCCGAATCGGTCGGGAAAACCCGCATCGAGTGCCGCGTGATCCAGGGCGGCGAGCTGTCGAGCAAGAAGGGACTCAACAAGCGCGGCGGCGGGCTTTCCGCGCCGGCGCTGACGGACAAGGACCGCGAGGACATCGTCACCGCCGCGAAGTACGGTCTCGATTTCGTCGCCGTGTCGTTCGCGCGGGACGCCGCCGATATCGACGAGGCGCGCCGGCTCGTCCGCGAGGCCGGCGGTCATGCGTACATCGTCGCGAAGATCGAGCGGGCCGAGGCCGTGCAGAACATCAAGTCGATCATCGCGGCGAGCGACGCGATCATGGTCGCGCGCGGCGATCTCGCCGTCGAGGTCGGCTACGCGTCGATGACCGGTTTGCAGAAAGGGCTGATTCGACTCGCGCGCTCGCAGAACAAGGTGTCGATCACCGCGACGCAGATGCTCGAGTCGATGGTCCACCACGCGTCGCCGACCCGCGCCGAGGTCTCGGATGTCGCGAACGCGGTGATGGACGGCACGGACGCGGTGATGCTCTCGGCCGAGACCGCGGTCGGGCGTTATCCGGTGCAGGCCGTCGCGACGATGGCCGAGCTCTGCGTCGGCGCGGAGAAGCACGAAACCTTCAGGCGTGCCGCGAACTACCGCCTCGAGGACGTCTTCGAGTATGTCGACGAAGCGATCGCGATGGCCGTGATGTACGTCGCGAATCACCTGAAGGTGAAGGCGATCATCGCGTTGACCGAGTCGGGCTCGACGACGCTCTGGATGTCGCGCGTGAGGTCGGATATCCCGATCTATGCGTTCACGCGCAACGAGACGACGCGCCGCCGCGTGACGCTCTACCGCGGCGTCTATCCGGTCCTGTTCGACGTCACGAAAATCGATCCGTCGAACATTCACGAGCACCTGTTCGACAGCCTGCGGCAGGACGGGGCGCTCCAGCCGGGCGATCGCGTGATCTTCACGCGCGGCGAGCTGCAGGGCGTCTCGGGCGGAACGAACACGATGCAGATCCTCACCGTGCCGTGACGAGACCGGGCGCCGACATCGGTCTCGCTCCCGCGGCTGCGCGGCCGATCAAGCGCAAGGCGCTCGTGCTCCCGGGCGCCGGCGCGCGCGGCGCGTATCAGGTCGGCGTCCTGAAGGCGATCGCGAAGCTGTCGCCGCGTCCGGCGGAGAATCCGTTCCAGATCATGACGGGCACGTCGGCCGGCGCGATCAACGCCGCGGTGCTCGCGAGCCGCGCGGGTCATTTCGCGAACGCGATCGCCGAGATGGAGCAGGTCTGGGGCGGCTTCGACTCGAGCCAGGTGTTCCGCACGGACAACTGGACGATGCTGAAGTCGAGCCTGCACTGGTTCGCCGCGATCGTGCTCGGCGGCCTCGGCATCCGCAACCCGAAATCGCTGCTCGACAATTCGCCGCTCAGAGAGCTTCTCGTGCAGCGGCTGCCACGCGGCGCGATCACGCGCGCAATCGATCGCGGTTACGTCGATGCGGTCGCGGTCACGGCCTCGGCGTATACGTCGGCGCGCTCGGTCACGTTCTATCAGACGCGGCTTCCCATCGAGCCGTGGGAGCGCGTTCGACGCGTCGGGATGCCGGCGCGGATCTCCGTCGATCATCTCCTCGCGAGCGCCGCGGTGCCGTTCGTGTTTCCGCCGGTCCGGCTCGGCGGCGAGTACTACGGCGACGGCTCGATGCGTCATCCGGCGCCGTTGAGCGCCGCGATTCATCTCGGCGCCGATCGTCTCCTCGTGATCGGCGTGCGCGACGAGCGGCCGGAGCCCGCGCCCGCCGCGACCGTCGAGCCCGAGTTCCCGACGTTCGGCCATCTCGCGGGCTATATGCTCGACACGCTGTTCCTCGACGGACTGTACGCCGATCTCGAGCGGCTGACGGGCGTCAACGTGCTCTTGAGCGAGCTCGGCACCGAGCGGCTTCGCTCCTCCGCGCACGACTGGCGGCCGATCGACTCGCTCGTCATCCTGCCGAAAGTCGATCTGCGCGAGGTCGCCGCCGAGTATGTCCACGAGCTCCCGCGCGGCGTGCGCGCCCTGCTCGAAGGCGTCGGCGCGTTCAGCCGCGGCGGCATGCAGCTCGTGAGCTATCTGCTTTTCGAGTCGCCGTTCACGCGCGAGCTGATCGCGATGGGCTACCGGGACGCGATGGCGATGCGGGACGAGCTCGTCGCGTTCCTGAACGACGAGCCGATCCCGCAGCTCGACGCGCCGAGCTATCTCAAGAAGCGGCTGGAGCAGTAGTTTCGCAGCGCATTCACAGTGTCGTCGAAGGCGGCCCGAAGGTTCCAAGTCCCGCGGCGCATTCGTGAGTGCCGTCGCTCGCGAAGCAACGACGGCGTCGAAGAGGGGGGTGCGTCCATGAGTGCCTTCGCGGGACCGTGAGCGGCCAGGGATGGCCGCGACCGAGCGGCATGGACGCGCATAGCGTGTCCCGCGAAGGCACTCATGGATGCACCCCCCGACCGCGCGCACCTCGACGAAACGCTGCGCCTCGCGAGCGACGGCACTCACGTATGCGCTTCGACTCACGCGTCTGCCGGGCGAACGGATGCGTCTCGCGAGCGACGGCGCTCGCAGACGGACGCGTACCGCGTTCAGCGGCGGGTCAGAGCAGCAGCCACGTCCCCAGGCCGAGGAACGCGACGAGGCCGATCACGTCGGTCATCATGATCAGCATGACGCCGCCGGCGATCGCGGGGTCGATGCCGATCGCGCGCAGCAGCAACGGGATCCCGAAGCCCGTCGCCGCACCGCAGAGCAGGTTGATCACGAGCGCGGCCGCGATCACGACGCTGATCATCCACGTGTCGAACCATAGGCCCGCGAGCAGCCCGACGAAGACCGCCCACCAGAGGCCGTTCAGCAGCGCGACGCCGAGCTCGCGGCGCAGCAGCCATCTCGCGTTCGACTTGTCGATCTGACCGAGCGCGAGCGCGCGAATGATCAGCACCATCGTCTGCGTGCCGGCGACGCCGCCCATGCTCGGCACGATCGGCATCAGCACCGCGAGCATGACGACCTCTTCGAGCGTGGCCTCGAAAAGCCCGGCGACCCACGCGGCGAGGAACGCCGTCGCGACGTTCACGCCGAGCCATACCGCGCGCCGCGACGCGCTTCGCGCGACCGGCGCGAACATGTCGTCGTCCTGATCGAGGCCGGCGAGGCTTAGCACGGATCGGCCCGCCTCGGCGCGCACGACGTCGAGCACGTCGTCGACCGTGATGCGTCCGATCAGCTTGCCGTTAGCGTCGGTGACCGGGGCGGACACGAAGTCGAAGTTCTGGAACATCCGCGCGACCTCGGCTGCCGGCGTGTCGGCATCGATGGCCGGGACGTCCGCGTTCATCAGCTCCGCGACCCGCCGCTCGGGCTCGGCGGTCAGGAGCTTCGTGAGGTAGAGCACGCCTTGGTAGCGGCCGCCGCGGTCGACGACGAACAGCGCGTCCGTGCCGGGCGGCAGCTCGCGCCGCATTCGCAGGTAGCGCAGCACCACCTCGACGGTCACGTCGTTTCGGACCGTGACCGTGTCGGTGTTCATGAGGCCGCCCGCGCTGTCCTCGTGGTAGCTCAGCACGGCCTGCAGCCGCAGCCGGTCGCTCGTCTCGAGCGAGCGGACGATTTGCTGCTTCAGCGCCTCCGGCAGCTCCGCGACGAGGTCCGCGAGGTCGTCGACGTCGAGGGTCGCCGCGGCCGCGACGAGCTCCTCGATGTTCATCTCCCGAATCAGCGAGCTGCGGACCTCTTCGTTCAGCTCGACGAGCACGTCGCCGTCGTCGTCGGGATCGACGAGCTGCCAGGCGATCAGGCGTTGCGGCAGCGGCAGGGACTCGAGGAGCTCGGCGATCTCACCGGGCGTCAAGGCGGCGAGCATCGTGCGCACTTCGCGAAGCGCGCCCGTGTCGAGTGCCTCGTGCAACGCCTCCAGCGGCGTCGCACGCGGGCTCTCCTTGACTGTCGTCGACTCTTGCACGTCGATGCTCGCTCAGGCTCGTTAACGTCGTGCCGGGCACGACTCACGGAAGCTCGTGATGTCTAGTCTGGATGGATTCGTGCACCGCGCGGAGGCGCTTCGCAACCGCCTCCGCCACGTAGACGGAACGGTGCTGCCCGCCGGTGCAGCCGATCGCGACCGTGAGATACGAGCGCTGGAAACGCTGATAGAGGGGAATCCAACGCTCGAGAAAGCGCGTGATGTCGTCGACCATCTCCTGCACGGCCGGCTGAGCGTCGAGAAACGCGATGACCTCGTCGTCCAAGCCGGTCAAAGGCCTGAGCTGCGTTTCCCAGTACGGGTTCGGCAGGCAGCGGACGTCGAACACGAAATCCGCGTCCGGCGGCAGGCCGTGCTTGTAGCCGAACGACTCGATCAGGATCGACATCGTGCTCGGCTTCTTCTTGCCGATGCGCTCGCGGATCATCTCGCGAAGCGCGTATGCCGTCGTGCGGGTCGTGTCGACGATGAGGTCTGCGGCGTCGATGATCGGGCCGAGAAGCGCGCGCTCTTTCGCGATCGCCTCGCGCAGGCTGACGGTCTCGCTCGACAGCGGATGCCGGCGGCGCGTCTCGCTGAAACGCGTGAGCAGCACGTCGTCCGAAGCCTGCAGGAAGATCAGCTCGCACTCGACGCCGTCGTCCTTGAGCTTCTTCAGCAACGCGGGCAGCTGCTGGATATCGGACGGGCGATTGCGCGCGTCGAGTCCGACGCCGACGTCGGTATACGAGCCGTCCTTCTCGAGGAGGATCTCGTCGACGAACGAGCGAAGCAGGCCGACGGGGATATTGTCGATGCAGTAAAAGCCGAGATCCTCGAGCAAGTGCAAGGCGACGCTCTTGCCGGATCCCGAAAGCCCGCTGATGATGACGAGACGCACGTGCCGTTACCGCTTCGTCCGAATCACCCCGTCGGTCGCGCTCGAATCAGCCGACTCCCTTCTCGACCTCGCGAGCGCGATGATCGGTGAGCTTCTCCTTGTGCTTCGTGACCTGACGATCGAGCTTGTCGGCCAGGTTGTCGATGGCCGCGTACATGTCGCCGTCGGTGGCCTCCGCGTGGATCGTCCCGCCGCCGAGCCGGATCGTCGCTTCCGCCTTGTGAACCAGCTTCTCGACCGTCAGCACGCAGTGGATGTCGACCAAGTGGTCGAAATGACGTTCCAGCTTGCTCAATCGGGTGGCGACGTAATCCCGCAGAGCGTCCGTGACTTCGACATGATGCCCGGTCACCGTCAGATCCATGGTGGCTCCTTGTCGTTTGCGTTGTGATCGTCTGGCGCCGGCCCGCCGAGGACGCGGCGCGGCCGACTCCGCTTCGCGTCGGCATGCGGCGCGGAGCGCGAGGATTCAGCTTACCCTATCGGGACGGAAAGGGCCGCCCTGTCCGTCGGTGTCCGCCCCCGGAAGCGACCGCACGGCCGGCCGCGCTCAACCCGCGAGCTTACTCCGCTTCCGGTCGCTCGACGACGGGATGTTCAGGGCTTCGCGGTACTTCGCGATGGTGCGGCGCGCGACCTTGATGCCCTCATTCGACAGAATGCGGGCGATCTGGTTGTCGCTCAGCGGCTTCTCCGGATCTTCGGCCGCGACGAGCTTGCGGATCTTCGCGCGCACGGCCGTCGAGGACTGCTCGCCGTCCTCGCTCGCGAGGTGGCTCGAGAAGAAGTAGCGAAACTCGAAGACGCCGCGCGGGGTATGCATGTACTTGCCGGTCGTGACGCGCGAGACGGTCGACTCGTGCATCTGGATCGCCTCGGCGACGTCGCGCAGCACCATCGGCTTCATGTATTCCTCGCCTTTCTCGAGAAACTCCGTCTGCCGCTGCACGATCGTCATCGCGACCTTGAGCAGCGTCTCGTTACGGATCTCGAGGCTTCGGATCAGCCAGCGCGCCTCCTGGAGCTGCGTGCGCAGCACGTCGTACTCGTCGCCGCGGCCGAGCGAGCTCGCGTACATCTGGTTGATGCGGAGCTGCGGTGCGATCGCGCCGTTCAGCTCGACGACCCAGCGGCCGTCGCTGCGGCGGACGAACACGTCCGGAACGACGTATTCCGCGGCCGGGGCGTGCACCGCCGAGCCCGGACGCGGATGGCACGAACGGACGAGCGCGAGCGCAACCTCGAGGTCCGCGTCCGTCGCTTTCAAGAGACGTTTCAGTGCGCCGAACTGGTGCTCGGCGACGAGCTCGAGATGCTCCGCGGTGATCGCGCGCGCGAGCTCGAGGCCGGGCGTCGAGGGGTCGAGCTGCTCGAGCTGCAGCAGCACGCATTCGCTGACCGATCGCGCGCCGCATCCGACCGGATCGAAGCGCTGGATTCGCCCGAGCACCTCTTCGATCTCCTCGACGGTCGCGATCACGTCCGGCTCGAGCGTCTGACGAATGACGTCCAGATCGTCGACGAGATAGCCGTCGTCGTTGATCGCGTCGATGATCGCTTCGCCGATCATTCGCGAGCGGTCATCGAAGCGCTCGAGCTCGAGCTGCCACAACAGATGGTCGCGCAGCGTCTCGTTGGAGCGGTCCGCGTACTCGAACGTCGTTCGCGGCTCGTTGCTGCGCGGCGCCTCGGACGGGCCCGTGCGCTGGACGTCTTCCCATTCGGATTCGGCGACGGCGATCTCGTCGTAGTCGTCCGCGGGATCGCCGCCCGCTTCGAGCTCGCTGATCTCGATCGTCTCGCCGTCGAGCGGCGTCGCCGCTTCGGCTTCGGCCGTCGCGGCCTCGTCGATCTCGAGCATCACGTTCTGATCCAGCGCTTCCTGGATCTGGGCTTGCAACTCCATGACGGGCAGCTGCAGCAGACGAATCGCCTGCTGGAGCTGCGGCGTCATCGTGAGCTGTTGGCTCAGCCTGAGTTGAAGCGACGGTTTGAGCATGTGCCCGAGCTAAAGCGAAAATCCTTCTCCGAGATATACCTCGCGGACCCCAGGATCGGCGAGTATCTCGTTTGGGGTGCCGCGAGCCATCAGCTCTCCGTTGTTCAGGATATAGGCGTGGCCGCAGATTCCAAGTGTCTCCCTAACATTGTGATCCGTTATCAATACTCCAATCCCGCGCTGGCTCAAGTGCCTGATGATGCGCTGGATGTCGAGCACCGAGATCGGATCGACGCCCGCGAACGGCTCGTCGAGGAGGATGAACTTCGGCTCGGCCGCGAGCGCCCGCGCGATCTCGACGCGGCGCCGCTCGCCGCCCGAGAGGCTCACGCCCAAGCTGTCCCGCACGTGACTGATGTGCAGCTCCTCCATGAGCTCCTCGAGGAGCGCCTGCCGCGCCGCCCGATCGAGGTCTTTCCGGAGCTGCAGGATCGCGCGAATGTTGTCGGCGACCGTCAGTTTCCGGAAAACCGATGCTTCCTGCGGCAAATAGCCTAGGCCGAGCCGCGCGCGCCGATGCACCGGCAGGCGGGTGACGTCGTGGCCGTTCAGGATGATCTTGCCGCGGTCGCAGCCGATCAGCCCGACGATCATGTAGAAGGCCGTCGTCTTTCCGGCGCCGTTCGGTCCGAGCAGCCCGACGACCTCGCCGCTTTCGATCGAGAGCGATAGATCGTTGACGACTTGTCGCGCCCGGTACCGCTTCGCGATACCGATCGCTTCCAGCTTGTTCATGGCTCTTCGGTGCCGGCGTCCTCGCTCGGCACGATGCGGATCTGAAACGGACGGTCGCACTCCGAGGAGCCCGATCGAAACGTCTTCTCGCCGATATCGTAGAGAAGATCGCAACCGACGACGATGTTCTGTCCGACGGCGCCTTCGGCTTCCCCGCGAAGCCCGATCACCTCGTCGTTGACGTCATACGTCACCCGCTCCGCCGCCCCGCGTGCCTGACCGGCGCGGTGCGGCTCGAGATCCTCGAACGTTGCCGGGCCGCCGCGCAATTCGAAGTGCTCGAGGCGGTTGTCGCGCAGCGAGAACTCGGCCTCGTCTCCGGCGATCCGCACGGAGCGGACGGAGATCCGCACGTTGCCTTCGAGGCGCCACTCGCTCCGCTCGGTGTCGAGTCGGCTCGCGGAGCCTTTGTCGGCTTCGATCTTGAGATCGCCCTGCGTGATCACGAGACCGGCGACATCCACGCGCCCGGTATTACCGACGTAGCTCAAATTTTCCCGAACGATGATGTCGACTACCTCACCGTTCTGGGCGAACGCGGTGCCGACGTTTGGGAGTGCCGTCAGCATGACAACGAACGTGGCGAGCTTACGGCGTGAGACGTCCATGTACGTTCGATTCTAGCTCTAGGCGATCCTCCTTCAAGAACGCCTTGAGCCCGTCTGCAATGAGCTCGTTCGGCCCGAGCACGAACGTGACGCGGCCGCTCGCGCTCGCGAATTGACGGAGCGGCTCGAGCACGAGCTTCTCGGTTCTGACGATCGTCGGTGCACCCTCGCCGGGCGCGTCTCGAACGAGCTCGACTCCGCCGCCGAGCTCGAGCACCTGATCGGCGAGCGACGCCGCGGCGTGACGGGCGCGGACCCGCCATGGGATCTGCTCGTCCTCGCGGAACTCGATGCGCACGTCGTCGAGCCTGAGCGCGCCGCCGCCCGGCAGCTCCTCGGCGTAAGCGGCATGGATGCGATAGCGCACGCGCCCGGTCTCGTCCGTGCGTAGGAGCAGGGCGTCTCTGACGTAATACGTCGGCAGCCCGACCTCGAGCGCGCGCTCGCGCGCGTCCGCGGGCGACGTCGGCCGGCTCCAATACCACGTGCCGGCCGCGGCCGCGGCGAGCAGGCATACGAAAAGGATGTCCAGAATACGGCGGTACAAGGCGCTCCGGCTCCGGGTCGGCGCGGTTCCGCCGATCCGACTCATTCTACCCACAAATCGGCGCCGCACGTCTGTCGCGGGCGTCACATGCGGCGGCTCTCCGCGATGCGATAGACTACGCGCCGAACGGTGGTGCGGCCGTCGGCCGCCCCGAGCTAGCAGCGGATGGCAAGCGGATGGATCCGAACGAGATCAAGCGCCTGATCGAGCAGAACTTGCCGGGAAGCACCGCGGACGTGAGCACGGACGGCATGGGTCATTACGAGGCCGTCGTCGTCAGCGACGCGTTCGCCGGCAAGCGCAGTCTCGCCCGTCATCAGCTCGTGTACGGCGCGCTCGGGCAGCGGGTCGGCCGTGAGATCCACGCGCTCAGACTGCGTACCTATACACCCGACGAGTGGCGCGCGTCGGGCGGCTGATGGACAAGCTCGAGATTCGCGGCGGTCACCGGCTCGACGGCGAGGTACGGATCTCCGGCGCAAAGAACTCCGCGTTGCCGATCCTCGCCGGGACGCTGCTCGCGGGCGGGCCCGTCGTGCTCGGCAACGTCCCACACCTGAACGACGTCACGACGACGGTGAAGCTGCTTCGCCGGATGGGCGTCGAGGTGACGTTTCACGACGGCGTGCGGATCGAGGTCGATCCGCGCTCGCTGACCGAGCACATCGCCCCGTACGAGCTCGTCAAAACGATGCGTGCGTCGATCCTCGTGCTCGGTCCGCTCGTCGGCCGGTACGGAAAGGCGGACGTTTCGCTTCCCGGCGGCTGCGCGATCGGCGCGCGGCCGGTCGATCTGCACGTCGCGGGCCTCAAGGCGATGGGCGCGACGATCTCGATCGAGAACGGCTATATCCGTGCGCGCGCGAAGCAGCTGCGCGGCACGCGGATCGTGCTCGACACCGTGACCGTGACGGGCACGGAGAACCTGATGATGGCCGCGGTGTTCGCGCGCGGCGAGACGTTGATCGAGAACGCCGCCCGGGAGCCCGAGGTCGTCGATCTCGCGAATTTCCTGAACGCGCTCGGCGCCCGCATCGAGGGCGCGGGCACGCCGACGATCCGCATCCAAGGCGTCGACTCGCTCGAGGGCGGCAGCTATACGGTGATGCCGGACCGGATCGAGACGGGGACCTATCTCGTCGCGGGCGCGATCACCGGCGGACGCGTGCGTACGCTCCGTACGCGCCCGGACGACCTCGATGCCGTGCTCCAGAAGCTCCGCGAGGCCGGCGCCGAGATCACGATCGGCGCCGACTGGATCGAGCTCGACATGGGCGGCCGGCGGCCGGTCGCCGTGGACATCCGGACCGCGCCGTTTCCCGGATTCCCGACCGACATGCAGGCGCAGTTCTGCGCGCTGAACGCGGTCGCGAGCGGCACGGGGACGATCACGGAAACGATCTTCGAGAATCGTTTTCAGCATGCGCTCGAGCTGCAGCGCATGGGCGCGAATCTCTCGATCCAAGGGAACATGGTCGTCTGCCGCGGCGTCGAGCGGCTCACCGGCGCGCCGGTCATGGCGACGGACCTGCGCGCGTCAGCGTCGCTCGTGCTCGCGGGGCTCGCCGCATCCGGCACGACGACGATCGACCGCATCTACCACATCGACCGCGGCTACGAGTGCATCGAGGAAAAGCTGCTGCAGCTCGGCGCCGACATTCGCCGCATCGCATCGTGAACGCGCACAGCCGTCGGCGGCCACGCGGCCGCGGCGGGCGGGGCGCGGACCGCTCAGCTCCCCGCGCGGAGCGACGCGTCGCCGAGCACGGCCTCGGTCTCGAAAATCTCGCCGCCGAGGCGCGCGACGCGGATTTTCACGCGCTCGCCGGGCTGTGAGCCCGCCACGACGCTCATCGCCTGACGGCGGCTGCGGACCGGCTCGCCGTTGATATGGGTCAGCACGTCGCCGGGGCGGATGCCGGCGTTCCGCGCCGCTTCGCCGTCGACCGAGCTGATGTAGATCGCCCAGCCGTCGACGCCGTAGTTACGGGCGAGCGCCGGGGGCAGCAAGTCGGTCGACACGCCGAGATAGCCGCGGATGACGCGCCCGTGCTCGATCAGCTGCTCCATCACGCCGCGGACGAGATTCACCGGGATCGCGAAACCGATCCCTTCGGGGGCGCTGCGCCCGCTGCGCTCGGTCACGGCCGTGTTGATCCCGACGAGCTCGCCGCGCGTGTTGACGAGCGCACCTCCGGAATTCCCGATATTGATCGCCGCGTCGGTCTGGATGAAATCCTCGATGTTCGCGAGGCCGAGCTCGGCGCGTCCCGTCGCGCTCACGATGCCGAGCGTGACGGTATGAGACAGACCGAGCGAGTTCCCGATCGCGAGCACGACGTCGCCGACCTTGAGCAGGTCCGAGCGGCCGAGCTTGATCGTCGGGAGATTGTCGAGATCGATCTTGAGCAGCGCCAGCTCGGTATCCGGGTCCGCGCCGACGATCACGGGCGTCGCGACGCGGCCGTCGGCGAGCTGGACGCGCACCTGCTCGGCGCCCTGGATCACGTGATAGTTCGTGACGATATAGCCTTCCGGGCTGATGACGACGCCGGAGCCGAGGGCACGTGCGCGATACGTGCCGCCGAACGCGCCGAGCACGTAGTCGCGCTCGGTATAAATGTTGACGACGGCCGGCGAGCTCGCGGCGACCGCCTCCGCGTAGCTCGCGGGGCCGCTCGGCGGCGTGCCGCGGTGCAGGTTCACGAGCTCCGGTCGGACGAGGACCACGAAGAAGGCGATTGCGAGGCCCGCCACGACGGACTGCGCGGCGTAGAGGATCGGCTTACCGTGCCAGGGCATGCGCCGGAGTCTACTACCGAAGCGCCGTCGGTCGAAATGCCGTCGGTGGCCAAGGTCTTTCACGGACATGTATAATGCGGCGCCTCAGTTACCACCGGCGTCCTGCGCCGACGACGGCCGCGCTCGACGTCCTCAAACGACACCATCACGGACTTGACGATTCACACTCAGGGAGGCAGTGCCATGCCTGGCCCTTTCGGTCGAGGAGTGCTCGATGGCTGAAAGCACCGGCTTTACCCGAAGGCATTTTCTGACGGTCGCCACCGCGGTGACCGGAGTGGCCGGGCTCACCGGAGCCGCCGTGCCGTTCGTCGCGTCGTTCCGCCCGAGCGCGCGGGCCCAGGCGCTCGGGGCGCCGGTCGAGGTCGACGTCAGCAAGATCGAGCCCGGTGCGATGCTTCGCGTCGAGTGGCGCGGGCGGCCGATTTACGTGCTGCATCGGACCGATCGGATGCTACAGTTGCTCGAGCGCGTCGTCGGGCAGCTCAGGGATCCGGCGTCGGAGGAATCGAACCAGCCAAGCTACGCGCAGAACGAGTACCGCAGCATCCGGCCGAACATCCTCGTCGTCGAAGGCGTTTGCACGCATCTCGCCTGCGCGCCGATGCCGCGCTTCGAGGTCGCTCCCGCCGATCTCGGTCCGGACTGGGTGGGCGGGTTCTACTGCCCGTGCCACGGCTCGAAGTTCGATCTCGCGGGTCGTGTCTTTGCCGGCGTGCCGGCGCCGACGAATCTCACCGTGCCGCCGTACCGCTTCCTGAACGACACCACGATCCTGATCGGCTCGGACACGGGGAATACCTAAATGGCGACCAGGGAACAGGACGTTTTCGACTCCCTCGGCAGGGGGCTGAATTCGCTCGTCGGCTGGATCGACGCGCGCTTCCCGCTGACGAAGCTCATCAAGGAGCACGCGACCGAGTACTACGCCGCGAAGAACTTCAACCTCTGGTACGGCTTCGGCGTGCTCGCGCTCGTCGTGCTCGTGATCCAGCTCGTCACGGGCATCTTCCTGACGATGAACTACAAGCCGTCGGCCGAGGATGCCTTCGCCTCCGTCGAGTACATCATGCGCGACGTCGACTGGGGCTGGCTGATCCGGTACATGCATTCGACGGGCGCGTCGGCGTTCTTCATCGTCGTTTATCTGCACATGTTCCGCGGCCTGATGTACGGCTCGTACAAGAAGCCGCGCGAGCTCGTCTGGCTGATCGGCATGGCCATCTATCTCTGCCTGATGGCGGAGGCGTTCTTCGGCTACCTCCTGCCGTGGGGCAACATGTCGTACTGGGGCGCGCAGGTCATCGTCTCGCTGTTCGGCGCGATTCCCGTGATCGGCGACGGGCTCGCGGAATGGATCCGCGGCGACTACTACATCTCGGACATCACGCTGAACCGCTTCTTCGCGTTCCACGTGATCGCCGTGCCGCTGATGCTCGTGCTGCTCGTCGTCGTGCACATCATGGCGCTGCACGAGGTCGGGTCGCTGAACCCTGACGGCATCGAGATCAAGGAGCACAAGGGGCCGGACGGCAAGCCGCTCGACGGCGTGCCGTTCCACCCGTATCACACGTCGAAGGACCTCGTGATCATCGTCGTGTTCCTGATCGCGTTCGCGGCCGTCGTGTTCTTCGCTCCGGAGATGGGCGGCTACTTCCTCGAGCACGCGAACTTCGAGCCGGCCGACCCGCTGAAGACGCCCGAGCACATCGCGCCGGTGTGGTATTTCACGCCGTTCTACGCGATCTTGCGCGCCGTGCCCGACAAGCTGCTCGGCGTGATCCTGATGGGGCTGGCGGTGCTGCTGCCGACGCTCTTGCCGTGGCTCGATCGCTGCCGCGTCAAGTCGATTCGCTATCGCGGCTGGACGTACAAGGTCGCGCTTGCGGTGTTCGCGATAAGCTTCCTCGCGCTGGGCTATCTCGGGCTGCAGCCCGCAACCGGTATTTATCCGACGCTGGCGCGCGTGTTCACGGTGCTTTACTTCGCGTTTTTCCTGTTGATGCCGTTCTACACTCGGAACGAAAAAACCAAGCCGGTACCGGCCAGGGTGACGAAATGAGGGGCAAAGTCGCACGCGTCGCGGCAGCCGCAGCGGCCGTTGCCGCATTGGTCGCTTCGATCGCGTTCGGGGCGAGCGAAGGGGGCGAGCTCGCTTCGGCGAACGCGAATATCAACAACACCGCGTCGCTGCAGCGGGGCGCGAAGTATTTCGTGAACTACTGCCTCGGCTGCCATTCGGCGCAGTACGTGCGTTACAACAAGCTGGCCGAGGGCTTGAAGCTGACCGAGGATCAGCTCGTCCAGAATCTGATCTTCACCGATCAGCAGCCGTTCGAGACGATGACGAACGCGATGCCCCGCGAGGACGCGGAGCGTTGGTTCGGCATCACGCCGCCCGATCTGTCGCTGATTTCGCGGGCGCGCGGGCAGGACTACATTTACAATTTCCTGCAGGGCTTCTATTTCGACCCGTCGAAACCGACCGGCGCGAACAACGTCGTCCTGCCGAATACCGCGATGCCGCACGTGCTTTGGGAGCTTCAGGGCATCCGTCGGCCGATATTCGAGGAATCCGAAGGCGAGGATGGCGCGCCGGTGATCTCGGGCTTCGAAACCGTCGTGCCGGGCCTCTTGACCGAAGAGGAATTCGACCAGGTCGCGCGTGATATCGTGAACTTCCTCGGCTACATCGGCGAGCCGATGCAGCTCGAGAGGCGCTCGCTCGGTATTCGCGTGATAGGCTTCTTGCTCGTGTTCCTGTTGCTCGCGTGGATGCTGAAGCGGGAAATCTGGAAGGATGTCCATTGAGCCCCGACGTGCGTAACGCGCCGAGAGGGACTCAAGGAGAGTGTTCCGTATGACGGTCATCGCCAACCGTCGGTCCGTCATGACGCTGTTCTCGAAGCCGGCGTGCCCGTGGAGCCACCGCACGCGGCTCGTGCTGGCCGAGAAGAGCATCAATATCGACATCGTCGACGTCGAGGAAGGCAACCTTCCGGAGGATCTTCTCGATCTGAACCCGTACAACAGCGTACCGACGCTGGTCGATCGCGACCTCGTGCTGTACGACTCGCGGGTGATCATCGAGTATCTCGACGAGCGGTTCCCGCATCCGCCGCTGATGCCGGTGGATCCGGTCACGCGCGCGCACTTCAGGCTCGCGCTGTTCCGCATCGAGAAAGACTGGTATCCGCTCGCCGAGCAGATCTACGAGGGCAATGATCGAAAGCCGATCGCGCGCGCGATCAAGGCGCTCGAGGAGAGCATTCTGTCGAGCGTCGAGATCTTCGCCGCGAAGCGTTACTTCTTGAGCGACGAGTTCTCGCTCGTCGACTGCACGATCGCACCGATCCTCTGGCGATTGCCGTTGTTCAACATCCACCTCCCGCCGCAGGCCAAGCCGATTCAGCGGTACATGGACGACGTTTTCTCGCGGCCGTCGTTCCAGGCGAGCCTGACCGAGATCGAGCAGGAGATGCGCCAGTAGCGGCGATGACCAAGAAGCGCCCGTATCTGCTTCGTGCGATGCACGAGTGGATACTGGACAACGACATGACGCCCCACATCGTCGTCGACTCGACGCGCCCGGGGCTCGTCGTGCCGCCCGGTTACGATTCCGACGGCAAGCTCGTGCTGAACATCAGCCCGACCGCGACCCGCGATCTCGTGCTCGGCAACGAGCTCGTCACGTTCGAGGCGAGATTCGGCGGCGTGTCGCGGCGCGTCGAGGTGCCGGTCGACGCGGTGCTCGGCATTTACGCGCGCGAGAACGGCCACGGCATGATCTTCTCGGACGAGGAGCCGCCGCCGCCGTCGGGGCCGGGCGAGCCGCCGCAGCCGAAGAAGCCCGCGTCCGGCGGCGAATCGAAGCGCCCGGCGCTCAAGGTCGTGAAGTAGTCCGCGGCGTCACTCCGCACCGAGGAGCTCGGCGTCGATCAGATCGCAGAGGCAGTGGATGATCAGGATGTGGACTTCCTGGATCCGGCAGGTCCGCTGCGCCGGCACGCGGAGCTCGACGTCCTCGGCGTGCAGCGCCTGCGCGATCGCGCCGCCGTCGCGTCCGGTCAGCGCGACCACTTTCATGCCTCGCTCGTGCGCTGAGTGAATCGCGCGAAGCACGTTCTCCGAGTTGCCGGAAGTCGAGATCGCGAGGAGCACGTCGTCCGGGTGGCCGAGCGCGCGGACCTGTTTCGCGAACACGTCGTTGAAGTCGTAATCGTTCGCGATCGACGTCAGCGTCGAGCTATCGGTCGTCAACGCGATCGCGGGCAGCCCCGGACGCTCGAGCTCGAAGCGGTTCAGGAGCTCGCCGGAGAAATGCTGCGCGTCCGCCGCGGAGCCCCCGTTGCCGCAGGCGAGGATCTTGCCGTCCGCGAGCAGCGCCTGCGTCATCATGCGTGCGGCGGCGACGATCAGCGGCGCGAGCTCCGCCGACGACTGTTTGATCGCGATGCTCTCGCGGAAATGGTCGAGTACTCGTTCGTCCATAGGCCGATTCACGAAATTCGGTCACTCTGCCTGCAAGCCCGCGGCCGTTCAACCGCGTTCGCGTCAAGCGGCGTCGAACGCCGCGCGGATCCACTCGATCTCGGGCTCGTCCGCCTCGATCCCGTCGATCGCGACGACGTCGAAACGCACCGGCCGCTCGCGCCATGCCGGGCGGGACATCAGCAAATGCCTCGCCGCGCGCACGATACGGCGTTGCTTGCGCGCGTCGATGCTCTCCGACGCGCGGACGAGCGCGCCGCCCCGCCGTGCCCGAACCTCGACGATCACGAGCGTCGTTCCTTCCGCGCAGACCAGATCGATCTCGCCCACGCGGCAACGGTAACGCTTGAGCAGCGTCTTCAAGCCGCGACGCTCGAGATAGGCCGAGGCCACGTCCTCCCAGAATAGCCCGGTCGCGGTTCGATCGAGGCTCATCGAGCGCCAAGGATCGCCGGGCGGCGGAGCTCGCCGGCGACCGTCGGGCGTGGCTCGACGTCCAAAGGCTCGAGCGCGACCGGCCTTCCGTTGCGAAATCTCGCGAAGGGCAGCGTCCGATGGATCTTGCCGTCCGCGCGCAGCTCGAGCGTCCCCGTCAGGCCTTCGATCGGCCAGTGCTCCGCGCCGCCGTAGAGGGCGCCAACGAGCCGGTACGCGTCGACGCCCATGCCGTAGAGGCGCAGGTTCCCGCCGCTCGCGCGTTGCGGCGAGTAGCCTTGCAGCTGGCTGCGCAGCGCCGATTGCTCGGGATTCGGCGCGATCAGCCACGGCGCGTCGGGGAACGCGATGTCTTCCAGATCGGTGTCGCGTCCCGAATCGGCGGGGTCGTAGATTTCCGGCGTCGCGTACGTCGGAATGTCGCCAGCGTAATGGTAGCGAAGCGCCGGCGCCAGAAGCCGCGCGACGCCGCGGTTCGGCGCGTAAAGGAAGATCATATCGGCGTCTTGTCTTCGGCGCGGCTCGAAGCCGAGCTCGATGCCGAGATTCGCCGCGAGCCTTGCGCGACGCTGCTCGCTCCGGTCGAGGTTGAGCAGCGCGCGGATCGGCCGCGAGAAATCCTGCGCGGCCGGATCGTAAGTCTCGTAGCGGATCAGCCTTCCGCCGAGCGCCTCGAACTCGGACCTGAAGCTGTTCAGCAGCCGGTTGCCTCGGCCCGACGAATCGAGCGGCACGAGCGCGAGCGCGGTCCGCGCGCCTTCGGCGTAGGCGCGGCGCGCGATCGCGCGAATCTCGTCCTCGGGCGCGAGCGCGAATTGCCAGAAGCCGGTGAGCCAGGTCGTCTCGGTATCGACGAAATTGAGCGCGAGCGTAGGCACGAGCCCGACCTGCGGCAGAATCTGCTCGACCTCCTGCGCGAGCAGCGGCCCGACGATGAAATCGGCGCCTTCGAGCTGAGCGCGCTGATACGCTTCCGCGGCACCGAGCGTCGACGTGTCGTAGATCCGGATCGAGACGTCGGCGTTGCCCTCGGCCGATCGGTCGGCTAGGTGGGCGGCGAGAAAACCGTCGCGAATCGCGCTCGCCGGCGCTCGCGCCGTCGACATCGGCAAGAGCAGCGCGACCTGACGAGGATAGGCCGCGCCGCCGCGGCCGGTGCTCAGCAGGTCGGCGAGCAGCCCGGACGCCGCCGGATGGCCGACGTGCTCGCGGCGCCATTCGATCAGCGCGCCCCGCAGCTCGTTGCCGGAAACGCCCGATGCGGCGATCGGGGCGAGCGCGATCCAGCCGTCGACGAGCGGGTCTCCTGTCGGCCGGACGGAAGCCGCGCGCGGCGACGACAGGCCTTCCCAGATGAGCCGCTGGTTCTCGAGTATCTCGTCGGACGTCTCGAGCCACGTCTCGCGCTCGACGAGCACCTCGACCGCCTCGACGATGCGATCGAGCGCGAACAGCGCGCGCCCCCGCACGCTTTGAGCGTCCGTCATGACGCGCGTCGGCAGTGGCTCGCGCAGCTGCCCGAGTCGGGCCAACGCGTTCGCGGCGCGCCCCTCGCGCACGTCGATATCGGCGAGGAGCACGGTGATGGCTTGCTGCTCGGGCGCGCCGGCATCCCCGCCGGCCTCGCGCAGCCATTGCATCGCGAGCTCCCGGTCGTCGAGCTCGATCGCGAGCCGCGCCGCGTCGATCAGGTATCGTGCGCGCTGCTCACCGCGGCTCTGGTCGGCGAGCCCGCGGTAGAGCTGCATCGCGGTGCGCGCGTCGCCTGCCGCTTCGGCTTGCCGCGCCCGCTCTTCGAGCGCGCGGGCGCCGTCCGATGCCTGGGGCGTCGTCGGCGTGGTGGCCGGGCAGCCGGCGACGAGCGCCGACAGCACGACGAGCGTCGCGAGCCCGAGCAGTGACCGAACCGGCTTCTCAGCGATCATTGGCACGCACCTTTGCAGCTTGCTTCCATCGCGGCCGAGCCCGAGACCGCGAGCGGCGTCTCTCGACACATGCCCGTGCGACGTTCGCGCTCGAGAAAGCACCGCCCGGGTCGAAATGACGGCGTGCTCGCGTGTACGCTGCGCGTTCGACCCGGATGGCAGGGCAACGACTCGCAACAGCGTGTCGAACCCTGCCGAAGCTCCCAGCTCGAGGCGACACCGCAGTGACCACAGAGGATATCGACGATCTCGCCGGCGAGCGCGGATTCGCGCCGCGCGTCGGCCGCGCGACGCTGTACGTCGTCGGCACTCCGATCGGCAACCTCGAAGACCTGAGCCCGCGTGCGCGCGACGTGCTCGGGCGAGTGTCGGCCGTCGCCGCCGAGGATACCCGCCGCACCTCGGGATTGCTATCGAGTATCGGGCTCGAAAAGCCGCTAATTGCGTTACACGAGCACAACGAGGAGCGCCGCACGGAGTCGCTGCTCGCACGGCTGGCCGCCGGCGAATCGCTCGCGCTCGTCAGCGATGCCGGCATGCCGCTCGTCAGCGATCCCGGCTGGCGGCTCGTCGAGCGGGCGCTCGAGGCCGGCATCGACGTGCGCGTCGTGCCCGGTCCGAGCGCGGTCACGGCCGCGCTCGTCGTCTCCGGTCTGCCGACGGATCGGTTCGTGTTCGAAGGATTCTTGCCGCGCCGCGCGAGCGCCCGTGACGCGCGGCTCGCCGAGCTTGCGAGCGAGCCGCGCACGCTCGTGCTGTTCGAGGCGGTGCATCGCGTCCGCGACACCCTCGACGCCCTCGTGCGCGCGTTCGGACCGGATCGCCGCGCGGCGCTCGCGCGCGAGCTCACGAAGATCCACGAGCAGGTCGTTCGCGGCACGCTCGCGTCGCTTGCCGCGGCGCTCGGCAGGGAGATCCCGCTGCTCGGCGAGTTCGTGATCGTCGTCGAAGGCGCTCCGCCGCGCGAGGCGGCCTCCGAGGACACCATCCGTCGCGTATTTGCCGTGCTCAGGCGCGAGCTGCCGCCGAGCCGCGCCGCCGCGCTGACGGCGGAATTGACCGGGGCGACGCGCAACGCGGTCTATCGGCTGACGCAGGCGGAGCCGACCGACGGCGACTGAACGGCCGGGGGAACTTGTCGTTCCCGCCGCAGTCGGTATGCTGCGCGGAGGAGTCGGCCGAGCAGCCGCCGGGACGCGTTCCCGGAGGAAAGTCCGGGCTCCACTGGGCAGGGTGCCAGGTAACGCCTGGGGGGCGCGAGCCCACGGAAAGTGCCACAGAAAACAAACCGCCTAAGCATCGCGAGATGCCGGCAAGGGTGAAAAGGTGCGGTAAGAGCGCACCGCGCGGGTGGTAACACTCCGCGGCACGGTAAACCCCACCCGGAGCAAGACCGAATAGGGGAGCAATGGTGTGGCCCGCACCGCTCCCGGGTAGGTCGCTAGAGGTGCGCGGCGACGCGCATCCAAGATGAATGGCTGCTCTCGACAGAACCCGGCTTATAGGCCGACTCCTTACTTATTCTTATTCTTCCTTATTCTTCTCGAACGACCTCGCCGAGAAAGGGGGCTGACCCACGGGTCAGCCCCTTTCTCGTGCCGGCGGCGGTTGGCTGGTTCGCTTGTGGCTCTCGTCGCTACTCGCTCTTGCGCGCGAGGCTGAGGACGTTCGGCGGCGCCTTCGGGATCACCCCTTCGTGAACGAGCCGTTCGATCTCGCGGCTCAGGAGGATGCCGGCGGCCTCCGTCGGGTTGTTGCCATAGAACCCGGTCTCTACCAGCTTCTCGAGGTAATGCTCGAGCAAGGCGTTCCCCGACACCTTGATCGTCACCGTCTCGAGCAGGTTCTTCGGCTTCGCCATAATTAGTGTCTTATTAAGGACTAATTATGCTAGCATCTGAACGCATCGGACGGTAGCGAAACCCGTCTCACTCCGCCCCACTGCTTCCGACGTCACGATTCTTTTTGTCGCCATGACCAGTGCGAATTCGGGATCGCGTGGCTCGAGCTTCCGACGGTGCTGCGCGGAACCCTTACTCGGTCGGCATTCGGCGACACTCATCCGCCCGATCGGTAGGCCTACGCATGCGCTCGCGACGCCGTCGCCGCGAGCTTCCCGGCGCGCTCGTCGCGCGTTCGGCGACTTTACAGAAACGTGAGCTGTGTTCGGTTGACAGCCGAAAGGGGGTGTCTCATAGTGTCGCGAAGTGGTAGGAAGTGGGCAGGAATGGCGCGGCCGAGCCAGCGATGTTTCGCGGTGCGTCGAAAGTCTCGTTGGATGCGAAGGGCCGGCTCGCGATTCCGAGCCGATACCGAGAACGCATCGTGGCCCGTGCCGACGGGCATCTCGTCGCGACCGTCGATCGCGACTACTGCCTGCTCATCTATCCGCTTCCTGACTGGGAGGAGATTGAGCGCAAGCTCGTTCGGTTGCCCAGCCTGAACAAGCAGGTCCGGCGTCTCCAACGTCTGATGGTCGGTTACGCGACGGAACTCGACATGGACGCGCATGGCCGAATCCTCATACCGCGTGAGCTGCGCGAGTTCGCGGGTCTCGAGCGGCACGCGATGCTGATCGGGCAAGGCAACAAGTTCGAGCTGTGGGATGAGGAGCGGTGGAACGCTCGCCGAGACGAGTGGCTCGCCGCCGACGACGGGGATCTTGCGGATCTGCCTCAAGAACTGGAATCGCTGTCTCTCTAGAGCGCCATAGCGGGTGAGCGAGAAACCCGAACATCAGCCCGTGCTGGTGGACGAAGCGCTCGACGGTCTCGCGGTGGCGGCGGACGGCGCGTACGTCGACGCCACGTTCGGCCGCGGAGGGCACAGCGCTGAAATTCTCGCACGGCTTGGCGGACAGGGGCGTTTGCTCGCGTTGGACAAGGATCCTGAAGCGGTAGCTGCGGGGCGTCGACGATTCGGCGCCGATCCGCGCTTCTCGATCATGCATTCGGGGTTCGAGGACTTCGAGGCGGTCGTGCGGCCCTGGCTCGCCGGCGCCGAGCTTCGCGGCGTGCTGTTCGATCTCGGCGTATCGTCGCCGCAGCTCGACGACGCCGAGCGCGGTTTTTCCTTCTCGCGCGAAGGGCCGCTCGACATGCGGATGGATCCGACCCGCGGCGAGTCGGCCGCCGAGTGGCTCGCCCGCGTTCCGCAGGACGAGCTCGAGCGGGTGCTGCGCGAGTACGGCGAGGAGCCGAGGGCGCGCGCGATTGCAGCGGCGATCGTTCGCGCGCGGCGAGAGGCGCCGCTCACGACCACGACCCAGCTCGCGAACGTGATCGCCCGCGCCGCGGGCCGCGGCAAGCCGAAGATCCATCCGGCGACGCGCGCGTTCCAGGCGATCCGCATCGCGGTCAATCGCGAGCTCGACGCGCTCGAGGCCGGGCTTCGTCAAGCCGAGAAGCTGCTCGCGCCCGGCGGGCGGCTCGTCGTCATCAGCTTCCATTCGCTCGAGGACCGCATCGTCAAGCGCTACATGGCGCGCGCCGCTCGCGGCGATCCGCGTTACGCGGGGTTGCCCACGATGCCGGCGTCGGCGCGGCCGACGATGAAGCTGTGCGGTCGGCTCGTCCGGCCCGGCGCCGACGAGATCGCGCGCAATCCGCGCGCGCGGAGCGCGCGGCTGCGCGTCGCCGAGAAGCTGCCGCTCGAGGAGGCCGCATGAGCCGCGCCGAGATCAGAGAGCTCGTGCTCGCCGCGGCGCTCACGATCGCGGTCGTCGGCTCCGGCCTCGCGTTGATTCGCGCGGAGCACGACGCACGGCAGCTCTTCATCGAGCTCGAGGCGCTGAACCGCGAGCACGACCGATTGCAGATCGATTGGCGGCAGCTGCAGATCGAGCAGAGCACGTTCGCCACGCATTCGAGGATCGAGTCGATCGCGCGCGACAAGCTGAATCTCGCGCCGCCGGCCAGCTCGCAAGTCGTCGTCGTCGCGGAGCCGCGGCCATGAGCGCGAGACGGAAGAACGGTCCGAGGGTGTCGCCGCCGCGTTGGCGCAGCCGATTCGTGCTGCTCGGCCTGGGCCTGTGCGCCGCGGCGCTCGAGGCGCGCGTGCTGTATCTGCAGTTCGTCAACCAGGATTTCCTCGAGGCGCAGGGCGACAGCCGGCATCTGCGCACGGTGCAGATCGTCGCGCACCGGGGCGCGATCACCGATCGGCACGGCGAGCCGCTCGCCGTGAGCGCGCCGGTCGACAGCATCTGGGCCAATCCGAAGGAGCTTCGCCGCGAGCTGGATCGCCTCGGCGAGCTCGCCGCGAAGCTCGGCGTGCCGGAGCGCGAGCTCGCCGAGAAGATCGCGAGCAACCTCGACCGCGAATTCGTCTATTTGAAAAGGCATATGCCGCCGGCGCAGGCCGCGGAGGTCATGGCGCTCGGCATTCCGGGCGTGCGGACGCTGCGCGAGTACCGGCGCTTCTATCCGCCCGCGGAGGTCGTCGGGCACGTCGTCGGTTTCACCGATATCGACGACAACGGTCTCGAGGGCCTCGAGCTCGCGTACAAC
>PKRJ01000019.1 GCA_017577365.1 Gammaproteobacteria bacterium | reverse complement strand
GAGTTCACTTGCGCGGCCTGAGGTTACGCTGGGGAGAGACCGTTGCAAAAGAGCTGTTTCGCAAAAGGCGCTTCTGGCTCCACTGAGGCATGGGACCCAGGCGCGTTGCTGGCTGCTACGCGGGGTTGATCATACTTAAGGCCCTGTCGTATACCTCCTCCGGAGCGCCGCAGCGCTGCCCCTAGCCGACCTGGAAGGCTCAGCGCACGTCGTCGAGCTCAAGAAGGAAGAGCTTCCTCTTGATACTCTTGGGGGCATAGTCATCTGGGCCCTCTGGGGCGTTGGCGGTTTGGCGATTACCAATCTCCTCGGAGACCACGGTGGCAGCGCCCCGATCCGACTCCAAGTGTTGTCGAGACCGGAAGCAGCTGATCGTGGGAAAATTGCGAATCTAGCCTAGAAGGGGACTCCCGTCGGCTCGGCGGCAGTCCGTGTCATACTTCGTGAGACTCGCGGGGAGGGGGAGCCGTGAAGCAAAGCTTGCGGGTCGCGATAGCTCTGCTTTCGGTCGCCGGCACTGCTGCGAACGCGCAGCAGGCCGCGGAGATCGGTTTCGTCAGCGTCGGTCGCGCGGCGCCGCTCGAGCATGACATCAATCAGTTCGAGCCGGTCGGCGCCTCGATGTCGCGGAACGGGTTCATCGGCCTGGCGCAGGGCGGCGAAACACCGCCGGGCATCGAGCCGCTTCCGGTGGATCTCTTCACGACGAAGGATTTCTACGCGGATCGGCACCTGTGGAGCGATCCGCGCTACTTCCGCTGCAACAGTCCGTTCGCGATCGAAGGTCTCTGGACCGGTATGAACGGAGACCTCATGGGCAGCGACCCGCCGCGCACCGCGCCTTGGGGCCACTGCGATCGAGACTATCCTCGCGAGTCGATCGTAAGCCCCTATCCGTTCAAGACGGCCCAGGAGCACTACGAAGCGCTGCTCGAGGAGACGCGCCGCCGCGGCGGCCCGACGGAGTACACATACGCCACGGTGCCGGGCGACGAGTGGAACGGCGTCTATCGCCAGCCGCGCTTCATTCCGGACAACGAGCACTGGTTGCACATGCGCCACGTGCAGGTGCCGACAGTGCTGTCGCTGCTCACGGAGGAGTATCAGACTCGCGTCGTGCAGGAGGCCTATCATCACGGCCACACGAACAAGCCGATGTGGCCTTCGCAGTTCTGCTGGCCGGAAGGTTTCCTGCGTCGCTGGCACGAGTGGGCGGCTTACGATCACTACATCCTCGTGACGCCTCAGCTCGTGCAGATCCTCGCGAGCGGCGCGCTGAACTTCATCACGAACATTCACGTCGGGCGCGAGTTCAAGATGGACGGCGCCGTGCCGTACTTGAGCGAGCAGGTGCCGCGCTGGTACGGCGAGACGATCGGCTTCTGGGACGGCGACACGCTGATCACGTGGACGTCGAATATCCTCGGCTGGAAGTCACATGCCGCGTTCGAGCACTCGAATGCGATGCAGTCGATCGAGATCTACACGCCGATACGCGACGGCGACGGCAAGTTCCTGGGGCTGAATCACGAGGCGATCCTGTACGATCCGGAGGCACTGGTCGAGCCGGTGCGCATCATCCGGAAGCTAATCAAGACCGCGGACTTTGCTGCGCCCGAGGCATCGCCGTACGTCTACACCGAATGCATCCAGACGTTCTTCCCGATCGACGGGACGGCGACCCCGGTGACGCCGGGCCGCGTGATCGAGTACGAGGTGCCCGACATGTTCGGGCGGCCGTGGGCGCAGATCTGGCGGAAGTACTGGGAGAAGGACATGCAGGCGCCCACGGAGGACGATATTTTCAGTTTCGAGTAAGAATGTAGAGCCGATAAGAACGTAGAACGGGCAAGAACATAAGAAGCGGCCTGGCGTCGGTGCGGCAGGACCGCTCGATGTCCGTAGCGGGGGAGGAGTCATGGGATTGCAGCGCGTTTTGCGTATCGCCGCGTGCGCGGCAGCGGGTGTCCTCGTTTCCGTGACGCCCGCCTCGGCCCAGCAAGACGCCGCGCGGCGGCTGCTCGAGTCGGCGGCGGAAGCGATGGGAGGGCTCGAGCGTCTCGAGAGTATCCGGAACTTCGTGCTGACCGGCTTCGGCCAGCGGCTCTACCAGGACGGCGGCGGCAATGTCACCGGCGATCCGGAAGCGCCGCCGAAGTGGCGCGCCGTCGCGGACGCGCAGCGGACTTTCGATCTCGTGAACCGCAGAGCGCTCAATCAGGAGCGGAACAGCTTCATGTTCCCGTTCGCGGCGCCGTTCGGCGTGAGCTGGAATCGAACGGCGATGCTGCAGACGGGCGCGGATATCCTCGACCACCCGTTGCCGGCGCTGCTCGCGGCGCTCGATGCGCGCACGAACCTCGGAGCGGTGAGCGTCGAGGACGGACGCTCCGTCGTGCAGTTCACGATCGAGGACGGCACGTCGGTCTGGATGGCCATCGATCCGCGCACCGGCTTGCCCGCGTGGACGCGCCGCATCGTTCCGCACACGAATCTCGGCGACGTCGCCATGACCACCTACTTCACGGGCTACGTGCCGTACGACGGTGTGCGCTTGCCGCTCGGTCTGATGACGCGGATCGACTGGCGCGATCAGATCACGTTCATGTTCCAGGTCGACTCCTATCGGGTCGACGTCCCCGACGATCAGCTGCCGGCGTTCTCTTCCGCGCCGTCCGGCGGCGGGTTCCCCGGGGGGCCACGTGAAGCGACCGTGACGAAGCTGGCCGACGGCGTCTGGGACGTGCGCGTCGGCGCGAACGGCGGGCCGGTGATCGAGTTCGCGGATCACCTCGTGATGTTCGAGGCGGGCGGAAGCGCCGCCGACACGCTCGCTCGGATCGACGCGGCGAACCGGCTCGTGCCAGGGAAAGCAGTCACGGCGGTCATCGTCAGTCACCACCACTTCGATCATACGGCGGGGCTTCGCGCGGCCGTCTCGCGCGGCCTTTCCGTGATCAGTCACCGCGGCAACGAGGGCATCATCCGCGAGATGATCGAGCGGCCGGCGGTCGTCTATCCGGACGCGCTCGCGATGAGCCCGCACGAGCTCGACTTCGTTCCGGTCGACGAGCATCTCGTGCTCGAGGACGAGATGCGCCGGCTCGACATCTATCACGTCGTCGGCCACTCGCACATGGCGAACGCCGTGTTCGCGTACCTGCCCAAAGAGCGGATCATGATGGAGGGCGATCTCGGCGACGAGGCGTGGACGTGGCATTGGTGGGCCTCGGCGGTCGCGGCGAACATCGAGGCCTACGGCATCGATCCGGTACGAAACGTCGCCGTGCACGGGCCGCCGGGGGGACTCACGATCGACGAGACGCTGGCGAAGATTCAGGCACAAGCCGAGGCGGCACAGGCCTACTGCGCCGAGCAAGTCCAAGCCGGCATCTACTTCTTCGGTTGCCCCGTTCAGTACGACGCCTCCGGCGCGCTGCCGTTGTCGCCGCGATAGTCGTCGCGAGGAGGCGGCCGATGCGAAGCAGACGACGACGGCTCGGGGCGTCGATGCTCTGCGTCGGCGCGTTCGTGTGGCACGGCGCAAGCTTCGCGCAGCAGAGCATCGGCCGCGGGGCGCCGGACCCGTACGTTCCGCCGGACATCGTCGGCTCCGAAGGCAAGGGCTACTGGACCGGGGCCGGCGTGCCGCCGGGCTATCCGCCGATCTACGCCGCGCGTGACGGCGACGTGCCGGAGGGCGTCGAGCCGCTGCCGGTCGACATCTTCTCGACGAAGGATTTCTACAAGGACGAGGCGCTCTGGTTCGATCCCCGGTACTACCGCTGCAACTCACCGGTCGGGCTCGAGCAGATCTGGGGCGCGTACGAGGTGCCGCTGATCGGCGACGATCCGCCGCGCACGGCGGCGTGGGGCTTCTGCGATCGCGACTATCCGCGCGAGGAGATCGTGAGCCCTTATCCCTTCCGCACGGCGAAGGCGCACTACGAGGCGCTGCTCGCCGAGGCGCGCGCACGCGGCGGCCCGACCGTCTACACGCAGGCGACGCTGCCCGGCTGGAGCGGCCGCTACGTGCGTCGGCGCGACAAGCGCTCGACGTGGTTCAACGGCGCGATCGTGCAGATTCCGACGTATCTGTCGCTCCTGACGCCCGAATATCAGCGGCGCTTCGTGCAGCAGATGTATCACTACTCGGGCTCGAACGCGCCGCAATGGCCGGGCTCGTACTGCTGGCCGGAAGGGTTCTTGCGGCGCTTGGCGCAATATGGCGGCGCGCGCATGAGCCTCGTCATGACGCCCGAGCTCATCCTCGACATCAGGAACGCGGCGAAGACGCTGGGAATGGAGCGGCCCGGCGAGGCGGACATTTTCGTGTTCGAGTGACGGGGGCAGACGAAGACTTCGCCGAGGCCGTGCGCGGCCGCTAGACTAGCTCGGCGAAAGCGAGGGGGGGAGGATGGCGCAGCGCCACGCAGCGTATCGATTCGTTGCCGCCGTTTCGGCGGTGCTCGTCTTCGTTACCATCTCGAGCGGCGTTGCCGAAGCGCAGAAGGCGGCATTGCCGGTCGGCGATCAGCATGCCGAATACGTCTTCCCGCCGACCGGGGAAACGCTGCCGTACCGGTTCTATGTGCCGACGACGTGGGACGGCGGGAGCGCGTTGCCCATCCTGCTGTTCCTGCACGGCGCCGGTGCGGACGAGAACACTTACCTCGACATGAACGACGGCCTGCTGCTGCGCCTGGCCGAGCAGCACGGCTACATCGTCGTATCGCCGCTCGGCTACACGCGGCTCGGCGCGTACGGCAATCCGCTGCGGCTGCCGGCGGTTTTCGGGCAGTCCGAGGCGGCGGCCGCGCAACGCGCGGCGGTCACCCCCGAGCGCCGGCGCGAGCTCGCGTTCAGCGAGCTCGACGTCATCACGGTGCTCGAGATCGTGACCGAGGCTTACGGTGCGGATCGCGGCCGCACCTTCCTCGCCGGTCACTCGATGGGCAGCGGCGGCGTATGGCATCTCGCGGCTCGGTATCCGGAGCGCTGGCGCGCCGTCGCGCCGATGTCCGGGCCCTTCATCGATGCAGACACCTATCCGTTCGAGGTGATCCGCGATCTTCCGATCCTGATGACCGAGGGCACGGGCGCGACGCCGTCGCTCGCGGGGAGCCGCGCGCTCGCGGAGTTCATGCGGAACGGCGACTTCGATTTCGAGTATCTCGAGGTCGACGGCGACCACGGCAGCATGGTGCCGATGGTTCTGCCCGCGATCTTCGAATTCTTCGACGCCGTGTCTGCGCGATGACGGCGCTGCGCGGCCCGTGGAGAGGGCCGCGCCTCCGCGGAG
The DNA here is from genome assembly GCA_017577365.1 of Gammaproteobacteria bacterium. GTDB lineage: Bacteria > Pseudomonadota > Gammaproteobacteria > Steroidobacterales > Rariloculaceae > ZC4RG20. The sequence goes on along the minus strand of PKRJ01000019.1, from coordinate 53,798 downwards.
GCGTTTCTTGAATGAGAATCGTTTACTGAACGCTTCCGCGGAAGCGCGTCCTCCAGTGGTCGCTCCGCTGTCCCAGTGCCTACAGGGCTGACGTTTAGACCGGCCGCCTATCTCGCCGGCGGTGACCCGATTCATTACGTTTGCCGGGAGAAATCGCCGTTGTGCGCAGCTCGGCGATCGTGTTGCAATTCCTTCAAGGAGGGTGCTCGAGCAGGGAACGCCGGTGTCCACGATCGACGCAGAGGCGGGAATGGAAGCGCGAATAGCAAGGCTCGAGTCGGATGTTGCTCACATCCGAACGGACATCGCAGAAGTGAAGACCGACCTCCGCGGGCTAGCGACGAAGGTCGACGATGTATACCAGACGTTGGCCGGGAAGATCGACAGCGTAAACCAGACTTTGTCTGGGAAGATCGACGGTGTGAACCAGACTTTATCCGAGAAGATCGATAGCGTAAATCAGACTTTGACCGGGAAGATCGACGCCCTAAACCAGACGTTGTCGGGGAGGATCGACGGCCTAAGCCAGACGTTGTCCGGAAGAATCGACAACGTACACCACACTTTGTCAGCGAAGATCGACAGCCTGAAGGACGAGATCGCGTCCGCAAAGATCTGGGCGCTGGTGCTCTACGGTGCGCTTGTCGCCGGAATGTTCGGCACGATGGCGCGCGGTTTCGGCTGGCTATAATCGCGCGTCCTGCGCACACTGCCCGCGCCGAGAGAAAGTCGACAGATCACGCAACCGCCGCGTTGCGAAGCTCGTCGGCCCGGGATATAACGCCTGGCAAATCCGCTAGAGAGGTAGCGCGTCATAGCACTCGCGGAGCACTACACGGCACGGCACTTCCGCGCGAACGAAGTCGCACATTGGCGACGGCTGATGGATCGGGTGAGTTGGCCGGTCCATTTCGAAACGTTCGACGCAAAACCCTTCGAAGCCGAGCTGAAAATCGTTTCGATCGGTCCGCTGTCGCTGCGCAGCAACATGATCGGACCGATCATCGCGGAGCGGCGGCCCGAGCACGTCGCCCGGGTCGACGAGGAGCGATTCATCCTTGCATACCACACGCAAGGACGCCTTTTGCTCTCCCACCATGGGCGAGAGGAGGTCTACGGGCCGGGCGATTTCGCGTTGAGCGAGATCACGGCGCCGGCGCGTCTCCATTTTCTCGAGCCGACGCGGACGTTGGCGCTCATGATTCCCGGCCAGCTTCTGCGGCATCGCGTCGCGTGTCCGCAAAGCCTGTGCGGTCTTCGGCTGTCGGGGACGCGAGGTTTCGCGCGCGTCCTCAGGGAGCTCATTCTTACGCTCTGGGAAGAGATCGAGGAGGGCCAGCCGGTCTCACCGGAGTACGAGGCGCGGGCAGTGCACCACGTGCTCGATCTGCTCGCGTCGGCGTATGCGACCACTCATCCGGTCGAGGTCGAAAGCTCGTCGATCGCGGGCGCCAGACTTGCAACGATCAAGCAGCACATCGAGCGCCATCTCCGCGATCCGAACCTCACGCCGGCAAGCATCGCCGAGGCCTGCGGCATCTCTCAGCGCTATCTGCGCAAACTGTTCGAGGCCGAGAACGACGGCGTCACGAGGTTCATCCAAAGGCGCAGGCTCGAGGCGGCGGCCCGCGAGCTCACGAGCAATGCGTTGCCGATCCGCTCGGTCACCGAGATCGCGCTCGGGCTCGGTTTCAACAGCGTGTCGCATTTCTCTCGCGCGTTCCGCGAGCAGTTCGGTATGACGCCGCGCGAGTACCGGCGGAGCTCGCACTCGATCGCGGATTTGGCGCGTGGCGTCTCGCCCGGCCGTTCGTTGGCTTGACACCCACCTGCAGGATCGCTGTCCGCTCGGACCAGTGCCGGACTGGGCCGGTCCGCGTTGTACCTCGTGGATCAAAAGCAGTGCCGCCTGAGGCGAGAGCCGCCGTTCCGTTTGTGCCACGCTCCCCGTCAGTAACGAACTGATATGTTGCGTGAAGGCAACACTATGACGCTCCAGGCAACCAGGTCGAATTGGAGACGCGAGGGGGGAGACATGAGGGGGACAACCGCACCCGCGATTCGAAGCCTCGAACGGATCAAGCGGACCGCGCTCGCGGCGGGCGTGCTGGCGGTCGTGGCGCCGGCCGCGTGGGGCCAGGCGCTCGAAGAGGTCGTCGTGACGGCCGAGCGCCGCGAGGCCTCGATCCAGGACACGCCGGTTTCGGTCGTCGCGTTCTCCGGGCGCGAGATCGAGGAGCTCGGCGTCACGAACCTGAAGGATCTGCAGAACTTCATTCCGGGTCTGAGCATCGGCGGTTTCTCGGACGGCGACACCGAACCCGACTGGTACATCCGCGGCGTCGGCGGCGGCGATGCGCGCACCAAGGGCGTAGGCCTCTATATCGACGAGGTCTATTACGCGTCGGCGAACGGCTCGCTGCTGGACGTCGTGGACGTCGAGCGCGTCGAGGTCCTGCGCGGGCCGCAGGGCACGCTGTTCGGCCGCAACACGACCGGCGGGCTGCTGCATTTCGTCACCGTGAAGCCGCAGCCCGAGTTCGGCGGGCAGATCCGCGGCAACTTCGGCAGCTACGACCGTGCGGACCTGAGCGCGGTCGTCAACGTGCCGATCAACGACAAAGTCCTCACGCGTTTCACGGCGGCGAGCCTCAAGCAGGGCGGTTACGTCAAGCAAGCGAACGGCATGCCGGATCTCGGCGACAAGGACACGGATCTCGTGCGCGCGCAGTTCCGCTTCTTGCCGACGGACTCGCTCACGGTCGATCTTTCGCACGCGTACATCGAGTACGACGACCACGGCGCCGCGCAGGTCGCGATCAAGATTAGCCAGGAGCCGACGACGATCGGCAATCTCTTCGAATCGCAGAATCCAGATCTGCCGGAGATCGAGTCTTTCAGCGACAGCGACTGTATCGTCGGCAACAGCAATGACTGCGTGTCGCCGGGCAGCGATCTCGATCAGAGCCGCGAGGGCCGCCTCTTGGTCACGACGCTGACGACGACCTGGGATATCACGGACAACCTCACGCTCAAGGCGATCACGGGCTTGATCGACGTCAGCGCGTATCAGGTCGCGGCCGACTGGGACGGCTTGCCGCTCCCGATCTGGTCGAGCCAGGACGCGAAGGACGACGAGGAAACGTTCTCGCAGGAGCTGCAGTTCCTCGGCGAGAGCTTCGACGGTTTCCTCTCGTGGCAGACGGGCGTCTACTTCTCGAAGCTTCGTCAGAACAACTATTCGACGACGGTCCGCTGCTGCGGCTTCGCGTCGAGCGGCGGCCCCACGGGCGGCGCCGACATCATCCGGTCGTCGAATGTCGGCGTATACGGCGACGCAACCGCTTCGTTGACGGATCGCCTCAGCTTCTCCTTCGGCGGCCGGTATACGAAGGACGAGCTCGAGCACCAGGTGCTCGATGCCGTCGACTGGAACGAGTTCATCTGGCGCGCGAACGTCCAGTACGACTTGACGGATGACGTGATGGTCTATGCAAGCGCTGGCACCGGCTACCGCGCGGGCGGCGTCTCGAGGCTCTGCGACAACCCCGTCCCGCAGTGCTACCACCTCTACGGTGCCGAGACGCTCGTGAACCGCGAGATCGGCCTGCGCTCGACCTGGCTCGACCGGCGCCTGCGCATGAACCTCACGTACTTCGACATGACGTGGCGAGATCGGCAGGTGCAGACCCTGACGATCGATCCCGAGTCGGAGACGGGCGTCGTTGCGACGACGGAGAACATCGGCAAGGCCGCGCTCGACGGCATCGAGCTCGAGACGAGCTTCCTCGCGGGCGAGCGCTTCACGCTGTCGGCCGCCGCATCCGTCCTCGATGCGGATATCCTGCAGGGCGGCGCGCCCGGGTCGACGCTGCAGCCGGGCGACGAGATGCCGCGTGCGCCGAAGCTGAACTATCGGATCGGTGGCAGCTATACGCTGCCGCTCGATAACGGCGCGGCGCTCACGTTCCGCAGCGACCTGGCTTTCACGGACAAGCAGCGCTCGTTCCCGACGCCGACGAACTCCGACATCATTCCGAGCTACAAGATCGTGCAGGCGCGTGTCGAGTACGAGTCGCCGGACGGCCGCTGGTCGGTCGCGGGCTACTGCACGAACTGCGCCGACGAGAAGTACTGGATGTCCGCGTTCGACAACCGCGGCGTCTATCAGATCGAGACCGGCCAGCTCGGCCGGCCTCGCGAGTTCGGCGTCGCGCTTCGCATGGACTACTAGTCGCCGGGGCGGGTCCGTGGAGGGAACCGCGGACCCGCTTTTTTGACCAGCAGGAGGTGATGGTCATGGCGCGAACACCGCGCAATGCAAAGTGGGCGGTCCTCCCTTTGTTGACCGCGATCGGAATGATGCTCGGCGGGATTGCGAATGCTCACCACGGGTATTCGCTGAACTACGAGACCGACAACATCGGCACGATCGAGGGCGTCGTCGAGGAGGTGTTCTGGTCGAACCCGCACGTGCAGTACTACGTCGCGGTCAAGCGCGAAGACGGCTCGACGCAGACGTGGATCGTCGAGACGCACAATCTGCGCATCCTGCAGAACGCGGGCTGGACACGCGACACGGTCAAGGTCGGGGACACGATCAAGGTCACGGGCTACCTCGGACGACAGGGTAGGCCGCGTATCGCGGGGATGAAGTTCGAGTTCGCGGACGGAAGCGTCCATTCCCTGTTCGGCGAAGAGAGAACCTCTTCCCAGTAAGCCAGGGCGGCGAGATGAATCGCGGACGCGCGCGCATAGGTTTGGCCTGGCTCGTCCTCGTGGCGATGCCGCTCGTAGCGGCGGCCGCACCCGAGGATTTCCAAGGCGAATGGTTGCTGGCCCTCGAGCGGGGCGCGACGGTCGATTACGGGAAACTCGCGTTCGAGTCATCGCCCGAAGGGATGCGGGCCTATATCGATGGTGGCCCGGTCAACGTGATCTTCGGTCGGAACGATTCCGTCACGGTCACGCTCGACTGGTCCGACAGCGGCGACCGTTTGCACGAAAGCCTCCTCGAGGGCCGGCTCTCGGACGGCATGATCACGGGCCAGATCCTCGAGAACGGCGCGCGCGTCGGCACGTGGCGCGCCGTTCCCGAGGCGGAACGCACGCGCATACTGAAACCCTCGAAGCTTCCGCCGGATCTGCTCGACCTCTCCGGCCTGTGGTCGGTCGGTTCGCGCGGCACGCACAAGGATACGTTCGACCTGACGCCGGAAGGGCGCGAGGTCGACGAGGCGTACGACCCGACGCTCGACGACCCGCATCTGCGATGCGTGGCCGGCGGGTTGATCCGTATGCTCGACGGCCCGTTCCCGATCGAGATCATCCCGCGGCAGGATCATCTGCTCATCCTGTTCCAGTACTTCGAGGAGCAGCAGCGCATCTACACGGACGGCCGCGGCTTCCCCGAGGACCTCGAGAACACGCCGATGGGCTATTCGATCGGCCGCTGGGAAGGCTCGACGCTCGTCGTCGAGACGCGCGGGCTGTCGGAAGCCGTATGGGATTCGCGCGGCATGCCGATCTCCGATGAGGCCCGCGTGATCCAGCGCCTCTACCTCGACGAGAGCGGGAATCTGCACAACGAGATCACGCTGCACGATCCGCGCTACTACAACCGTCCGGTGCTGCGGCACGCGTACTGGACTTACGATCCGGACGCGGGGCATCAGGAGTACGACTGCGACCCGCACTCGTTCTACCGCACGCTCGATATCGAGGGGCGGCTGGATGAGTATTGGGGACGCTCGCGAACGCGGCGTTGACCGCGCTCGGCGGCGCGCTCTGCTTCCGCCGCCGCCGATGTGTCCCGCGCGCCGCGAACGCGCCGCACTCGCGCCGCTCTCCGATACAAAACGGCGTCACGCGCCGATGCCGTGATTCCCGCGCAGCGCTTCGACGACGAAGTCCACGAACGCGCTGACCTTCGTGCTCACGAGCCGCCGCGACGAGTGCAGCACCCAGAGCTCCGACGTCCGGTGCGGCACGGTGCTCCAGATCACGAGGCGGCCCTCGGCCGCGGCGTCCGCGACGACGCCGCGCGGCAGCAGCGCGGCGCCCGCGCCGGTGCAAACCGCATCGCGCACCATCAGCAGTGATGACAGGCGCAGCCGCACGTCCGGCATGATCTCGAGCCGGTCCGTGACCCTCCACGGCCCATTGTCCTGGAAACTGATCATCGCGACCGCCGGCACTCGCGGAGGGGTGCCGTCTTTGGGCGGTCTCGGCCGACGCATGCCGGGCGGCGCGACGACGACGAGGGTTTCTTCGCGGATCCGCCGCCCGACGAGGTTCTCATCGGAACGCGGGTTCGCGCGAATCACGACGTCGTAGCCTTCGTCGACGAGATCGACGTAGCGGTCTTCCGCAATGACCTCGAGCTCGACCTCGGGGTAACGTCGGACAAACTCGGCGGCGAGCTGGCCGAACGTCGTCTGCCCCAGGAAGAGCGGGACGCTGACCTTGAGCCGTCCGCGGGGCTGCAACGAGCCTTCGGCGACGCACTGTCCGACCTCGAGAATCTCGGCGACGAGCGAACTCGTCCGCTCGTGCAGCGCGCGGCCGCTTTCGGTGAGCGTGAGCTTGTGCGTGCCGCGCTCGAAGAGCCGCACGCCGAGGCTCTCCTCGAGCGCCATCACGCGGCGGGACAACGTCGCCTTCGGTCTTCCGCTCAGGCGGCTCGCTCTGCCGAAGCCGCCGGCGGACGCGACGAGGTTGAAATCGGCCAGCAAGCCGAGGTCGATTTTCGAGTGATCCATTATTGGAACAACCTGTCCATTCTTTGCGGATTGCGGGCCGATCCATGGACACTCTATCCTTTCCCCGCGCCGGAAGCGAGCCCAACCCCCGGCGCCTGAGGGAATGAACGATCAGGAGCGACGATGACGACGATCTGGGACGAAGCAAGAGTCGGACGGCTCAAATGGCCGCACCGTTTCGCGATGGCCCCGATGACGCGCAGCCGGGCGCAGCCCGACGGCACGCCGGGTCCGCTCGCCGCAACGTACTACGCGCAGCGCGCGTCGCTCGGGCTTTTGATCAGCGAGGGCGTTCAGCCTTCGGACGACGGGCAGGGCTACATGCTGACGCCTGGCATCTACACCGACCGGCACGTGGAAGGCTGGCGGCGAGTCACCGATGCGGTGCATGACGCGGGCGGCTACATCTACCTGCAGCTCATGCACGTCGGCCGCGTGAGCCATCCGGACAACACGCCGCATCATCGTCAGGCGCTCGCGCCTTCGGCAGTCGCGACCGGCGAGCAGATCTTCACGCCGGGCGGCTTGAAGCCCATGCCGGTCCCGCGCGCGATGACCATCGACGACATCCGCAAGACGATCGACGATTTCGCCTATGCCGCGACGCGCGCGATCGAAGCTGGCGCCGACGGCATCGAGATCCACGGCGCGAATGGTTATCTCGTGCAGCAGTTCTTGTCGGCGAACGCGAATCTGCGCGAGGACGAGTACGGCGGCTCGATCGAGAACCGTGCGCGTTTCGCGATCGAGACCGCGGCGGCGGTCGCGGCGGCGATCGGCCCGGATCGCACCGGCATTCGCTTGTCGCCCGGCTCGACTTTCAACGCGATCGAGGAGGGCGAGGAGTACGAGGCGCTCTATCGCTATCTCGTCGCCGAGCTCGCGAAGCTCGATCTCGCGTACGTCCACATCGTGCACCACGGCAACGAGTCGCTCGTACGGGATCTTCGCCGCCTCTGGCCGAACGCGTTGCTGGTCAATCGGCCCGGACAACCGCTCGACAAGCTCGCGGCCGACATCGAGTCGGGGCTCGCCGACGTCGTGACGATCGGCCGCTTCGCGCTCGCGAATCCGGATTTCGTCGAGCGCTACCGTATCGGCGCGGCGATGAACGAGCCGGACCCGGCCACGTTCTACGGCGGAGGCGAGAGAGGGTATACGGACTATCCGCGGCTCTCCGAGGCCCCGCAAACGGCGCTCGCCGGATGAGCGGCCGGCGCGCGCTATCGCCCGCGATCGATCACGGCGATCGATCGCGCGGAGCGCGCGCGTGTTGAACAAGAGCGTGATCGCGGCGACGAGCCCCCGCAAACGGGCTCGTCAGCCGCGTCGCTTGCGTCTTGGCGACGCGACGAGCGCGTAGCTTTCCGCGATCAGGTCGGCGAGCAGCGGCCACTTGATGCGCGGCCGATCCATCCATACTCCTATCCAGCCTTTGTGGCCGACGTACGGCGGGACGAAGAAGCTGTCGGGATCGGTCGCCGTGAGGATCTCCTGCACGCCCGGTCCGCCCTTCATCCACACCGAGGGACGCCCTCCCGGATAGTTGCCCTTCGCCATCGCGAAGATCTTGTCGCGCACGCGCCAGGTCGGATCGCCCCACGCGATCTTCTCGGTCGCGTCGGGCAGGCCGAGGCAGATCTCACGCAGCCGGGCGAGGTGCTCCGGACGCATCGTCAGCTCGTTCACCGCGGCAGGCCTCGTGCTCTCGGTGCAGCGCTCGAGGCCACATGATAGGGTCGCGTGTCGATCGGAGGCCATGGCCGTCGCCGCCTCCCGACTTCGCTAGAATCTTTTGTGCGAGATTCGATCCAACCGGCCGGGATCGAATCGGCGGTTCGCGATGCAGGCAGTTCACACGAAGTCCGTCCACGACGCGGAGGCCGAGCGCGCCGCAGCGCAGCGCCTCGCGCGTATCGAAGCGGCCGTGCCGGCGGCTCAGCCCGCCTGCGCGCGGGGCCGCGCGCTGCTCGGCATCGTCGCCGGCCTCACGGACGACACCGAGATCCTCGAGGCGGCCGCGCTCCTTCCCGTGCTCGAGTCCGGCGCGATCGACGAAGAAGCCGCCGGCCGCTACTTCGGCGCGGAGTCCGTGCGCATGGCGGCCGAGCTGATCCGCATCGACACGCTCGGCCGAAAGGCGTGGAAGCCGGGCGGTGCGCCGTCGGGCGAGCAGGTCGAAGCGCTGCGCAAGATGCTGCTCGCGATCTTCGGCGATCCGCGGCTGTTGCTCGTGCGGCTCGCCGCGCAGCTCGCGCGGATGCGCGAGGTGAAGCGCGGACCGGCCGAGGAGCGCGAACGTCTCGCGCTCGAGACGCGCGAGGTGTATGCGCCGCTCGCGAACCGGCTCGGCGTCTGGCAGCTCAAGTGGGAGCTCGAGGACCTCGCGTTCCGCTATCTCGAGCCCGAGAACTACCACCGCGTCGCGGGCTGGCTCGCGGCGAAGCGCGCGGATCGCGAGCGCTACGTCGCCGAGGTGAGCAAGATCATCGCGAACGCGCTAGAGCAGGCCGGGATTCGCGCGAGCGTCACGGGCCGGCCGAAGCACATCTACAGCATCTGGCGCAAGATGCAGCGCAAGGGCTTGTCGTTCGACCAGCTCTACGATCTGCGCGCGGTCCGGATCCTCGTCGATTCCGTCGCCGACTGCTATGCCGCCCTCGGCGTCGTCCACGGGCTCTGGCCGCACATCCCGGGGGAGTTCGACGACTACATCGCGACGCCGAAGAGCAACGGTTATCAGTCTTTGCACACGGCGGTCGTCGGACCCGAGAAGCTGCCGGTCGAGATCCAGATCCGCACGTGGGACATGCACGATCACGCCGAGCTCGGCGTCGCCGCGCATTGGCGTTACAAGGAAGGGACGCCGTCGGATCGATCGTTCGAGCAGAAGATCGCGTGGCTCAGGCAGCTCCTCGATCCCGCGGACGTGCGCGAGACGGACGGCGACTTTCTCGAGCGCGTGCGCGCGGAGATCTTCGAGGACCGCGTGTACGTCCTCTCGCCGCGCGGCGAGGTCATCGAGCTGCCGCGCGGCGCGACGCCGCTCGACTATGCCTACCAGGTGCACACCGGTCTCGGGCACCGTTGCCGCGGCGCGAAGGTCAACGGTCGAATCGTTCCGCTCGATCGACCGCTTTCGAACGGCGATCAGGTCGAGATCATCGCGGGCAAGCAGCCGAATCCGAGCCGCGATTGGCTCGTGCCTTCGCTGGGTTATCTCGTGTCGCCTCGCCACCGAGCGAAGGTGCGCGCGTGGTTCCGCAAGCAGGACGAGGCGCAGAACCGTGCAGCCGGCCGTCAGATTCTCGAGCGCGAGCTGCAGCGGCTCGGCGTGCGCGAGGTGCCCCTCGCCGAGCTCGCCGCCGAGTTTCACTACGAGACCCCCGAGCAGCTGTTCCAGGCGATCGGCGAAGGCGAGGTCACCGGGGCACAGATCGCCGGCGCGCTGCAGCGCCGGTTGCGCGAGGAAGAGCCCGCGCCCATTCCGAGCCGTCGTCCGACCGACGCGTCCGCGGACACGTCGAGTATCCGCATCGAAGGCGCGGGCGACCTGCTGTCGACGTTCGCGAAGTGTTGCCGGCCGGTGCCGCCCGAGCCGATCACGGGCTATATCACGGTCGGGCGCGGCGTGACGGTGCATCGAAAGGATTGCCCGAACCTGCGCGTGCTCGAGGAGCGGCGTCCGCATCGCGTCATCGCGGTCGATTGGGGCTCGCGCGGCGACCGCGCGTTTCCCGTCGACGTGAACGTGCGGGCGTTCGACCGAAGAGGCCTGCTGCGCGACATCAGCTCGGTGCTCGCGGATTCGAAGATCGATATCCGCGCGATGACCACGTCGACGCAGGAGCAGGAAGGCACGGCCGACGTGAATCTCACGATCGCCGTGCAGGATCTCGAGGAACTCTCGCGCGTTCTCGCGCGTATTCAGAGCCTGCCGAACGTACTGAGCGCCGAGCGGCGCGCGTAGCTTCGGATCAGCGGCGCAGCGTTCGAACCCAGCGCGTGAGCGTCGCGGTGCCTTCGCGCCACGTTCCGCTGCCCGCGCCGCCGTCGGCGAGGTCGCGTTCGACTCGGACCGCGAGCTCCTCCGGCGCGTAGCCGAACGCCGCCCGAAACGCGCGCCGCAGCGCCTCCCGGCTCTCGAACCCGTAAGCGGCCGCGAGCCTCGTGATCGAGCGGCGTCTCGTGCTCCGCGCGATCTCGGAGCGGATGCGCTCGAGACGGCGGCTCAGAATGTGCTGCTCGATCCCGCCGAGCGGCTCGAACAGGGCCTCGAGCTGCGCCGGAGCGATGCCGACCGCTCTCGAGATCGCGGCGGCGGTCAGCCGCGGCGAGCGGAGATGCTTGTCGATGTACCGCGTGACCTTCCGACGCATCAGAATCTCGATCTGATCTCGTGCCCGATCGAGATGCTCGGCGGACGGGGAGATGCACGCGGCGAGGAGCTCGCAGGTCGCGCGCACGATGTGCGGGGCCTGGGTCACCTCGAGCCCGGGCAGCCGCCGCTCGAGCGACGCGAGATAGTCGCCGAACAATCCGCCGCTCGCATCGGGGAGGACGAGACCGTGCAGGTTGCCGGACGCGGGCAGCACGTCGTCCATGATGTCTCGGGGAACGATCAGCGTGAGGCATTCGGCCGACGTCGCTTGCGTCCAGAGGGTTCGCGCCGTGTCGAGAATCGAGACGCTGCCTGGCTCGACGCGCACGTTCTCCTCGCCCACTCGCCCGATGTAGCCGCCCTCGCGATAGAACTGGACGAGATAGTGATCGAGCCGATCGCTGCGCGTGCGGCTCGACGTCCGTAGGAAGTACTGAGGCGCGAACCGGGTGCGCGCCAGGACGAAGTCGCCGACATGGTAGGCATCGACCTCCGCCGGGAAACCGCGATCCGTATCGGCGACCGGCGCGACGTCGAAGACGGACGCGACCTGCTCCTGCCAGCCCGCGAACTGCTCGTCGAACGGAAGGACATCACTTCGAAAGCTGACGCTTGGAATCGTCAGAGCGGACATGCATCACCCCCTACGCCGAGCCGTCCGTCGCGTTCGATTATGGATCAGATCCGTCCAGCTTCGCGAGAAATTCGCGAAACCATGGCGGATTCACGAGGATCACGTAGGCGAGGAATAGCGACGCGAGAGGCACGAAGAAAACGATGGCGTCAACGATCACGATGGCCGCCGCGAGCAGTATCCGTTGCAGTTGACTCATCGCTCGTGCGTCGTCGCGTCGAGCATTTCCGCGGATACGGGTGAAGCGAGAAGCGTCGCGCCAGCCGCGACGGCGAGTTTCGGGAAAGGTTTCATTACGACTCCAGGTCAAATGCGCGGGCGACGCGATGTTAACCGGAGGCGGAGTCGTCGACCGAGACGGAGTTTGCAGATCGCGATCCCGGGATGCGGCGAGGCGAGGAATCGAGCAGGTAGGCGACGGCGCCGACGAGGCTCAGCAGGATCAGCATGCCTCGATTCAGAACGACCGGTATGATCGATACGTCCGCAGGCACGCCGTGCTTCGAGAGAAGATAAACGAAGGTGCCCTCGAAGACGCCGAGACCGTTGATCGAGATCGGCAGGACGGCCGCGAGCGTGCAGACCGCAAGGACCGTCATCACCTCGAGGAGCGTGATCGATTGCTCCGCGCCGTAGCGCAGAACCATCAAGTACGCGCAAGCCACACCGAGGTGGAAGCCCACCGAGATCGCGGCGATTGCGAGCGACCTGCCCGGCTGGCGCACGTAGTCGTCGAAGTGCTCGGCGATCGTGCCGTGCAGCGTGCGGAGCTTCTCGGGGACGTTCTGCAGACGCGAAGGAACGACGGAACGCAGCTTCAAAGCGACGAAGGGTGCGGCGACGCACGCGAGCAGCGCGACGAGGGGGGTCGGCGAGATTTCCCTCCCGACGTCGATCGCGAGCAGCACCGCGGCGCCGGCTCCGAGGAGCACGAGGCCCCCGAATCCCGTGATCCGTTCGACCGCGATCGCGATGATCGCGCTCGCCTTGCTGCGGCCGTTGTCGAAGGTCTTGCAAATGCGGTATCCGTCGCCGCCGATGCTGGTCGGAAAGAAGTTGTTGAGGAAGACGGCGACGAAGTAGTACTTGCTGAGCTTTCGGAACGGGTAATCGATGCCGTGGACCTTCAAGAGGATCTGCCACTTGTAGGCACTCAAGAAGAAGGTGAAGGTCAAGATCGCGAACATACCCGCGACGGGCATCCAGCCTATTGTCGCCAAACTGCGCCACGCGGCCGACCAGTCGATCCGTGCGATGATGACGCCGCAAAGCGTTGCCGCGACTGCAATTTTTGCGACGAAGAAAGCGAACGAGCGAGACACGGCGAAGGCTCGGCGTCGCTCATCGGCGACAGTTTGGCCTGCAGGGCCCGACATCGCCATGCCGAGTTCCTTCGACGCAACGGCCGACAAGCCTGGATCTTCCAGCGCCGAGGAGCTCACGTTCGCGCGCTCGTACGTCACAAATTCTGCAGTCCGGAGATTGTCGAGGTGAAAATGCCTCGAGGCTCGGGCACGGCCTAAGATCGGCTATTGCGCGGATGCGCTGGCGATTACCGATTCCGCGTCTACAGCCCCCGGCGCAGAAGAAAGCAAGACGCGTGCCAGGCGCCCCGGACGAGCGCCCGATCGTTCACGATGCGGAAGGGCCTGCGCGGCCCGAGCGGCTTACTCTTCGACCGGCTCGAGTCGAAGGATCGTGCCGTCGGGCGAGCCGCTGCCGTAACGGACTTCGGTCGCGAGGTAGATCAGGCCGTCCGGTCCCTCGACGACGTCGCGGAAGCGCACGCCGAGCTCGGTCAGCATCGGATTACGCTGCTCCGACTGGCCGCTGCCGCCGAACACGATGCGTTGCACCTGCTGACCGCTCAACGCCGTCACGAACAGGTTGTGACGCCACTCGGGAAAGCGCGCGCCGCTGTAGAACGCGAGGCTCGACGGGCTGATCGCGGGCACCCAGAAGAGCCGCGGGTTGTCCATGCCGGGACGCCAATACGGATAGTCCGAGACGAGCGTGCCGGAGTAGTTGCGGCCCATCGAGACGAGCGGCCAGCCGTAGTTGTGGCCGGGGTAGAGGATGTTCACCTCGTCGCCGCCCATCGGCCCGATGTCGACGCTCCACAGCTCGCCGGTCTCGGGGTGATACGAGAAGCCGTACGTGTTGCGGTTACCGTACGTGAAGATCTCGGGCTTCGCGTACTTGCGGCCGACGAACGGGTTGTCGTCCGGCACCGTGCCGTCGTCGTTCAACCGCAGCACTTTGCCGACGTGGTTCGAGAGATCCTGCGACAGGATCCGAATGCTCGTGTCGTCGACGGGGCCGCAGCAGAGTCTGTCGCGGTCGCCGACGCTGACGATCAGCTTGCCCGCGGGATCGAAGATCATCCGTCCGGCCGTCGCGTTGAACGCGTTCTCCCACGCGTCCGCGACGAAGATGTCCTCGACGTCGACGAGCCGGTCGCCTTCGAGCCGGCCGCGGGCCACGGCGAGCGTTTGCCCGCGCCCCTCTTCGGATTTCGTGTACGAGACGTAAACGAAGCGGTTTTCCTCGAAGCGAGGATGCGTGATCACGCCGTGCAGCACGTCGCGGCCTTCGGTCGGCGCGGTCCAAAGCGGCTCGGGGAGCAGCTTCCCGTCGCGAACCATGCGCAGCCGGCCGTTCATCTCCGTGACGAGCATCGTGTTGCCGTCGGGCAGGATCTCGAGATCCCACGGACCGACGAGGCCCGAGGTCACGAGCACGACGCGGAAGCGCGTGCGTCCGGACTCGAGCACGAGCGGCTCGTCCGCGGTCGGGAGGTTCACGCGCGGCGCGGGCGGCTGCGCGGCGGCGCTTGCGGAAAAGATGGCGGCGCAAATGACCGTGATCGACGACGACAGCTTCTTCATATCGCGTATTGCTCCCCCTCGACGCCCGCGCGGATCGTGGGCCCGAGCTCAGACCAATCCTCGCGAGCGAATCCTACACGCCGCGGTGCGGCTGCACCATACAAGTGCAGGACGAAAACATTGCGCCGAATCCAAAGAATTCCGACGTTCGAGAATCGGGCGCGAAAAGCATCGAGTCCGCCGACGCGGCCCGGCGAGCGAGCGCCGCGGGCCGCGTCGGCGGCGCTATTGCACGATGACCGGCCGGCCCGTCACCGGGTTGTCGTAATGGAACGGCGGCACGAACGTGCTCGGATACATCTCGAAGATCACCGACGGCGGCTGGTCCGGAGGATTCGATTCCGTGATGCCGGGCGGATCGCGCGGCACGAGATCCCGCCAGCCGAGATCGTACGGCGCGAAGTACGTGTTGAAGACCTGATCCTTCCTGATCTTCCAGATGCCGTTTTCCTTGACGAGCTCGTTCTCGTACACGCCGCCCATGAAGAGGCCGGCCTGGCCGTAATTCCCCATGATGCTGAACGCGCGCGAGCGCATCTTCGCCGTGCGTCCGTCCGGCGCGACGTGAATCACCGGCTGATATTGCATATGGTTGTGCTGCACGCCGTGATGGATGCCCTGCTCGCCGTAGAGGTCGAGATTCCGGCGCACGCTCGCCTTGCCGACGTAGACGCCGCGGAGCGCGATCTCGATCGTGCCGTCGTCCGCGAAGATGCCGGCGAGATGATCCCATTGGTTGCGCGCGAGGTAATAGCCGTAGACCGAATGCAGCCGCTCGATCTGCGCGACGTCCTCGAGCAATCCGATGCGTTTCTCGACGTCGTCGAGCGCCGCTTCGATCGCGTCGAGATCGGCCGGCAGAGCCGCCGCATGCGCGGCGGGCGAGTCGGCGTACACCGGACCGCCGCTCACCGGATTCTCGTAGTGGAACGCGGGCGTCGCGGGCACGGCCGGATACGGCGCGTGGCTCAGCGACGAGGGCCGATCGGGCGCAAGCGTCGACGAGAACGTCGGCTGCGGCAGCGCAGTCTTGCCCCAGCCGTCCTCGTAAGGCGCATACATGCGCTCGAAGCGGCGCAGGCTCGCGATCTTCCACACGCCGTTCTCGTTGACGTAGTCGTTCTCGTACCAGCCGACGCCCCATTCGGCGAACTCGCGGTACCGCGCCTCCTGCGCGAACAGCCGCCAGCGGCCTTTCGCGGTCTTGCCGTCGGGCGCGACGTGCACGATCGGCTGAAGCTGCATGCGGTCGAAGAGCCGGCCGTATTGCGGGAACTCGTCGTCGATCGAGCGCAGGTACTCGAGAATTCGCTCGCGGCCCTCGTAGACGCCGCGTCCCGCGACCTCGAGCGTCGCGTCGTCCGCGAAGAGGCTCGCGGCCTCCGTCCAAAGACCTTCCTCGATGTAGAACCCGTACGTGCGCTGCAGGTTCTCGATCTCGTGCGCGTGCTCGAGGAGCGAGACCTCGTGCGCGAGCACCGCGGCACGCCGCGCGAGCTCCGCGACGCGATCGGCCGACTGCGCATTCGGACCGTCCGACGGTGTGACCGCCGACAGCGCAAGGCCGGCCGCGGTGGCCGTGCCGATCAGGCCGATCTTCCGGCGCCGCTCGAAGCGTCTGTCGTTCATCTCGTCCGCTCCTTTCCGTTATTCGCCGGTGACCGGATTCGGGAAGTGGAACGGCGGCAGGTAAGTCGCCGGCCACGTGTCGTACTCGACCGTCGGCGGCGCATCGGGCGGTAAGCGATCCGAGACGTATTTCGCGCCGTTCGCGTCCTCGTTTTTCGCCCAGCCGCCTTCGTACGGGACGACGAAGCTCTGGAACCAATGGAGCTTCGAGATCTTCCAGACGCCGTCCTCTTTGACGTACTCGTTCTCGTAAGGGCCTTCGCCCCAATACGCGCCTTCGCCGAGCCGGCCGGTCATGATCAGTCCGCGCCAGCGCGCTTTCGCGGTCTTGCCGTCGGGCGCGACCGTGACCACCGGCATGAGCTGCATGTGCTCGTTGAGCTCGCCCTCCGCCAGGCCCGAGCGGCCGTTGCCGAGCGCGTAGAGGTATTCGCGCACGCGCTCCTTGCCGATGTAGACGCCGTCGAGGCCGATCTCGATCGAGCCGTTCTCCGCGAAGAGGTCCGCGACCTCGTCCCACATCGCGTGATCGACGTAGTAGCCGTAGGCGCGTTGCAGGCGCTTGATGGCCGCGATGTCCTCGAGATGCGTCTTGCGGCGCTCGAGCTCCTCGATGCGTCGCTCGAGCGCCGCGATGCGCGCACCGTCGGCGCCCGAGGCGTTGCCTGTGGAAGCGTCGCTCGTCGATTCGCCGCAGCCCGCGAGCGAGAGACCCGCGAGAACGCCTGCGAGCGCGGCATACGCCTTCGAATGGTCGTCGTGCTTCACGCGCTGAACCTCCCCCTGTTTGGCGCGGCCCCGCACGGCCGAAGCATAGCGGAAAAAGAAAGGGGCCGAAGCATCGGCCGCTTCGGCCCCTCGAGCATCGGCTCCGATGCGCGTATCAAACGGCTGCCGGCAGCTTCTCCTCCGGCACCCACCACCCGTGGACCTGCCCGACGGCGCGCATCGGCAGATGCACGACCGCGACCGGTCCCTCGTCGAGGTGCTCGGCGTCGAGGATCACGAGATCGGCGCGGCCGCCCTCGTCGTTCCGGGTCGCTACACCCATCAGGTAGCCGCTGCCCTCGGGCGCGTCCGGGCCCCTCGGCGCGAAGCAGCATTCGGCGAGCGACGTATCCGGTCCCGCGTTGTACAGCGTCACCTTGCGCGTCTGATGGTCGAAGCGCACGTAGCACGCCCCGGGCCGGCCCTGCGGATTCGGCTCGGGGCAGCCGAGGAAGCCGTAGCGGTACGGCACCGTGTTGTAGCGGTCGTCCTGCCGCGGCAGCGCGCCGATGTAGTCCTGATACATCGTTTCGATCTGGTAGCCTCGGGGCGTTCGGCCCGAGAGATTCGCCGAGAGCCGCGTGATGCGGCTTTGACCCGCGACCGGGTCCCACGGGTCGCCGCCCTTCATCGGCATGAACGGGAACGGATTCGACATCGACATCTCGACGTCGACGTAGATTCGATTGCCGTCGTCGAACGCGCCCATCACGTGAGTGGCGCTCCGCGTCGGGCCCTCGAACCATTGGATGTCCTTGCCGTCGCCGAAGCGGCGCAGCACGCCGAAATACGTCGGCTTCGTCTTGTCCCACGACCAGTGGATGCCGCCGCGCCGCATCTGCTCCTCGTCGATCGTCATCGGGATCACGTAGAACACGATGTGCCTCTGCGTGACCGCGAAGTCGTGCAGCATGCCGACGTACGGCACCTTGATCATCGTGCTCCACACGAGCTTCCCGCCCGGCGTGAACTCGAAGATCGCAACGTCGTCGCTGCCGTGACCGGTCGCTTCATAACCGAACGCGACGATATTGCCTGTCTCCGAGTCGACCTTCGGATGCGCCGTGAACGTCTTGCTCGGCAGCTGATCGTCGAAGGTGTAGACCGGCGCGATCGTCTCGAGGGTCAGCAGGTCCAGCGCGGCCGGCGGGCTATCCTCCTTCAGCGCGAGCAGGAGGTTGCGGTGATTGATGATGTGCGTGTTCGCCGTGCTCCGCGACAGCCCCTTGACGCTCGGATCGTCGAGGTAGGGGTTACGGTACATCGGGAACAGGATCCGGCGCGCCTTGTCCTGCGCGACGTAGCGCTCGGTGCGCACGAACCGGCTCTTGTAATCCACGCGGCCGTTCTTGATGCGGAACATGCTGACGTGGCCTTCGCCGTCGAACGGGATATTGCCCGGGCGCAGCGGATACTGCGGGTCCGGTCCGACGCGATAGAACGCGCCGTTCAAGTCCGACGGGATCTCGCCCGTGACCTCGCAGTCGCGAACGTCCGCCTCGAGCCGATAGAGTGACGGCCGACGCGCCGACGGGCGCTCCTCGCTCGACGGGGCGCTCGGATACCGGTCCTCCTGCGCGTCCGCGGCGCGCGATGCGAGGGCCGCTGCGCCGACACCGACGGCGGCACCGAGCGCGCCGCGCATGAACGAGCGACGGTCCAGCTGGTCTCGATCTTCGGTCATGACTCACTCCCCCGGCACATCGAAATGCTCGAGCCGGACACTATAAACCTCCGTGGAATATGGGGGAAACCGCGGACGCGGCGGCGCTATCCCGAAGCGGAAAGAACGCCGCCGCGGCGCTCGGTGGGGCTTTCAGCTCAGGTTGTCCCAGAAACGCTCGATCTCGCGCCTGAGCGCCTCGTCCGGCAGGCGGCCGCGCGCCGCAGCCTGGTTGTCGAGCAGGTGCCTCACCTGGGTCGTGCCGGGGATCGCGGCCGTGATCACGGGGTGCGAGACGACGTACTTCAAGAAGACCTGCGCCCAGCTCGAGGCGTCGATATCGCTCGCCCAGTCGGGCAGAGGCACATCGCGGACCCTCGCGAACAGGCTCGCGGCGTTGCGCCGCCCGCCGAAAGGCGTGTTCGCGAGCACGGCGAGCCCGCGCTCCTCGGCGAGGCGGAGGACGCTGTCGGCCGAGGAGCGATTGTCGATCGAGAAGTCGACCTGCACGAAATCGAGCGGATAGCGGCGCATGCCGTCCATCAGGCCTTCGTACTGGTCGTCGGTCGACGTGCTCATGCCGATGTAGCGAATCCGGCCGGCTTCCTTCGCCGCGATCAGCGCCGGCATCAAGACGTCCGTGCCGTGCAGATTGTGGATCTGCATCAGGTCGATGACGTCGGTCCGCAACGCCTCGAACGCCTTGGCGAGCGTCGCTTCCGGATCCGAGACGTCCCCCCGGATCGGCGTTTTCGTCGCGATGAACAATCGGTCGCGGTTGCCGAGCTCCTCGGTCAGCCGGCCGATGACTTGCTCGGAACGGCCGTACGCATGCGCCGTGTCGACGACCTTGCCGCCGAGCTCGGGCAGGCGCGCGAGCACGTCTCTGAGCGGCGCGAGCTGCTCTTCGCTCTCGACGCCGAACGCGTTCGTGCCGATGCCGATCACGGGAAGCCGTTCGCCGGTCGACGGAATGGGTTTCGTGATGAGCGGCATGTCGAAGATCTCCTGGGCGAGCGCGCCCGCCGGGCGGGCGAAGGCGGCGCCGGCGGCCGCGGCGATGCCGACTTTCAGCGCGTCGCGTCTCGTGATGCGAACCTGGTGCATTGAACCTCCGTCGATCGGTGCTGCTCTGCTGGGACGTTCGCCGTGGATCGTAGCGCACGAGCGTGTGCCGGCGAATACCGTATCGACGGCGGCTAGGCTTTCCGGATCGCGTTCGGCACAATCCGCGCCGATGGGGGTGATTCGTTCGTGCTTCATCGGATTCGCGTTCGCCGCGTGCACGGCGTTCTTGCCGTGCGCGTTCGCCGAATCGTTGCCGGCGCCGGCCGCGCGGGTCTTGACCGGTCATTCGATCTCGCCGGATGACGTGAGCGTCGTGATCCACGCGCTCGACGACGCCGAGCCCGTGCTCGCGCATGCGCCCGACGCGTCGCGCAATCCCGCTTCCGTGATGAAGCTCGTGACGACGTGGGCCGCGCTCGAGCTGCTCGGGCCGGCCTATACCTGGCCGACCGAGGTGTATCTCGACGGCGAGCTCGAACGCGGCAAGCTCGACGGCGATCTCGTGCTCAAGGGTTACGGCGATCCGTTCCTCGTGCTCGAGGAGTTCTGGAAGATGCTGCGCGCGCTGCGCCGCTTGGGGCTCGAGGAGATCGACGGCGACCTCGTGATCGACGATAGCCACTTCGCCGTCGACGATCCTCCGCCCGGCGAATTCGACGGTCAGCCGCACCGAACGTACAACGTCGTGCCGAGCGCGCTGCTCGTGAATTTCAAGGCCGTGAGCTTCCACTTCTTCGCCGATGCCGGCGAAGACAAGGTCCGCGTCGTGCCCGAGCCGCCGCTCGCGAACCTGAAGATCGTCAACCAGATCCGCTTCGCGGACGGACCGTGCCGCGGATATCAGGCCGGAATCAGCTTCGCCGTCGGCGGCAACGGGCTCGACGAGGTCCGGCTCGGCGGCGCGTTCCCGCGCCGCTGCGGCTCGTACTCGTTGAGCCGCACCGTTCTCGAGCACGACACGTATGTTTACGGTCTATTCAGCGCGCTCTGGGAGGAGCTCGGCGGACGCTTCGACGGCAAGCTGCGCAAGGCGACGGTCGCGAGCGACGCGGTGCCGGTGCTGAAGTGGCGCTCGCCGCCGCTCGCCGACGTCGTGCGCAGCATCAACAAGAACAGCAACAACGTCATGACGCGCCAGCTCGTCTATACGCTCGGCGCGGAGACCGCCGGACCGCCGGGAATTCGGGCACACGGTATCGCCGCGATCCGGAACCTGCTCGAGTCGCACGGGCTCGATACGTCGTCGCTCGTGATCGACAACGGGTCGGGCCTTTCGCGCGACGAGCGGATCTCGGCGCGCTTGCTCGTCGACATGCTGCGCCGCGCCGCGGCGAGCCCGTACGCGGCGGAGTTCGTCTCGTCCCTGTCGCTCGGCGGTCTCGACGGCACGACGCGGCGGCGCTTCAACGGCAACTCGGCCGTGATGCACGTGAAGACCGGCCGCCTCGATCACGTCTCGGCGCTCGCGGGATATCTGCGCGCGGCGAGCGGCAAGGACTATGCGCTCGCGATCATCGTGAACGCGCGCGACGCGCACCGCGGGCCGGGCCAGGAGTTCGAGGAGGCGATCGTGAAGTGGGCGTACGAGACGCTCTGATCGTCCGGCCTCTTCCTCGGCACACCGCTCATCGGCTCTAATTCGCGCTCATGGAAATCGCACGTAACAAAGTCGTCACGTTCCATTACGTCCTGACCGACGAGAACGGCGAACGGATCGAATCCTCCGAGGAGAAGGGACGGCCTGCGGCGTACCTGCACGGTCGGAACAATCTGCTGCCGGGGCTCGAGGCCGAGCTTCAAGGCAAGCGCGCGGGCGACCAGCTGAAAGTGACCGTGCCGCCCGAGCTCGGCTACGGCCTTCGCATCGACGACGCGGTGAAGCGGGTGCCGATCAAGCATCTCGTGCGGCCGGGCAAGCTTTCCGTCGGCAAGGTCGTGACGGTGAACACGACGGCCGGTCCGCGGCCCGCGACGGTCACGAAGGTCGGGCGCTTCAACGTCGACGTCGACTTCAATCACCCGCTCGCCGGCAAGACGCTCGTGTTCGACGTCAAGATCCTCGACGTGCGCGACGCGACGGACGAGGAGATCGCGCACGGGCACGCGCACGGCCCGGGCGGGCACGAGCACGCGTGACGCGGCGGCAAACGGTGGCCGCCCACACGGAAGCGCAGAAGCGCCGCGATTACCGCTACTACGACCTGCTGCTCGCGGGCTTCGTCGCGGTGCTGCTCTGCTCGAATCTGATCGGGCCGGCGAAGGTCGCGCAGACGGCCGTGCCGCTCGTCGGCACGACGCTCGTGTTCGGCGCCGGCAATCTGTTCTTCCCGATCAGCTACGTGTTCGGCGACGTGCTGACCGAGGTCTACGGCTACGCTCGGATGCGCCGCGCGATCTGGGCCGGCGCGGCGGCGATGGTCTTCGCGTCGGCGATGGCCGCGGGCGTGATCGCGCTGCCGCCGAGTCCCGACGAGCCGTTCAATGCCGAGTTCCAGCCCGCGCTCGAGCTCGTCTTCGGCAACACGTGGCGCGTGGTGGTCGCTTCGGTGCTCGGCTTCTGGGCCGGCGATTTCGTCAACGCCTACGTGCTGGCGAAGATGAAAGTGGCGACGCGCGGCCGCTGGCTGTGGATGAGGACGATCGGCTCTACGCTCGTCGGTCAGGGCGTGGATACGCTGATCTTCTTCCCCGTGGCGTTCGGCGGCATCTGGACGATCGACACGCTCGCGGCCGTCGTCGCCTTCAGCTGGCTCTTCAAGGTGATGGTCGAGGTCGTGATGACCCCGATCACTTATCTCGTGATCGGCGGGTTGAAGCGGCTCGAAGGCGTCGACCACTTCGACACGGATACGCGCTTCACGCCGTTCACGCTGCGCGATTGAAGGCTAGGGCGCGGTGAGCCATCTCGCGCGGAAGCCGCCCGCGCCGTCGACGGCGAGGCGGCGATGGAGCCACGGGAGGAGCGTCTCGAGCTCCGCGTCGACGCCGTAGGGAAGATTCGCGATCGCGAGCCCCGAGCCGAGCAGCCCGAAGCCGCCCGCGGGCTCGACCTCGAGCTCGACTCGATAGAACCGCGGCAGGTCGAGCGCGCAGAGTCTGCGGGCGAACGCGGCGGCTTGCGGTCGGCGCAGCAGCGGATACCAGACGGCGATCACGCCGTTGGTCCAACGTCGATGCAGGGCCGGCACGACGTCGAGCACGCGCGCGAAGTCGTCGTCGGTCTCGTACGACGGATCGATCAGCACGAGGCCGCGCCGCTCGGGAGGCGGAACGACGGCAAGCACGCCCTCGAAGCCGTCCCGTCGATGCACGTGCACTTGCCGATCGCGTCGAAACGCCGACTCGAGCGCGGCATGGGCTTTCGGATGAAGCTCGAACAGCTCGAGACGATCGGTCTCGCGGAGCAGCGCGCGGGCGATCCGCGGAGAGCCGGGATACGTTTCGAGCGCATCCCCGCGGTTGCACGCATCGACGATCTGGATATACGCCGCGAGCTCCGGCGGCACCGGACGCTCTTCGAGCACTCGCGCGATCCCTCGCTCGAACTCGCGTCCGCGCTGCGCCTCCGGTGAGCCGAGGTCGTACGTTCCCGATCCGGCATGAGTGTCGAGCACCCGCATCGGCTTCGGCTTGCGTTGCAGCGCTCGAATCAGCAATGCGAGCACCGAATGCTTCAGGACGTCCGCGTGATTGCCGGCGTGGTACTCGTGCTGATAGCTCAACATCGCCGCGACTGCGGAACCGAAGGAGTGCGGATGATACGTGAATTCGCTCGTTGCGGGAGGGAGCGGAAGCTCCGGCGAAGGGGCGCTCCGAGCCCCGCGCGTCGGGGCCCGAGCTAAGGGATGTGAGCTGGTCTACTGCCGGCGGTCGTCCGCCCCGTCTTCGATGGCGTCGCCCGCGGCCTCGATATCTTCGCCCACGCCTTCGACGGTGTTGCATCCTGCGACGCCGAACAGGCTCGCGGCCGCGGCAACAATGCCGATACGTCGAATCGTTTCGGTCAATGACATTTCTCGATCTCCGTCCTTGAGTCGAAGCGGTCCCGCAGTGGTTCGCCGCGGACCGGAACGCCCGGGTGCAACATCCATGCCAGTGAATGATCGACTCCGCGCCTGGGCCGTGTTCAGTCTTGGAATGCGCCGCCGTTCAGCATCCCCGGGGTGTAGAAGCAGTATTGACGTTTGCCTTTGCGCTTCGCGGCGTACATGGCGCGGTCGGCGAGCTCGAGCAGCGTGTCCGGATCGTCTCCCTGATCGGGGAAGACCGCCACGCCGATGCTCGTCGATACCGGAATCGCTCGGCCGTCGACATAGAAAAGATAGGTCGTCGTCTCGCTCGCCTTGCGCGCGGCAGCGGCCGCATCTTCGCGATCGTGCAGCCCTTCGAGAATGAGCACGAACTCGTCGCCGCCCATTCTTCCGAGGCTGTCGCCGGCGCGCGCGGCGGCGGTCAAGCGCGCCGCGACGTCTCTCAGCACCGCGTCTCCCGCCTGGTGCCCGAAGTTGTCGTTGATCTGCTTGAAGTCGTCGATATCGATCACCATCACGGCTCCGCGGTAGACGCCGCGGCTCGCGTGGCTGATCGCCTTGCCGAGCTGCCTGAAGAGCTCGCTGCGATTCATCACGCCGGTCAACGGATCGTACGAAGCGGCACGACGCAGCGCGGTCTCCTGTCGATGCCGCTCGACGGCGAGCTGCAGCACTTGATGGATGCGCTGCACGGACGTGTTGCCCTTCTGAAGAAAGTCCTGCACGCCGAGCCTGACGAGCTCGAGCGCGACCGCTTCGAAATTCTTTCCGGTCAGCGCGACGAGCGGCAGATCCGGAGCGACTTGGCGCAGCGTGATCGCCGCGTCGCAGCCGTCCGCGTCCGGCAGCGTGAGATCGATGAGCGCCACCTCGAGCGGTTCTTTCTGGACGATGTCTTCCGCGTCCTTGAGCTGTGTGACGCGGCGAATTTCGTAGCGGTTATCGAGATACTTCAACGCCTCCGCGAGCGAAGCTGCGGCGTCGACATTGTCCTCGAGCAGTAGAACGCGCACGGATCGAGATTTGGAGTACCAACCGCCGCGAGGTCAGCAAGAATCGTACCATTGCGTCTGGAGCCGTTTTCGCGGTTTTTCTCGTCGACGCGTCGCGCGTCGGCACATTCGTTACACGTGCGGCGTCATGCGCCGGCACGCGCGTCGATTAGTGTCACGGTCAATATATTCTGAATCTCAAAATGAAAGTTCGGCGCGGAGCGTGATCACGTCGAGGCCGACGGCCGCTGCCCGCACCGCGTTCGATTCGTCCGTGTCGACGATTCGCGACCAATCGAGCATCGTGCGGACGTGCCGGTTGACGTACCAATTCGCGCCGAGCGTCAAGCGTTCCTCGTCGCCGCCGACGAACGCTCCGTCGTTGAGATCGAGCGAAGCGTAGCGGGCGACGAGCTCCCATGTTCCGCCGCCGGCGCCGCGCGAGAACGCGCGCGTCGGCTGAAGCCGCTGGAACTTGCCCGATTCGAGCGAATACGCGTCGGCCCTCGACTCGCCGCCGATGGTCCATGCCGCGCCGATGTGCCAGGCGTCGAAGCTCGCGGAAGAGGCGCCGCGGTCGACGTCGGCGAGGGTGTATTCGGCGAACAAGGAAAACGGTCCGGATACGAGCGCGGCCTCGGGCCCCACGAGCACGACGCGCTCGACGTCCGCGAGCGGCCCGGTGTCGACGATGTGGAGCGACGAGAAGTCGGTCGTCTCGTCGCGAATCCGGACCGGCTCGGCCGCGGCGTCGGGCTCGCGATACGCGGCGCGCACGGCGAGATGCACGACGCGGCTCGTTTCGGCGACCGGCGCGTAGACGAAGCGGGCGGTCGTGCCCCAGCCGCTGCCGCTTTCGCCGGCCCGCTCGCCGTAGACGCCCGCCGCGGCGAACCAGCGTCCGCGACTCAGGTCGATGCGAACCCCGACCGCGCGGTCGACGAACGGGGCGATGAGCGCGGCGTCGATGCCCCTTTCGACGAACGGCAGATCGTTCGAGCTCGTCTCGAGCGCCAGGCTGTACGGCTGCTTCACGTGGCCGGCCGTGATGCCGATGCCGTCGAACCCGTCGTAGCGCAGCCAGAAATCCCGCACGGGCTGGTCCGGATCGGCGGCATCGACCTCGGCCGTGAAACTCCAGTCGCCGTCGAGCCTCCCGCTCAGCTTGATGCGCGCGCGCCGGAGGTCCGCCCCGTCGGTCGCGCGCGCCGGCGGGTCGTCGCCTCGATGCCTGGAGACGTGGACGTGGAGACGGCCGCCGAGCGTGAGCTCGAACGGGGTCTGCACCGGCACGGCGTTGCGCTCCGTCGCGTCAACGGGAGAGCCGGCCGGGACCGAGTCCTCGGAGACATGGCCGGCTCGCGCGGCGGCGACGAGCGGCAACGCCAACGCGAGCGGCAGGAGCGCGAATCGCATCGTGTTTCGAAATATCCAGTACGGATGACGGCGGCTGCGCGATCGTGCCTGCGGCGCGCGCAACCCGTCTCGAGCCCGTGCTCGTGTTACGATCGGTGACGATCCTATGATCGCGATGTGACGGTTCAGTTACGCTCGAGCCTGGCCGTTTCGAGCGCTCGCTCGCATTTTTCGCAACGGATTTCCAATTTCTGGGTCGTATGGTGTTAGTATCCCCGCCGTCGGAGTGCCGCTCGACGGTTATTGCGGCCTACTAAGTATCTCTCTGGGGGGAATAAGACGGTTTCGGGCTTGAGCCGCGCTGCGCGCGGCAGCAAGCCCCGCATGGCTCGACGTAACGGAGGGCGAGCGCCTCGTGGTCGAGGAAAGGACGACTAGCACCGAACGACGCGTGAAACAGCCGCTCATCGCCCGCCTCCGCGCCGCCGTCGGCAGCGTCAAGGAGGCGACCGAGGCGAGATTCGTACGCGAAATGTCCCGTACGCTCGCCGAGCGGCTCCGCGCGGTCGTTCCGTCGTGCAGATCGAACGTGCTCGCCGTTCCGTGCGCTCGTGCGCGGCTCCTCGCGGCAGGGGGCCTCACAGCGGTCGGCTTCGCCGCCGCGGCGCCCGAGGTCACGGTCGCATCCGCGTTGCTCCCGCCGCCCGAGGTCGTGCGCCTGCTGGAGGCCGAGCCCCTGCCGAGGCTGTCGCGGGATCCGAGCCGCCGACATCTCTTGCTCGTGCACGAGCATCGATTGCTGCCGACGAGTCATCTCGACGAGCCTGCGGTCGCGGTCGTCGGATACAAGGTCAACCCGCGAACGTACGGCCGCCACGCGCCGATCGCGTACTACGGGCTGACGCTCGTCGATCTCGCGAGCGGCGAAGAGCGGAGGCTCGACGTTCCGTCGGACGCCGTGATCGGTTATCCGTTCTGGTCGGCCGACGGGCAGCGCTTCGCGTTCACGGTGACCGTCGGCGACGGCATCGAGCTTTGGATCGGCGATCCGGCCCGGCGCAGCGTTCGTCGCCTGATCGGGCCCGAGCTCAACGGCACGCTCGGCGCGCCGTGCACGTGGATGCCGGACAATCGGCGCGTGCTCTGTCGGCTCATCGACGGCGAGAAGCGCCGTTTCTCGATCTCGCCGAGCGCATCCGATCTGTTCTGGCTGACCGGATCGACCGCGATGCAGAGCCTG
Source organism: Gammaproteobacteria bacterium (assembly GCA_017577365.1). GTDB lineage: Bacteria > Pseudomonadota > Gammaproteobacteria > Steroidobacterales > Rariloculaceae > ZC4RG20. The sequence continues at coordinate 26,387 of PKRJ01000019.1, read as the reverse complement.
TCTCAGCAGGCGCTCGACCCGTGGATGGTTCGTCAGCTCATCGAATCGCAGCTCACGCTGATCGACACCGAGACGGGCTTCCGCCAGAAGGTCGGCTCGCCGGCAGCAGTCGAAGCCGTCGATCCCGCGCCGAGCGGCGCGTTCCTGCTGGTAGCGAGGATCGTGCCGCCGTACCCGCAGGTTTCGGGCGTCGACGGGCCTTTGCGCACGATCGAGGTGTGGGATCGCTTCGGTAACGTCGTCAAAACGTTCCCGGCCAGCGGCAGTCAGCCGAACGCGCCTCGCGCGATGCAGTGGCATGCGTCGATGCCGGCGACGCTCGTCTGGGCGGAACGTTACGGCGACGGCGACCGGCTCATGCGCCTCGCCGCGCCGTTCACGGGAAATCCGGCCGAGCTGTTCCGCTCGGAGAACGGCTACGCGGGGCTCGAGTGGCTCGAGGATCGTCCCGATGCGCTCTTCAGCGAGTACGACGCGGCGAAAAGGATCAGGCGCCACTGGCTGATCGGGTGGCACGGCGGCGAAGCGAAGCTGCTCGCCGAGGGCAGCGTGGACTCGGCGTACTCGGGCTTCGGCCGTCCGATGCACACGATGAACGCTTTCGGCAAGGAAGTCGTCGAGGTGCACGACGGCGCGATCTTCCTGCGCGGCGTCGCGGCGTCCGATCGCGGTGCCGTGAGCTACGTCGAAAGGATGAGCCTCGAGACGCTCGAGACCGAGCGCCTCTGGGCTTCCGACGGGAACGCGCACGAGAGCGTGCTCGGATTGCTCGCAGACGACGGAAGCGCGATTCTCACGCGCCGCGAAACGGCGAGCGATCCGCCGAACTACTACGCGCACACCCGCGCGGGAACGGCACCGATCACCCAATACGAGCATCCGGCGCCCGCGCTCAAAGCGGTGAAGCGGATTCCGCTCCGCTATCGACGGGCGGACGGGCTCCGCCTTTCCGCGAACTTGTTCCTGCCGCCCGAGAACGAGTCGCTCGAGCCGCTGCCGCTCATCGTCTGGGCGTATCCGCGCGTGTACGGCGAGAACACCGAGGCGGTCGAGACGATCAACGCCGAGCAGTTCCCGTCGTTCGAGCGCGCCTTCAAGCTGTTCTACCTGCTGCAGGGCTATGCCGTGCTCGACGACGTCTCGATGCCGGTCGTCGGCAACGTCGCGACGGCGAACGACACCTTCATCGAGCAGATCGTGAACAACGCGCTCGCCGCGATCGAAGCCGCGGCGGCGACCGGTTTCGTCGATCGCGAGCGAGTCGCGGTCGCGGGGCACAGCTACGGCGCGTTCATGGTGGCGAACCTGCTCGCGCATTCGGACTTGTTCGACGCCGGCGCCGCGCTGAGCGGCGCGTACAACCGCACGTTGACGCCGTTCGGATTCCAGACCGAGCGCCGCTCGCTGTGGGAGGCCCGCGAGACGTATCTCGCGATGTCACCGTTCCTCTACTCGAACATGATCAACGAGCCGCTGCTGCTCGTGCACGGCTTGCTCGACGACAACGCCGGCACGCCGCCGATCCAGTCGATCCAGTTCTACGAGGCGATTCGACACAACGGCGGAAATGCCGATATTCTGCTGCTGCCGCGCGAGGGCCATTCGTATCGCGGACGGGATTCGGTGCTCGCGACCGCAGCGACGATGCTCGAGTTCTTCGATCGTCACTTGAAGCGGCAAGATACGCGCGAGCCGACGCGTCCGGTGACGTTGCGGGCTTCCGCGACGGACCAGAGCGCGACGCTCGCGCGCTGAAGGATCGGCGAAAAAGGCGAGCACTTCCGTGTGCTCTCGCGGCTGCTCATCCGAGTTGATCAGCCTCGACTCCGATACCCGCACGAGTCACGGTAGTGCGTCGCTCGGCGCGCGCCAACCTGTCTGCGCGCGGCGACAGGGCAATCTTGCGGATCAGACGGTGTGCCGGGATGGCCGGCCGACGCGAGCCTCGGTACGTTGGTCGTCCTGGCGGAGCTAAACTCGACGCTTTCGAGCCGGAGCACGGACGTGAAGAGCGGTTATTGGCAAGACATGACGACGAGCGATTTCGCGGACGTCGATCCCGAGTCCTCGATCGCGCTGTTGCCGGTCGCGGCAGTCGAGCAGCACGGGCCGCACCTTCCGCTCGGCACCGACGCGATGATCGTGAACGCCGCATCCCGCGCACTGCTCGACCGCGTGCCGCCCGGCGTTACGCTCCTCGTCCTCCCGGCGCTCGAGATCGGTCACAGCCCGGAGCACGAGTCGTTCGCGGGGACGCTGAGCGCGGATGCTTCGACGCTGCTCGATCTCTGGACCGAGGTCGGTCGGCGCGTCGCCGCCGCGGGCGTGCGCAAGCTGATCGTGCTGAACGCGCACGGCGGACAGAAATCGCTCGTCGATCTCGTGGCGGTGCGTCTGCGCCGCGAGCAGCGCATGCTCGTCGTGCGCGCGAGCACGTTCTCGTTCGGTGTGCCGCCCGGGCTCTTCGACGCGCGCGAGCGGATGAACGGGCTGCACGGCGGAGACCTCGAGACGTCGCTGATGCTCTACTTGCGGCCGGACCTGGTGCGAAAGGACGCGCTCGCGGATTTCGGCGGACTGCCGGAGCGGCTCGCCGCGGACAACGAAGTCCTCGGCGTCGAGAAGCCGATCGGCTTCGGCTGGATGAGCGAGGACTTGAGTCCCGCGGGCGTCACCGGCAACGCGGCCGCCGCGACCGCCGACAAGGGCAGGGCGTGCTTCGAGCATATCGTCGCGCAGCTCGCGAAGCTCGTCGCCGAGGTCGCGGCCGCGCCGTTGTCGATGTTGAAGTAAGCGAGACGGGCGGATCGCGTCGAGGTATCAGCAGTCCGCGTCGCGCGAATCAGCGGCATCGCGTAGATAAGCGAGGCCGCCGCGTTTGATATAAAGCGTGCAGCCCGTTTCCGTCGCAGGCGTATGCGCGCCGCCGCGCGGCAAACGGAGCCACGCGTGCATGCCGTGCCGACCGTGCTCGTCGGTGAACGCGCCTTCGAGCACGAAGATCTCCGCGCCTTCCGGATGAACCAGCGTGCCGAGCTCGGCGCCTGCAGCCCAACGCTCGAGCTGCACCGTGTCGCTGTAGTCTGCTTGCGCGTAGAGCGGTTTGATCTCGATGCCGGGCGCGGGGCCGGATTGCCAAGGCAGCGAGTCCGTGCGGATCGCGACGTGCATGCGATCGCGTCCCGGGAACTGTCTGAGCTTCACGAGCAGCGTGCAGCCCTCGCGCGAGAACGGCGCGTGGCGGAAGCCGTCGGGGTTCAGTAAGTATGTGCCGGCGGGCCAATCGCCGTGCTCGTCGGAAAACACGCCCTCGAGCACGAGGATCTCTTCGCCGTCCGGGTGACCGTGCGCGGGGAATGTCGCGCCGGGCTCGTAACGGACGACCGACGTCACCTGGCCCGATTCCGGCGGGCCGACCAGGTGCACGCGCTTTCTCCATACGGTCCGGCTCGGGCTCGGCGTCCATTCCATCGAGCGCGTGTCGGCGAGGGCTATCACGCTCAAGTCGCCGTTGATCGAAGTCATGGCACACCTCGGGCGATTCGTCGCTCGAGTGTAGCTCGTCCTTGCTCGAGGCGCGGCGATCCGACCGCGGGTCGAGATCGTGCTTCGCGGAACGCAAGCTGTGAAACCGATGATTGCGTTCAGTTTCCGTCGACAGCAGGATACGGGCACCGCGTTCGCTCGGGATCGACTGCGCCTTGAGATTCGAATTCGGCCGTTTTCGGCCGCTCCGTGCGTCATCGCGACTTGCCGAGCCGCGCCGAGCGCTCCCGCGCATCGGCGCGTGCATCGTCGTGCTGCTGCTGGTCGGCGTGCTGCCGGCCGCCGCGGCCACGCTCGCGTCGTGGAATATCCGTCACCTCGGGCATGGAGAGCTCAAGCAATACGAAGTGCTGGGCCGGATCGTCGAGCAGGCGGAGTTCGATTTTCTCGCCGTGCAAGAGGTGATGACCGAGGAAGGCGTCGAGCGGCTGCGGACCGCGATCGAGGCCGCAACGGGCGCCGCGTGGGACGCGCTCGCCTCGCACGGTGTCGGCCGCGGTGCTCACAAGGAGAGGTATGCCTTCCTGTGGAACCGCGACGTCATCGAGTACGTCGACGGCGCCGTGGTCTATCTGGACGTCACGGATCGCTTCGCACGCGAGCCGTTCTCCGCGCGCTTCCGTATACGGGACGGCGGCCTGACGTTCGTCGCGGCGACCGTGCATATCCTGTATGGGCGCGGCGTCGAGGACCGCGCTCCGGAGATCGAAGCGCTCGCGGCGTATTGGCGGTGGCTCGAGGAGACTTATCCCGATGACGCCGGGCGCGTGCTGCTCATGGGCGACTTCAATCTTTCGCCGCATCATTCGGCATGGGCGGTGCTGCGCGTTGCGGCCGCGCCTCTGATCGTGCACGGCGCGACGACGCTGTCGACGATCGACGGGCGATTCGCGAATCTCTACGACAACATTTGGGTATCTACCGCGCACGAGTTGCCGATCGCATCGAGCGGCACGCTCGCTTTTCCGAGCCTCCTCGGCGTGACGCACGAGCATGCTCGGCGGCATCTCTCCGATCACGCTCCGGTGTTCGTGCGTTTGAGAACCGCCGCCGCCCGGGAGAGCGAGGCGATCGCTTCACCCGCCGTCGGAGCGATGCCCTGACCGTAGGTCCTCGGTTAGCGCGTCGATCAGCTTCCCGTCGATACCCCAGTCGCGCAGCGCTTCGACGCCGCCCGTGCCCGCCGGCTTCGGGCCGTGCCGTATCCGCGCCGGCGTGCGCGAGAAGCGCGGCAGCGGCGCCGGCTGCGGGACGCCGTCGATCGTCACGAATGCGTCGCGCGCGACGTTGTGCGGATGATGCGGCGCCTCTGCGAGGCTCAGCACGGGCGCGAAGCAGACCTCGGAGCCCTCGAAGAGCGCGCACCATTCGTCTCTCGTGCGTGTCTTGAAGATCGCCTCGAGGCGGCGCTTCAGCGTCGGCCAATTCGCCCGGTTCATCTGATCGGCGAAGTCCGCGTCGTCGGCGAGCCCGAGTTTCTCGAGCAGCGCGCGGTAGAACGGCGGCTCGATCGAGCCGATCGAAATCCACTTGCCGTCCGCGCATTCGTAGTTGTTGTAGAAGTGCGCGCCGCCGTCGATGATGTTGCTCTCGCGCGCATCTTTCCAGCGGCCGGCCGCGTGCTCGCCGTAGATCATCCCCATCGTGGAGATCACGCCGTCGGTCATCGCACAGTCGATGACCTGACCCTCGCCGCCGTTCGCGACGTGTCTGAGCGCCGCGAGCACGCCGAACGCGAGATAGAGCGCACCGCCGCCGAAATCGGCGATGAGATTCAGCGGCACCGCGGGCTTCTCTTTCGAGCCCAGCGCGTGCAACGCGCCGGAGAGGGCGACGTAGTTGATGTCGTGGCCCGGCTGCCGTGCATAGGGGCCCGTCTGACCGAAGCCGGTCATGCGGCCGTAGACGAGCTTCGGATTGCGCACGAAAGCATCACGAGGCCCGAGGCCGAGCCGCTCCATCACGCCCGGCCGGAAGCCCTCGATCAGCGCGTCGGCCTTCTCGATCAACGCGAGCGCGATCTCCCGGCCGCGCGGTTCCTTGAGATTCAGGATCAGCGAGCGGCGTCCGCGCGTCTCGACGGAGTGCCGGTCGTAGCGACGGCCGTTCTCGCGATCGATGCGCAGCACGTCGGCGCCGAGATCGGAGAACAGCATGCCGCAGAACGGCACCGGCCCGAGCGCGCCGAACTCGAGAATCCTGAGCCCTCTTAGCGGTCCGGGATGAGCGTCCATGAGTGCACCGAAAGCCGCTAGCGCGCCGACAGCCGGTCGCGCTCGACACGAACGCCGGCCGCGACGCGATCCCACGTATCCGCGGTGATGCCGGCCGAGCGCAGCACATGCTTCTCGACCTTCTGCGTCGGCGTCTTCGGCAACTCGTCGAGCCGCCGCACGTAGCGCGGGATCATGAAGTACGGGAGCTTGTCGCGCAGGAAACCGACGAGCTCCGCGGGCTCGAGTGACGCGCCGGGAACGAGCGCGACGACCGCGAGCACCTCGTCTTCCGAGCCGTCGCCCGGCACCGGCACGACGGCCGCCTCGCGCACCGCGGGATGCGCGAGGATGGCGGTCTCGACCTCGAACGACGAGATGTTCTCGCCGCGGCGCCGGATCGCGTCCTTCAGCCGATCGACGAAGAAATAGTTGCCGTCGGTGTCGCGGCGCAGCAGGTCGCCGGTATGGAACCAGCCGTTCCGCCACGCCTTCGCCGTCGCTTCCGGGTCGTTCAAGTAGCCATGGCTCAGCATCCAGGGCCGCGCCGTGCGCACGACGAGCTCGCCCGCGGCGCCCGGCGGCACCTCGATATCGTGCTCGTCGACGAGCTTGAGCTCGACGTCCGGCCGCGGCCGGCCGCACGTGCCGGGCACGGTCGGATTCGGTCCGGCCCAGAGCGGCACGCAGAGCTCGGTCATGTTGTATTCGGTGTAGACCGGCACGCCGAAGCGCTTACCGAACGCGATCGCGTTCTCGTCGAACGGCGCGATGATCACGGAGCGCAAGGTGTGCCGCCTGTCGTCCGGCGATTCGGGCTGCTTCAGCAGGAACTGCGCCATCGCGCCGAGCAGCCCGACCGTCGTGATCTCGTAGCGGCGGACGAGATCCCAGAACCGCGAGACGCTGAACGCGTCGACGACGACGGTCGAGCCCGCGTGGATCAGCGCCCAGAGCAGCGCATATGGGCCGCCGACGTGGTACATCGGCAGCTGCATCAGCGTGCGGTCGCCCGCACCGATGTTCCGAAAACCGGTCGCCGCCGTGTAGCTGTGGATGTACGACGACAGCACGCCCTTGGACGGTCCGGTCGTGCCGGACGTGAAGATGACCATGTGGGTGTCCCACGGCGCGATGTCGTGAAGCGGCGGGGTATCGCCCGCCCCGTCGAGCGCGCTTTGCGGGATCATGCGGAGACCCGGCACATCGGCGCGCTCATCGCCGATCACGATGACGGTCTCGAGCGCGCCGCGGTCGACCGACGCGAGCCGGTCGAGCAGCCGGCCGTCGGCGATCAAGACGCGCGCGCCCGCCTTGCGCACGACGTGCTCGAGCAGCGCGCCGCGATAGCTCGTGTTGATCGGAACGTAGACGGCACCGAGATAGTTCAACGCCAGGAACGTCGCGACGGCCGACGGTCCGTTCGCCTGCCACGAGAGCACGAGCTCGCCGGCACGGACGCCGAGCGCATCGAGCCCGGCGGCCATGCGGCGAACGCGGCGGAGCGTATCCGCATATGTCCAGCGCTCGCCGCCGTCGAACAGCACGAAATCCTGCTCCGCGCATTCGGCCGCACGGTGATGCAGCAGCTCGCGGACGATGCATTCGTCGCGGGCAGGCGGACGAGTCGGCTTCGGCATTGCGGCATGATAGCCACGAACAGTGCGGATCGCACCGCGCTCGAGCGTGGTAACAGGTTGGGCGACGATCGAGGTGCGCGTGCTTTCTTCTCGGGATGCCGCCGAGTTCCAGCGTCTGCGTCTCGAGGGTCTACGCCCTCGGGGCGAGCGCTTCGAATCAGCAGCGATCGGGCTTTACGAGGCGGCGGGCTTCGAGTCCCGCGGCATCGACGAAACCTTCATGGTCGTCGATGGAATCGATCAGGACGAGGTTCGGATGGTTTATGTCGTCGACCGGGAGCGAGGGAGCGGTTCGCGCGGACCGTGACACGACGGTCGTTCGGCGATCCGGCTCCGACGCTCGATGCGAGCGAGCTCGCGACTCTCTCGCGCGTCATCGAGACCCCGCCGACGTGCGCGCGAAATAGGCCGCAATCGCCGCGATATCCTCGTCGCTCAGCTCCGTCTTGCGGAACGGCGGCATCGAGCCGGTGCCTTTGCGCAAGAACATGCTGAGCACCTCGTAGCTCGCGAGATCGGGCCGCTCCGTGATGTACGGCGACAGCGCGCCGCGGTACTTCAACGTCAGCGATTCCGGCCCCGCCAGCATCTCGATCGCTGCGCCCTCGGGCAAGCGATCGTGACAAGGCGCGCAAACGTTACGGTAGACCTCGGCGCCGCGCTCGGCAGCCGCGTCGTTCGCGGATTGCGCGCCCGCCGCCGCCGGAACGAGCGCCGCGAGCGCGGCCGCGAGTGAATACGTCGCTCTCATGCTTCGCGATCCCAGTCGAGACGATATTGGCTGTACGCGCTCGGCCACACGCCGCCGCGTCCGGGCGCGAGGATGCCGTTCGGATCGATCGCGTCCTTGAGCGTCTCATGGAAGCGCCGCAGCGCGTTGCCGCCGAACGAGTACGTCGAGCTCACGAGATCCTGATACATCGGCGGCGCACGATAGTCTCCGAAGCCGTTCTCGGCGCCGACGCGGATCAGATGGAGTAACACGCGATGCGCGCGCTCGAGGTCGCCGTCCGGGACCGGAAACACCATCTGATACGCGAACATCGCCCACACGAGCGGCGTCGACAGCGCGGCGTTGAACGGCGGCAGGCCGAGGTCGTGGAACGCGTCGCCGAAGACGCGCTGCGCTTTGAACACCGCTTCGCCGCTGCGCGGGATGATCGGGAAGAAGCCCGCGTGCGCGACGACCTCGCCGTCGGGGTTCGCAGGCGAGCGGCTGTTGACGAGCGACCACGCGTCCATCGACGGGATGCCCTGGCTCGCGAGCCGGTGCCACAGGCCGTTGCGGAACCACGGCTTCGGGTTATAGAGCTGCTCCTCGGTCAACGGCACGTCGAGGCTTTCGCCGTCGACGAAGGTCGCGCCGGGAATCTCGCGCTCGAAGCGTTCCTTCGCGTATTCCCAGTTCGCGAGGCACGTCTTCTCGGGACCGTAGAATTGAAGCTCGATTTGCCACGCCGGGAGCTTCGCTTCGGCCGCGTAACGGTCGAGCTCGGCGTCGTCTGCGCCGCCGCGCCGGTTCGCGGCATCTCTGAAGCCCGCATCGCCGAGCAATGCGCGCAGCGGGCTTTCGTAGAAGACCTCGCCGATCATGTGCGAGTCGGAGAGGTAGTTGACGATCTTGATCGCCGGAATCAGGTCGCGGCGTTTCGGGATCCGGATCAGACCCGTGCGGTAATGCTCGGGCTGCGGCATCAGTCGAAATCCCATCTTCGTGACGATGCCGAAATTGCCTTGCGGAAACAGTCCCGCCGGATCCGGCCCGTAGCCGTGCCGGTACTCCTGCCACGTGTCGGCGCCCGGCAGCGCGCCCATGCCCGTGCGCATGATCTCGCCGTTCGGCAGCACGACCTCGAGGCCGCAGATCGCGTTCGCGTGCTCGCGGAAGAACGGCATCGTGTAGCCCATGCCGCGGTCGAGCGCGTTGCCGACGAGGCCGCCCCAGCCGACGTCGGCGCAATCGATCCAGACCTTGAGCCCGCGCTCCTGGATGTAGCGATACAGATCGAAGTACGTGACGCCCGGCTCGACGAGCGCGAAGTTGCGCTCGTCGTCGACGCGCAGGATACGGTTCATGCGCTTGAGATCGACGATGATGCTGCCGCTCAAGTTCGGCGACGCGCCGCCGTAGCCGTAATTCTTGCCGGTCGAGATCGGGTAGAGCGGCGTCTTGTATTTGTTCGCGATCCGCACGATCTGCTGCACCTGCTCGACCGATGCGGGTGCGACGGCCGCGGAGGCGAGCAGCTCTCTCGGGGTATCGCGCATCGGCGAATACGGATCGCGATAGGGCTCGAGGTCTTCGTCCGACGTGAAGACCCATTCGGGGCCGACGGCGTCGGCGAGCTCGCGGATCGCGCTTTGAAACGCTTCGGCGCTGACGTTCGGCGGTAAGACGGCCATTCGAGATGCTCCTTGGAGGTCTTCCGCTTCAGAAGGCGGTGCCGCCGCGGCGCGGCGCGAGCAGCCATGAGACGAGCACGGATCCGTCCGGGCCGGGCGGTGCGAGCATCGGAAGCGGCTCGAGACTCGTCGCCGCAAGCGGGAAGTCGACGAGCGACATGCCGAGCGCCTCGGTCCAGCCGGCCGTCGCGAGAACTTCGGCAGGCACGGTCGGCGCGCCCGACGCTTCGTGCACGAGACGGCCGTCCGCGCCGCGTCGATGAATGCCGCGATAGACGGTCCTCGAGCCTCGATCGGCCGCGAGCCGCTCGATGACGAAGAGTGCGCTCGACGTCGTCAATCCCGCCACGGGGAACGGATGCTCCCTCCACGCGCGATCGAGCCGATCGTAAAGGGCCGTGAGATCATCCGAGATCGCGTGGACCGCGGCGCCCTTTCTCGCCGCCGCGCTCGCCGCCGCGCGTGCTTCGGCGAATCGCTCGTCGGCGACGAAAAGCGGCGTGGGCCGAGGCGCGGCGCCTGCCGCTCCGACCGCCTTCGTGCAGGTGAGCAGCGAGACGGTCAATCCCGCTGCCAAGACTTCGCGTCTGTCGATCACCGCTCCCCTCTGCGGCGACAGCGACTCGGCGAATGCGCCGAGTTCCCCCCGCGCCGATGCGGATCATGTTAACCCAGCCTCGAGCGCTCGCCACGGGCGGCGCCGGGCGCGGCCCGCTCGTGAATTCCATGACGTTCGCCCGCTTTCGTCCAGTCTCGCCCGCCGGAGAATTGCCGCGCGGAGAAGTCAGCGCAGCCTGAAGTCGCCGAGCAGCGCCGCCGCGGAGAGGATCAGGATCGCGATCAGCACGGCGCGCACGAACGGCGCGCCGCGCACGACGGCGAGATGCGCCGCGGCCCATGCGCCTGCAGCGCTGCCGGCCGCGAGCAGCGCGCCGAGGCCCCAGCGCACTTGATCGTTCACGACGAAGACCGCGAGCGCGGCGACCGTGAAGACCAGCACGATGAGGTTCTTCACGGCGTTGCCGCCGACGAGCTCGAAGCCCGCGCCGAGCACGAGACCCGCGAGCAGGAAGATGCCGACGCCGGCCTGAATGAATCCGCCGTAGACGCCGATCGCGAAAAACAGAACGGCTTGGAGCCACGCACGGAGCGGCGGCCGGCCGACGTGGCTCTCGAGGAAGCGCCGGGGCCTCAGCAGCACGACCGCGAGCATCACGAGCATCAGCACGCCGATCGTGCGGCGCAGCAGCGCCTCGTCGAGATCCGCGGCGAGCTCGGCGCCGACCGCTGCACCGAGCACGGACGGCGCGAGGATCGTGAGCACGTCCGCGCGCGGTAACGCATCGCGGCGCCTGAACGTCGCGACCGACACGATGCACTGCACGAGGATGCCGACCCGATTCGTGCCGTTCGCGACATTCGCGGGCAGCCCGAGCACGATCAGGAGCGGCAGCGTGATCAGCGAGCCGCTGCCGGCAAGCGTGTTGACGAAGCCCGAGACGAAGCCGACGAGCGGCACCGCCGCGAGCAGCCACCAATCGTGAGTCATCGCACCGGGGATCTTACACGCACCAATCGAGAGCAGTCCGTTTCAACGTGCACCACGAAAGCGCACGGCCCTGCGCGTCGGGTCACGTAACTCGATGAGTGTGCAGGAGTTTTTGTGGTGGCACGCTTCCTGCTAACCCTGCCCGCAGCGTGCTCTCACGCCATCCAATTTTCACGAAGAGGAAGGAACCAAGATGAAGATCGATTCCAGGCTCGTCTCGGCTTTCGTCGCGGCGGGATGGCTTTCGGCCGCGTCCGCTCAGGAGGCCTCGCTGACCGCGAACGCGGCAGTCACGAACAACTACGTCTGGCGAGGGCTGACCCAGACGATGAACGAGCCCGCGGTCTCGGGCGGACTCGACTACGTGACCGACAGTGGTTTCTACATCGGCACGTGGGTCTCGAACGTCAGCTTCGCGCCTTCGGATGTCTTCTCGTACGAGCATGACATCTATTTCGGCTTCTCCGGCGGAGATAACGTCACGTGGGACATCGGCTATCTCTACTACAACTACGACGATATCGCGGACACCGATTTCGGTGAGATTTACGCGACGCTCGGCTTCGGCGATTTCAGCATCAGCGCGTACGTGCTCGCGAACACGCAGCTCGAAGAGCCGCCGGGCCTGAGCTTCGATTTCGGCGATTCGTACTACTTGGCGCTCGACTACGCGATACCGTTGAAGAACGATTTCGCGCTCGGTTTGCACCTTGGCCGGCACAAGGGCGACTTCATGGAGGTCTTCAACGGCGTGCCGGGAGACTACATCGACTACGGCCTGTCGCTGTCGAAGGGAGGTTTCACCTTCACGATCTCCGACACCGATCTCGACGACGAGCAGGACGACGGCCTCGACAACGGCTCCGTGAAGTTCGTGATCGGCTACACGTTCGACTTCAATCTGTAGGCGCTCGGGTCTGACCCCCGTGATGGGGTCAGACCCTTTCCGCGGTCGAGCAGGCGTCGGCCGTCGTCGTCTTCTCGGGGATCTTCTCAGCCCGCGATCGCCGTCCTGCGGGGAAGCGCCGAATCGTGCGCGGTCTCGAGCATGCTTACCGCCTCGCGCAGCGCTTCGATTCGAGTCGGGAACACGTGACGCTCGTCTATGCCGTGATCGGCGCCGAGCGCCGTGAGCACGCGCAGGACCTCGTCTTTCACGCCGGCGAGGAAAGCGGTTCGATTCGATTGCCGTGCGTCGGTCACGATCGCCTCGATCGCGCGCGCCGCGGAGACGTCGACGAAAGGTACTCGCGACAAGTCGAGGATCAGGATCTTCGTTCCGTCGCGACGCGAGCGCTCGCGCACGTGATGCACCAGATCCGCGGTCGCGCCGAAAGACAGCGGACCCGCGAAGTCGAGCACGTGGATGCGTCCGCCGGCGCGTCGCGTGAGCTCCGCTTCCTCTTCGGTGCGGGGGACGTGCGGCCACTCGGCGACCGCTTCGATCTGCGCGGTCGCGACCTGCCGAACATACGCGATCGACGCGAGCACGACGCCGATCGCGACCGCCGTGATCAAGTCGGCGAAGACCGTGAGCCCGAGCACGACGAACATCAGCAACAGATCCCACCGCGGGCCGCGATGCGCTCGCTTCAAGTAGTTCCAGTCGATGATGTCCCAGCCGACTTTCACGAGGATCCCGGCGAGCGCCGCGTGCGGAATGCGCGCCGCGAGCGGTCCCAGCCCGAGCACGAAGGCGAGCAGCACGACGGCATGCAGCATGCCGGACAACGGCGTGCGCCCGCCGGTGCGGATGTTCGCGATCGTGCGCATCGTCGCCCCGGCACCGGCGATGCCGCCGAAGAGTCCCGCGACCGTATTGCCGATACCCTGCCCGATCAGCTCGCGGTTCGAGTCGTGCCGCGTGCGCGTCACGTTGTCCGCGACGAGCGACGTCAGCAGCGAATCGATGGCGCCGAGCGCGGCGAGGACGATCGCTACCTCGAGGACCAGCAGCATCGCTTCGCGATCGAAGACCGGCATTTGGAGCCGCGGCAGCCCGGAAGGGATATCGCCGAGCACCGGCGCATTGACGAAGAGACCGGCGATCGTGCCCGCGATCAGTGCGGCGAGCGGCGCCGGCAAATACTTCGCGAATCCCTTCGGCCAGCAGAAAGCGACCGCGACCGTCAGCACGCCGACCGTGCTCGCGCCGCGATCGACCTCCGAAAGCGCATGCGCAATGTGCACGAGCGCGGAGACGGTGTCGCCGGGCGGCTCGCTGCCCAGGAGCCGGCCGACCTGCAGCAGAACGATGATCACGCCGATTCCGCTCATGAAGCCGGAGACGACGGGATAGGGCACGAGCCGGATGTACTCGCCGAGGCGCAGCACGCCGAAACCGATCTGGAACAGCCCGGCGAGCATCACCGCGGTGAATACGAGGTCCGGGCGGCCCGGAAGACTTGCGGCGACGCCCGCGAGCACGACGACCATCGGCCCGGTCGGCCCGGAGATCTGCGCGGGCGTGCCGCCGAAAAGCGCGGCGAAGAAACCGACGAAGATCGCTCCGTAGAGCCCGGCGATCGGCCCCATGCCGGAGGCGACGCCGAGCGCGAGCGCGAGCGGCAGCGCGACGATCCCGGCGGTGATGCCGCCGAAGAGGTCGCCTCTGAGATTGGATATGTCTATTCGCGGCATCGGCGCTCTTCGGGCTTCAACCGGCCTTGACCGTCTCGTCGGCGAGCAGCGTCCGGTAGCGCTCCGCGAGAGAGTGGAAACGCTCGGACGACTCGTCCCAGCAGTGCACGTCGCCCGTCTCGATTTCGTAGACCCAGCCGTGGAGCTCGAGCCGGCCGGCGGCGATGCCCGCGGCGACGACTGGATGCGTGCGCAGATGCTGCAGCTGCACGAGCACGTTCTGCTCGATGACGTCGCGGATATGCTCCGGGCCCGCATGGCCTTTGCGCGCGCGGACGATCTCGACGGCTGCGCGCGCATGCTCCAGCCACTCGCGAACGTGCGTCAGCGACGCGATGGACTCGGGCATCAAAGCGCCATGGAGCGCACCGCAATGCGTGTGGCCGCAGACGATGACGTGCCGGATATCGAGCACGGACACCGCGTACTCGATCGACGCGGTGACGCCGCCGGCGTGACGCGTGTGCGGCGGCACGATGTTCCCGGCGTTTCGAATGATGAAAAGATCGCCGGGCCGCGTTTGCGTGACGAGGCACGGATCGATCCTCGAATCCGAGCACGTGATGAACAGCGCCTCGGGGCGCTGACCGCCCACGAGCTTCGCGAAAAGCTCCCGGTGCTTCGGGAAGACGTCTTCTCGAAAACTGACGGCGCCGGCGACGACCTGCTCCATGCGAAGGCTCTCTGCTCGTAACGGTGGTAGAGGAGGGTAAGCGCGTGCTCACTGATAACGCTAGACAATCTGCCAAGAAGTAGTGATAGTTTCTCCCTATCATGCCGACGTCGGGCGACAAACCTCGCATCACGCTTCGCCAGCTCGAGTATTTCGTCGCGGTCGCGGAGACGCGCAGCTTCCGGCGCGCCGCGGAGCGGCTCGGCGTCAGCCAGCCGACGCTGACCTCTCAGATCGCCAACCTCGAGAACGCGATCGGCGCTCGGCTATTCGAGCGCGGCCGCGGGGGCACCTTCCTGGGCACGCTCGGCCGAGAGCTCGTGCGTGACGCGCGCCGGGTGCTCGAGGAGCTCGACGGGCTCGTCGAGCGCGCGCAGTCGTTGAGCCGAGGACCCGGAGGAACGTTTCGGCTCGGCGTTCCGAAAACCGTCGGGCCATATCTCTTGCCGCACGTGCTGCCCGAGATCCACCGTGCTTATTCGGCGGTTCGCTTCTACGTCCGCGAGGACCCGCCGCATGTCCTCGAGGCCGCGCTGCTCGACGGCGAGTACGATCTGATCCTGACGACGCTGCCGATTTCCGCACGGCAGCTCGTGCACGTGTCGCTGTGCCGCGAGCCGCTGAAGCTGGTCGTCTCGAGCGAGCACCGGCTCGCGGGCAGAAAGCAGGTGGGGGATGTGGATCTCGCCGGCGAGCCGGTGCTCGCGATCGAGGAAAGCCATCCGCTTCACTCGCAGATTCAGCGGCTTTGCGAGCGCTTCGGCGCGACGATCCGTCGCGATTACGAGGGCACGAGCCTCGATACGCTGCGTCAGATGGTGCAGCTCGGCATGGGCGTTTCGTTCCTGCCGGCACTTTACGTGCATTCCGAGATCCGTGCGGCCGACGGTCTCGAGGTGATCTCGGTCGTGGGCGACGGCGTGCTGCGCGAGCACGCGCTCGTATGGCGGCCGGCATCTCCTTCACGCACGCTGTTTCGCGAGCTGGCGATGCGGATGCGGCGCACGATTCGAGAGAAGCTAGCGAGCGTCACGTTGCCCGTGTGACGAGGAGCGTGTAAACGGTGCTCTTGTTACGATCTTGCCGACGTTCGAACGAGTCAGGACCGGAGGTTATGACGATGAGCCAGCGATTTCTGATCGCCGCGTTTGCGGCAGCGATGCTCGCGGCGTGCACCGAGGAGCCGTCGACGAGCCCGTCGGTGGATTCCACCGCCGAGCCTTCCGCCAGCCCCTCGGCCCAGCCCGCTGCGGAGCCGGCCGCCCCTGCTCCCGCCGCGCAAAGTGCGGGTGCCGGGGACATTCCCGATCGAATCGTCATCGAGCGCCAGGGCGTGATCCCCGAAGGCATCGAGTACGACCAGACGAATCGGCGCTTTCTCGTCGGCTCGCTCGGGGAAGGCACGGTATTCGAGGTCGGGCTCGACGGTCGGCTCACGCCTTTCGTCACCGACGACGAGCTCGTCTCGTCGGTCGGCATCGAGGTCGACGAGGAGCGCAACCGCCTGCTCGTTTGCAACTCGGACCGTAACGTTTTCGGCGGCAGTGCAACCGGTCACGCGAAGCTCGGCATCTACGCGCTCGATTCGGGCGAACGCATCTCGATGATCGATCTCGGCGCCGCCCTCGGCGACTCGCCCGAAGGCGCGTTCTTCGCGAACGACGTCGCGGTCGGGGCGGACGGCACGGCGTACGTGACCGACACGCGGCAGAACCTCGTCTATCGTGTCGGCAACGACGGCGTGCCGAGCGTGCTGCACCGTTTCGACGGCGACGCGGGCCCGAACGGCATCGTGTACCACGACGGAGGGTACCTCCTCGTCGTAGGGCTCACGAGCCAGGCGCTGTACAAGATCCCGGTCGACAACCCCGACGCGGCCGCGGAGGTCACGCTGCCCGAGCCGCTCGCCGGCGGCGACGGGATGGTCTGGGCGCCCGACGGGCGTCTCGCGGTCGTGAGCAACAGCACGAGCCGCGTGATCCTTCTATCGAGCGACGACGATTGGGCGACGGCCGAGATCGCCGGCATCGGCACGTTCGAGGGCCAAGGCACGACGGCAGCGGTCGTCGGCGACGACATCTTCGTCGTCAAGCCGCAGTTCCAGGATCAGGCGCCGCCCGAGATCGAGCGCGTCTCGATCCAGTGAGCGGCACGAGCGAACGCGAGTCCGGCGAGCCGATTCGCTTTGCATCGCGGCGCGTCGCGTAGCGGCGCGCCGTTTTTCTTGATGCCCCAGCGCAGCCCTCTTTTTCGAGCAACGCCGGCGGCCCCACGCCGCATGGGTGAGCGGGTACGGACACGCTCGGGTGTGCGCTCTTGGTTTCCGTGGGAGCAAAGTAGGCTGGTCCATGAATTCTCTCACGCGGGATAGGGCAGGTCTCCCAGAACATATGTGAGACGAGACGATCTGGAGTTGTGCGGCGCTTCGAGACAAAAAGCGCAAAAAACGAGAACGCATAGGGGGACAACCAATGCCGATCCAGGGGGGGTGCCGCCCGGCCAGCGCGTGGTCGGTCTTGCGCGGCTGCCGAGGGCGCGGCGATCGACCCGCTGACCGGCGCGTTCCTGTTCTCGACGTTCGGCGGCGGTGACCTGGTCGTCATGGTCAGCGGTTTTGCCGCACCGCAGCCCCAAGAGCCGGAGGAGCCGCCGGTCCAGGTGTCGGAGCCCGCGTCGATCGCGGTGCTCGCGTTGGGCTCGCTGTCTCTCGTCGTCGCGGGCCAGCGCCGCTAACGCACTTCGCTCGCCGCTCCAGTCGGCACGAGCGTGAACGACTCGACCGTCTCGCCGGCGAGGAACGGCGCCGGCGAGCCCTCGTGCCACGCGTGCCACTGATCGTCGAAATGTCGTGACAGGAAATGACCGCTCTGTCCGCCCGCGAGCTGGAGGATTCCGAGCTCGGGACGGGCGGGCGCGACGACCATTCGCATCACGGCGCCGCGCGACGGCTCGGCGACGCGCACGGACACCGACGAGCCCGACTGCGGCACGTCGGGGAGCTCGAGCATCGGACCGATCAGCGGCAGACCGGAGAGCGGGTGCCGCACGGCGAGCCGATTCGCTTCGCCCCACGGCGTATCGAGGGCGTGCCCGCCGGCTTCGAGAGCTTGCATCGTCTCGACGAATATCTCGCGGAGAAACGACGGCCAGTCGGCGGCGTCCGCCGGCAACAGATGCGGCGGGCGCTCCTCGAGCACGCGGCGCAACGCTTCGTCGCCGAGCGGCCAGCGATACACGAAACCGGGATCGACGGCCAGCGCCGGCAGAAGCAGCGGCCCGAGCACCTCGTCGAGCAACGCCAGATAGTAGGCGTTGAGCAGCGTGAAGCCGATTTCCGATGCGTCGGCGTGTCCGTTCCATGCCGCGATGCGCGCGCGTGCCGCCGCGAGCTTGGGATCCGCTTCCTCGTCATCGAGGACCTCGAGCGCGATATCGCGGATCGGGTCGTACGCCTCGGCACGCGTATCGAGCTGGAGCGCCGCGAGATCGGCTTCGTCGAAACGCGCATGCTCGCGGAGACGGTCCGCGATCCGCTTCGCGCGGAACGGCGGCATGAAGATGCGGCCGAGCGCGTTCGTCCGGTCGAGCGGCAGCGGACGGCTGTTCGCCGCATAGACGACATCGTCGGCGTCGCCTTCGATGCGCGGCGGCGCCGCGAATCCGTTCCAGCCGACCGTGCCGTCGGCCCACGATCTCGGCGCCGAGCCGTCGAAGCCGACCCGATCGGGGAGCGGTCCGTTCGCGATCCATCCGACACGTCCGTCCTGGTCGGCGAGCACCCAGCCGAGCGACGGTCCCGCCCATCGGGCGATCACGTCGAGCCCTTCGCGCACGGATCGCGCGAACACGAGGTCGAGCATGTCGACGTTCGTGCCGCGAGGCTCGAGCCACGTCGCGCGCAGCGCGAGCGGCCGGCCGAGCCCGTCGTTGCGCACGATCGGACCCCAACGCGTGAGCACGACGTCGAGCGGTTCCGGCTCCGCGCGGCCGCGCACGTCGATGAGCTCGCGCTCGACGACGAACGGCTCCGCGCCTTCGGGAACGCGATAGCGCCCGCCGGGCAACGGCTCGACGACGACCCAGTCGCTTTGATCCGCGTAGCTAGCCGTCAGGCCCCACGCGAGGCCCTCGGTCGCGCCGATCACGATGCCCGGCACTCCGGGAATGCCGACGCCGCGAACGACGCCGTCGCGCCAATGAAGCTCCGCTCGGTGGAAGGAGCTCGGCAGCTGCAGCGTGAGATGGGGATCGACGGCGACGATCGCCGCGCCGTGCTCGCTTCGCGCCGCGCCGACGGCCCACGCGTTCGACGCCGCATCGGCCGGCGGCGGCACGACGACCGCCGGCGCGCCGCGGGGGCGACGCGGGCCGACGTCGGCGGCGAGCGGAACGGGGAGCGGGCGGTATCCGCCCGTCGGATCGGAGGCGGGTGCTGCGAGCGGGCGATCGAAACGCGACGTCGACGGGGTCAAGAACTCGGCGAGGGCAGGCGGCAGCGCGGCTTCGATGACCGCTTGCGGCAGCTCGTACGCGGCGTTCGGCGAAAGCAGCGTGTAGAACGCGAACACGACGAGCATGCTGTCTTCGGCGGTCCAGGGCTCGGGGCGGGCTCGGAGCGCCCAGTACTCGGGCGGACGTGCATCGAGGTCGGCGAGGCCCGCGTTCACGCCTTCGGTGTACGCCGCGAGGTACGCGCGGTGCCGCTCCGGCAGCGATTCGAGCACCCTCCGTGCACGCTTGCGAAATTGAAAGACGCGTTGCGCGCGATCGCGCTCGAGCAGCGCGGGGCCCGCGAGCGCGGCGAGCTCGCCGGCGGCGCTGCGGCGCGTGAGATCCATCTGGAAGAAGCGCGCCTGGGCGTGCAGGAACCCCTGCGCACGAAACGCGTCCTCGAGCGTCTCCGCGCGGATCCTTGCGATGCCGACGCGGTCGAGCTCGACGCCGACCCGCGCCTCGAGCCCCGGTATGACGGCTTCCCCGCTTCGCCGCGGCAGCGACGCTGCGAGCACGGCGACCACGGCCGCGGCCGCGACGACGAGCAGAACGACGAGAGCGGCGAGCGCCCGAAGAAGTCTTTGCATCGGTTCACGTCGTGGGCTCCGCGCAGCATACTTCAACGGCCGAGCGGCTGCGGGGAGCCTCGAGAATGCAAGGGATCGTCAGGATAGTCGCGTATCTCGGCGTCGGGCTCGTCGCGGGATTCGCGATTGCCCAATGGATGAGCCAGGACGACGGCGAAACGGCGTCGCCGGATGATGCAACCTGGCTCGCCGGTCGGATCGACGCGCTCGAGCGGGAGCTCGCCCGCGAGAGAAGCGCGCGTGCGGCGCTTGCGGCGGCCATCGAGGAGCTGCGCGCCGCGATCTCGAGCGAAGACGCCTACGGAAGCGATGCCGATCTCCCGTGGATGCGGGAGCCCGGCGGCATCGTGCGCGTCGAGCGAGAGCTCGCGGAGAGTGCCGCCGAGCTCGAAGGCTCGCCCGTTCCTGCTGCCGGGAGCGTCCGCTTCGGCGGACGGCCGTCGGCCGAGGAGATCGAGCGACGGCGCCGAGAGCGGTTCATCGCCGCGGGCTTCACGCCGGACCGCGTCCAGTGGATCGAGCGCCGCATCGACGAGCTCAGGCTCGAGGCCCTCGAAGCCGAGTACGAGGCGGCCCGACGCGGCGAAGTCGTGGATCCGCGCGCCCGGAGCGGGATCGACGAGCGGCTGCGCGCCGAGCTCGGCGACGCCGAGTACGAGAAGTATCTGACGGCGATGGGGCGGCCGACCGCGGTCGCGGTCCGCGAAGTCCTGCCCGGATCGGCGGCCGAGCGGTCGGGCTTGCGCGCGGGGGACGCCATCGTGTCGTACGGAGGCCGGCGCGTCTTCGGCGTCGCGGAGCTGAACCGGCTCACGCTCGAGGGCCAGCCCGGCGAGACGGTCGTCGTCGACGTCCTACGCGACGGGCAGCCGATGCAGATCTATCTGCCGCGCGGCCCGATCGGCATCGCGTCGGGACGCGGGCCGGGATTCCGCGGCCCCTGACCGTCGCCGAGCCGCTCGCTCCGCCTTGCTAGAATCACCGCCTTTGGTTCCGGACCGTTCGATGTCGTCGCTGCAGCAGAAATTCGTCCGTCTCGAGTCGCACCTGAAGAGCCTCGTCGTCGGCCAGGAGCGTTTGCTGAACCGCATGCTGATCGCGCTCCTGTGCGACGGGCATCTGCTCGTCGAGGGCGCGCCGGGCCTGGCGAAAACGCGCGCGATCAAGGTGTTGAGTCATAACATCGAGGGCGACTTCCATCGCCTGCAGTTCACGCCGGATCTGCTGCCGGCTGACCTCACCGGCACCGAGATCTATCGGCCGCAGGACGGCACGTTCGTGTTCCGCGAGGGTCCGCTTTTTCACAACCTCGTGCTGGCCGACGAGGTGAACCGCGCACCGGCGAAGGTGCAATCCGCGTTGCTCGAGGCGATGGCCGAGCGGCAGATCACCGTCGGCTCGGTGACGTATCCGCTTCCCCGCCTGTTCATGGTGATGGCGACGCAGAACCCGATCGAGCAGGAAGGCACGTATCCGTTGCCGGAAGCCCAGCTCGATCGCTTTCTGCTGCACGTCCTCGTCGGTTATCCGGACGCCGCGGGCGAGCGCGCGATTCTCGCGCTCAATCGCGCGGAAGCGCGGAAACCGACCGGACCCGGCACGGAGCGCGAGATGTTCGCGTCGAAGGAGCCGCTGACGCAGGACGAGGTGCTCGCCGCGCGGCAAGAGGTGCTCGATCTCTATCTCGCCGAGCCGCTCGAGGAGTACATCGTGCAGATCGTTCTCGCGACGCGGGATCCGGGACGTTACGGCGCCGATCTCGCAGGCGTGCTGCAGTACGGCGCGAGCCCGCGCGCGACCATCGCGCTCGACCGTTGCTCGCGTGCGAGGGCGTGGCTCGCCGGCCGCGAGTACGTGACGCCGGAGGATATACAAGACGTCGCGCACGACATCTTGAGGCATCGCGTGCTATTGAGCTTCGAGGCCGAGGCGGCGGGCCGGACGCCGGACGAGATCATCGACGCGCTGCTCGCGAGGATAGGCGTGCCGTGATCGATACCGGCGTCATCGGCCGCATTCGCAGGCACGCCGTCCGCGACAACGCCGCGCCGGACCGCGTGACGATCGAGCGGCTGATTGCGCTGCGTGCGGCCGGCGAATCGCTCAAGATCGGAACGCCGCGTGTCCGCGCGGTCGGCGCAGGCGGGCATCTGTCGACGTTCAAGGGCCGCGGCGTCGAGTTCGACGAGTCGCGTCCGTATCAGCCCGGTGACGATCCGCGAACGATGGACTGGCGCGTCACGGCGCGCACGGGCAAGCCGCACACGAAAGTCTTTCGCGAGGAGCGCAATCGACCCGTGATGCTGTGGGTCGATCTGCGCGCGTCGATGCGCTTCGGCACGCAGCGGGCGTTCAAGGCCGTGCGCGCGGCCGAGCTCGCGGCGCTCGTCGCGTGGAGCGCCGTGGCGAACGGCGACCGGCTCGGCGGGCTCGTGTTCTCCGACACCGCGCACGACGAGCGCAGACCGAGTCTCGGGCGGCGCGCGGCGCTTTCGATGCTGAAGCTCGTCGCCGGCGATGCGTTCTGGACGCCGCGCGAACCGTCGCGAGCCGACGGCGAGGCCGGCGCGGACCACGCGCTCGAGCGGCTCGCGCGGGTCGCTCGGCCCGGGAGCCTTTGTTTTCTCCTCAGCGACTTTCGCGGCTTGGGGGAGGCCGCCGAGCGGCATCTCTTCGAGCTCGCGCGTCACGGCGACGTTTTTCTCGTCCACATTTACGATCCGATCGAGGCTGAACTTCCGCCGCCCGGCCGGTATCGAATCCTCGTCGGCGGGCGGTCGGTATCGATCGACACATCGGATGCCGACCTGCGCGCCCGGTACCGGGCGCAGTTCGAGGGCCGCAGGGCACGCCTCGCTGCGCTCGCTCGCGTTCCGGGGCTGCACGTGATCGACTGCGCAACGAGCGACGATCCGCACGGCGTGCTCGTGCGGCGCTTCGGCGGTGCGCGCCGGCTCATGCGGTAACGTCGAACGGAAGATGGATCCGAGCATCGACTACAGTGCGCTGCCGCTTCGGGACATTCACCTCCCGGAGCCGGTCTCGTGGTGGCCGCCTGCGCCGGGCTGGTGGGTGCTCTTGGCTTTCGGTCTGGCCGTGCTCGTCTTCGCCTTGTATCGGCGCCACCGCGAGCGGGGCCGCCGCGCCGCGCTCGCCGCGATCGACCGCATCGTCGCGGATCTTCGCGCCGGTGCGGATCCCGCCGAGTCGTTGCGCGAGATGTCGATCGTGCTCAGGCGCTTCGCGATGTCGGTCGCCGCAGACGGCGAAGCGCGAATGGTGCCCGGGCTGGTTGGTCGCAGCTGGCTCGAGTATCTCGATCGGCACGGCGGCGGAGAGGCGTTTCGCCGGGGGCCCGGCCGGTTGCTCGCCGATGCGCCGTATCGGCCGGGCGGCGTCGCGCGAGACGACGCGCTCGAGGCCGCGCTTGTCGTTTCGGCCTTCGTTCGCGCTGCGCAGCTCGCGCCGAGTCGCGGCTCCAGAGTGTTCGCCGTCGCGCTGCGCGGCCTCGTGCCGCACAAGGCCGGGGGCTGAGCGCATGTGGACGTTCGCGTGGCCGTGGCTCTTGATCTTCCTGCCGATGCCGTGGCTCGTCCGGCGGGTGCTGCCGCCCGCGTCGGTCGAGCGCGGCGCGGCGCTCGTGGCGCCGCCCGGAAGCCCTCTCGCCGACCTCGCCTCGTCTCGCGCCGGCCGAACGGCTCGCGTGCCGCGCCTCGCGCTGCTCTGGCTCGTGTGGACGCTCGCGGTGTTTGCCGCGGCGCGGCCGCAATGGGTCGGCGATGCGGTCGCGATTCCGATCACCGGGCGCGACTTGCTGCTCGCGGTCGACCTCTCCGGCAGCATGGAGGAGCAGGACTTCCAGCTCGAGGGGCGATGGGTGAACCGGCTCGTCGCGACCAAGGCCGTCGCCGATGACTTCATCGAGCGGCGCGTCGGCGACCGGATCGGCCTGATCCTGTTCGGCCGCGAGGCGTATCTGCAGGCGCCGCTCACCTTCGATCGCGAGACGGTGCGCACGCTGCTCGACGAGGCCGTGATCGGGCTCGCCGGCAAGGAGACCGCCATCGGCGACGCGATCGGCCTTGCGATTCGCACGCTCGACGACGCCGGCATCGAGCAAGGTCGCCGCGTGCTGATCCTGCTGACCGACGGCGCGAACACGGCAGGCGCGGTCGATCCGCTCAAGGCGGCCGAGCTCGCGGCGCGCCGAGGCGTCGTGATCTACACGGTCGGCATCGGCGCCGACGCGCTGACGGTGCGCTCTTTGTTCGGCCTGCGTCAGATCAACCCGTCCGCCGATCTCGACGAGAAGACGCTGACGCAGATCGCGGAGCTCACCGGCGGACGTTATTTCAGGGCGCGCGATACCGAGGAATTCGCCGAGATCTACGCGATCCTCGACGAGCTCGAGCCGGCGGAAACGGAAGCTTCGGGGTATCGGCCCGTGAAGGAGCTGTTCTTCTGGCCGCTCGCGGCCGCCGTGCTGATCGTGCTCGCTGCCGCCGCGAGCGAGGCCGCGATCGCAGCCTTTCGCCGGCGCGCCGCGGCGACGACTTCGAGCGAGGCCGCGTATGGCTGAGCTTCATTTCCTGCGTCCCGGCTGGCTTCTCGCGCTGCCGATCGGCGTCGGACTGATCCTCTATCTGTTTCGGCTTCAAGGCCGCGGCGGCGCGTGGCGCAACGTCGTCGATCGCGCGCTGCAGCCGTTCGTGCTAACGGCGTCCGACGGCTACTCGGGCCGGCGCTGGCCGCTCGCCGTGGCGCTTGCCGCGTGGACCGTCGCGACCGTCGCGCTGGCCGGGCCCGCGTGGGAGCGCCTGCCGGTCCCCGCGTTTCGCTCGAATGACGCGCTCGTCGTCGCGCTCGACCTGTCGCGGTCGATGGATGCTGCGGATCTCGCGCCGAGCCGTCTCGCGCGTGCGAAGCTGAAGCTGCTCTCGCTGCTCGATCGGCGCGTCAGCGGGCAGACCGCCCTCGTCGTGTTCTCGTCGCACGCGTTCACGGTCACGCCGCTCACGACCGATACCCAGACGATCGCGTCGCTCGTCGCGGCGTTGTCGACGGACATCATGCCGACGCGCGGAAGCCGGATCGGCGCGGGGCTCGAGACTTCCGCCGAGCTGATCCGCCGCGCGGGGCTCACGCGCGGACGGATCCTCTTGATGACCGACGCGGAGCCGACGGCGGCGGATCTTCGGTCCGCGGCGGCGCTGCGCGACGCCGGGATCGACATCGACGTGCTCGCGATCGGCACCGAAGAGGGCGCGCCGATTCCCGAGCGCGACGGCGGCTTCGTCACCGATGCGAGAGGCAACGTCGTCGTTCCGAAGGTCGATACGGCCGCGCTCGCGCGGCTCGCCGAAGCGGGCGGCGGCCGTTTCTCGGTGATCACCGCGGACGACAGCGACTTGATGCGGCTCGAGTCTCCCGATTCGGGCGGCGTGCTCGACGAAGGCGGCGACGACGTCCACGTCGCCGACACGTGGCGCGACGCGGGAGCGTGGCTCGCCGTGCTGTTGCTTCCGCTGATCGCGCTCGGTTTCCGGCGCGGCTGGATCGCCGTGATCGCGGGCTTCCTGCTCGCGCTCCCGCCGCACGCCGATGCGCAGCCGGTCGCCGAGAGCGAGCCACCGGCCGCGAGCGCCGACGACGGAGGTCTCGCGGATCTCTGGTGGTCTCTGTGGCGTCGCCCGGATCAGCGTGCCGCTGCCGCTTTCGAGCGCGGCGCGCCGCAACGGGCCGCCGAGCTGTTCGAGGATCCCGAATGGCGGGCCGCGGCGCAGTATCGCGCCGGCGACTATGAGGCGAGCGCGGCAACGCTTGCCGGGCTCGACACCGCGACGGCGCATTACAACCGCGGCAACGCGCTCGCGCGCGCCGGGGAGCTCCGTGCGGCGATTGCGGCATATGACCGCGCTCTCGAGCTCGATCCCGACCACGAGGATGCTCGCTACAATCGCGACTTGCTCGAGAAGCTGCTGGAGCAGCAACGGCAACACCCGCAGCAGTCGGTCGGGCAGGAGCAGGCTCCGGGACAGCAGTCGCCGCAGGATCAGCCGGGTGAGCCCGGTAACGAGCTCGATCCCGAAAGCCGGCTCGCCGAGTCCGGCGAGTCGAACGCCGAGGCGGGCGAGCGCGACGCGGGCGAGCCGGGACAGCGCCAAGCCGATGGCACGCCCGGCGGCGCTTCATCGGCCGAGGACGACTCGAGCGGCGAGCGGCTCGCAGACGCGACGCCGTCGCCCGGCGAAGGCGAGGGCGTCGACGGCGAGCCGCAAGAGAGCGAGACGGAGGCCGCGTCGGAGCCGCAGCTCGCGGACGGATCGGATGCTGTTCCGGTGGATGCCGAGGAGCTCGAGCGTTGGGCGTCGGATCAGGCGGCCGAGCAATGGCTGCGCCGGATTCGGCAGGATCCGGGCGGGCTGCTGCGGCGCAAGTTCCTGTATCAGTACCAGCGGCTCGGCATTGACCAGGACGGCCGCTACACGCGGGGCGGCGACGAGGGACAGCCATGGTGAGCGCGGCGGCGTGGCGGCCGGGTTTCGTTCTGCTGCTGTGGCTCGCCGCCCCGCGTGGCCGCGCTGTGCAGGACCTGTTGCTTTTACACCTCTGTAGCTGCCGACGGAAGAGGTAGCGGAGATA
>PKRJ01000018.1 GCA_017577365.1 Gammaproteobacteria bacterium | reverse complement strand
GCCTCGTTGCGGTTGTACTTCTCGACGCCCAATGTCACGTTACCGCGACCGTCGGCGAAGTTCGTTCCCATGACGATCGCGACGCGCGACTCTTCACCGTCGCCCTCCTGGGTCGCGCCGTGCTGCAGGTCGAGGTCGAAGCCCTCGAAATCGTCCCGCAGGATGAAGTTCGTGACGCCGCCCACGGCGTCGGCACCGTACACGGCCGACGCGCCGCCGGTGATCGTCTCGACGCGCTCGATCAGCGCGGACGGAATCGCGTTGATATCGGTAACCATCAACGCGTTGATCGGCACGATACGCTTGCCGTCGACGAGAACCAGGCTGCGGTTCGGACCGAAGCCGCGCAGCGAGATCGACGCGATACCGACGGAGTTCACCGGCGTGATCTGCACGTCCTGCTGCGTCGTGACCGGCGAGGCGGCCGGGTTGTATTGCGGCAGCTGGTTGAGATACGACTCGATGTTCAAGCCCGTCTGCTGCTCGAACGCTTCCTTGTCGACAGTGACGATCGGGCTGTTGGACTGGTAGTCGCGACGGACAATGCGCGAACCGGTGACGACGACCTCTTCGATGAGAGCGTCCTCCTGCGCTTGCGCCGGTGCGACAAAGGCGCCCGAGATACCCAATGCCGACGCGACCGATGCAGCAAGAAGCCGCGGTCGAACGGATAGACCTTGTGACATGCTTGTGTCCCCCCCGGACAACTCCCCACGAATTAATGTTCGCCGGCGCTGGGGTGCGCCAGTTCGGTGGAAATCTAGCGAAAAAAATAGCGCCGGGCAAGCGAAAATGGCGTCGCAAACAACAGTCCCGAATTAGAGCGCACTAAGTATTTGATAATACTTGAAAGTCTGGGTCTATCCGCTGTTGCGACAGCGTCGATACCGCACCGCGCCCCTGCGAGATCCAGTCGCAGGATCGTTGGCACGAATGGTGCTGCACGGCCGCGAAGGACTGCCGGAGGCTCGTCATGATCGCGCACACGTCTCTCCCCGTCAGTGACTATGCGAAGTCCAAGAGCTTCTACATCCGTGCGCTGAAGCCGCTCGGATATTCCAACAACATGGAGTACGGAGAAGCGGCCGGCTTCAACGACGGCAAGAACACCGACTTCTGGATCGCGAAAGAAGATTCGGTCGTCCCGCTTCACATCGCGTTCGAAGCGCGCAGCCGTGACGAGGTCGATGCGTTCTACCGCGCCGCGCTCGAGGCCGGAGGCAAAGACAACGGCGCGCCCGGTTACCGCCAGTATTGGCCCGGCTATTACGCCGCTTTCGTGTACGATCCCGACGGTCACAACGTCGAAGCGGTCTGGTACGACTACGAGAAGGCGGGCGAGAAGCGCTGACGCCGCGGCAACGCGAGCGCCGTCCGCTCATCGAGGCCCGCTCGTCACAAGACTATTCATGACGGCAATCATCGGCGTCATCTCGGATACGCACGGCTTACTGCGTCCGGCAGCGAAATCGGCGCTCGCGGGATGCGACCTGATCGTTCACGCCGGCGACATCGGTAAACCGCACGTCCTCGAAGAGCTCGCCGAGATCGCGCCCGTCACCGCGATCCGCGGTAACGTCGATGCGTGGACCGAGGAGTTGCCCGACAACGACGTGGTCGAGATCGAGGGTCGATACCTTTATGTGCTACACAATATCGAGCTGCTCGACCTCGACCCTCGCGCGGCCGGCTTCGACGCGGTGATTTTCGGGCACTCGCACGTGCCGGCCGTCTACACGCGAGACGGCGTGCTTTACCTCAATCCGGGCAGCGCCGGACCGCGACGCTTCAAGCTCCCGATCGCGCTCGCGCTGCTCACGGTGAGCGAGACGGCTCTCGACGCGAGAATCGTCGAGCTGTCCGTCCGAGCGCCGACGTCCGACGTGCGAGCGGGGCTCCGCACGAAGCGTTAGCCGGGCCCAATGTAGCTGCCGGACTTCGATCCCACGGACCGCCCCATCGAGAACGCACGAGTCCGGCGCTATGATCGCGTGCGTCGATCGATCGGCCGGCACGGGGGGAACGAATTCGATGGCGGCAACGCTCTACGGTATCAAGAACTGCGACACGATGAAGAAGGCGCGAGCGTGGCTCGACGCGCGCGGCATCGACTATGTGTTTCACGACTACAAGAAGGAAGGCGTCGACGCCGAGCGCCTACGAGAATGGTGCCGAAGCCTGGGCTGGGAAGCGCTGCTGAACCGGGCCGGCACGACGTTCCGCAAGCTGCCGGATGCGGAGAAGATCGGCCTCGACGAGCGCCGGGCGATCGCGTTGATGGTCGCGCAGCCGTCGATGATCAGACGCCCGGTGCTCGAGGTCGGCGGGACGCTCGTCGTGGGCTTCAAGCCGGAGATCTACGAGCGCGAGCTCGCCCGGCCGCGCTGATCCGCCCGCGAGGCTCCGCGGCGGCCTCGGACCACGAGAACGAGACGAGTCATGAAGCTTCGCTCAGCAACGGATATAGAAAAGGAGGCGATGCGGCGGCTCCCGCCCTTCCTCGCCGAGTACGTCGCGGGCGGCGCGTGCGCCGAGCACACCCTGCGTCGCAACGTCGAGGATCTCGCGAGCATCGAGCTCCGTCAGCGTGTCTTGTGCGACGTTTCCAAAGTCGATACGTCCAGAGTGCTCTTCGGGCACCGTTGGTCGATGCCGTTCGGTCTGGGGCCGATCGGCATCTCCGGGATGCTCGCGCGCCGCGGCGAGGTCCAGGCCGCGCAAGCGGCGGCGAGCGCGAACGTGCCGTTCTGCCTTTCGACCGTCTCGATCTGCAGCATCGAGGAAATTCGCGCGGCCGTCGGCCGGCCGTTCTGGTTCCAGCTCTACGTGATCCGCGACCGTGCGTTCATGGGCGACTTGCTAGAGCGTGCGAAGGAAGCCGGCTGCTCGGCGATGCTGTTCACGGTCGACATGCCGGTGCCCGGCATCCGTTATCGGGATTTCAAGTCGGGCATGGCCGGCGTGTCAGGGTTCGGCGTTGCGGCGCGCCGTTGGCTTCAAGCGCTCGCGAAACCCCGCTGGGCTTACGACGTCGGGCTCCGCGGCCGTCCCCACACGCTCGGTAACCTGATTCCCGTGCTCGGCCGACAGAGCGGGCTCGAGGACTACATCGGCTGGCTCGGCCGCAACTTCGACCCGACCGTGACGTGGAAAGATCTCGACTGGATCCGTGCGAGGTGGAACCGGCCTCTCATCATCAAAGGCATCCTCGATCCCGAGGACGCCGTACGGGCGGTCGAGCTCGGCGCCGACGGCATCGTCGTCTCGAACCACGGCGGCCGACAATTCGACGGCGTGCGCTCGACGGTGCGCGCGGTGCCGCGGATCGCCGAAGCGGTCGCCGGCCGGGTCACGGTGCTCGCGGACGGCGGCGTGCGCAGCGGCGTCGACGTGCTACGGATGCTCGCGCTCGGCGCGGACGGCGTGCTGCTCGGCCGCGCGTGGGCGTACGCGCTCGCGGCCGGCGGAAGACGTCAGGTTGCCGCGACGATCGGGACGTTCGGCCGCGAGCTCGCGGCCGCGATGGCGATGGCCGGCAAGACCAGCATTACCGAGATCGACCGCTCGATCCTCGACGTCTGAGCGAGCCGGCGCCGAGTCGCCCGGCTCCTGCCGTGCCGGTCAAGCGCGCGGCTCGTGCGGCTTGACCCCTCGCGGCCTACCGCTAATCATCATCGCTTCCACCGAGAACAACCGCACGAGCATCCAACATGAAGACCAAAACCGCTCTCCTGACCGCACTCGCGCTCGCCTCTCCCGCGCTTTTCGCGCAGGAGCCGGTAGTGGGCCACCCCGATCCGGAATCGCTCTTCGTCGACGAGGACCCGGTGAAGCACCGCAACAAGCAAGCCGCGCTGCACATCATGCGCGAGCTCTTGCAGTGCAACCAATGGGACCGTGCCAGCGAGTGGATCACCGACCGCTACATCCAGCACAACCCGAACGCGGCCTCGGGGCTCCAAGGCGTGGTCTATTACTTCACGGAGGTCATGAAACGGCCGCGCACCGACGACTGCGGCAAGCTCACGACGCCCGTCGTGGACGTGGTGGCCGAGGGCGACATGGTCGTCGTGATGATCGCGCGCGAGTACCCGCATCCTCAGAAGCCGGGCGAGACCTACACGACGACCTGGTTCGACGCGTGGCGCTTCGTCGACGGCAAGGCCGACGAGCACTGGGATCCCGCGACGATAGCGGCGCGCTGACCGCGCAACGGACCGGCGTGACGGGCGGGCGCGGATCGATCGAGATCCGGCCCGCCTTTGTTTTACCCTCGGCAACGCCTCTTCTCGTCGTCGATTCAATCCGTTTCTCGTGAGCTTCACGACGCTCGCATCGCTCCTCGGGGGCATCGGCTTGTTCCTGCTCGGCATGCGGATGATGACCGACGGGCTCAAGCTTTCCGCCGGCAATGCGCTCCGATCGATCCTGCAGTCGTGGACGCGCACGAACGCTCGCGGCCTCCTCGCCGGCATCCTGATCACCGCGATCGTGCAGTCGTCGAGCGCGGTGACGGTCGCGACCGTCGGCTTCGTCAACGCCGAGCTCTTGGCGCTCGCGCAAGCGGTCTGGGTCGTGTTCGGCGCGAGCGTCGGCACGACGATGACCGGGTGGCTCGTCGCGCTCGTCGGCGTCAAAGCCGACGTCGGCGCGCTCGCGCTGCCGTTGATCGGCGTGGGCATGCTCGTTCGGCTCGCGACGGCGTCGGACTTGCGGCATGCGGGGCTCGGCGAAGCCGTCGCGGGTTTCGGTGCGTTCTTTCTCGGCGTCGGCATCCTGCAGGAGGCGTTCGCCGAGACCGCGTCCCACCTCGGCGGCTGGCCGCGGCAGCTTCCGGCGTGGTCCGGCACCGCGGCTTTCGTCGGCATCGGCGTGCTGCTGACGTTGCTCACGCAATCTTCGAGCGCCACGATCGCGATCGCGTTGACCGCCGCCGCCGGCGGCACGTTGCCGCTCGAGCTCGCCGCGCCGACCGTGATCGGCGCGAGCATCGGCACGACGTCGACGTCCCTCTTCGCGTCGATAGGCGCGACGGCGGCGGCGAAGCGCGTCGCCTGGGCACACGTCGGGTTCAACGTCGTGACCGGCGCCGTCGCCGTTGCGCTTCTGCCGCCGCTCCTTGCGGCGAGCTCCCGGCTCACGGCCCTTGCCGCCGGCACCGACGATGCCGTCGTCGTCCTCGCGATTTTTCATACGCTGTACAAGCTGGTCGGCGTCGTGCTGATCTGGCCGTTCGCGTCGCGCTTCATCGATTTTCTGTCGCGCCGTTTCGTCTCCACGGAAGAAGTGCTCGGCCGGCCGCAGCATCTCGACTCGACGCTGCTCGCGGTGCCGTCGCTCGCGCTCCGCGGCGTCGTGCTCGAGCTCGCGAGGATGCGCGCGATGGCCTTCGATCTTGCGCGTCGCAGGATCCAGGGCACCGCGTCGGAACCGGAGGCACGACGCGAGCAGGAAGGCATCGTGCGCCTCGGTCAGGCGATCCGCACGTTCATCGAGACGTTGACGAAGCAGCCGCTGCCCAACGACGTCGTCGAGGCGCTGCCGGATCTGCTGCGCGCGATTCAGCATCTCGACGACGTCGCGATCGCTTCGGCGACGATCGGCCCCGCTCCCTCCCATGCTCTCGGCGCATCGCACGACCTCGCGCGGCTGCACGAGGTCGTCGCCGACATGCTGACCGTTCCGGCCGAGCGCACAAGCCTGTCGGACGTCGGTGACGTGGTCGACGAGTCTCCGGAAGACGACGAGCTCGAGCCGCGCAATCGTCGTCTCGAGCTCGCCTACGAAGGCTTGAAGGCCGACCTGCTGCGCCAAGGCGCGCTCGGCCGCTTGCGCGTCGAAGCGATGGAGGAACAGTTGCTCCGTGCGCGGCGGATGCGCCGCCTCGCCGAGTCGGCCGCGAAAGCGAACCGGCGCCTCGCTCCGTGGCTTCCGACCGTCGCCGGCGCACACCCTCCGGAAGACGTCAAATAGCCAATCTGCCGGTGCTCGGGCCGATCGTCTCGAGCTCGCAACCGGCGAGATCGGCGAGCGCGAGCAGCAGGTTCGCCGTCGGCTCCCGGTTCTCGACGGCGATGTGACGATTGCCGCGAAGCTTGCCGTTCGCCTTGCCGACCAGGAGCGCGGGCGGATTGTAACGATCGTGCGTGTTGCCGTTGCTCATGCCTGATCCCCAATAGAGCACGACGGAATCGAGCAGCGTGCCGTCGCCGTCCGGGGTCGCCGCGAGCTTGCTCGCGAATTCCGCGAGCTTGACGATCTGATACGTCGTGACGCGCGCATACTTCTCGATGCCTTGCGGCGTGTCGCCGTGATGCGAGATCGGGTGATGCGGCTCGGGCACGCCGACGTGCGCGTAGCTGCGGCTGCTGCCCTCGTGGCCGAGCATGAACGTGAAGACGCGCGTGATATCGCCCTGAAACGCCAAGTGCAACAGGTCGTACGTGAGCGTCACGTGCGCGTCGAAATCGTTCGGAATACCGATCGGCGCGGACGGAGCATCGGCGAGCGTCTCCGCGCGCACCGCCATCTTCTCGAGCTGCGACTCGACGCGCCGCACGTTCGTCAGATACTCGTCCAAGAGACGTCGGTCCGCGGGACCGAGCCGGCGATTGATCCGCGCCGTTTCCTCGGCGACCGAATCGAGCAAGCTCCGCTTGCGCTCGAGCCGCGCGAGGCGCTGCTCGGCGGTTCCGGGATCGCCGAACATCCGCTCGAACGTGACTTGCGGATTGATGCCGACCGGCAGCGGGCTCGTGTCGTCCCGCCACGAGATCGTGTTGAAGAACACGCACGGATAGCCGTCGCATGCGCCGGCCGACGTGCCCATGTCCTCCGTGCCGACCTCGAGCGAACGCAGCGGCGTATCGCCCGCGACGACGTCGGCGATGTGCTGATCGACGGTCTTCCTCGACTCGATCTTGTTGAACTGGCCGTGCTCGGCCACAGGTCCGACCCCGTTCAAGAACGCGGCGCTCGCGCCCATGTGAATTCCGCCGTTGTCCCGCTCGCCCGGCGGCGCCTGCATGCGGCTGATGGTCGTCACGTACTCGCGCAGCGGCTCGAGCGGTTTCATGATCGGCTGAAACTCGAAGTCCTTGCCAACGGTCATCGGGTGCCACAGATCCGGATAGACGCCGTTCGGCATATAGATCGCGCCGAAGCGGAACGGCCTCGGCGCCGACGATTGCGCGAGCGCCGGCACCATCGCGTCGAGCAACGGCAGCGCGATGGCCGCGCCCATGCCACGCAGGACCGTGCGGCGAGGCAAGTGCTTGCGAGTGATGAGCATGGCGGTTACTCCATGAGTTGCGCGAGGCGCTCCTCGGGCTCGGACGTCTTCGTCCGGTGCTGGAACGGGTAGCTGTCGACGATGCCGAGAACGATCGACATCATTCGGTAATCGTCGCGCGCGGCATTGCGCACGATCGATCGCACGACCGGCATATCCTTCGGCTCGAGTCCGCGGCCGAGCGCATACGTCAACAGCTTCTCGGTCACCGTCGAGGCGAAGAGCTCGGGCTTCGCGAGCAGCGCGGCGCGCAGCGACGCCGGACCGTCGACCGGGGTACCGTCGGCGAGGACGCCGGCCGAGTCGATCGGCAAGCCCTCGCGCGTCGTCTCGCGCCATTCGCCGAGCACGCCGAAATTCTCGAGCGCGAAACCGACCGGGTCGATGTTGCGGTGGCAGGCGTTGCAAGTCGGATTCTCGCGGTGGCGCTCGAGCTGCTCGCGCACCGTCGACGGCCGATCCTTCGGCGCGCTCTCCTCGAGCGCGGGCACGACCGCCGGAGGCTCGGGCGGCGGGCTGTTCAGCAGATTCGCCATCACGAACTTGCCGCGGATGATCGGCGACGTTCGATTCGCGGCCGACGTCAGCGACAGGAAGCTGCCGTGCCCGAGCAAACCGCCGCGGTTCGGATCGTCGAGCTCGACCTTGCGGAAACGCGAGCCGTAGACGCCCTTGATGCCGTAATGCCGAGCGAGGCGCTCGTTCACGAACGTGTAATTGGCCGTAAGCAGCTCGTGAACGGGCAGATCGTTGCGCAGCACGTGCTCGAACAGGAGCTCCGTCTCGCGCCGAAACGCGTCGCGCAAGTTCGCGTCGAAGTCCGGAAACATGAGGATGTCCGGCCGAACGCGCTGCTCGAGGTTGCGCAGTTGCAGCCATTGGCCGGTGAAGTTCTCGACGAGCGCGCTCGCGCGCTCGTCCGCGACCATTCGTCGAACCTGCGCCTCGAGCACGTCCGGATCCCGCAGCCGTCCCTCGACGGCCAGCTCGAGCAGCTCGTCGTCCGGGATGCTCGACCACAGGAAGAACGACAGCCGCGACGCGAGATCGACGTCGCTGATCGGGTGCGACGCGCCGACGGGCACGTCGACCGGGCTCGTCTCGATTCGATACAGGAACGAGGGGCTCACGAGCACGCGCGCGACCGCGGCGCGGATGCCGTCGTCGAAATCACCGCCGGTGGCGCGCGCTTCGCGATAGAGCTCGAGCGCGGGCGCGATGTCCTCGTCGTCGACCGGCCGGCGGAACGCGCGCCGCGCGAGCGCCGCGACGATCCGCCCGGCGCATTCCGCTTCGTCTCGCTCGCGCTCCGGCTTACAAACGAAGATCCGCTCGCGGCTCGGCGTGTCGCTGATCCCGGTCGGCTCGTACGGCCCTTCGATGATCCCGACCTCGAGCCGCGGCAGGCCCGCCGGATTGTGCGCCTCGAGCGTCTCGCGGAGCGCAGGCTGCCAAACGTTCTGCTCCTGCGTCCGCATCTCGACCCACGTGAATACGACCTCGTGCGGGCCCGCGGTGATCGGGATCGGCGGCGACGTCATTCGCTCGTCGATCGTGACCGCCGAAAGCGTGATGCTTTCCGAGCTTTCGCGGTGATCCTCGGGACCGCCCACCTTCGCCGAGAAGACTCGTTCGCCGTCGACGAGCACGATGAACTCGTGAGGGACGTCATGCCCCTCGACGCCGACGTAGCCTTCGGCGACGGTGCGCAGCAGCCGCCCCGCGAACACGTACTTCGCATCCGCCGGGAAGGTGTGCCGCACCTTGATGCCGCCCCGTGTGCCGAGCGGCAAGCCTTCCATGTGCCCGGTCTGCGTGACCTCGACCGGAATCTTGTAGAACGCCGCGGTCGGCGGCAGGTCGGCGTTACCTACCGCGAGGTCCACGATGCGAAGCGCGGCCGTGACGTAGCGCTCGAGCAGCAGCGGCGACGTCGTCAACGCCGACGCGATGTTGTCGAATCCGAAATCGCCGCCGTCGCTCGGCAGCAGAGCGTCGGCGTCGATCTCGAAGCCGCACAGATCTCGGATCGCATTGGCGTACTCGGCGCGATTCAGCCGATGCGGCGGATAGTGACCGGCGTACGGCTCCGCCGCGGCGGCGCGATCGAGCGTCGTCTCCAGCGCGCGAACGAATGCGCGCCGCTCCTCCTCGGTCGGCTGCGGACGATCGCGCGGCGGCATCAAGCCGATCTCGAGCTTGCGAATCGCCTTCTCCCAAACCTCGGCCTCCGCGTGCACGTTCCCGGGCAGCCGGCGTTGGAGCGACAGGTCGCCGGTGAAGTCGATATCGTTGTGGCAATCGACGCAGTAGCGGCCGACGAAGGACCATTGCTCTTCCAACGCATCCGCTCGCGGCTTGAAGAGCGCGTATCCGGCAGCCGCAGCGCCGGCCGCGACCAGGCCCGCGGCACCGAGCGTCCGCTTCATCGCACGCTCCCCTGCTCTCGCGCCGCGCGCACTTCCCGCATGACCGCGACGATCGCCTCGCGCGGCGGCCGCTCTTCATTCGGCAGAATCAGCGACGGCGTATCGTCGAGACCCTCGGCAAGCTCGAGCGGCGTCAAGCCTTCGCGATTCTTCGCGTCGAGGTTCACGCCGGCTTCGGCCAGCACCCGGATGACTTCAGGCTTTCGCAGCCGAACGGCTTCGTGCATCACCGTGTTGCCGCTTTCGGCGACCGTCGCGTTGGGATCGGCGCCGGCCTCGAGCAGCAAACGCACCGCGTCGGCCGGGTTTCGGTTCGAAGGCTCGCGGAACGGCGGCGGTCCTTCGCGAAGATCGCCCGGACCTCCGGCGCGCGACACGCCCCGCCCGCCGTCGACGGCCGCCGCGATCGCCGGTCGCCCGACGTTCGCGTTCGCGCCGCGCGGGCCGTTCGGCACCTCCGACGGCATCCACATGACGTCGGCGCCGTGCTCGAGCATCAGCCGCATCGCCTCGACGTCGCCTGCGACCGCGGCACGATAGAACGGCGATGCGTTCGCGAAGACGTCGCAACACATCGAGTACGAATGCATCTGCCCGACGAACGGCAGATTCGGATCGGCGCCGGCTTCGAGCAGCAGGCGAATCAGATCGAGCGCCGTGTGCTCGTTCGGATGATCGGGCCGCAAACGCGAGCCGTCGCGCGCGAACCAGTCGGTCGTCGCATCGCGCATCTCGACCGCGTAATAGAGGGAGCCGTCATCGACGCCGGCCCCGAGCTCGAGCAGCAACGCTGCCATGTCGAAGCGGTCGTTGACGATCGCGATCATCATCGCGGTCGCGCCGTCGCCGTTCGTGAGATCGAGATCGGCGCCGCCCGCGACGAGTCGACGCACGATCGCCTCGTCGCCGTTCCGCGCGGCCCACATGAGCGCCGTGAATCCGCCGGTCGGATAATCGGCGTTGATGCTGCGTTCCTGGAGCGTCGAGACGCGCGCCTGAAGATTCGGATCGGCGCCGGCGGCGAGCAGCACGTCGACCACGTCGAGATGGCCTTCGGCCGCGGCCCACATCAGCGCGGTCTGATGCTGGTATGCGTCGCGCGCGTTCGCGTCGGCGCCGTGCTCGAGCAAGAGACGCACGGCATCGACGCCGCCGGTGCGCGCGGCGGCCATCAGCGGCGTCTCGCCGGTGGGATGACTCTGCGATACGTCGGCGCCGGCACCGAGCAAGGCCGCGATGATCGCCGCGTCGCCGGCGCGGCTCGCCTCGAGCAGCGTCGTGACGCCGAACTCGTTCGGCACGTCGACGGACGCGCCGGCCTCGATCAGCGCCTCGACCATCTCGAGATCGCCGCGATGAACGGCCCAGAGCAGCGGTGTGGTGCCGTCGGGATGAGGCGCGTCGACGGCCGCGCCCGCGGCGATCTGCTCGCGAACTTGCGCGAGGCGCCCGTCGCGAGCGGCATCGGCCAGGGCCGTCGCCGCTTCCGAGGCCTCGGGCCAAGCGAGCAAAGCGCAGACTGCCGCTGCCGAGACTATCCCGGCCGCGCCACGCTCACGCAGTGGCCGCTGCGTCCGCACTCGACACCCCCTCGACGCGAACGGTCTTCGCTAAACGCTCGATCTTCGCGTCTCAACGACTCTCTCGGAAGCGCGTACGGTCGAGCATACCCCGGAGATTTCGGTCGTGCCATACCGTCGGCAGTCTCCGAGAGGAACTGTTGCCTTTCCCGGAAACGATCAGGGCACGTCGTTGGCAAGGCCGACGCGTAACGCCGAGTACCGCGAGCACCGATGCTCCGCAAGCGCGATCACGCGGCGCGTCGACACCGGAGAGAACGCGGCCCTTTTCGGTTCACGGTTCGGTAAGATCGGCAGGATTACGCAGACGGACGAGACATGACGGTCGAGAATCGATTCGAAACGCTGCTCACGGACACGGGCCTCGGCGCGTCGCCGCGCCCGACCGCCGAGACGATCGAAATGTCCGTCGACGCGCTCGCGCCCGGCCGGTATCAGCCGAGACGTCATCTGTCCGAGGAACGGCTCGAGGAGCTCACCGACTCGATCCGCGAGCAAGGGATTCTGCAGCCGATCGTCGTGCGCCCGCGCCCGGCCGACGCCGCCGGCGGCCACGCCTACGAGATCGTCGCCGGCGAGCGACGCTGGCACGCGGCGAAGCGCGCCGGATTGCGAACGGTGCCGGTCATCGTGCGCGAGCTCGACGACCAGTCGGCGCTCGCGGTCGCCCTGATCGAGAACCTGCAGCGCGAAGACCTGAATCCGATCGAGCAGGCCGAATCCTTGCACCGGCTCGCCGACGAGTTCCGGTTGACGCACGAGCAAGTCGCGAAGGCCGTCGGTCGCTCTCGAGCCTCCGTGACGAATCTGCTGCGGCTTCTCGAGCTCGACGCCGAGGTCAAGGAGCTCTTGATTCGTCGCGAGATCGACATGGGACACGCCCGCGCGCTGCTGCCCCTCGACCGGGAGAGGCAGGTGGCGCTCGCGCGCAAGGCAGGGCGGCGCGGCCTCTCGGTCCGACAGGTCGAGCGGGCCGTCCGAGCCCTGCTCTCGGGTGCCGACGACGCGCAGGATCGAGCCAGCATCGATTTTCAGACCCGCTGGCTCCAGCGGCAGCTCGAGAAGGAAGTCGGCGAGAAAGTCGCGATCCGAGCGCTGAAGAGCGGCGGCTACTCGCTCAGCGTCGCGTTCTCGGATCTCGGCCACCTCGAGCAGACGCTCGAGCGGATCTGCGATCTCGTCGCCAAGGTGCGCGAGACGGCGGGACCGCGGGTTCGCGACGCGGTGAGCGGCCGCGACTAGGCCTCGACCGACCGCATTCGCTCAGAGGGCTTGGAGCGTAAGCCGCTCGGTGGCGCCCTCCCATGCGTCGTCGAACTGCGCCTCGACGAGCGAGGCCTCGGTTTCGCGTTGCGCGGCGCGTAGGCTCTGCATCAATCCGAACAGCAATCGTCCGTCGCGAGGATACCGCGCGAGCGCCGCACGGAACTCGACCTCGGCCTCGGCCGGACGACCCGCCTCGAGCAGCGCGGCACCGAGCGACTGGCGGATCGGATAGAACCACGCCGGCGGCTCGTCGTATTGCACGACCCGCTCCAACTCGACGGCCGCACGCCACGCGGCGATCGCGCCCTCGTGATCGCCGCGCGCCTCGGCGATCGCCGCGTCGAGCGTCGCCGACGCCAGCGCGAGCAGATCCGCCGCGTCGTTGTTGAGCAGATATCTCGCCTCTTCCGGCACGGCCTCGCGGTCTCGCTCGAAATGCCGCTTCTCCGCCTCGGCCTTGTCGACGTCACCGCGCCCCGCGTAGGCCATCGCGCGCGCGTAGCGCCAGAACGCGCGGCTGAACGGGCGCTCGACGGAAGGCTCCTCCGCCGCCAGCAGCGCGTCCCAGCGGTGGAAGCGCAAATCGACCATCGCCGGATAGAGCCGAAAACCCTCGAGCATCTGCATCTCGAGGTCGGCGTCGCCGATCATCTCGACCATTCGTTCCGCCGCCTCACGCGCCTCGTCGTAGCGTCCTTGCTGCGCGCGGGCATATGCGATGAAGTGCACGTTGTGCGTCGAGTACATCAACGGATAGACGCCGGTCGCACCCGTGCGCTCGACGAACTCGCGGTCCGCCGCGGCCGCGCGCACATTCGTCTCGGCCGCAAGGTCGTAGTCGCCGGTCTGCAGGAAGATGTGCCCCGGCATGTGCACGAGATGACCGGCGCCCGGCACGAGCGTCATCAAGCGGTAGGCGCTCGGGATCGCGCGCTCGAGGCTCGGCGAGGCCTCGACGGCGTGAATATAGAAATGATTCGCGCCGGGATGATTCGGATCGCGCCGGAGCACCGATTCGAGAACCGCGACGAGCTCGAGCGTGCCTTCGGCCGGCTCGCCGTCCGGCGTCCAGAGCTGCCACGGCCGAAGCATCATCAGGCTTTCGGCGAACATCGTCGCCGCGTCGAGATCGTCCGGATACGCCGCGACGACCTCGCGCATCGCGTCGCTGTAGTCGAGATGCTGCGCGAGCCAGTCCGACTCCGGATCCGGCGACGGATAGCGCCGCGCGAGCGCCTCGATGAGCGCACGCTCCCGCGGGCTCGACTGCGACGCGCGCCTCAGCGCATTCTGCACCGCGTCATAGGTCGCGGCTGCGCGCTCCTCGTCCACGTCGGTATCGTTGTAGTTCGGACCGATGGACAGCGCGAGCCCCCAGTAAGGCATCGCCGCGGCCGGATCGAGCTCGGCCGCGCGGCGGAAATAACGCGCCGCCTCGTCATGGTTGAACCCGTAGAGCAACGCGATACCCTGATCGAAATAGACCTGCGCTTCCGGGACCTCGGTCGAGATCGGGAAGCGGTAATCGCCGAGGTCGGGATGGAGCTCGGTCGCGGCCGGCGGAAGCGAGCCTGCGTGATGTTGCGCGACGGCCGCGGCGGTGCCGAGCGCGAGCGCGCACGACACGACGGCGGATGGGAACGTATGCACGATGACCTCCTTGCGGCGCGCTCGAGGTGCGAAGCGCGAAGAGCGTCGATCGGCGGCTTCGTCTCGGCGATCGAAAGGGCGTGCCGCGTATGGAGCGCCGAGCGCATCAAGCATTACATGGCCCGCGAGGGCCGACAAGATCTTTGTCGAGATATTCTCGCCCGCGATTCGCGTCGAGAATCCGTACGCCGACCGAGCGAAAGGAGCACAAATGAACGACGCCTTCGAGAACGTGCTGAACGTTTATCGCGACCGCATGCGCGCCGACGCCAAGACCTCTGCGTCGCTGGCTCGCGAGGAGTTCCTTCGCCGTCGCGACGATTTCCTGCTCGCGGTCGGCGAGGACGCGGCGCGCTTCCTTCACGCGCTCGCGGTCGGCATCTCGGCCCGACGGATCGTCGAGCTCGGCACGTCGTACGGCTTCTCGACGCTATTTCTCGCGGACGCGGCTCGCCGCACCGGCGGCACCGTGTATACGTACGACACGGTCGAGCGAAAACAAGCTTACGCGCGCGAGCGGCTCGCCGACGCCGGGCTGGCCGCGCACGTCGACTTCCGACACGGCGACGCGCTCGAGCTCCTGCGCGAGCAGCCCGGGCCCGTCGATCTGGTGCTGCTCGACGTCTGGAAAGACCTCTACGTGCCGTGCTTCGAGCTCGTCTATCCCCTGCTCTCACCCGGCGGCGTGATCGTCGCGGACAACATGCTGCACCCGCCGGACGCGCACGCGCAGGCCGCCGCATATCGCGCCGCCGTTCGCGCGAAGCCCGATCTCGAGGCGGCGCTTCTACCGATCGGCCACGGTCTCGACGTCGCCGTGCGCAAGGTCGGCTGAACTCGGCTCAACTGAGCGCGCCGAGCTTCGTGCCGTCGCCAACGCCGAGCTGAGCGCCGGTCTCGGCGGCCGCGTCGGCGCCGGCCTCCGCCGTCTCGCGCACGGCACCGCCTTCGCCGGCCTCGGCCGCCGCGGCGCGTGCCGAGCGCGCCGCGTCGCGCATGATAGGACGGAGCACTTCCGCGAGCCGCGCGATACTGAACTCGACTTCCCGCACGCCGACCTCGCGCAGGCGGTCGCGGCTCCGCGGCGGTGCGCCGTAACGACCGAGTCGGCCCGCGACGATCGGGACGCCCGGCACGCGCGCGCGGATTCGCTTCGCCGCCTGCCGCGACGCGGTGAGATCCCCGGGAGGCAACGACAGCACGCAAACCGCCGCAGGCTTCCCCGCCTCGACCTTCGCGATCCGTTCGCCGACGAGCGTTTCGGGCGACAGAATCTCGACGTCGCAGGGCTCGTCGCGAAGCAGCACGGCCAACAGCTCGAGCGCGAGCGCGTCGAGCCGGTCGCGGACCGGGAAGCCGGTCACGAGCACGCGCCCGTGCTCCGCTCCCTCGCCCTCCTCGCCGCGTTCGCCGCGCGGCAGCTCGTCGATGATCTCCTCGAGCGCGGTCGCGACGAACGCGCCGTCGGACGACGAGATCCGCCCCGCGACGAGATCCCGTTTCAGCGCGAGCAGCGCGCCCGCGAGCAGCTCGTCGCAGGCCTCCGCGAGGGAGTGCTGCTCGCAATACGCCTCGACGATATCGTCGGCCTCGTCCTCGTCGCCCGCGAGCAACCGCTGATACAACATCAAGTGCGGTTGCAGCGCCGGTCCCTCGCTGAGCAGCCTGTCGAGCACGGCCATCTCGGGGATATAGCGCGAGAGGACGACGAGACACGCCGTCATCGGCGTCGCGATCACGAGCCCGATCGGCCCCCAAATCCACGTCCAGAAGATCGCCGACACGATGACGGCGATCGAGGACAGCCCCACGCTCTGCCCGTAGAGCCACGGCTCCATCACGTTGTTGCTCAAGAGCTCGAGCACGATGAAGAGCGCGACGACGAGTGCGACCT
This sequence comes from Gammaproteobacteria bacterium, assembly GCA_017577365.1. GTDB lineage: Bacteria > Pseudomonadota > Gammaproteobacteria > Steroidobacterales > Rariloculaceae > ZC4RG20. Next base: position 51,078 of record PKRJ01000018.1, on the reverse strand, counting down.
GCTCCCATCCCGGCGCGGTGACGATGCTCACCGAGATCGGCAGGAGCGCCGCGATCCACGGGCCGATATACGGGACATAGCGCAGCACCGCGGCCGCGAGCCCCCAGAGCGCTGCGTAGGGCACACCGAGCAGGAACAGCCCGATGCCGACCGCGATGCCCATCGTCGCGTTGATGATGAACTGCATCAGCAGGTAGCGCGAGATGCGCTCCCCCGCCTCCGCGAACGCTTTCGTCGTGACGACGAGCGACGTATGCCCTGCGAGGCTCACGAGCCGGTTGCGGACGTCCTCGCGCTTGATCAGCATGAAGATCGACAAGAGCATCGTGAGGCCGAGCGTGGCCGCGACGTCGCCGACCGGCCGCAAGATCGCCGCATCGTCGATCAGCGCGCGATCCGGCTCGATGCGCACGCTCACCGGCTCGTCGCGCTCGCGGGGCGCGGGCTCGCGCCGCGCTCTCGCCTCCTCCGCCGCGTCGCCTTCCACGTCGCGGCTCAAGTCCTCGATCGTCGTCTGCACGCGCTCGAGCGTGCCGCCTCGCGTCATCGACCGGAGGTCCGCGAGCTTCGCGCGAATGTTCTCCCGGTACGAGGCCAGCTCGCTCGCGAACTCGCCGAGCTGACCGACGACGAAATAGCCGACGCCGCCGAGAAGCCCCGTCGCCGCGCCGACGACGAGCAGCACGGACAGCACGCGCGGCAGACGAAGGCGATCGAGCCGAGTGACGAGCGGGCTCAGCAGAAACGTGACGAGCGCCGCGAGCGCTATCGGGATCAGGACGACCTGCGCGAAGTAGAGCGCCGCGACGACGATCGCCGCGCTCGCGAGCTGCGCGGCCGTCCGCAGCGAACGCTGAGCTTCACGCGACGCGGGAACGGGCATGTCATCCCTCTGAGTCGATCCGGCGGTTCTGCAGATTCCATGCCACCTCACCCTGCCGCGGACGCGCCGCTTCCGTGGTTGCGCCGCGCCGCCCCGAGGTCCGACCGCCGGACCAAAGCCTCGGCGCCGCCGTTCGAGCGGCGCACGTGGTGTTCCCGTCTCGCGCAAACCGTCCCGCGTCCGGTAGAGTCGACGCGTACCCCAAGAAGGATGGGCCGATGAGCTTGCTTCTCTCGTGGCTGATTCTGTCGCTCGCCGTGTGGATCACCGCCGCGGTGCTGCCCGGCTTTCACGTCAAGGATTTCGTCAGCGCCGTGCTCGTCGCCGCGCTGTTCGGCATCCTGAACTTTCTTCTCGGCTGGCTGTTCTTCGCGGTCTTCACCATCCTGACGCTCGGGCTCGCGTGGCTGCTCGCGTTCATCACGCGCTGGATCATCAACGCGATCCTCCTGATGATCATCGACAGGTTCACGGATCGGCTGAAGATCGACGGCTTCGGCTGGGCGCTCGGCGGCGCGCTGATGATGTCTGCGATCGGCACGCTCGGCCAGTGGCTCGTCGGCGTCGCCTCTTGAACGCGTTGCCGGAACGTTCCCGCGCCGAATAACCGATCTTCATTGACATCGCTCGCGCGCGAGGCCGAACATGGCCGAAACGTCCGCGGCGCGACTCGCGCCGCGCCTTCCCGTTGCCCTTCGAGAGGACGAGAGACATGAGCGCAGCCCTTCAATCGACCGAGCTCCGCGTCAAGGCGCGCGACGCCTTCTTCATCGGCGGCAAATGGCAGAAGCCGCTCGGCAAAGGCGTGCTGAACGTGATCTCGCCGGTCACCGAGCAGGTGATCATGACGTTTCCCGAAGCGTCACCGGAGGACGTCGACCGCGCGGTCGCCGCGGCCCGCGACGCGTTCGACAACGGACCGTGGCCGCGCATGTCCGTGGAGGAGCGCAGCCGTTATCTCCTCGACGTCGCCGAGCGGCTGAAGGCGCGTCATCCCGAGCTCGCCGAGGCCTGGACGACGCAGGTCGGCGCACCGATCAGCTTCACGCGCTACGCGTCGTGGCAGCCGGCCGAGCTCTTCGAGTATTACGGCAACCTGATCAAGACCTATCCAATCGTCGACGAGCGCAGGCGCGACAACGGCGATCTCGTGCGCGTCGTCCGCGAGCCGGTCGGCGTCGTGGCGGCGATCACGCCGTGGAACGCACCGCTCGTGCTGCTCTGCTACAAGGCCGCGGCCGCGCTCGCCGCAGGCTGCACGGTCGTTGCGAAGCCGTCGCCCGAGACGCCGATCGACGCGTACCTGCTTGCCGAATGCATCGAGGCGGCCGGGCTTCCGCCGGGCGTCTTCAACGTGATCCCGGCGGGCCGCGAGACCGGCGACTATCTGATCCGCCATCCCGGCATCGACAAGATCAGCTTCACCGGCAGCACCGCGGCCGGGCGACACATCGCGGCCGTCGCCGCGGAGCGGCTCACGCGCGCGAGCTTCGAGCTCGGCGGCAAATCGGCCGCGATCGTGATGGAAGACGCGGACGTCGGCCAGGTTCTGCAGAGCCTCGTGCCGTTCTCGATGCCGATCACGGGTCAGGTTTGCTTCTCGCTGACGCGCGTGCTCGTGCCGGAGTCACGCAAGCAGGAGGTGCTCGACGCCTACGTGGGCGCCGTTCAGCAGGTCAAGGTCGGCGACCCGCACGACCCGGCAACGCAGATGGGCCCGCTGACCATGGAACGGCAGCTCAAACGCGTGCAGGGGTACATCGCGAAGGGCCGCGAGGAAGGCGCGAAGCTCGTCGTCGGCGGCGGCCGGCCGAAAGGCTTCGAGCGCGGCTACTTCGTCGAGCCGACGGTCTTCTCCGACGTCGACACGAAGATGACGATCGCGCAGGAGGAGATCTTCGGACCGGTCGTTTCGTTCATCGCGTACAAGGACGTCGACGACGCGGTACGCAAAGCGAACGACACGATCTACGGCCTGCACGGCGCGGTCTACACGGCCGACGCCGAGCGCGGCTACGAGATGGCTCGTCGGATGCGCTCGGGCAGCGTCACGGTGAACGGCATGATCGTCGACCCGAAGATGCCGTTCGGCGGCTTCAAGCAGTCCGGGATAGGGCGCGAAGGCGGTATCGAGGGCCTCGAGCTCTACTTCGAGGTGAAGACGGTCTACTTCGCGTAGCGAGAGCCGCGCGTGGCCGTCTTCGAGTGGCGGCCTCGTTCACGGCGAAACGGAAGGGGCTGCACCGAGACCGCCGGAAGCGCCGCTCCGGCGGCGGCTCGGCCGCAGCCCCTCGAGCGGTCTTAGTTGACCATGTCCTTGAGGTTCTTCAGCGGCAGAATGCGAACCTTCTTGCTGGCCGGCTTGGCCTTGAAAATCATCTTCTCGCCCGTGAACGGGTTGATACCCTCGCGGGCCTTCGTCGCCGGCTTCTTCACGACCTTCATCTTCACGAGACCGGGCAACGTGAAGAGACCGTGAGAGCGCAGGCTCTTGCGGATCACCCCGTTCAGCGAATCGAACACCGCGGTGATCTGCTTCTTCGTCAGACCGGTGTCTTTCGAGATTTGTGCCAGGACTTCCGACTTGGTCGGAGGGCTACCTTTTGCTGCCATGTACCTTCTCTTTATGTGGTTGACGATGCTCGGGGCACGAGGCACCGAGTGAATCCCGGCGCGGAAAATAGCATATTTTTGCGGTATTGATACGCCTCGCACCGCACTTTTCACGGTGCGAGCGCGACCCGGGACCGGCGGCTACAATCGTTCGACGCACCGGTCGTCCCGGCCGACCACCCGGCGGACGTCGACGGAGACAACGACGCCCCGCCGAGACGGAGATCCAACGATGAGCAACGAATCGTTCAAGGCCAAGGTCTACGTCAAGGAAGGCTGCCCGTTCTCGTTGAAGCTTTTGGTCTTTCTGGCCGAGGCGCGGCTGCTCGACGACGTCGAGATCGTGCGGCTCGACCCGGCTCGGCCCGACTTCGACGCGACCAAAGCGAGACTCACCGAAGGGCTCGGCAAGCCGGCGACGTTCCCCACTGTCGAGATCGAGCCCGGCCGCTACATGTCCGACTCCGACGCGCTGGTCGAGCACTTCGCGCGCGCGTACGGCGTGCGCCCGGAGGCGTTGCGGGTGTTCCCGTTCTACAAGGAAACCGTGTTCCCGCAAATCGCCGCGCTGCACGCGCACGAGTGATCGAGGCTCGTTGGTGATGCGTGTCGTCAGCTGGAACGTGAACGGTCTTCGCGCGTGCGCGAAGAAGGGCTTCGCGAAATTCCTCGAGAGCTCGAATGCCGACGTCGTCGGCATCCAAGAGGTCCGAGCCGATCCCGCGCAGCTCGATCCCGAAACGTGCTTCCCGCAGGGCTGGCAGGCGTATTTCGCGCCCGCGGTCCGGCCGGGCTACAGCGGCGTCGCGATCTACTCGCGCGTCGAGCCCGACGACGTCCAGATCGGCGTCGGCGAGAAACGTTTCGATGACGAGGGCCGGCTGATCACGGCCCGCTTCGGCGAGCTGTTCATCGTCAACGGCTATTTCCCGAAGGGCAGCGGCAAGGACCGCGACAACAGCCGCGTGCCGTACAAGCTCGACTTCTATCGGGCCGTGTTCGAGCGCGTGCAGCGGCTGCGAAAGCGCGGCCAGGTGCTCGTGATCGGCGACTTCAACACGGCGCACGAGGAGATCGATCTCGCCCGCCCGAAAGACAACGCCAAAACGAGCGGCTTTCTGCCGGAAGAGCGCGAGGAGTTTTCTCGCTGGATCGCCGCGGGCTGGGTCGATACGTTCCGCGTACGCCATCCGGGGGAGAACGGTCATTACACCTGGTGGCGGCAATGGGGCGGCGCGCGCGAGAGGAATATCGGATGGCGAATCGACTACGTGCTCGCCTGCCCTGCCGCGGCCGCGCGCGTCCGCGACGCGTTCATCTGGCCGCAGGTGATGGGCTCAGACCACTGCCCGGCCGGCGTCGACCTCGACTGAGCGCGATCCCGCGCAACGTCAGAGCACGCCGGCTTCGCGCATCACGGCCTCGCACTTCGTCCGGATCTCGGTGGCAACCTCGTACGGGTCGCCGTTCACGAGCTCGGAACGAAACAGCTCTACCGACAGCGCGCCGGAATAGCCTTTCTCGGCGAGCTTCTTCAGGATCGTCCCGACGGGTGCAATACCGTCACCCGGGATCAACCGGTAGCTGTTGTCGGTCAGCTCCGGCGGCGCGTCGAGCACATCCTGGAAATGAACGTGCGCGAGCTCGCCCGGCTCGAGCAGGTCGAGCTCCTCGAGCTTGCCGAGACCGGCCCAGAAGTGGAAGAAGTCGAGCATCGGCCGGACGTTCGGATGCGCGGCCTCGCGCACCACGCGAAGCGTCGATCTGAGCGTCGCGAGATGCGTCGACGTGCGCGCGAACTCGATCATCGCTGTGAGCCCCCATGACCGCGTGATGTCGCCGACCTCGCGAATGCACGCCGGCGTCGCCGCGAAGTCCTCCGCCGTGACCGGGCGAGTGGTGATCGACGGGCAATAGATCTTCTCGAGACCGAGCTCGGCGAATTGCTCACAGCGCCGCCGCCATATCTCGAGCGACGACGCCCGCTCGGGCCCGGGAATCCAGACGTCCGGCAGAACGATCGCCGCGGAGACCGGCTCGAGGCCGAGGTCCGCGAGAAGCCGTCGTGCGCTCGACAACGTATCGCGCTCGAGAAATTCGTCGAGCAGCACGTCCGTGAGCTCGACGTAGCGAATCCCCGCGCGCGCCCACCCCTCGAGCGATCCCCGGAAACCCGCGGCTCGCGACGTGTTCTGATGGAGCGCGAGCGACATACGCCCCGTCGGCACGGTCTGCGCGGAAACGGCGCGCCAAAAAGCGGCCGCGAGCGGCGCGGCCAGCAACATGCGTCGAGTCGGCATGCGCGCCAATGTATCGCCGATCCGGCGCGACCGCCAGCATGCCGCTTCCATTCGGCTGCCGCTCGAGCGTCCGGCGGTCCCGCGGGGCATGGCCGTCCGGCTGCCGATTCGGCGAAGCGGAGGTGCAAAGAACCGCGTGCGGGAAGCCCGCGTCCGGCCTTATAGTTAGGAGGGCTAAGCGCCAGGGCCGGCGGTCGATGATCGCATGGACGCCTATCTACGAGGGGGGAGGGTCCATGTTCGAGCAAAGCGCTCTTCGTCGCGCCATCGGTATCGTTCTGGGCGGCGTCGGCATCGCGTCGACCTATCCGACGGCCGTCACGGCTCAAAGCAATCAGCCTCAAGAAGAGGTCATCGTCACGGGCTCGCGCGTCGTGCGGAGCGGTTTCGATTCGCCGCAGCCGCTTTCGGTGATCGGTGCGGAGCAGATCAACCAGCTCGGGCTCGTCAACGTTGGCGACGTCGTCCGGACGCTGCCGCAGAACACGGCGTTTTTCACCGAGACGAACGTCGGCATCGGCAACTTCAACGTCGGCGCGCAGCTTGCGAACCTGCGTGGCTTGAACCCGTTCTTCGGGACCCGGACGCTCACGCTCGTCGACACCAAACGCGTCGTTCCGACGACCGAAGGCGGCGCGGTCGACCTCACGCTGATTCCGTCGATGCTCGTCGAGCGGACGGAGGTCGTCACCGGCGGCGCATCCGCGGCGTACGGCTCGGACGCGATCGCAGGCGTCGTCAACGTCATCCTCGACCGCGACCTCGACGGCTTCCGCGCGCAGCTCGACTACGGCCGCACGACCGAGGACGACGGCGGCGATACGCACGCGTCGTTCGCTTTCGGCACGCCGCTGGGCGCGGGAGATCGCGCGCACGTGATCTTCGGCGTCGAGTACCAGCAACAGGATACGATCGGCCCCTGCTCGCGGACCCGCGATTGGTGCGCCGAAGCGTGGGGCGTCGGCACGAACACTGCGTATGCAGACGGCAACGGTCTGCCGAACTTCGTCGTCGCGCCGAACGCGAAGTTTCCGACGTCCGAAACGGGCGTGTTCACGCCGACCGGCGGCGCACCGATGCAATTCAACGCCGACGGCACGGAGCTCCTGCCGTACGATCCCGGCGTCTTCCCCGGCACGTTCGCCCGCTTCGGCGGCGACGGCGCGCTCCGCGGCTACGACATCTCGAACATTCGCCCGGAGACCGAGCGCTATTCGATCCTCGCGCACCTCGATTACTCGCTCGGCAACGGCATGAACTTCTTCGCCGAGGCCGCGTTCGCGCACAGCAGCGCGGAGAGCTTCCCCGCGAACGGGGCGCTCGGCCCGATCGCGCTGCCGATCGCGCCGGACAACGCGTTCCTGACGCCGGAGGTGCGCGCCCTCGCGCCGAACGGCGGGACCTTCGCGCGCATCTTCTTGCCCGACGTGATCTCCGCGCGCAACACGACGGAGAACGACACGATCCGATTCGTCGTCGGGTTCGACGGCGAGCTCGGCGGAGGCTGGCAATGGGATGCGTACTACCAGCACGGCCGCAACGAGAACGAGCAGCGGCTCTACAACAACGTCGTCGGCGGATTGCTGCCGCCGTTCGTCGTGCCGCCGCCCACCTACAACTTCCTCGGCTGGGCACTCGACGCGGTGCACGCCGACCCGAACGACCCGACGAGCCCCATCGTCTGTCGCGCCACGCTGCCCGGTCCCGCGTTCAATCCGCTCGCGGAAGGGTGCAAGCCGCTGAACCTGTTCGGCATCGGCAATGCCGATCCCGAGGCGCTCGCGTACGTATACCGCACGCTGAAGGAAGACACGCGCTACGACCAGGACGTCATCGGCGCGAACTTCCGCGGCCGCATCGCGGACGGCTGGGCGGGACCGATCCTCGCGGCAACCGGCCTCGAATGGCGGAAGAACGAGTCGAGGGCGACACACGATCTCGAGAACCAGCCTTGGTACGGCTCGTACTTCCTGACCTGGGGGTTCGACCGCGGCGGCGAGATCGACGTGCTCGAGGGGTACATCGAGATCGACGTGCCGATGCACGAGAAGCTGCACACGAACTTCGCCGCGCGTCGGACGCGCAACGAAGCGACGAGCATCGACCCCGCGACGCCTTCGAGCTCGCATTCGTTCACGAGCTGGAAAGCGGCCGCGATCTTCGATCCGACGAGCTGGCTGCGCTTCCGCGGCACGCTGTCGCGCGACGTGCGCGCGGCCAGCTTCCGCGAGCTCTTCCTGCCGCGCGTGACCACCGTCGGCGCACCGGGGAGTTTCCCCGCGGGGATCAACAATCCTTGGAACAACAACGCGCCGGAAACCTATGAAAGCACGACCGGCGGCAATCCGAACCTCAAACCGGAGAAAGCCGATACGACGACGCTCGGCATCGTGCTGTCGTTCGACCGGCTCCGGTTCTCCGCGGACTGGTACGAGATCGATCTCGTCGATGCGATCACGCCGGGCGGCACGGGCGGACTCTCCGCGCAGCAGATCGTCGATGCATGCTTCGCGAGCGGCGGCACGGGTGTCGTGTGCCAGAAGATCGTCGGCGCCGGTACGTCCGACATCGTCGCGGTCGATTCGACCTCTATCAACATCGGCTCGTTCTTGACCCGGGGCTACGATTTCGAGATCGGCTACGAAGTGCCCGTTCGCGCGGGAAACCTCGACGTCCGCGTGATCGCGACCTATCTCTACGACCTCATCGTGGACAACGGTCTCGGCAGTCCGCCGGTGAACTACCACGGCCAAAGCGGTCCTGTCGCTTCCTTCGGCGGCTTCAACACGTCGCCGGACTGGCAGGCGACGGCATGGCTCACGTACTCGCGCGACCGCTTCGTCACGACGCTCGAGACGAAATGGATCGACTCCGGCAAGCTGAACGCGCTGTGGACGGAAAGCCCTCCGGGCGCATCGACGAACACGTTGCCCAATACCGTGACCGACAACAGCGTCGACAGCCGCGTGTACCTGAGCTGGTCGGGATCGTACGACTTTCCGCGCGCGGACGGCCGGGCGCTGCAAGTGTTCTGGGTCGTGAACAATTTGCTCGATCGCGATCCGCCGGTCGCGCCGGGAGGCAATCTGTATCCGACGAATCCGGTCTTCTTCGACACGATCGGGCGACGCTTCCGAGCCGGCGTGCGGTTCGCGTTCTGAGCGTCGCGGATATTGACGACTCGTAGCTCGAGAAGGCCGATGCAGCCCACCGCTGCATCGGCCCCGAGGCTCATGAGGACTCGCCGGCGGCGATGATCCGCGGTCTCACGCGCCAGAACGCCACGTGCGTCGGCTGGACGGCGATCGTTAGCGAAGCTGACTGTCCTTGTTGCCGCGGCGGTTGTATCCGGAGAAGGGTGCGTCCTCGCGATCGTGCGTCTCCTGGCAACTCACGCATAGGCGCACGCCGGGGATCGCCTTTCGGCGTGCCTCGGGGATCTCCTCGCCGCACTCGACGCATACGGCAAGGCTCGGGCCGCTCGGCAAGCGGCTCCGTGCGCGTTGCACCGCATCTTCTATCGTTGCGTCGATCTGCTCTTGCGCGGCGTCTTCGCCGGCCCAACCTTTCGCCATGTCGGCCCTCCGTGGACTGTCGCGACGGACGTGCCCTCACAAGGTGCACGCTCCTCGACATCCTAGCAGGCCTTCGGGCATTTGACCGATCCGGAAATCTCGCGTGCTTTCGGTCGGCGGTTTCGATGCCGCGTAGCGCGACACACGGGTGCCGGAGCGACTCGTTCGGCCATCGCTCGCTTGACGCCGTGACGACACTTCCGCCAACCTCTCGCGACATCTTTCAGTTGCCCGTTCGCAGCGGTTCGCGCGCGGCGGCTTTCCGGGGGAGGAAGATCGTGACGAACAGGCGGGAATTCCTGCAGTCCGCGGCCGTGCTGTCGGCCGCGCCGCTCGCCGGCCGAGCGGCCTTCGCGAAAGGGCATCCTTCCGCGACGCTCGACGGTGTAATCCTGGACGAGCGCCATGCGGCGGCACGCGAGTTCGGCGCGCATGCCGCGCTGCTGGGTGCCCGAACATTCTCGATCGAAGGCGACATCACGGACCTTTGGCAGAACGAGCTACTGAAACGCTGGAGATCCGCTCCGGGCGCGATCGCCGGGCTCACCGAGCGGCCGGCGCTGTTCCTGCTCGAGCGGCTCGGCTGGGAGCACGGCCTGCGCGTCGTCTTCGAAGCCGAGCACGAGCCGTTGAAGCGAGGCGCCGCGATTCACCGCATCGTGCGCACGGCCGATCCGCATCTTCACGACGAGCTCTACGCGGCGGGCTCGAGCTGGCCGCGCGCGCTCGCCGATGCTCTCGTGACCGGGACCTCCGTGCCCGCGCGTGATTTCCGACCGACCGATTCGGGCATGGCGACCCGGCTCGACGAGCCGACGAAGCTTTATTCGTGGATCATCGCGCCGCGTTCGGCGGTTTGAGGGGAGATCCGATATGGCCATACCGCCAGGAGTCAGCCAGCGAGATTGGAACGCGGCGATCGGCGAGTTCCGTGATGCCGTCGGCGCGGACTGGGTTTTCACGTCCGACGAGGACGTCGCGCTCTATCGCGACGCCTATTCGCCGTACTGGGGCGAGCCCGAGGAGCGCCTCGCGTCGGCCGCGGTTGCGCCGTACACGGTCGAGGAAGTGCAGGCCGTCGTTCGCATCGCGAACAAGTACCGCATTCCGCTCTACCCGATTTCGACCGGACGCAACCTCGCGTACGGCGGCTCCGCGCCGGTCTATTCGGGCAGCGTCGTCGTCGATCTGAAGCGCATGAACCGCGTGCTCGAGATCAACGAGCGCAACGCCTACGCGCTCGTCGAGCCGGGCGTCAGCTATTTCGATCTCTACAACGAGATCGAGAAGCGCGGCCTCGCGCTCTGGATCGATCCGCCGGATCCCGGCTGGGGCAGCGTCATCGGTAATGCGCTCGACGGCGGCGGCGGTTGGACCGCGTATCCGTTCCGCGATCACTTCGGCGCGCATTGCGGCATGGAGGTCGTGCTCCCGGACGGCGAGATCGTCCGTACCGGCATGGGCGCCGTGCCCGGCTCGAAGACCTGGCAGCAGAACAAGTGGGGTTACGGCCCGTGGGTCGACGGTCTGTTCCGCCAGGGCAACATGGGCATCGTGACGAAGATGGGCTTCTGGCTGATGCCGCGTCCCGAGGCCTATATCTCGGCGACGGTGCAGGTCTTCAACGACCGGGACATCATCCCGTTGATGGACACGCTGAACCTGCTCGAGAACCAGCACGTCGTCAACGGCTCGACGCAGCTCGGCGGCGCCGGAGCGTTCGGCCCCGCGGGCGGAGGCGCCGGACCGGCGTGGACGCTGCAGCTGCCGATCTACGGTCCCGAGAAAGTGATCCGCGCGCAGCTCGAGTACGCGAAGGAAAAATTCTCGGCGATCGACGGCAGCCGGTTCGTCGAGGAGGATCTGATCCGCATTCCGCTGTCGCCGCAGGACCGCGAGCGGGTGCGGCTCGTAAATTTCGGCATCCCGAATCTCTCGACATTCGCGATGCTCGGGCGAAGCCCGATGCAGCCGAGCCCCGCCGGCGGCCACATCGGCTTCTCGCCGATCATTCCGCGCGACGGCGAGGAGCTGCTCAAGTTCCGCGATTTCTATCGCACGAATCTCGCCGAGGTCACGGGCGGCGAGAACCTGGGGATCGTCGGTCCCGTGTTCATGACGAACTGGGAGCGCTCGCTCGTCGCGCTGATCATGTTCCCGATCTCGAAGAACGCGGACGAGAACCGCAAGATCCGCGCGGCCTTCGAGAAGTGGGTGAAGCTCGCCGCCGACAACGGCTGGGCCGAGTACCGCGCGCCGACGGTGTTCCAGGACATCATCTCGGACACCTATTCGTATAACAACCATGCGCTGCGCAGGATGCGGGAGAAGATCAAGGACGCGCTCGATCCGAACGGCATTCTCGCCGCCGGGCGCTACGGCGTATGGCCGAAGCATCTCAGGGAGGGTTGAGATGACCATGCGCACGCATCGCATCGCCGCGATCGGCGCCGCCGCGTTCGTCGCGCTCGGGGCGACCGCATGGCTTGCGGAGACCGCGAGCGCGCAGGATACGAACGAGCGCGGCCGCGCCGTCTACGAGTATTGGTGCGCGCCGTGTCACGCGCCCGGCCCCGGTCATCCCGGCACGCAGTCGTTGCAGGTCAAGTACAACGGCAGCGTGCCCGCCGTGCTGCTCGAACGGACCGACTTGACGCCCGAAGCCGTGAAGGTCTTCGTGCGCCAGGGCGTGCTGTCGATGGCGCCGTTCCGCAAGACCGAGATCTCCGACGAAGACCTCGACGCGCTCGCGAGGTACGTCACGCGCAAGTAACGAGCAGCTCGCATAGTCGATATGCGCGATAGCGGCGCTTCGTTCCGCGCCGCTATCGCGCGACGAGCATCGGCCGCGTGACCGGCGCGCGACGACCGTCGTCGAGCCGGTACAATGCCGGCCCATGCTCGTAACCCTCTACTTCTCCGGCCGACCGGCGGGCACGATCGATCTACGGGCGCGCGACGGAATCGTCGAGACCGCGGGTTCGTTCGACTACGCGTTCCCCGCCGGCGCACACGGCTCCATCACGAATCACCCGCACACGTCTCTGAGCACGCCGAGCTCGAGCAACGAGCTCGCGCTCGAGCCGAATGCTCGCTACCTGATCTCCATGCGCACGAGCGGCGCTGCCGCCGCGGGTTCGCGCTTGACGTTGAGCGTGTTGCAGTATTCGGCCGACGCGCTCATCGCGAAGGCACGGACGGCCTTCGTTTGCGGCACCGCGAGGCTCGTTCTCGGCGCCGAGCCCGCGCTCCGCGGGACATCGGTCGTCCTTTACGTCACGGGCTCGGGGTCGCTGCGCGTCGACGCGTGCCGCGTCTACCCGCTCGAAGCGTCGGCGCCGGAGGTCGAAAGCTGGGTGGAGGCGGCGGCGAACGAGGACGACGCGCTCGATCTGGCGGCTCTGATTCGGGCGCAGCGGCCGCAGCGCACCGAGGACAAGCGCTACCGCTTTCGGCGCATCGCCGCCCGGCTTCGTCCACGCATCGAGAGCTTCCGGGATCGATCGGCGCAGCCTGCGTCGCTCGACGCGGCCGCCGCCCGGATGGCGATGCTCGAGGGCGACTTCCGGGCGGCGCGCGAGCTGTGGTTGCGCGTCCTCGAGAACGATCCTGCATCGCGCGACAAGGTGATGCGATCGCTCGCCGACTGCGAGATCAGACTCGGCGACGTCGAGAGCGGCTATCGTCGACTGCTCGCGCTCAAAGACGCCTCGCCCGATAACGCGCGCTTGAAGCGGCACCTCGCGCGCGCGCTGGCGCGCGTTCACCGCGTGCAGCACCAGCATCGAGCCGCAAGAATTCTCGAAAGGCGGCGCTCGAGAGAACCTTTGGCGTGGATTCGCGAGCTATACGCCGGCACCGGGCTCGGTCCCGATCAGGCCGAGCGCATCGCGCGGCTCTGGGCGGACTTCGAGCGAACCGCCGAGACGCTGCTGGACGGCCGGAACTCGCACCGCCATGGCAAGGGGCCCGACCGCGCCGCCGATCTCGACGGCATTCGGGCGGTGACGACGACGGGCTTCGGCTGGTCCGGAAGCGGTGCGGTCAACGACTGGCTCCGAGAATTCGCTTCGGTCGAGATGCCGCTCGGGAAAAGCGAAAGCGCCGTGATCGGCAATTCCGACGAGATGCCGGGCGCCGCGTCGCTGCTACGATTGCGCGTCTCCGCGCCGCGCCAGCTCGTACGCACGATAGCCGCGCTCGTCCGCGGCCGGCGCGGCGCTCGGAACGAGCTGCGACAGCTCGCAGGCGCCCTCTCGCCGCGACGGTCGCGGCGCGAGCTTTACCACGCCCTCGAAGCCGTCGTTCTGCACACGGTGCTCGCGGTCGACGAGCGCGGGCTGTTGTGGCACGCGTACACGGACCCTGGCACATTCGACGCGTTCAGCGACGCCTTCGAGCGATTCGTCGCTGAGCTGCGGACGCTGCCTTCGAAGGGTTCCGCCGTGCCGGGCGAGATCGTCGGCGCGCTGTCGCGCCTGCTGCTCCGCACCGCCGTCGCGAAGGCCGAGGATTCGAGCCGTCTGCTCTTGTTCAACAATCTGGTACGGGGCGTCGACTTTCCCCTTCTCCGCTTCATACCTCATCTGCGATCGATCGCCGTGTTTCGCGATCCTCGAGACCAGTACACCGCCTGGTGCACCGAGGGCCGCGGAGCGCCTCCGGTGCCCGAGTTCGTCGCGCACGTCCGACGCGTGAGAGGAGAGTTCGCCGCCGCGATGCGGCAAGCATCGGTGGCCGAGCGGGTGATCGAAGTGCAATTCGAGCGCTTCGTCACGAGCGACGACTACCGAGCGCGCATCGCCGACGCGTTGGAGCTCACAGAAAGCGCGGCGCAGCCCGGCCGTTTCTTTCAGCCCGCGGTATCGGCAGGCAATGTCGGTATCTACAAACAGTTTGCGGATCGAGAGGCGATCCGTACGATCGAGAAAGCCTGCGAGCCGTGGCTATACGACGCGGCGTCCTTCTAGCCGGGGATCCTCGTCGGCATTTACGCCGCGCGTTGAGCAAGCGCGGCCTTTCACGGACTCACCCATCGCGTTGGCGCTGTCTAACATGAGCCGAGCAAAGGTCGATGGCACCAACGCGCAGGCTGCTTCCCGATGCGGACGATCGACGGCTCCTACGGCGAAGGCGGAGGTCAGATCCTGCGCACCGCCTTGTCGCTCTCGGTCTACTTCGGCGCGCCGTTTCGCATCACGAATATCAGGCCGCGGCGCTCGCCACCGGGCTTGAGGCCACAGCATCTCGCGGCCGTACGCGCCGCCGCGGAGATCTCGGACGCGGAGGTGGTCGGCGCTTCGGTCGGTTCGCACGAGCTCACGTTCAGCCCGAGGCGTTCGGCGTTCGGCGACTTCACGTTCTCGATCGGCACGGCGGGCAGCACGACGCTCGTGCTACAAACGCTCCTGCCGGCTTTGTTCACCGCACCGGGCCCCTCGACCGTCCTCATCGAGGGCGGCACGCACAACCCGAAGGCTCCGACCTACGAGTTCCTCGCGCGCGCCTTTCTGCCGCTCGTGGAGCGAATGGGACCGAAGATACGGGCCGAGCTGCTGCGCCCCGGCTTCTACCCGCGCGGCGGAGGTCGGCTACGCGTCGAGATCGTCCCCGCGAGATCGCTCGCCCCGCTCCGCCTCGAGAACCGGGGCGAGCTGCGCCGCCTTTCCGTCGACGTGCAGCTCGCGAAGCTGCCGCGCTATATCGGCGAGCGCGAGATCGCCGTGCTCGAGAAAACGCTACCCGTGACGCCCGATGCGGTCCGCCTGCGTTTCGTCGATGACAGCCTCAGTCCCGGTAACGTCGTCTCGATCCAGTGCGACTTCGAGCACGTGACCGAAGTTTTCACCGCAGTGGGAGAGCGCGGCGTGCCGGCCGAGAAGGTTGCGAACGAAGCGGCGCAAGCGCTCCGCCGTTACTGGCATTCGGGCGCCGTGGTCGGCGAGCACCTTGCCGATCAGCTCCTCGTGCCGCTCGCGCTCGCCGGATCCGGCAGCTTCGTGACGTCGCAACCAACGGCGCACACGCTCACCAACATCGAAGTCATTCGGCACTTCATCGATGCCGACATCCGCTGCGCGAGAATCGGCGATACGGAACGCTGGCTCGTGACGGTCGGAGCGCGGAACGCGTAGCGCCATGGCCGCTGGCGGAACGCGACGTGCATGTCGAGACGGGACATGCGGGGCCGTAGGCACGTGATCGCCTCCTCGACGAGTTGCCCAGATGCCGACCTTGCGGCTCTTCCTCGCCGGCGACATCGAGGCGCTCACACGCCGGAAGCCCGCCGGGCATATCGCCGTGCGGTCGTGCCGCCCCGGCTGACGAACGGTTTCGGGAATCGGCGGCGCGCCGCGAGGCCCACTGCGATCCCGCGCGATGCTCACTGCGATCCTGAATGAATGCTCACCGTCCGTTTCCGGACTACGCCGAAGCCCACCAGACCGGCAAGCAGAAGCATCGCGGCCGTCGGCTCGGGCACCTGCGCTATTCGCGCACGAACCGACGTCACTTCCCCGACCAACATATAACCGCCGCCGATCCAGGAGCCGTCGACCGCGTCATATACCCTAGACAAAACCCCGAACTCGCCGCGCAGCGTAGCGAGATTCGGAAACTCGGTGCCTGTCGGAAAATCCGTGCCGGGCAGAAAGTCGCCGCCATGGAAGCCGAAAATGAGTGTCTGCTGGTACACGGAACGTTGCGTGTCGTAGGCAGCCGAATCGGCGATGACGAAGCTGTCCGATGGACCTGTAAACCGGTTGAATAGTTGCAGCGAATCGCCAATGACCAAGACCGCGTCGTCGGGGCGGCCGGGCTGCTCGGGCAGGTCGGCGGCGAAAGCGGCACGACGCGTTTTCCGACGTCGGTCGCCGTGTTGCCGCTCGAGAACCTCAGCCCCCATGCCGAGCACACCTATTTCGCGGCGCCGGCGGCTCGTCGGCGACTAGCCACCAACCCCGGAGGCACAGACCTAACGAGCCTGTCGAGCAGGCAAGTGCCGTTATACGATTCGCCCATGCAAGTAGAGCTCATAGATCGCCGGCACGATTTGCTGATCCGCAGGCTCGTGCTCGAGCCCGGTGAGGCGACGCCTTGGCACGTGGATCGCAGTCGGCGTTTCTCCGTAGTAGTGCGCGGCAAGGAGCTGACGATCGAGTTCCGTGACGCCGCAGACCACTTCCGCGTGCCCGTCCGCCCCGGTCAGGCGGAGTGGGAGGATCCGGAGCCGCGCGCTCATCGCGCCATTAACACCGGTGACACGCCGTACGAAGAGGTGGTGATGTTCTTCGTCGACGGGCTCGAAATGGATCCGCAACCGCACGTCTGAGTCATCCAGACCTACCAACCGTCCGCGGCCGACGCGTAGCTCGGACGAGCGAGGGAAACCGCTCCGTCAAGCCGCCGTCGCGGACGAGTCTCGCCCCTCTATCGCGGCCTGGATCGTCGCGATATCGATCTTGCGCATCGTCATCATCGCCTCGTAAGCCCGCTTTGCCGCGGCGCGGTCCGGGCTCGATATCGCTTCGAGCAAGACGCGCGGAATGATCTGCCAGGAAAACCCCCACCGATCTTTGCACCAGCCGCACTCGCTTTCCTCGCCGCCGTTCGTGACGATGGCGTTCCAGTATCGATCGGTCTCTTCCTGCGTTTCGGTCACGACCATGAAGCTCACGGCTTCGTTCGGCTTGAAGTACGGACCGCCGTTCAGACCGACGAAGGGCCGGCCGAGCAGCGTGAACTCGACGACGAGCTCCTCGCGCTCTTGGCCTCCGGGAAAATCGGACGGCGCCTCGAGCGCCGGGCCGACGCTCGTGTCGGGGAAAACGGAAGCATAGAACTCCGCCGCCTTGCGCGCCTCGCCTTTGTCGAACCAGAGACTGAGCTAGTTTCGTAATTTTCCGACAGTTGGCTGCTTCCGGCCTCGACAACACACGGAGTCAGATCGGTGCGCAGCCACCCGGGTCTCCGGGGTAGATTGGTAATCGCCAAACCACCAACTATCCGGAGAACCCAGATGACTACGCTCTCCCAGAGTACCAAGAGAAAGCTCTCCCTGCTGCAGCTCGCCGAAGAGCTCGGTAACGTCTCCAAGGCCTGCAAGATCATGGGCTACCACCGCGACACCTTCTACGAGGTGCGCCGGGCCTTTCAGGTCGGCGGCGTGGCGGCGCTCGTCGAGGCGAAGCGCGGTCCTCGCAACCCTCATCCGAATCGGGTCGCTCCCGAGGTCGAAGAGAAGATCCTCGAGTACTCTCTGGCCTACCCGACGCATGGAGCTCAGCGCGTCTCCAACGAGCTCAGGCTCTCAGGCACCGAGGTGGGTCCGAGCGGAGTTCGAGGAGTCTGGCTGCGGCACGGGATCGAGACGCGCTATAAGCGTCTGATGCGGCTCGAGCAGCATGCTCAGGGCGATACGGTCGTCTTATCGGATGCTCAGATCCGTCTTCTCGAGCGTCACTCCGTCGACTTCCGTTGCCGCCATGTGGAGGCGTCGCGGCCGGGGGAATTGCTGAACCAGGACACCTTCTACTGGGGCACACTGAAGGGCGTGGGCAAGGTCTACGTCCAGGTCGTCGTCGACGTCTTCTGCTCGCTCGCCTTCGCGAAGGTGTACACGAGCAAGATGCCGGTCACTGCGGCCGATCTGCTCTACGACCGCGTGCTGCCCTTCTACGAGGCGCTCGGCGTGAAGGTGGACGCCATCCTCACCGACAACGGACGCGAGTACTGCGGCCTACCTGACCAGCATCCCTATGAGCTGCTGCTCTCGATGGAAGAGATCGAGCATCGGAAGACGAAGATCCGAAGCCCCCGCACCAACGGCTTCGTCGAGCGCATGAACCGCACGCTGCTCGATGAGTGCTTCCGTGTTCAGGGGCGGCAGACGTGGTACATGGAGGTCGATGAGATCCAGCGCGATCTCGATCGCTTCATGCGCTACTACAATCTCGAGCGCAGCCACCAAGGCTACCGCCTCAAGGGTCGCAACCCGGCTCAGGCGTTGATGGAGGCGCTCGGCATTACCGAGATCCCGGAAATCGTTCCCACTGAGGAGGTCAACGAGCCGCTGCCAACGGCTGCTTGAGCATCACCCCGGCGACCCGGGTGTCGGGTAAATACGAGACTTGTACAATCAAAAACCGCCTCAGCTGTGACGACTATTTCATCGTTTCTTACGTAGTCCGAAAGGTCTTTTCGTGCTTTGTCACTTAAATCATCGAACGTTAGCGTAATTCTTATAGGACTATCAGTGTTCTTTCCGAAGTAATCTTCGTCTGCGAGTTTCGTGATGTCGGTGGACGAAGCCGACCGTTCTTGGAAAAAGACATTCAGCGCAGCTAGTACCGTCGATTTTCCTGCCCCATTCGGACCGACAAAGCACGAGTAACGGTTCAGCGGTATAGTGACATTCTTGAAGCTTCTGAAGTTCTCGATAAGAATGCTCTTTATCTTCATCTTCAAGACCCAAGTCCGCACGCGCGAGCGCTAATTCGCGCAATTATGCTCAGCCTCGTACCCCTTTGCTTTGCACCTGTTCACGTGATAACTATTGCGTCGACGCGTACTTACTGCAATCGGCAAGTTGTTCCACCAGATTCCGTACTTCCTGAGTCGGTACCAATAACGCCCCCAGAGCCTTTTCCGTGTAAGCCCATGAGGGACCAGACACTCCGCCCCCGACGGCAACGGTCGAGGCTTTAGGCGTCCAAGTTCTATAGACGATGGGACTAGCTACCCCGTCGTTTGCATGCGACGTGCGTGCTCAAAGACCTTTCTTGGGGTGCAGGACCACTCCCACCAATCTGCTCGCCCTTCCTTCCTTTCGCTATACTCGCCGCGAGGCGAGCGCGTCCGCACGCCTACACTAAGGACGGATAAGCTGCAGGGGGGGCACTTGAGCAGCGAAACCGCTTTCGACCGCGAGTTCGACTATATCGTCATCGGGGCGGGAACGGCCGGCTGCGTGATCGCGGCCAGGCTGTCCGAGAATCGGCAGAATCGCGTCTGCCTGATCGAGGCGGGCCGGTCCGAGAAGCATCCCTTCATTTCTATTCCCGCCGCCGTCGGCGCGGCGATCATGAGCCCGAAGTTCGGCTGGGGCCTCACGACGACGCCGCAGGAGCACGTGAACGACCGGAAGATTCCGATACCTCGCGGTAAGGTGATCGGCGGCTCGGGATCGATCAACGGCATGGCGTACTACCGCGGCCCCGCCAAGGACTTCGACGACTGGGAAGCGATGGGCAATCCGGGATGGTCCTATGCTCATCTTCTGCCCTATTTCCTTCGCTCCGAGCACAATCCCGAATACGCGGGCTCGCCGTATCACGCGACCGGCGGCCCGATGGGCGTGAGCTTCCCCACCGCGCGCAACCGCCTCTGCGATGCGTTCAACGCGGCGATGGCCGCGCTCGGCTACAAGGAGCTCGAAGACTTCAACGTGCCGGACCCGCATGGCTACGGCTACCGTCAGGGCACGATCTGGAACGGGAAGCGGGTCTCGACGGCGAGCGCGTATCTCAGGCCCGCGATGTCGCGTCCGAACCTCGAGGTCATGAGCGAGACGTTCACGCGGCGCATCCTGCTCGAAGGCAAGCGCGCGGTCGGCGTCGAGATTCGAAGGGGCGAGCGCATCGGTCGGCTCCGCGCCGCCAAGGAGGTAATCCTGTGCGGCGGCGCGTATCACTCGCCTTACATTCTTTTCCACTCGGGGATCGGCGACGCGGAGGACTTGAAGTCGTGGGGCATCGAGCCGCTGCATCATCTGCCCGCGGTCGGCCGGAATCTGCAAGACCATCCGTCGACGATGGTCATCATGGACATGGACGACTCGACGTCGTACGGGCTCTCGTGGAAGGCGCTGCCGCGCGACGTCGTGAACATCCTCGAGTATCTCGTGAAGCGCACCGGTCCGCTCGCGAGCAATCTCTTCGAGACGAACGCCTATATCAAATCGAGCGCCGCATCGGATCGCGCCGACATGCAGCTCGTGTTCCAGCCCGCGCGGCGCAACATCAAGCCGTTCCCGATCCCGATCGGTCACGGGTTCGTCGTCGCGACGGTCTGCTTGTATCCAAAGAGCAAAGGACAGGTGCGGCTCTCGGGACCCGATCCCGAGGCGCCGCCGCTGATCGATCCGAAGCTCTTGAGCGACGAAGAGGATCTGCAGTTCCTCATCCGCGGCTTGAAGCTCGCGCGCCGCGTGATCGCGCAGTCGAGCTTCGCGAAGTATCGCGCGCGCGAACGAGCACCGGGCAGTCACGTGACGGACGACGCGGCGCTCGCCGACTACGTCCGCGAGTCGCTCGTCACGGTGCATCATCCCGGCTCGACGTGCCGCATGGGTCCCGCGGGCGAGGACACCGTCGTCGGCCCAGATCTCAAGGTCCACGGGCTCGAAGGCCTGCGCGTCGCGGACGCGTCGATCTATCCGCGCCTCGTCGGCGGCAACACGAACGCGAGCATCGTTGCGATCGCGGAGAAGGCCTCCGACATGATTCTCGGCCGGCCCGCGCCCGAGCCGATTCGACCGACGGCCGCACACTGACAGGGATTCGAGGGGGAGAACGCCGATGGCGATCGAAACGATTCGCACGTGGAAGATCGGAGACGTGGAGATCACCCGCATCGTGGAAGTCAACGGCTGGGAAGACGACATCACGATGCTGTTGCCGGACGCGACACCCGAGACCGTGCTCGCGTATCCATGGCTGCAGCCGCATTTCGCGACGCCCGACGGCCGGATGATCATCTCCTTCCAGTGCTTCGTGATGCGCACGCCCGAGCACCGCATCATGCTCGATACGTGCATCGGCGCCGACCGCGAGCGCGAGTTCGCGATCTTCACGAACATGCAGACGACGTTCCTCGAGGATCTCGCGTATGCGGGCTTCGCGCCGGGAGACATCGACTTCGTCCTCTGCACGCATCTCCACTTCGACCACGTCGGCTGGAACACGCGCCTCGTCGACGGCCGTTGGGTGCCGACGTTCCCGAACGCGCGTTATCTCTTCGGCCGCAAGGAATACGAGCACTGGATGATGCTCAAGGAGACCGGCGGTTATCACAACCTGAACCACATGTACGACGCCGTGCAGCCGGTGGTCGACGCGGGGCTCGTCGATCTGATCGAGCCCGAACACAAGATCTGTCCCGAGATTACGCTGCGTCCGACGCCGGGCCACACGCCCGGGCACGTCAGCATCCTGATCGAGTCGCGCGGCGAGCGCGCGATCGTCACGGGCGACATGATGCACAACCCGATCCAGCTCGAGCGGCCGCTCGATCTGACGCGCTTCGATATGGATAAGGAACAGGCGGCCCGCACGAGGAAGGCGTTCATCGACGATTTCGCGAATACCGACGTCTTCGTGATCGGCAGCCACTTCGCCGATCCCACGGGCGGCTGGATCGTCCGCGACGCGGCCGGCTGCCGGCTCACGTTCTCGGCGCCGTCGAAACGCTGAGGGCCGACGGCGCCCTCCTTCCTCACGCTTCGCCGGACAAAACTCCGCATAACGCCGAGAAGCGCTGCTCGCGGCGCAGCCCGTCGCGCGAGACCATCGCCCCGACGGAAGCAGCGCACCCGGTTGGTTCGAGGCGCACGGCAGTCTTCCCGGTCTCGGTCCGCACCGCGTCCCGCTCCGGCTTCGGTGCGCCGCTTCCGTCGCACGGCGGCTCGCAGCATCGCCGCATGCAATGGAAGGCACGGAGCTCAGGAGGACATCATGACGACGACCTTACCCTCGATCGGCAGTCTGGCATTGGCGTCGGGCGGCGCCGCCGCGTTGGCGAGCATTCGGGAGCTGACGGCGGCGGAGCTCGAGCTCGTCAGCGGCGGCCAGGATGCCCAGACCATCGACCCCGCCGAGCTCGAGAGGCAGCGACAGGCGCTTCTCGAGCAGAGGAAGCAGTTCCTGCGCGACATCGGCACCGCGTCGATCGCGATCGGCACGGCCGCGATGACGATCGGCGCGGTGCCGTTCGGAGCGTTTCTCGTCGGCTTCGGCAGCGGATTGTATCTCGCGACCTCGTTCTGCTAGCCGTCGAAAAAGACTATAGTCTTTCTATCGGCTCAACAGTAGGAACTTCGAGATCGTATCGGCGGCACGGCCGCGTGTGCCGTGCCGCCTTTTGGCACCCATTCGGCGGAATGAATCTGTCGAGGCGTCGGAGATGAAAGAGAAAGAAACGTCACGAGCCCTGGCCCTTCGAATCGCGATCGTCGCCGCCGCAACGCTCGCGGCGCTCGCGTACGGCCGTTACGGCGTGCCCGAGCCCGTCTCGTGGCCGACGCTCCTCGCGATCGCGAGCATCGGCGTGCTCGCCGGCGTCCTCGCCGCGGCCCTGCTCGTCGAACGGAGGAACCTCGATGTGCCGAAAGCCGGCGTGTGCGCGCTCCTGCTCATCGTCGCGACCCGCGCACTGCCGTACGAGCAGCCGGCCTGGCTCGACGCCGTCAGGGCCGGCGCGGTCATCGCGTGTGCCCTTCTCGTGATCTTCGCGTCGAGCACGCGCGAAGCGCGACGGGGTCCGCTGTTGCTCACGATCGCGGGCCTTGCGCTCGGCGTCGCGACGGGCCTCGTGCTGCTCGCCGCCCGTTAGATGCTTCGCACGAGGGAGCGGCGCCGTGCCCGACGCCCCCTCTCCGACGGATGCACGCTCGGTGCGATTTCAGGGCTCGAGCCCTCTCCCGAACGCCACGCCGCCCGCGGCCGGATCGGGCGGCGGCGCGACGCGGCCCGTGACCGGGTTCGGGTAGTGGAACGGCTCGACGTAGTAGTTCGGAAACGTGAGATAAACGACCGACGGCGGTAGATCCGGCGGCACACCGAAGCTTTCGGGCCGCGTGTTCGGCGTCGTGTTGTCGACCCAGCCGACGGCGTACGACGAATACATGTTGAACGGACCGTGCAGCGCCTTGATCATCCAGACGCCGTTCACCTTCACGTAGTCGTTCTCGTAGTAGCAGTCGCCCCATCCGCCTGCCCCCATGACGAACGCGGTCCACCGGCCCTCGGCGGTACGTCCGTCCGGGTGGATCGTGACGATGCCCTGCAACTGCTGGTGATCGATCAGCAGCCCATCGCGTCGGCCCGGCTCGCCGAACGCCGTGAGGAGATATTCGCGTGCTCGCTCGCGGCCCAAGAACACGCCTCGCCCGCCGATCTCGAGCGAGCCGTCGACCGCGAAGAGGTCCGCGACGTCGTGCCACTGAGCCTGATCGACGTAGTAGCCGTACGTTCGCTGCAGCTTCTCGACCGCGGATTGGTCCGCGAGCCGCAGCGCGCGCGCCGAGACGTCCGCGAGCCGCTCCGCGATCTCGTCGAGCTCGCCTCCTCCCCCGCGCGGCACGTCGATCGGCAGGATCGGCTTGCCGTGACGAACCGGATGCTCGTAGTGGTACGGCACGAAGATCGCCTTCGGCAGCGACTCGTACACCATCGTCGGCGGCCGATCCGGAGGCAGCGTCTTACTCGGCCCCTCGACGGGCAACGGTCCCTCGACCCAGCCCTTGTCGTAGTCGGCCCACATCACGACGTAGTAGTGCAGCTTCGAGATCCGCCAGACGCCGTTCTCGTTGACGTACTCGTTCTCGTAAACGCCGGCGCCCCAACGGCCCTTGCCTCCGCGCGAAAGCTGCACGTCGCTGCGCCAACGCGCCTTGGCCGTGCGCAGATCGGGCGAGACGGTGATGATCGGCTGCAGCATCGGATAGTTATTGAGCTGCCCGCGCTCGAGGCCCTTCGGCCCCATGAGCTCGAGCGCCTGACGGACGCGTTGCCGGCCGACATAGACGCCGCTCTGGCCGAACTCATAAGTGCCGTCCTCGGCGAAAAGGCTCGCGGCCTCGTCCCACAAGCCCTTGTCGATGTAGTAGCCGTATTTCGCCTGCAGATTCTCGATCTCCCGCTCGGAAGCGAGGATCGCGAGCCGATGCGCGATCTTGTTCGCCGCGTCCTCGAGCGCGCCGAGCGGCCCGTCGCCCGGCGCCTGCGCTTCATTCAGCGCCGCGGGTAGCGGCCGGCTTTGCGGCTCATAGTGGAACGGCGGGACGAAGACGTCCGGGAACGGCCGATAGACCTCCGTCGGCGGCGCGTCGGGCGGAAACGCCTTCGCGACGTCCGAGCGCCAATCGCCTCTGACCGGCTCGAGCGAAGCCCAGCCGCCCTCGTACGGCGCGACGAAGTTCGTGTAGACCCGCATCGAGGCGATCTTCCAAATCCCGCCTTCCTTCACGTACCGGCTCTCGATGACCGCATCGCCCCAATGCGCGGAAACCTTGTATTCGCCCAGCAATGCGAGCTGCCGCCAGCGCGCCCGCGCGGTCTTGCCGTCCTCGGCGATCGTGACGACCGGCTGAAGCTGCATGTGATGGTTGAACTGACCGAACGGCAGCCCGGGGCCTGTGCCGTCGCGACCCTTGCCGTAGCGGATGATCGCCTGACGGATCCGCTCGCGGCCGCGGTACACGCCGTCGACGCCGACCTCGAACGTCGCATCGTCCGCGAAGAGGTCGGCCGCCTCGTTCCAATAACCCTTGTCGATGTAGTAGCCGTACGCGCGCTGCAGGCGGTGGATCGCGATGATGTCCTCGAGACGCTGCGTCTCGGCTTCGAGCTCCGCGACGCGCGTAGCGAGCGCGGCCGCGCGAGCGGCGTCGGTGGGAACCAGGCCGTGCTGAGCGAGCGCTTCGCCGCCGATCGTCAGTGACAATGCGAGCAACGCGAAGAGCCCGCCGCGTCTCGTGCAGAGCTTCGTCATATCGATCTTCCCCCGCGAGCGCCGTCCGCGGCGCATCGATGATCTTGTACTGACGGGTATTGTCGCGAGGCCGGCCCGCGTGTGCAAAGGTCTCGGCCATCGACGGAACGGATTTCCAGCGATAGGCTCTTTCGCGTGGCGCGCCAGCTGATCGTTTACGGCACGACCGACGGCCACGAGGGCCAAACGGCGAAGATCGCCGAGCATATCGGTGCGCGATTGGAGCATCGCGGCCACGACGTGACGGTCCGCGCGCGGAGGACGCGGAAAACGAAGGGTTGGCGTCGCCGCACGGCTTGACGCCCCCGCTGAAAGGGTGCTCCGTCACGAGACGGCACCGCCGGGGTTGCCGCTTCGTCGCGCGACCGCTACAGTGGCGCGTCCGGCCGCCGGCTGAGGGGCCGTGCCGGCCTATCGAGCGCCGCGAGCCGGCGCCGCCGTATCCGACGAGTCGCCCGACCGCGCGGAGCGGCTCGGGCGCGGCGCCATCGAGCGGAGTGCGTTCTTGAGACGTTCGATTCTAATCGCGAAGCTCCACGGTCTGCGCGTGACCGGCGCCGACCTGCATTACGAAGGGTCGATCGCCCTCGATCCGGACTTTTGCGAGCTCGTCGGCCTGATGCCGCTCGAGTTCGTCGAGGTCTGGAACAAGAACACGGGCGCGCGCATCACCACGTACGTGATCCACGGAGAACGCGGCGGCCGAGGCTGCGTGCTGAACGGCGCCGCCGCGCGCACGTGTCAAGTCGGCGACGAGATCATCATCGCCGCGCGCGCCGACGTCGAGCTCGACGAGCTCGCGTCGATCAGACCGAGAGTCGCGATCTTCGACGAGCAGAACCGGCTGAAGCAAATTCGCGAGCTCGTCTACCGGCGCGATCCGTCCGGGCGCTGGTCCATCGCCGACGAGAACCCGGCGCCGCTTCGCGCGTCGAATCGCTAGAGCCACCCGGCACGGCCGAGCGGCCGACAAGGCTTCGCGTCGGCCGCCGCGGACGCTCTACACTGGTGGGCTCGGCCGCGCACGCGGTCGACCGTCGAGCCCCCGAACGCGACAGAGGTTCGAATGTTCCGGTTTTTCGAGACCTTGGTCGATCCTTTCCCGCCCGGCGAGCCGCGCGAGCCGCCGCGGAAGCTCCTGCCGTTCCTGCTCCACATTTCTCGGCCGGTGCTCCCGTGGCTTGCGCTGATGTCCGTGCTGACCGCGCTCGTCTCGGTCGCCGAGGTCGCCCTCTTCGGTTATATCGGCTCGCTCGTCGACTGGCTCGCGGACGCGGACCGGGGATCGTTCCTCGCCGAGCACGGTAAAGGGCTCGCCTTGGTCGCGCTCGCGATCGCGATCGGCCTGCCGATGCTCGTGCTCGCGCAATCGCTCGTCGTGCATCAGACGATCTTCGGCAACTACCCGATGCTCGTCCGCTGGATCGGCCATCGCTACGTGCTGCGGCAGAGCCCCCGTTTCTTCCAGGACGAGCTCGCCGGCCGCATCTCGCAGAAGATCATGCAGACCGCGCTCGCGACGCGCGAGACCGTCGTCACGCTGATGGACGTGATGGTCTACGTCGTCGTGTACTTCGCGGGCACGGTCGTGCTCGTCGGCCAGACCGACATCGTGCTCACGCTGCCGCTGATCGCCTGGCTCGGCGGCTACATCGCCCTGCTTGTCTATTTCGTTCCGCGGCTCCAAGCCGTCTCGAAGGCCCAGGCCGACGCGCGCGCGACGATGACGGGCCGCATCGTCGACAGCTATACGAATATTCAGACGATCAAGCTGTTTGCGCATACCCGGTACGAGCAGGAATACGCGCGCGACGCGATGAGCGAGTTCATGAAGACGGTCTATCGTCAGGCGAGGCTCGTCACGTGGCTCACGGTCACGCTGCAGACGCTCAACGCGCTCTTGCTCGTCGCGATCGCCGCGACGGCGATCTGGGCATGGCTCGAGGCCGCCGCGACGCTCGGCGCGATCGCCGTCGCGATCGCGCTCGTGATGCGTATTCGCTCGATGTCGAACTGGATCCTGTGGGAGGTCGCCGGCATCTTCGAGAACATCGGCACGGTGCAGGACGGCGTCTCGACGATCGCGCAGCCGCTCGCGGTCACGGACAAGCCGAACGCGCGCGAGCTCGTCGTCACGCGCGGCGAGATCCGCTTCGAGCACGTCAATTTCAACTACGCGGAGGAGAACGCGGTCCTCGAGGATTTCAACCTCGTGATCCGCCCGGGCGAGAAGGTCGGCGTCGTGGGTCGATCGGGCGCGGGCAAGTCGACGCTCGTGAACCTGCTGCTGCGCTTCTATGACGTGCAGTCCGGGCGGATCACGATCGACGGCCAGGATATCTCGGAGGTCACGCAGGAATCGCTGCGCCGGCACATCGCGGTCGTCACGCAGGATACCTCGCTGCTGCATCGCTCGATCCGCGACAACATCCGCTACGGGCGGCCCGATGCGTCCGAGGAGGAAATCATCGAAGCCGCGAAGCGCGCCCACGCGCACGAGTTCATCGTCGGGCTGACCGACCGCGAAGGCCGCACCGGGTACGACGCGCATGCCGGCGAGCGCGGCGTGAAGCTTTCCGGAGGCCAGCGTCAGCGGATCGCGATCGCGCGCGTGCTGCTCAAGAACGCGCCGATTCTCGTGCTCGACGAGGCGACATCCGCGCTCGACTCCGAGGTCGAGGCGGCGATTCAGGAGCAGCTCTACGCCTTGATGGAGAACAAGACCGTGATCGCGATCGCGCACCGGCTGTCGACGATTGCCGCGCTCGATCGCCTCATCGTGCTGGACCAGGGACGAATCGTCGAGAGCGGCACGCACGAAGAGTTGCTCGCGCGGAACGGGCTTTATGCCAAGCTGTGGCGGCATCAGTCGGGCGGATTTCTCGCGTGCGACGTCGACGAGACGGAATCTGCCGAGAACGCGGAGCGCGAACGGGCTCTCGGCACGGGCTGACGATCATCGCACGACTCACGGATCGCTAACATGGAAGCCGAGGCCCTCGAGGAGTATCTGCATCGGCAAATCCCGTTGTCGAAGGCGATGGGGATCGGCGTCGTCTCGGTCGATACCGACGCGGTGGTCCTGCACGTGCCGCTCGCGCCGAATATCAACCACCGCGAGACCGTGTTCGGAGGCAGCGCGACGGCCGCGGCGATGCTCTGCGCGTGGGCGCTCGTCCACACGCGCCTGCGCGACGCGAACGTCGAAGCGAAGGTCGTGATCCGCCGTCACACGATGGTCTTCGACGCGCCGATGGCGGACGACTTCACCGTGCGCTCGGCGCTGACGCGGCCGGCCGATTGGGAAGGCTTCGTGCGGCAGCTCGCGCGCAAACGCATGGCGCGGGTCGCCGTGACGGCCGTGCTCGACTGCGGACGGGGCAACGCGGCGACGTTCGAGGGCGAGTTCGTCGCGCTGAAGAAGCCGGCAAAGAACGAGTAACAACCATGTCACCAGCCATCGAAACCGCAGGGCTCTCGAAAACCTTCGGCGAAACGCGCGCGCTGAACGGCGTGGATCTGTTCGTCCGGCGCGGCATGGTCTACGGCCTGCTCGGCCCGAACGGCGCGGGCAAGACGACGATGATCCGCATCCTCGCGACGCTGATCCGACCGGGCGGCGGCTCGGCGCGCGTGCTCGGCCACGATATCGTGAAGGAGGCTGCGGCCGTGCGCGCGAAAGTGAGCCTCACGGGTCAGTTCGCTTCGGTCGACGAGGACCTGACCGGCCACGAGAACCTCGTGCTCGTCGCGCGTCTTCTGGGTTTCTCCTGGCGCGACGCGAAGGCGCGCGCACGCGAGCTGCTGCGTGCGTTCGATCTCGAGGACGCCGCGCGGCGGCAGGTGCGAACGTACTCGGGCGGCATGCGGCGACGCCTCGACATCGCGGCGAGTCTCGTCGCAAGGCCCGAGTTGCTCTTCCTCGACGAGCCGACGACCGGGCTCGACCCGCGAAGCCGTAACCAGGTCTGGGACATCGTGCGCGCGATCGCGGGCGAAGGCACGACGGTGCTCTTGACGACGCAGTATCTCGAAGAGGCGGATCGCCTCGCCGAGCGGCTCGCCGTCATCGATCACGGACGGCTGATCGCCGAAGGGACGAGCCGCGAGCTCAAAGCCTCGATCGGCGGCCGCACCGTGCATCTGCGCGTATCCGACCCCGCACGGCGGGACGAGGCGCGCGCTCTGCTCGCGGAGACGCTCGGGCACGACGTCCACGACGGCCACGAGCCGACGCTTCTCGCGGTGCAGTGCGCCGACGACGAGCACGTGCCGCGCGTGCTGACGGCGCTCACCGCGCGCGGCATCGCCATCGCGGAGCTCGCGCTCGCGCAGCCGAGCCTCGACGACGTGTTCTTTGCGCTCACCGGGCGACCCGCCGAGGAGCGCCCGACGGAGGAAGCCGCATGACCGAGCTCGCTTTCCGCACCGCGACGACCGTGGCACGCATCCGCCCGCCGAGCGCGCTCTCCGCGACGCTGACCCTCGGCTGGCGCGCGTTGCTCAAGATCAAGCACGTGCCCTTTCAGCTCTTCGACGTCACCGTGTTCCCGATCATGATGACGTTGATGTTCACGTACCTTTTCGGCGGTGCGCTCGCGGGCTCGACGCAGGCGTATCTGCAGTACTTGCTGCCCGGCATCGTCGTGCAGACGGTCTTGTTCCTGACCGTCTATACCGGCGTCGGGCTCAATACCGACATTCAAAAGGGGCTGTTCGACCGCTTTCGCTCGCTGCCGATCTGGCAGCCCGCGCCGATCGTGGGCGCGCTTCTCGGCGATCTCTTCCGTTACTCGCTCGCCGCCGTCGTCGTGCTGATCGTCGGGCTCATTCTCGGCTTCCGGCCGGAAGCCGGCCCCGTCGGCGTCGTCCTCGCGGTGCTCCTGATGCTCGTGTTCGCGTCGGCGATGTCGTGGCCGTGGATCATCGTCGGCTTTCTCGTGCGTCAACCGGAATCGGTCATGACGACGAGCTTCTTGCTGTTCCCGATGACGTTCGTCAGCGACATCTTCGTCGATCCCAGGACGATGCCGGCGTGGCTGCAGTCCGTCGTCGCGGTGAATCCGGTGACGCATCTGGCCCGCGCGTCGCGCGGCCTGATGCACGGGAGCGTGCAGCTCTTTGATATCGCGGTCGTGTTCGCGGCGTCGGTCGTCGTGACGGCGATATTCGCGCCGATCGCGATGCGCCTCTATTACAAGGAGCGCTGATCGTCGCCCGGCGCGACGCTCACGGCGGGCAGATTGCCGTAGAGCGACCCGATCACGAGCCGCCGCGCGATGGTCAGCGGCAACGGCCCCACCGAAATGCCGAATTCCCGGTCGGCGCCGGTCCCATCGATCGAGCCGAGCCGCGCGAAGCCCGGGTGCGTCCTTGAATGACCTGTGATCCCGCACGCCGTAAGGGACGCAGTCGCCGCGACGAGCGCGGTTATGCGGATCGTCACGGCAATTCGCTTACTCATCTACACCGGCGTCGTATCGTCACGACTCAGCTTCGCGATTCACTCGGCCGTGCCGGGCTCGGCGCCGCGATCCGCGGGCGGTATCTGGATGTTGCCGAACTGGCCCATGCCCATCGCCCCTACCAGTCTGCCGAGCTGCTGCGGGTCGATGCGCCCGTCGATGTTGATGAAAACCGCTTCGCTCGAACCGAGGACGAGCACCGTCATGCCGTCGATCTCGTTCCCCGCGGTTCGCGCAAAGATCCGCACTTTCTCGTCACCGTCCTGCACGGAGACCATCCGCTGCCAGCCCGCGCGCTCGAGCTTCCCGGCCGCTTCTTCGACGAACGAGCTCACCGCCGCCGGATCCTCGAGCTCCTCGTAAACTCTGACGCTGAGGTTCCTGAGCCCGGACACGAGCTCCGCAAGCCCCGGATCCGTCTGTCCGGCCGCCGCGGCCGCGAAGTTCAGCAACGCCGGATTCAGGTCGATCTGCACAGTCGGCTGCGCGGGCGCGCCCGGAATCTGCGAGAAATCGAGCTCGCTCTGAGCGACCGCGGTCGAGACGACGCCGATGGCGGCCGCAGTCAGAAGTGCCTTCTTGATTTGCATGTCGATCACCCTCCGTTTCCTTCCCGCTCCGTGCCGTTGCGGCCTGATCGCCTACGCGGCCAGAGCGCATCACTCAACTGTCGTTCCATGGCTCGCCGGACGTGCTCGCCGGCGATCGAATAGCTCCGATGCAGGTACGCCATCGCGAGCTCGAATTCCTGGAGCGCCGCGGTGCGCTCGTCTCGCGGCGGCGCGGGCGCCTGTGTCAGCACGAGCATCGCGAGCGCGACGGCCCCCGCGGTGCCCGCCGCGGTCGCCCACGACCAGACCGGGCCGCGAGGCGCACGATCTCGTACCGCCGGACGGCCGATTCCGAGCAGCCGCCTCGTCAACGAGCGCGGCACCGGCTCGCGGCCGAGAGCACGCAGCGCTTTCCTGAGTGATCTCGCTCGCTCCACCGCGGCCGCGAGCGCGGCATCGCTTTCGATCGCGCGGCGCATCCGCCGCGCGTCCTCCGGCGAAAGACTCCCGTCCGCTGCGGCTTCGACCTGGCTCCATGCCCACTGAACGTCGATCTCCGTCACGACGAACCCTCCAGCGCGGTACGCAGCTTGCGCCGCGCACGATGCAAGTAAACCTTCACCTGATTCGTATTGAGCCCGAGTATCCGCGCGCACGCAGCGCCATCGATCCCGTGCACGTCGAACAGGACCACGAGGCTGCGCTGCGGCTCGGGCAGCGCCGCGATCGCGCCGCGCAGTCGCGCGCCGAGCTCGGCCTGCTGTAGATGCCATTCGGGACCGTGCTCGTCGCTCGGGCCTTCCGCGAGCGCCGCCTCGTCGTCGACGAATCGCGACCTGCGGCGCAGCCGATCGAGGCAGAGATTGCGGACGACCGTGAGCAGCCATTCGCGCGGCCTCTCGATGCCCCCGCCCTGCTGCCAATATCTGAGGTAGGCTTCCTGGCTGACGTCCTCGGCCTCGTGACGGTCCTGCAGCAGTGATTGCGCGACGCGATAGACGATCGCGCGGTGCTGCAGCACGGCCAGCTTGAAGCGCCACGCCGACACCGGTCGGCCGCCTTCGCTCGAGGGCGCCGTCTCGGGCTCGATCGAGCAGGCCTCTGTGGGTTCGACGTTTGGCACAGTACTCGTTCGCTGTATGGTGTCTGGCGTAAAGACGCGCTCGACCGGCCAAGGTTACATGAGCTCGGAAACTCGACCGCTCG
This sequence comes from Gammaproteobacteria bacterium, assembly GCA_017577365.1. Lineage (GTDB taxonomy): Bacteria > Pseudomonadota > Gammaproteobacteria > Steroidobacterales > Rariloculaceae > ZC4RG20. The sequence continues at coordinate 18,717 of PKRJ01000018.1, read as the reverse complement.
AAACGGACCGACGCGAAACGGGAAGCGACGGTCAGCTCCGCGCTTTCGCGAAGAAAGTCACCGCTGTAACCTGTGGGCGGTTCCGCCGTCTCGGTACCGATGAATATCGCTCCCGCCACGCAGGAGCCCCCGGCTCCACGATTCGACCCCGCGCGATCGCAGGCGGCGCCGATCCTTACCATCCGCAACCTGCGGGTCGACTACGGGCACGTCACGGCGGTCGACGACCTCTCCCTTACGCTGATGCCCGGCGAAATTTTCGGCCTCGTCGGCCCGAACGGAGCGGGGAAGACCTCGACGATCCGCGTGCTCGCGACGCTCCTCGAGCCCACCTACGGCGAGGTGACCGTGGCCGGCTTGGACCTCTTCGAAGCGCCGGATGCGGCGCACGACATCATCGGCTACATGCCCGATCTCGCGCCGGTGATCCCGGACTTGAAGGTGTGGGAGTTCCTCGATCTCTACGCGCACAGCCACGGTTTCCGAGGGCGCGAGCGGCGCGAACGCGTCGACGAATGCCTCGAGCGCGTGCGGCTCGCGGACAAGCGCAACGTCTACGGCCGAGCGCTGTCACGCGGCATGATGCAGCGCGTCGTGCTCGCGAAGACGCTTCTGCATCGTCCGAAGCTGCTGCTCCTCGACGAGCCCGCGAGCGGCATGGACCCCATCGCCCGCCGCGACCTGCGGCTGATCCTCGAAGAGCTCGCGGCCGACGGCGCCGCGATTCTCGTGTCGTCACACATTCTCAGCGAGCTTTCGGACATGTGCACGTCCGTCGGCATCATGCACCGCGGGCGGCTGCTGCGGCACGGTCGAATCGACGACGTGGTGAGCGCGATCGAGGCCGAGTCGGCACGCATACGCATCGAGATCACGCATGATGTAGAAGCCGCGGTCGGCTGGCTCGGCGGCCATCCGAACGTCGCGGACGTGCGCGTCGACGGCGCGAGCGTCGTGCTCGAGTTCCGCGGCAATCGCTACGACCGCGCCGAGCTCCTCCGCGCGCTCGTCGCCGAAGGATTCGCGGTCAGCGCGTTCACGCCGGAGCGCTCGAGCATCGAGTCGCTGCTGGTATCCCTGATCGGCGAGGAACACCACGATGTCGGCGGCGATTGAATCGGCGCTCCCGGAGATCGATTCGCCGACGCTTCGGCGTGCGCCGACGCTCGCGGAAACGCTTCTGCCGTGGCGGAACCCGGTTTTTCGGCGTTTCTTCCGCAGCCGTCTCCGGTTTCGCAAGGCGATTTTCTGGTATCTGCTCACGCTGATCGTCACGACGTTCGTCGTCTCGCTCGGCTACACGCTGCAGATCAACAGATCTCAGCCGCCGCAGGCGGCCGCGCGAAACCTCTGGATCTCGCTGCTCGTGATCCAGGGGCTAATCCTCATGGTCAAGGGCACGGGCGCCGTATCCGCTGGGCTGATCCAGGATCGCATCGACCGGACGCTCGATTACCAGCGCCTGACGCCGGTCTCGCCGCTCGGGAACCTCGTCGGCTATCTGTTCGGCCTTCCGGTGCTCGAGTACGCGATGTTCGCGCTGACGCTGCCGCACCTCGCGTTCATCGCGGTCATCGGGAACATACCGACCGGCACGCTCGTTTCCGTCTACTGCGCGTTCTTCGTCTGCGTGGTGCTGTACCACACGATGGGGATCGCTGCGGGCATGGTCATGCGCCGATGGGTCCTCGGCAACATGCTGTCCATGCTGCTCGTGCTCTTCGTGAACCTCCTGCTGCCGTCGCTGGTCTCGCGCCTCGGGCTTGGTTTTTTCCAATACCTGTCCGTCTGGCCGGTGATCGGCCAGAAGGTGCTGCCGGTCGTGGGCGTCACCCCGAGCCCCGGCGGGAATCCGTTCCTCTCGATCTTCTCGGACGTGCCATTCTACGTCTGGTCGTTCTCGCCGTTCACGTTCACGTTGCTGCTGCAGGGCGCCCTGATCCTGACGTTCGGCGTCATGGCCGTCCGCCGCTGGAAGTCGTCGACGCGCCATTCGCTGAGCAAGCCTTACGCGCTCGCGTTCCTCGCCGGCTTCGTCGTGCTCGCGATCGGCAACGTCTGGCCGTTCGTCACGCGGGCGGAGCCGCCGCCGCTGCCGTTTCCCATGCAGAACACCGAGACCGCGGTAGCGCTCGTCGTCGGCGGTCTGTCCTACGTCTACGCGTACGTCGTCTGGATTCTTTGCCTATTACTCTTTGCGATCATCGTGCCTTCGCACCAGCACTACGTCAGAGGGATCCGGCGGGCGTTGAAACACGGGCGCTCGTCCGCAGGACGCTGGGAGGACGATTCGGCATCGCTGGCCGTCTACGCGATCTTCGCCGCGGTCGCCGTCGGCGGTCTCGCAATACTGCTCCGAGAAGTCTCCGCCGCGGGCTTCTTCGAAACGCTCGGCGAGCCGATCCGCTCGTGGCGCCTTTCGCTCACCTTCGCGCTCGTGCTGTTCTATTCCGCGTTGCTCTTCCAGACGCTCGGCCTGCGGCGCTCGGTGCTGGTCGTGCTTCTCGTGTGGTGGGTGCCGATCCTCGCGATGATCGTCCTCGCCGCGACGACCGAGAGCTTCGGCAAGCTGCACGCGGCCGTGCAGTCGCTGTCGCCGCTCGCGCTGCTTTTCATGTCCGGCGTCGCGAAGCCCGCGCCCGGCTCGGAGGTCATCGACGAGGAGCGCGCGGCGCTCGCGTTGGGCGCGGATATCGGGCTTGCGGTGCTACTGATTCAGACCGCGGCGCTTTGGATCAAATGGCGGAGGCACGTCGCGAGCTATGACGCGCTCTGCCGCTCGCAAAGCGAGCTTGAGCGCGTCCCGACGCCGTCCGGCAACGCACCGCTGCCCGCGTGAATCGCACGGCGAGCGTATTCAGCGTCCCCAATCCTCGTTCGCGCGCGCGATCAGATAGGCGTGCACGTCCTCGACGTCCTGGGGCGTCAGGATATCCGCGAAGCTCGCCATGCCTCGGTCGACCGCCGCGCCGCCGAGCACAATGTCGCGAAACGCCGCGTGCGTCTCGGCGCTCATGTAGCGCAGATCCTTCACGCCGCCGATCGCTCGCTCGCCGTGGCACTGCGCGCACGTCTGCGCATAGATTTGCGCGCCGCGCTGCACCGAGTCTTCGCTCGCGCGGAGCGGCGGCGGATTCGGCACGGGCGGCGCGTCCGGCAGCGGCGGCAGCTCCGCGGTGCCGCCGAGCTTGAACACGAGCAGCCGGGCCGGCGCGCGATTGCGCGCGATGCCCGTGCTGCGCTCGATTTGCGCGGCGCCGCCGCCGAAGCCCGCGTTGATCGCGATGTACTGCTCGCCGTCGACCAAGAAGGTGATCGGACCCGCGACCGGCGACGTCTGCACGTTCATCTCCCACAAGAGCTCGCCGTCCGTCGCACGGAATATCGACAGCGTCTGCTTCGTCGTGCCTTCGATCACGAGATTCCCGCCCGTCGTCAGCACGCCGCCATTGCCGTGACGCGGCAGCGGCACCTTCCACGCCGCCTTCTGGCGGACAGGATCCCACGCGGTGAGCCACGTGCGCTCCAGATCCGGGATCATCCGCTGGAGCTCGAGCCGCTTCTCGAGCGCCTCGCCGGTGTAGCCGCCCCATCCCGAGTTCGAGCGGAACTTCACGGGCTCGAATGTCTCGCCGCGCGCGTAGACCATCCAGTGCTCGTAGGTCGGGAAGTACGCAAGCCCGGTGATCGGATTGAACGCCATCGGGTACCAGTTGTGGCCGCCGCCCGGTCCGGGCGCGACGAGCACGGGCTCGGTCCCGTAGCGCGCCATCGGGTTCTCGACCGGTCGGCCGGTCGCGAGATCGATGTGGCTCGCCCACGTGACGGGGACATATTCCTCGGCCGAGATCAGCTCGCCGGTCGCGCGATCGATCACGTAGAAGAAGCCGTTCTTCGGCGCGTGCAGGAGCACCTTCCGCTCACGACCGTCGATCTCGAGCTCGGCCTGAATGATCGACTGCGTGCACGTGTAGTCCCACTCCTCGCCCGGAACCTCCTGGTAGTGCCAGCGATACTCGCCGGTATCCGCATCGACGGCGACGATCGAGCACAGGAACAGATTGTCGCCGCCGCCGGGGCTTCTGAAATGACGCACGAGCGGCGAGCCGTTGCCGGTGCCGATGAAGACGAGATTGAGCTCCGGATCGAACGCGATCGAGTCCCACGCCGTCCCACCGCCGCCGAGCTTCCACCATTCCCCGCTCCACGTCTTCGCGGCCATCTCCATCGCTTCGTTCTCGAAGCCGTCGGCCGGATTGCCGGGGACGAGATAGAACTTCCAGAGCGGCGTGCCGTCGTCCGCGTCGTACGCGCTGACGAAGCCGCGCACGCCGAGATCCGCGCCGCCGTTACCGACCACGACCTTGCCGTCGAAGACGCGCGGCGCACCGGTGATCGAGTACGGCCATTCGTCGCCGTCGAACGTGCGCACGGACCAGCGCGGCTCGCCGGTCTTCGCGTCGAGCGAGATCAAACGACCGTCGAGCGTCGCGATGATGACGCTGTCCTGCCATGCCGCGAGACCGCGCGACACCGGCTCGCAGCACGCATAGCGGCCCCACTCCCTCGGCACCTCGGGATCGTAGGTCCACAAGAGCTCCCCGGTCTTCGCATCGTGCGCGTACGTGATGTTCCACGCGCTGATGTTGTAGATCACGCCGTCGATCGCGAGCGGCGTCGCCTCGACGCCGCGCAGCGTGTCGAGATCGTAGTACCACGCGAGACCGAGCTGCGAGACGTTGTGCTCGTTGATCTGGTCGAGCGGGCTGAAGCGCTGCGCGCTGTACGTGCGCCCATCCATCAGCCAGTTGCCAGGGTCTTCGTCCGCATTGCGCAGGCGCTCCGCGGTAACGAGTCCCTCGTACGCTATGGCGGGCCTGGACTCGGCCGGCGCCGTCGCAGTCGTCGGATCCTGGCTCTCGGCGCTGCAGCCGACGAGCAGCGCGAGCGCGATTCCCGCGGTGCCTCGTCGGAACCGGAAGCGGGCACAATCCGGCAAGCTCGTGCAGATCTCCACGATGATCCATTCCTCCCCGTGCGATGATCCTCGCCGTCGGTTCCGTTCACGCTCGGAGCCCGCGGACTCCGCGCCGCTGCATTTCGCGGACCACGCGCCGAAGGTCGACGCGGCCGGTATCTTAGCGTGACGGGGTGCGGCAAAGGTACACTGTCGCGCGGATCGGCTCCGACGAGCGACGAGCGCCGGCACGGCCGACAGGGGGGAGGATGAGAATTCGGGATATTCGCGACCGGATCGACCACGGGCCGATGAGTCGGTTGCAAGTGCTCGTCGTCGCGATCGCCGTGCTGTGCAACATGATCGACGGCTTCGACATTCTCGCCGCGTCGCTCGTCTCGCCGATCCTGCGCAACGAATGGGGCCTGTCGGACGCCGTGCTCGGGGTATTGCTCTCGGCGGGTCCGATGGGCATGGCCGTGGGCGCGTTCACGCTGTCATGGATCGCGGACGTTCACGGCCGCCGGACGTCGATGCTGATGTGCCTCGCGCTGATGAGCGTCGGGATGCTCGGCAGCGCGGCAGCAAGCGATATCCAGACGCTGATCGTGCTGCGCTTCGTCACGGGCCTCGGCGTCGGGACGATGGCGAGCTGCACCGGGACGCTCGTCTTCGAATACAGCAACGTCAAGCGCCGCGACCTGGGCCTCGGCCTCGTCACGCTCGGCTATCCGCTCGGCGTGATCGTCGGCGGCATCGTGTCCGCGTTGCTGATCAACACGCTCGGCTGGCGCGCGGTGTTCGCGTTCGGCGGGCTGTGCTCGGCGCTGCTCGTTCCGTTCGTCGCGCTGCGTCTTCCGGAATCGCTCGATTACCTGATCGCGCGCAAGCCTCGCGGCGCGCTCGACAAGGTGAATCGTATCCTCGTGAAGCTCGGTCTGCCGTCGACCGAAACGCTGCCGGCCGACGTGCCTCGCCCCGATGGCACACGAGGCCACGTCTTCGACCTGTTCCGTCCGCCGGTGCTGCACCGCACCGTGCTGATGGCGCTCGCGTACCTCTTCTACATGGTGTCGTCGTATTTCATCTTGAGCTGGGCTACACCCCTCTCGGCCGATGCCGGCCTGTCGATCACCGCGGCGTTGTCGATCTCGATCCTGATCAACATCGGGGGCGTGATCGGCGGCATCGCCATCGGGCTCTTGTCGTTCAAGGTCCCGTTCAAGCCGCTCGCCGCCGTAACGATGCTCGCGATGGGACTGGCGATCATCGGCTTCGGGCTGTTCGCGAAATCGGCCGCCCTCCTCGTCACGTTCTCGGTGCTGATCGGCTTCGGCATCTTCGGCGCCGCGCTCGTGCTCTACGCGACCGCCGCGCGGACGTTCCCCGTGTGGGTGCGCGCGACCGGCGTCGGCATGTCGATGAGCGCCGGACGCGTCGGATCGATGATCGGCCCATCGACCGCTGGCTTCTTGCTGGGCGCCGGTCTCGGGCGCGAGGCGGTGTGCTTCGTTCTCGCGCTGCCGGTGATCGTGTCGATCCTGTTCATTCTGCGCGTTCCGCTCGCGCCGATCTCGGAGCCTTCGACAAGCGCGAAGCCCGGCGCCGGCACGGAACCGGTTTCCGCATGAGCTCGTTCTGTCGTTGCAATCAAACGGAGTCGCTGATGTCTCGAGACGTACCCGGCCTCGACGCCGACCGCCTCGCGCACCTGAAGGCCGTCATCCAAGCCGATATCGAAACCAACAGGTATTTCGGCGCCGTCATCGCCGTAGCGCGCCACGGCGAGCTCGGTCTCTACGAAGCGATCGGCTACGGCGACGAAGCGCACGAGGTGCCGCTTGCGCTCGACTCGGTATTCTCCCTTTTCTCGCTGACGAAGGCATTCACGAACGTGCTCGTGTTCCGCGCGATCGAGCTCGGGCAATTCGCGCTGACGACGCGCGTCTGCGAGATCATTCCCGAGTTCGGCGGCGGTCCTCGCGAGCGCATCACGTTCTTTCATCTGCTGACGCACACGTCGGGACTACCGCCGGTCTGGATTCCGAAGCCCGGCATGTACATCGACCGGCTCGACGAGATCATTGCGGCAATCTGCGAGAACATCCGCCCGATCGCGCCGCCGGGCGAGCGCGCGCACTATTCGCCGCTCGTTCACCATGCGCTGATGGGCGAAGCCGTTCGCCGCTGCGATCCGAAGGGCCGAAGCTTCAGACAGATCCTCGAGGACGAGCTCTTGAAGCCGCTCGGCATGAAAGACACGTCGCTCGGCGTGAGAAGCGACTTGAAGCCGCGGCATATCTTCCCGGACTTCCGCGGCAAGCCCCCGCAGGAGCATTTGAGCCGCAACGTCCCGGGACCGCAGGGCGCGTTCGCCGACGAGCGCGCGGAGATGCCGTGGGTCGGCGCCGTGTCCACGGTGCCCGATCTGTTCCGCTTCGCCGAGATGCTCCGCCGCGGCGGCACACTCGACGGCGCGCGCATCGTGTCGCCCGCGATGCTGAAGCTCGCGACGCGCAACTGGACCGGTGATCTGCCGAACGAGCTTTACAAAGCCGTCGCGATCAACCACGGCTGGGAGCCCTATCCCGCGTATCTCGGGCTCGGCTTCGGGCTCCGCGGCGACAAGGTGTGCCCGAGCCTGTTCGGCACGCTGACCTCGCCCGGCACGTTCGGCAACTACGGCTCGGGCAGCACGCTGTTCTGGGTCGATCCCGAGCTCGACATGACGTTCGTCTGCCTCACGGCGGGCGTGATGCAGCAGGCGCCGAATATCGAGCGCTTCCAGCGGCTGTCCGATATCGCCGCCTCGGCCGCGCTCTGATGCATTTGACCGTGCGCGAAATCCGACGGCGGCATCGCCGTTGTCGGGCTGCGCGCAGCAGCGGCCGCCGGGTACAATCGACGCGGCCCTCTCGGCACCCGTGCCGGGCCGCATGACAACAGCTCGATTCGCGAGGCCCGACATGTCCCTGACGCGACATCGCCTGACCGTATCGTTGTGGCTGCCGCTCGCGCTGCTCGGTGCTTGCAGCGGCGAAACACCGTCCGATAGCAGCGCGACCGCGCCCGCGAGCGGCGACGGCGCGCGCGTTTCGACCGCCGAGAAGCGCTACGGGAACGTCACGCGCGAGCGGCTTCTCAACGCCGACAACGAGCCCGAGCAGTGGATGACGCACGGACGCGATTTCGGCAAGAGCCATTACTCGCCGCTCGATCAGATCAATCGGGACAACGTGCATCGGCTCGGCTTCGCATGGGAATACCAGATGGGCACGAGCCGCGGCCTCGAGGCGACGCCGATCATCGTCGACGGCGTGCTCTACACGTCGGGCACGACGGGCCGCGTCTACGCGGTCGAGGCGGCGACAGGCGAGGAGATCTGGCGATTCGATCCGCAGAGCGACGGCCAGGTCAATCGCTACACCTGCTGCGACGAGGTCAATCGCGGCATCGCGGTTTGGGAAGGGATGGTCTACGTCGCGTCGCTCGACGGACGTCTCTTCGGGCTCGATGCCGCGACGGGCAAGGTCGTCTGGGAAGTCGACACGATCATCTACAAGGACCGCGCGTACACCTCGAGCGGCGCGCCGGAGGTCGCGGGCGACGTCGTCGTGATCGGCAACGCGGGCGCCGATTACGACGCGCGCGGCTATATCTCCGCGTATGACTTGAAGACCGGCGAATTCAAGTGGCGCTTCTTCATCGTGCCCGGCGATCCGGCGAACGGCTACGAGCATCCCGAGATGGAGATGGCCGCGAAGACGTGGGATCCGAACAGCCGCTGGGACGTCGGCGGCGGCGGCACCGCGTGGAACGGCATGGTCTACGACCCGGAGCTGAATCTGCTCTACGTCGGCACCGGCAACGCGGCGCTCTTCAATTGGCGCGAAAGGAGCCCTTCGGGCGGCGACAACCTCTTCCTCGCGTCGATCCTCGCGATCAATCCGGATACCGGCCGGCTCGTGTGGCACTACCAGCAGGTGCCGCGCGAGAGCTGGGACTACACGGCGACGCAGCCGATGATCCTGACCGAGATGGAGCTCGACGGCGTCACGCGCAAAGTGCTCATGCAGGCGCCGAAGAACGGCTTCTTCTATATTCTCGACCGCGAGACGGGCGAGCTCTTGTCGGCCGATCCCTACGTGCCGCTCAACTGGGCGAAGTACGTCGACCTCGAGACGGGCCGCCCGGTCATCGACGAGGAAACGGTCGACTACACGCGCGGCTACCCGGTCTTCGTCGAGCCGTCGGGCATGGGCGGCCACAGCTGGAACCCGATGGCGTATTCGCCGATGACCGGGCTCGTCTATATCCCTGCGATCGAGGGCGGCGCGATCGCCTACGATCCGACCGACGGTCACGTCTATCGGCCGAAGCAGTCGAATGCCGGCTGGACCGTGCTGTTCGGCAACATGCTGCTGCAGGATCCGGACACGCTGCAGGAGCCGCTTCGCTCGAAGCTCCGCGAGGTGCAGGCCGCGGGCAAGCACAAGTCGCGCGCCGTGCTCAAAGCGTTCGATCCGAAGACCGGAGAAGTGCGCTGGGAGCAGGAATCCGTCGGCTACTGGGACCGCGGCGGCGTGCTCGCGACCGCGGGCGGTCTCGTCTTCCAAGGCACGGATACGGGTCACTTCCGCGCGTTCGACGCCGAGACCGGCGAGCTCTTGCATGAGATCGAGGTCGGCACGTCGATCATGGCGGGTCCGGCGACGTACATGGTCGACGGCGTGCAGTACATCGCCGTGCTCGCCGGCTGGGGCGGCGGCGGATGGTTCGCGCCGCATCCGACGAGCGCGGTCGTCCGCTACGGCAACGCGAACCGCATCGTCGCGTTCCGCCTCGACGGCGGCGACGTGCCGAAACCGCCCCCGGTCAGCGAGGTCGGTCCGATTCCCGAGCCGCCGGTGCCGCGCACCGGCACGCCGGAGACGATCCGCGAGGGTGCACAGCTCTTCGCGCGCAATTGCACGATCTGCCACGCGAACGTCGACTACGGCCTGACGCCGGATTTGCGGCGCATGGATGCGGCGACGCATGCGAGCTTCAAGGCCATCGTGCTGTTCGGCGCGCGGCGCACCCGCGGCATGCCGCAATGGGACGACGTGCTGACCGAGCAGCAGACCGAAGCGATCCACGCGTATCTGATCGACCTCGCGTGGAACGCGTACGACGCGCAGCGTGCGCAAGAATCGGCGGCGAATCCATGAGCCGCAACGGAGCTCGAAAGCATGAGTAACGAAAGCCCAATCGGAGCCAAAACGCGCGCCACGCGGCGGCGCGCGTTGTCGCCGCTCGTCGGCCTCGTCGTGCTCGGTTGCGCGGCGTCCGCGACGCATGCCAATCGCGGCGATATCCGCATCGCCGACACGGACGTCTATCCCGAAAGCGTCGCGTCGACTTCCGACGGCACGATCTACGTCGGCAGCATCAAAGGCAACGTCTACCGTGCCGCACCGAACGAAAACGTCGCGCTGCCGTGGATCACGACGAGCGAGGAGAACGGCATTCTGACGATCCTCGGCGTCTTCGCCGACGAGACGAACGGAACGCTGTGGCTGTGCTCCGTGCCGAACTTCTTCGGCCCGGAGCGCTCGCAAGGCGTGAGCAGCCTGATGGCGTTCGACCTCGACACCGGCGAGCAAAAAGGCGTCTATCCGTTCCCGCCGCCCGCTTCGGCGTGCAACGACATCGCGATCGGCCCGGACGGCAGCGTGTTCTCGACCGACACGCCGAACGGCCGAATCTTCCGACTCGAGCCGGGTGGCGACGCGCTCGAGCTCTACGGCGAGGATCCGGCGCTCGTCGGCGTTGACGGCATCGCGTTCGCGGAAGACGGCACGCTCTACGTGAACAACGTGCGCACGAACGAGATCCTGCGCGTCGAGCAGAATCGCCGCGGCGAGATGACGGGGCTCACCAAGCTCACGGTCTCGCACGAGCTGAGCGGCCCGGACGGCTTCAGGCATATCGAGGGCAACCGTTTCCTTCAGGCCGAAGGCCCGATCGGCCGCGTCTCGATCGTCACGATCGAAGGCGACACGGCGACGCTCACGATCCTGACGGACGAGCTGACGTCGACTCCGGGCGCGACGCCCGTCGGCGATACGGCGTACGCGATAGAAAGCCAGATCGGTCACCTGACCGATCCCGCGCTGCGCAACACGCCGCCCGGTCCCTTCATGTTGTATGCGGTGCCGATGAGATGAGCCGGAAGAACGCAGCACCCAAGGGGAAAATCATGTCCGATCTCCGTCACGAGAAAGGCGCCGAGCCCGTTCTCGCTCTCTTCGCCGCGGTATTCGCGCTCGTCGCCGCGCCGAGCCACGCGCAGGCGCCCGGTCAGCCGAGCGCGGTGATCCGCGTCGACTGCGACCGCGACTGCCTGATCGGCTACGCGGAGCGCTATCTCGACGCGCTCGTGCACCGCGACACGACGCGCGCGCCGTTCGCGCGGCACGCGCGCTTCACCGAGAACAACGTCGAGATGCCGCTCGGCGAGGGCCTGTGGGGCACGATCAACGCGGTCTGGGAAGACTCGATGGCGATCGCCGACGAGCAGACCGGCAACGTCGCGTGGTTCGGCATCGTCGAGGAGCACGGCCATCCGGCCTACTTCGCGATGCGTCTCAAGGTGGAGAACCGCGAGATCACCGAGGTCGAGACGATCGTGAGCCGCCGTCCCGACATGCCGAAGCCATTCGGCGATCCGACGCGGATCCACTACGACCCGGCGTTCGACGAGGTCGTACCGCCCGAAGAGCGCGTTTCGCGCGAACGTCTCGTCGCGCTCGCCGACGGCTACTTCAGCACCGTCGAGCTCAACGACGGCGTCGTCTTCACGCCGTTCCACGAGGACTGCGAGCGCGTCGAGAACGGCATCCACACGACCGGCTCGGGCGGCGGCAGCGCGAACAACGCGGCGTCGATCGCGCAAGGCTGCGAGGAGCAGTTCAGGCTCGGCATCTATCGCATCAACAAGCGTATCCGCGAACGGCGCTATCCGCTCGTCGACGAGGAGCGGCAGGTCGTCGTCGCGACGGGCTTCTTCGATCACGCGAACACGTTCGACCGTTATCTGCTCACCGACGGCCGCGAGATGCGCACGGTGCTCAAGTGGCCGAACTCGATCTCGCTGATCGAGGCGTTCAAGGTCAAGGACGGCAAGATCCATCGGATCCACGCCGTCTTCACCTACGTGCCCTATTTCATGCATTCGCCGTTCGCTCAGCCGAACGTCGACTTTCAAACGCGATGAGAAGGTTCAAGTTCATGCGTCTCACGAATGCTCTCTCGGCACCCGCCCGTCGCGCCCGCAAGCTCGGTACCGTCGCGGCGGCGGCCGCGCTGCTCGTCACGCTCGCAGACGCGCCGCAGGCCGTCGCGCAAACCGCCGCAGCGACGCCGTCCGGCGCTCGCGCTCGAGCGGCTTGCGATCGCGCGTGCCTCATCGAGATCGCGGACCGCTACATGGCGGCGCTCGTCGACAAGAGCTGGCGCGATCTGCCGTGGGCGGAGCGCGTGCGCTTCACGGAAAACGACGTCGCGATGATGATCGGCGACGGCGTGTGGGGCACCGTGACGAAGATCGACGAGGCGCCGTTCAAGCTCGCCGATCCCGCGACGGGCAACGTGCTCTGGGTCGGCATCGTCGAGGAGCACGGGCAGCCCGCGTACTACGCGATGCGCCTCGCGATCGTCGACGGCCAGATCGCCGACGTCGAAACCGTCGTCGCGCGTGAAGGCACGCCGGCGCATTTCGCGCCGACCGCGGGCTATGCGCTCGACGAGAGCTTCTCCGAGACACTGCCCGCCAACGAGCGCCGGCCGCGCGAGCGGCTGATCGCGCTCGCGGAAGGCTATTACAACACGATGCAGCTCAACGACGGCCAGCTGCTCGGCGAGTTCGCGCCCGATTGCAAGCGCGTCTCGAACGGCGTCGATTTCACGCACGGGGAGAGCGCGCCCGCGCGCGGCTGCCGCGCGCAATTCGAGATCGGCTACTACAAGCCGGTCGACCGCGTGCGCGCGCGGCGATACCCGATCGTCGACGAGGAGCGCGGCGTGGTCGTAGCGTTCGCGTTCCTCGATCACTCGGCGCGCTTCGTCGAGTACGAGACGCGCGACGGCCGCACGCATTCGATCCCGGTCGAGTACCCGAACTCGCACCGCGTCGTGGATCTGTTCAAGATCCGCAACGGCGCCGTCGAGCGCGTCGAGGGTTTCGCGGTCTTTCAGCCGTATCTGATGCCGTCGCTCTGGAAGGACGAGTAACCGCGCCGAACGCTAGCGGCGCATTCTAGCGATCGGCGCCTGCGTGCGATATCGCTTCTTGCCGGAGCGTGCGCGGCAAGGATGCCGCGCCCGCAGCCGCCATGGACGGCTTCACGGCCGGCAAGAAGCGATATTGCGCGCAGGCGCCGGTCGCTCCACCGTACGCGTCCGGGCGGACGCGCCGCGCGCGACGGTCGGCGCTATCGGCTCGCTTCGGCGAGCCCCGTCTCGGCGGGCACGAGCAGGGCAAGATCCGCGAGCATATCGACGATCTCGTTCGCGACGGAGCCCGCGAGGCGATCGAAGCGATCGTTGTCCATCGTCTCCGACTTCGCGGTCCAGACGAGCCTCCCCGTGTCGTTGTCGTACAGCGAGCTTTCGACGGTCACGTACGTGTACTCTTCCCAATAGCCGGGCGAGCTGGTCACGGCCAATGACGAGCGCCAATGCCAGTAGTAATGCCAGTGCGGATAGTAGTACCAGTAAAACGGATCGCCCCACACGATTCCGGGCGGCATCGAGCGCAGATACGCCGTCGGCGGCCGGTACACCTGACGCTCGTCGACCGCGATCAGGCGAAAGATCAGTAGCCCTTCGACGTCCGCGCTCGCGAGCGCGCGCTCCATCTGCTCCTGCGTCGCGTCGATGTCGGGCTCGATGATCGTGCGTCCCGGAATCGCGTCGACGCCCCGCTCCGTGAGCTCCACGACGGCCTCGCGCTCGAAGCTGCGGCTTTCGGCTTCGGTATCGAACAGCGCGAGCACCGCGACGCGGCCGAAGCCCGGGCCAGTGAAGGTCGGGTCCGACCAGCTCGAGTGGATGCGCGTCGGGCTGATCGCGCAGCCCGACGCGAAGAGCAGGAAGAGCACGGAGGCACGACGCATCGCCGCATCGTGCAAGCTCCGTGCCCTACGTTGCTGCGCGGACTCGGTCCGCGCAGACGAGCGTCAGCTCGCCGGCTTCACGAATTTCAGCGTGAACCGATCGGACTCGCCGATGTCGAGATAGCGCTGGCGCTGTTCTTCCGGCGCCGCGAGATCCGGCGGCAACGTCCACACGCCGTTCGGATGATCGTGCGTGTCGCGAGGATTGCGGTTCACGTCGGATCGGCCGGCGAATTCGAAGCCCGCGGCCTCGGCGTAACGAATCACGCGTTCCTCGGAGATATATCCGTTCGCGGCCTGCGGATCCTCCGTCTCGGGATCGGGCCAACGATGGTCGACGACGCCGAGGACGCCGCCGGGCTTCAGCGCCGCGTACATCTTCCTGAACGCGATCTCGGCCGCGTTCGGCGGCCCGTAGCCGGGGTCGAACCAGTTGTGCACGTTGCGAAACGTCACGACGAGATCGACGCTGCCGTCCGGCGCGATCTTCGAGCGCTCGTCGAAGTCGAGCGCAGTGAATTCCACCTCACCATAAACCTCGGGCGCGGCGTCGATCTTCGCCGCGAGCGCCTCCATCTCGCGGCGCTGATACGGGAACGGCGGATTGTCTCCGTACTGCGCGAGATAGAGCTTTCCTTGCCGGCGTAACGCGGGCGCGAGGATGTCGGTATACCAGCCCGAGGCCGGCCAGATCTCGACGACCGTCATGTCCGGTCGAAACCCGAAAAACTCGAGCGTCTCTTTCGGATGGCGGTAGCGGTCGCGCGCGCGATCGCGCTCGGAGCGATGTGCGCCCGCGATCGCGGCATCGAGCGCGGAGACCGCGCTCTCCTGGGCGGGGACGCTCGGCGCGGCGACGAGCATCGCGGCCGCCGCGGCGGCCGCTAGTGACCAGACTGCTAGCGTGTTCGGCATGTTCTTCCTCCAGAGACCGTTTCTCCGGGCGGTTACAAAGCGCACGATGCACGAGCCGGAGCCTCGCGTCGAGACTGGCGGTCGCGAGTCGCGCGAGCACCTCGAAAGCGTCGCGTGCGGTGCACGAGAGCCTCGAACGGCATGGCGCCGCTTCGCGGCGTCGCGTATTCTCGCTGCGAGCACGCCGGGCGTACGCAGCACCGCCCGCTTCGATATACGCCGAGGAGGCTTCGTGATTACACCCCGTGTCTTCAGCGTCCTGCTCGCCGGCCTCGCGGCCGCCGCATGCACCGACGAGCCGGCATCGCCGCCCGCGACGGACACGCCCGCCGCCGCGTCACCGCAGGCCGACGGGCCGCCCTATCGGCCGGCCGCGACCACGCGCGAGCTGATGGAAAGCCTGATCGCGCACGCCGCCGAGGAGTACTGGGGCTCGGTCCGCATCGTGATCGACGAGCAAGGCGTCACGGAGTATTTCCCCGAGACCGACGAGGACTGGGAAGAAGTGTGGGCGGCGGGCCTGAGCATCGCCGAATCCGGCAATCTGCTGATGATGCCGTGGCACAGCCGCGGCGAGGAATGGAACCGGCTTTCGGGCGGTCTCGTCGAAGCGGGTCTCGCCGCGGCGCGCGCGGCGCTCGAGCGCGATCCGGACAAGGTGCTCGATGCCGGCGAACGCGTGTACAACGCGTGCGTCGCATGCCACGACCGGTATCTGCCCGCGGCCACCCCATAGCGCCGACCGGCCGGCCCATCGTCGGCGGCCGTGCGAGCGGTCGGCGGCCGTGCGAGCGTCGCCCGGCCCTCGCCCCTCGGCCGGCCGCTGGGTTACACTCGGCCCCCAAAACACCATCACAACCGGGGGAGCGCCAATGTCAGCGAAGGTGATCGGGGGGGCCATCGCACGGCTCGGCATTGCGGCTTGCGCCGCGCTCGCTGTCGCCTGCACCGAGCAAGGCACGGCGGCGGACGTCGACGAGGATCTGCTCGCGCGCGGCGAATATCTGATGAACTCGATCGTCGCGTGCGGCAACTGTCACACGCCGCGAGACGAGAACGGCAATCTGATCGACGACCTGGAGCTCGCCGGAGCGTTCGTCATCGAGGAGCCGGCCTTCCGAGCCTATGCGCCGAACATCACGCCCGACGTCGAGACCGGCATCGGCTCGTGGACCGACGAGCAGATCATCCGCGCCGTGCGCGAAGGCATTCGGCCGGACGGTTCCGTGATGGGTCCGCCGATGGCCTATCCGTTCTACCGCGACATCTCCGATCGCGACATGCGCGCGATCGTCGCTTACTTGCGCAGCGTCAAGCCGGTCCGTAACGAGGTGCCGAGATCGACGTACCGCATCGAGCTGCCGCCGAACTGGGGACCGCCGGTCGGGTCGGTGCCGGAGCCGGACAAGAACGACAAGGTCGCGTACGGCCGCTATCTCACGCATACGCTCGGCCACTGCACGGATTGCCACACGCCGCTCGTCGAGGGCCGCCACGACTTCTCGCGAATCGGCGCCGGCGGGAATTTGTTCCCGCAACCGTTCGGCCAGCCGTGGAACGCGCTCGCGGCGAACATCACGCAGCATCCGGAGCTCGGCATCGGCCGCTGGACCGACGACGAGATCAAGCGTGCGATCACGCAAGGCATCAGCCGCGACGGACGGCAGCTGTTGCCGTTCATGGGATTCCAGTTCTACGAGAACATCACGGACGAGGACCTCGACGCGATCGTCGCGTATCTCCGGACGCTGCCGCCCGCGGTCGCCGAGCCGCCCGCCGCTCACTGAGCGGAAAGCCGCGGAGCGTCGATATCGAAGGGCCGGGGCGCATCGTCGCCCCGGCCCTTCTCGTTTCCGTGGCCCGCCGCGCGGCGCAGCGAACGCGCCCCTCGTAGCCGAACACGGCGGCAGAGCCTGCCGCGGTCGGGTAATCTGTGCGTTCGACGAAGAGAGGAATCGTGACGATGAGATCCACGTCGATCGCCACCGAGCTTGGAATCGCGCTGACCTTGACCGCGCTCGCGGCGGGGCCCGCGGGCGCGCAATCGACCGACTCGAGTGCCGCCGGCTCCTCCGGCGACAACCCGCTGTTCGCGCCGAGCCCTCTGCCGCTCCGCTATCCGCCCTTCGATCTGATCCGGGACGAGCACTTTGCGCCCGCGCTCGAGCGCGGCATGGCCGAGCATCTCGAGGAGATCGAGGCGATCGCGAAGAATCCCGAGCCGCCGACCTTCGAGAACACCATCGTCGCGCTCGAGCGATCCGGAGAGCTGCTCGAGCGCGCCGCGACGACCTTCTTCTCGCTCGCCTCCGCCGACACGAACGAGCGCCGTCAAGCGATCGAGGCCGAGTTCGCGCCGAAGCTCGCCGCGCACCAAGACGCGATCCTGCTGAACTCGGAGCTCTTCGCGCGCGTCGACGCGCTCCATGCGCGGCGCGACACGCTCGGCCTCGATCCCGAGGCGGTCCGTCTGATCGAGCGCTATCACATCGAGTTCGTCCGCGCCGGCGCAAGGCTCAGCGAGGAAGAGAAGGCGCGCCTGCGCGAGATCAACGCCGAGCTCGCGCGGCTCGAAACCCAGTTCAGTCAGAACGTGCTCGCCGAGGTCAACGACTCGGCCGTGATCGTCGAGCGCCGCGAAGAGCTCGACGGGCTCTCCGAAGCCGCGATCGAGGCCGCCGCGGATGCGGCGGCGCAGCGAGGCCTCGAAGGCAAGTACGTCATCACGCTGCAGAACACGACCGGACAGCCCGCGAACGCGGAGCTCACGAACCGGGAGCTCAGGCGGCGCATCCACGAGGCGTCGATCGCACGCGGCAGCCGCGGCAATCAGTACGACAACAGGGCGATCATCTCGAGAGTCATGCGCTTGCGAGCCGAGCGCGCGCGGCTGCTCGGCTTCGCGAACCATGCGGCTTACGTGCTCGCCGACGAAACCGCGCGGACGCCCGAAGCCGTCGACGCGATGCTGTCGCAGCTCGCGCCGGCCGCCGTGGCGAACGCGCGGCGCGAAGGCGAAGCGCTGCAAGCGATGATCGATCGCGAGCAGGCCGCGAAAGGCGAGCCTTCGTTCGAGCTCGAGCCGTGGGACTGGGCGTACTACGCCGAGAAAGTCCGGCAGGAGTCGTACGAGTTCGATGAGGACGCGCTGAAGCCCTATCTCGAGCTCGATAGTGTGCTCGAGAACGGCGTGTTCTACGCCGCGAATCGACTCTACGGCATCACGTTCGAGGAACGCGACGACCTGCCCGTCTACCATCCGGACGTGCGCGTCTTCGACGTCTTCGACGCCGACGGCTCGCAGCTCGGCATCTTCCTGTTCGACCCGTACGCGCGCCCGTCCAAGCGCGGCGGCGCGTGGATGAACGCGTACGTGTCGCAGTCGAAGCTGCGCGGCACGAAGGCCGTCGTCGCGAATCACTTGAACATTCCGAAGCCTCCGGCGGGACAACCCACGCTGCTCACGTGGGACGAGGTGACGACGATGTTCCACGAGTTCGGCCACGCGCTGCACGGGCTGTTCTCGGACGTCACGTATCCGTACTTCGCCGGCACGCGCGTGCCCCGCGACTTCGTCGAGTTTCCGTCGCAGGTCAACGAGATGTGGGCCGACTGGCCGGAGGTGCTGCGGAACTACGCGCGCCACTACCAGACCGGCGAGCCGATGCCGCAGGCGCTGCTCGACAA
>PKRJ01000107.1 GCA_017577365.1 Gammaproteobacteria bacterium | reverse complement strand
GCCGTACACGAGCGGGCGGCGATTCCCGTCCGGCGACACCTCGAACATGAACAGCAGACATCGTCCGTCGGGCCGGACGAGATAGGAGTTCAACGCGGTCAGCGAATGCAGGCCGTCGAGCGGCAACTCGGACGCTCCCGACCAGGTGCGGCCGCCGTCTTTCGACACGCGAATGGGGGCACGTCCCGCCGGCGTCCCGAACCCCGCGCTGAATGACCACAGCAGCACGTTCTTGTCGAGGTAGTCGATGGGACCCATCTCGGAGAACGGCCGCGCATGAGGATCGCCGGCCGTGAGAACATCGATCTCCGGATCGTCGCCGTTCCACGTGCGCCCGCGGTCGTTCGAGCGAACGGTCACGACTTTCCTCGCCGTCGCATTCCTGAATACGTTGTTGTGGTTGATGAAATCCGGATCGGTGTATCTGACCGTGAGCGCGTCGAACATCTGGATCAACTCTCCGCGCGCGTTTTCCCAGAAGCCCCGTGTATAAGGCCACGCGCAGAACTCGTCCTCTCGGCGATACACCACCGCGTGCTCGACGTCCTTCGCGGGGCGCGGAGGATGAAACTTTCGAAGCACAGCGGGAGCCTGTTGCGCCCGTGCCGCAGGGATAACACCGTCCGCGACGGAGCCTCCGCTGCTCGGAGCAGTGCCGCGAGAGCAGCCCAGGAGGAGCGCGGCCGGCAAGACGGACGCGAACAACGCCCGACGTTCGATCATACCGTCTCTCCGTAGCGACTATATCGGCGCTCGCATGTTGGGCCGCTCCAACCGCTACCGCTTGCCCGTATAGGCGCAAGTTTTTTGCGGAAAAGGCGGTCGGCGAGAGCCGTAAGAAGCGTTCGGTGATCTCGCTTGACACGTAATACGCGTTTGGTACCGTCACTTTCGGGCACCCACTCTCACCAAGAACGTGGGTGGTCAAGGGGGGAGAACAACGATGGAGAGAGTCAGCACCGAGCGGTTGCCGGCCGCTGGGAAGTTGGCTGCATGGAACGCCATCTATTCCTCGCGCATGAGCGCCGTCGAGTTCAATGCAGCCGATCAGCAGAAATTCGCCGCCGAGCTCAGTGTCGCACAGCTCGGTCCCGTCCGACTCGCGAGACTTTCCGTCGACGATTGCAGCGTCGAGCGCAGAAAAACGCACATCATGCGCGACTCGACGCGACTCTACACGCTCCTGCTGCAGGCGAAGGGAAGCAGCACGTTCTACCACTGCGGAAACGAGGCGCGTCTCTCCGAGGGAGACTTCATGCTATGCGATCTCGGGCTGCCGCACCTCTTCGAGACGAAGCATCCGTCCGTCACGATCATGGTGCGAATGCCGCCCGACGTCCTGCGCGACTATCTTCCTACCCCCGAGCAGTTCTGCGGTCTTCGCTTGGAAAGAACGGTCGGGATGGCCAGCACCGCGGGCGCGATCGTGCAGAACCTGAGCGACAATCTGTTCGGTGGCGGTGTCCAGACGGGCTTCGAGACGCGCATCGCGCGCTACTTGCTCGAGATGATCTCGATGTCATACGTCGCCGGCTACGAGCCCGTGCTGAAGGGATCGGCGGTCCAGTGGCAACGGCGGAACAGCATCATCCGCTACATCGAGGACAATCTTCGCGATCCCGGATTGACCGCGACGTCGATCGCGGAAGGACTCGGTCTATCGCCGCGCTACGTGCGCAATATCTTCGCGATGAACGGCGAGAAGGTGCTGGCGTACGTGCTACGTCGGCGTCTCGAGGAATGCGCGCGACAGATGCACGATCCGGCGTGGAACGGGCATACGTTGACCGAGATCGCGTACTCGTGGGGCTTCAATAGCGCGGCGCATTTCACGCGCACGTTCCGGCAGCATTTCGGCATGTCGCCAAGGGAGTACCGCCGCTCGGCGCAAAAATCCAAGCCCCTGGTGACAAGCACGGAATGTTAAGATCATCCACGATGCCGCGATCTATGCGGATCGCGGCAGAGTGATCCGGAAGCGAGCCGATTTCGGCAGAATGCGAGCTCTAGAGCGTCTCGCTCGGCTGCCGCAATGGGCCATGCCCGGCGAGATCAGCTCGGTACCCGAGACAGACCCCGGGCCGCGTGATCGTGCGATACGGTTCAGCGCGAGCTCCGGGACTCATCGACAGAGGATATTTGAATGGTCGACGTGCAACCTCGCGAGCGCGGACGATTGGCAGAGCCCGATCTTCTGGTAACGAAGCCTTACATCGACGGTAAGTGGGTCGACGGCTCGGCTCCGCCGGTACGGGTCGACGATCCGTATACGCTCGAGGTGTTCTCCGAGGTGGCTGCGGTCGGCCCGGGCGAGGCGCGCGCTGCGATCGATGCCGCCGCGCAGGCCCTGCCCGGCTGGGCGGCGAAAACCGCAAGGGAGCGGGGCGGAGTTCTGCGCCGCTGGTACGACCTTCTCATCAAGCATCGAAACGATATCGCGACGCTGATCACCCGGGAGAACGGCAAGACGCTCCGCGAAGCCCAGGGCGAAGTGGACTACGCCGCGGGCTACGTCGAGTTCTACGCGGAGGAGGCGACCCGTTCGATCGGGGAAACCATACCTTCTCCCGTTCCCGGGCGACGCCTATTCGTCGAACGCGAGCCCGTCGGCGTGTGCGCGGTAATCACCCCGTGGAATTTCCCGCTGGCGATGCTCGCGCGAAAAGTGGCTCCGGCGCTCGCGGCCGGCTGCACCGTCGTCGCGAGGCCTTCGGACCTTACGCCCGTGACCGCGCTCGCTTTCGCGAAGCTCGGCGAGGAAGCAGGCGTCCCGCCCGGCGTGCTGAACGTCGTGATCGGCAAATCGCGACCGATCGGCGAGGTGCTCACGTCGTCGCCGATCGTTCGCAAGCTTTCGTTCACGGGCTCGACGGAGGTCGGAGCGCTGCTCGCAGCGGCATGCGCGCCGACGATCAAACGCTTGAGCCTAGAGCTCGGCGGCAACGCACCGCTGATCATTTTCGACGACGCCGATATCGACGTCGCCATAGAGACCGCGATGGTCGCGAAATTTCGCAACGGCGGACAAAGCTGCGTCGCAGCGAATCGGATCTACGTGCAGCGCGGAATACTGGACCGATTCCTATCGGCCTTCGGAGACAAAGTCCGCAATATGAAGGCCGGCGACGGATTCGATTCGACCTGCGATATCGGCCCGCTCATCGACGAGGACGCGGTCGAGAAGGTCGAGCAGCATCGCGAGGATGCGATCGCCCGCGGCGCGTACTGCGTGGCCGGCGGTCCGTCCCCCGGCGGACGCTTGTCGATCCCGACGCTGATCGCCGGAGCGCCTCCGGATGCGCTGTTCACTCGCGAGGAGACGTTCGGACCGCTTGCCGGCGTGATCGCGTTCGATACCTTCGAGGAAGGCATTCGGATGGCGAATGACACCCCGTACGGGCTCGCGTCTTACATTTGCTCGTCGGATCCGGCCACGATCGCCCGGGCAAGCCGCGCGCTCGAATTCGGCATGGTCGGGATCAACACGGGAGTGATCTCGACGCCGGTCGCACCGTTCGGCGGCGTGAAGATGTCCGGCTACGGGCGGGAAGGCTCATCGCACGGTCTATTGGAGTATCAGAACCTCAAGTACGTGTGCCACGCCGGCCTTTGAGGGATCTCTAGTCACGTTCCCATGCTCGGCGGCACACGGAGGTGTCGCCGTAAGCAACGCTCAGGCGGCTTCGACCGCGAGCGCGATGCCCTGACCTCCGCCGATGCAGAGCGTAGCGAGGCCGCGACGTGCGCGGCGCCGCATCATCTCGTAGAGCAGCGTGACGAGCACGCGGCAGCCCGACGCGCCGATCGGGTGCCCGAGCGCGATCGCACCGCCGTTCACGTTGACCCGGCCCATATCGAGCTCGAGCGCGTCGACGACGGCCAGGAGCTGCGCGGCGAAAGCCTCGTTCGCCTCGATCAGATCGATATCGCTCGTGCGCCATCCCGCCCGCTGCAAGCACCGGCGTGTCGCGGCGATCGGACCTTCCCCCATGAACGCGGGATCGACGCCCGCGGTCGCGTACGCGGCGACGCGCGCCAGCACAGGCAAGCCGAGCCGTGATGCCGTCTCCGCGCT